>CAXXEO010000016.1:0-69317 GCA_963664585.2 Oscillospiraceae bacterium | reverse complement strand
GCCATATTTGTCTTTGACTCCTTCAATATAGCCGGCGGCAATAGAGTCGTTCAGTTTATCCTCATCCAGCACACCATTGTAGTTTTGCCGAACAAGACGATCTATCTCAGACAGCTTGGAGTACATGGCTTCTCTGTCCTTAATGCTTAAAACGCGGCCGTCAAAATTTCTCAGTGCAAAAATCATGGTGATGATAAATGTTTACCGTGGAAAACATGATGGCCATCTCGTTATCGCGCCACCAAAAGATATTTTTCTATTCATATGATCGTCCATTCCGCCGCTGTGCATCGGCATTATACTGGATTTTATTGTCTAACCGCCATAGCAGAAAAAGATAAGACAATTATTTCTATCACACAATCAACTCGTACAGAGCGCACACCCGCCATACATGGATTTGCAGTTTGCGCGGGTACAAGTTCCCCCTTGTCTGGCCGCATTTAATCGGTGTGAACAGAGAAATTTACCTTTATAGTATCATGAAAGATATAAAAATCCATGCACCACCTTATAACAATTTTGTAAATAAAACGAGACTCCTTTTATATCAGTCTGCCCGACTGCAGCAGGCCAAACTGATAACAAATATGGTAAAACGGTCACACCATAAGAAAACTTTGTTTTTCTTGACGGGTTACCGCCCATGCGCGAACCAGAGGATAATAAACTGATTTTTTATTGCAAAAAAACATGTTTTGCAGCTTAAAATCCTACGGAGTAAGGCCCGAATGAATTCAGACCTTACTCCTGTCAAAACACGCTGTTATGGTCTGCTGATGTAGTCCCATGGACGGGTATATTTACCGTTTACCACGAACCTCAAAATGCAGATGAGGACCGGTCGACCAGCCTGTCGAACCTACCTTGGCTATAGGCTGTCCACGGCTAACCCTGTCGCCCACTTTGACAAGGATCTGGCTGGAATGTCCATAAAGAGTCGATATGCCGACCGCCATGGTCCACGATGACATACATTGCCATATCCCTTGCCGGGAACATATGTAGTCTGAGTGAATACGACCTTACCTGCGTGTGCGGATAAAAATATTCTGTCCATAGATACCGCTGCCGGCGGAGTTCTTTCCTGCGATATCAATTCCAGTGTGGAAATTGGTGTTGCTAAAGCGCCATCCATAATCCGAGGTAATTGTTGTAAAGCCCGCTACAGGCCACCCAAGCTTTCCACCTGCATATTCGCCCTCTGAATGAATATTGGCATATATCGTGTCCATCTCAGACTGGAGCTGATCCATTTCTTTTTGGAGCTTTGCCGCATTTTTCTTATACTCTGTCTCAAGGGCTCCGATATCCTGTATCTGGCTTTCTGTAGTCTTCAGCTGCACGCCAAGTTCGGATTGCTTCTTAGCGACCTGTGTCTTGGACCCCTCGATATCTGTCTTGTTCTTTTCCACCTGTATGCGGTCCTGGTCGATCATACCTTTGACCTTCACCAGACTATCAATCAATTCTTGATCGTGCTGAGATATGCGTGAAGCCACCTCAGCCCTTGTCAAAAATTCGGCGAAGCTTCCCGCCCCTAACACCAAGCCAAGCACCGTAGAATTTCCTGACGTATACATTGCCTTCAGACGTTGTTTAAGCATGTCGTAATTCTTATCAATCTCGGCCTGTTTTTCTGCGATCTCGGCCTGTTTCTGGGCTATTTCTTTCTCCAGAAGACTGATTTTGTCATTGAGTATGTTGATCTGCTGTCGGGTATTGTATATCTGATTGTCCAGCTGCTTTTTTGCTGCTAGCTGCTTGTCCTTTTCTGTTTTGGCTCTGTTGATCTCAGATTGTATCTGCTGTTGCTGTTTTTCCAATGTATCATATCGGGAGTTAAGATCATTTAACTGGCTATCATATGCCGAAGAATCCGCAGCAATGCTCTGTTTTGCGGGGGCGACGGAAAGCGTGATGGCTAATGCCAATACGATGGCAATCCATGATTTTGCTTTCAGTTTCAAACAGAAGCACCTCCTTTATACTTTGATATATTTTCCGATAAAGATCATGCTGCCTAAGGAACCTATAAAAACCCCTGCAGCGACAAATCCGCAATAAAGGGGCAGTGCTATTGAACCAAAAGAAACGATATTAGCCATGACAATCGAAGCCCATGCCACCGAGCTCTTAGAAATGGTGACAATGATAATATGATAGCCTCCCCAAAGAAGCAAGAAGGCAATTGTGGCTGAGATTAAGCCAAGCAAAATCCCCTCAATTAAAAACGGTAAGCGGATAAACCCGTTTGTGGCCCCCACATATTTCATGATGCTGATCTCTTTGCGTCGATTGAATACAGTTATTTTAATCGTATTGGCGACGATTACAAGCGATACAGCCGCCAGAATCAAAATGATGCTGATCCCGACCATGCCAAGTCCGGTGCGCAGATTCAGAATTGCCTCTGCCACCTCTATGGGCGCGTTTACCTTGTTCACACCATTGAGTCCGCGTAAATCCATCAGGACGACGTCTATGTCCTTAAGCTCCTTGATTTTGACACGGTAGGAATCAGGAAGGGGGTTGTCCCCGGCAAGCCAAGAGAGAAGCTGATCCCCATTGTTCAGGGTTTTCATCCAATCGATGAGACCCTGCTCACGGCTGACAAAGACAGATGAAGCGATGCTGTCCATCGCTTTTAACTCACGATCAAGCTGTGCAATCGTCTCATCATCTATATTGTCATTGAGAAACAAAACGATTTCATTCTGGTCTTCCACATATCCAAGCAAGCTGTTGATGTTCACTGAAAGAAGCACTGCATTGCCGATCAGAAGAAGACAGGCGACCAATACGCCTATGGCCGCCAAAGACATCGTCCTGTTCGCGTATAAATTTCTTGCGCCTTCATGCACAAGATATCCAAAACTACTGCCTCGCACGTCTGCCCCCGATCCGGCCATCGGCCAACACATGGCCATCGCCTATGACAATCGTGCGGCGGTCAAAGCGCGCCACCAAGTCGTGTTGGTGGGTCACCATCAATACCGTCGTACCACATTTGTTAATTTCATTTAATAGCCCCACTATTTCAAAGGACATCTCTGGGTCGATATTACCTGTAGGCTCGTCCGCTATCAGCAACGAGGGGTTGTTGACAAGCGCCCTTGCAAGGGCTACCCTCTGCTGCTCACCGCCGGAAAGATGTTCAGGAAATCTTTTGGCCTTGCTTAAAAGACCGACCAAGTCAAGTATGTAAGGAACCCGACGCTTGATATCGCGTCCGGACACATTTGTCACACGCAGGGCAAAAGCCACATTGTCATATACCGACATATTGGGAATCAGTCTGAAGTCTTGAAAGACTACACCCAGCGACCTTCTGTATACGGGGATTTCATTTCGTTTAAGCTTTATTAGGTTGTGTCCGTTAACCGTGACCAATCCTGAAGTTGGCTCTTCCTCTTTTAATATCAGTTTTATCAGAGTGCTTTTACCCGCGCCAGAGGCGCCAACGATAAAAACAAATTCGCCTTTTTCTATGGATAAGTTTATATCTTTAAGGGCATCTGTCCCACTATCATATGTCTTGTTCACGCCGGAAAACTCAATCATCCCCACACCACCCTTTCTGGGGAAAGACCGCCCTCTCCCGCTTAATACTTGGCAGGATTGGCGGTCAAATATTTCTTTACCATCAGTGCTACCTTAAAAACGATAGCATGGTCAAATTCACGCAGATCAAGTCCGGTAAGCTTTTTAATCTTTTCCAGACGGTATACCAGCGTGTTGCGGTGTACAAAAAGCTTTCTAGAGGTTTCGGAAACATTAAGGTTGTTTTCAAAGAATTTTTGAATTGTAAAAAGTGTCTCTTTATCCAGACTCTCGATCGAACCCTTGCGGAATACCTCTTTAAGAAACATCTCGCAAAGAGTGGTGGGAAGCTGGTAGATCAGGCGGGCAATCCCCAGATTCTCATAACGAGCGATCGTTTTTTCGGTATCGAATACCTTGCCAACCTCTAAGGCCACCTGCGCCTCTTTAAATGAGCGGGCGAGATCCTTCACCCCGGTAACCGTTGTGCCGATACCTACGACCACCTTGGTGTAAAATTCGCTGCTCAGTGTATCGACGATCGAGCGGGATAGCTTCTCAAGGTCTTTGGAATCAATGGCTGCTTTGATCTCTTTAACAAGGACAATATCATATTCAGAAATGCTAAAAACAAAGTCCTTATTCTTATCAGGAAAGAGATTTTGTATGACATCAAAGGCAGATACACCGGTGGTCGAAACAATTCTGACAAGCAGTACAACACGGCTTACGTCAGTGCTAAAGTGAAGCTCCCGCGCTTTGATATAAATGTCTCCAGGCAGGATATTGTCAAGAATCACATTTTTGATAAAGTTTCCCCTATCATACTTCTCGTCGTAGTACTGCTTTACGCTTGCGATAGAAACGGACAGAATCTTGCAATACCTTGCAGCCAGCTCATCGGTACCTTCGACGAACACGGCATATTCGGGCTTTTGTCCGGTGCCAAACGGTTTGTAGGTATAGCCGTCTTTGACTAAACCTTCCTGACCATCCGGCAGGTCAAAAGATATGGGTTCTGCGGCTTCGTCTACCCTTGCAAGATCGCTGCACGCGACAATGGTACAGCTGTCGTCCACAATACCGATCACGCGATCAATGCAATCCCGCATTTGGTGGATGATTCCCTGAAATAGTCTGTTCGACATCTTAAACCCTCTCTTTACTTGTTAAGAATACCTATAACAATGTAACCAATAATATATATTCTACATAGTTAAATGTACCATTGCAACATAAAAAACAATAAAAGTTGTAAAATATAATGATTTTTCTTCCTTTTCGCCTCAAAATTGCTCTTATATCACAAAGTATTCCCATTTATTATACAAAATTTACCAAATTTAGCATTTTAACTATATATTGGGTAAATCCTAAATGCAAATTTATTCTTCTCTTATAAAAAAACAGGGCACCCGAAATCCGCGGTGTGCCCTCTTCACTGTTGCAAATTCATACAAATACCTTTCCCTCAACGAAGAAGTTGGAATCATAGGAAGTATAGTTGATTAATTTGAAAACAAGCTTGTGATTTCTTCCCCGCCGAAGGCGGGGGAAGAAAATGGCGTTTTATATATAGCCAGTTTTTAAGTTAATTGGCTATAAGTGCAAAAACAAAGTGCCGTTTTAGTATAATATAAATTCAGATCAGCTCAGGCTATTTTCTCCAGTGATCAAGGTTAGTTCAGACTCTGTGAGCGGACGGCATTCTCCTGCGCCGAGCTGCGGATCGAGAACGAGCCCTCCGATCTGCAAACGTACAAGCTTAATCACATTTGCACCTGTTTGGCCGAACATGCGACGAATCTGATGGTACATCCCCTGGTGTATAGTGACCATAGCCTCAAAGGGCGATATAGCCTCAAGCTTGGAGGGCAGGCAGACCTCGCCTCCATCGATCGCCATCCCTTGCTCGAATAGCAATGTTAAGTCCGCATTTACCACTGGCTTGTCCAGTTTGACGTAATACCTTTTGTCCACATGTCGTTTGGGAGTAAGAATCCTGTGAGCAAAGTTTCCATCATCCGTAAGAAGTACCATCCCCTCTGTATACTTGTCCAACCGCCCCGCGGGGAAAATCCCATCACGGTAAAGCTCTTTAGGTACAAGCTCCAGAACGGTGGGACAGCCCGGGTCTTCGGTAGAGCAAACGTATCCCAGGGGTTTATTTAATAGCAAATAGATGTATTTCTGATAAGTGATCCTCCTGCCGGAAACGGTTATCTCGGATGAGGATGGATCAATACTGTTTTCTGGGCGCAGTATAACCGTGCCGTTGACGCATACGGCCCCATCTTTAATTAACTTTCCGGCCTCTTTACGCGATATTTGAAGCTGGGATGACAGTATTTTGTCCAAACGAAAAAACGTCATATTCAACATCCCTTCCGCTGACTGATCTATAGTAATGGGTCTATTTCTATCTGCCCCACCGTAGGTGGGGCAGATAGAGTTTTATTTTCTTCTTGATTTGTTACAATAGCCAGCTATGTACGTTATTGACAGTATAGCATGCTCACTCTGCCTTCTCAAGACTTGGGAACGGTGAATCCGTGCATGAAGCCATCCAGTCGAACGCTCATTACATCTCCGCCGATGATTTTGCCCGAGCAGATAAGAAGATTTATTCTCACATTTTTCTCGCCTGTTGGATAGTTTTTGACAATATAGGTATATCTCATGCAGCGCTTACCGCTATATTTCTGCAGATCATATCCCTGTTTTTTCTGAAGGGCATTATAGGCCCGGTATACCTCATCAAACTCAGAAGGGATGAGCACCTCTGCCATCTCCGCCGCGGGCTTTTCCACTTCCCAGCCATATGCCGTCATGAAATGTACCCTTTCCTCCTCGGTGGCTCCGGCAGCCTGTTTGGTCACCCTAGCCGAAACCGCATCGGTAAGCCATAGTTCCCCTATGGCCCAGCGAAGGCCGGCCAACAGCACTGCAATTGTGAGCACAGCTACCAGTATAAGGGCTACATTTTTCAAGTTCAGTCGAAAGGACATCATCATCATCTTTACCACCTCGATGCTATATATATTCCCATTTAACAATGTAAATGCACATGGTAAGCGGTTCTGAGACCTTTCCTCTTCTTTTTTAGCCAAAGAGCGCCCTTTCAGCCTTCTTATATACGTGACATGCGAAATTCAAAAGGTTTATCTCTATTTTTCCAGACTTCAATAGGAAACAGAGACAGGATACGTCGACGGAGATAGCCATACTTCAGAATTGACAAGTATAAAACGTCATTTTCTTCCCCCGCCTTCGGCGGGGGAAGAAATCACAAGCTTGTTTTCAAGTTAACAACTATAAATCAAATACAGATTATCAGATAAAAAAAGCAGTGGGAGCTTTTATATAATCACCTCTAATGTTATAATTTGTATGGAGAAAGGAGGGGGTATAAATGTACAAAATATTGGTCATAGAGGATGACCTCACCATATCTGAAGTGCTGGAACGGCAACTAACAAAATGGGGGTATCTTGTCCAGACTGTAACCGACTTTGGCAGCGTGCTGGAGCAGTTTGAAGCTTATGAGCCACATCTTGTATTCCTTGATATTTCACTTCCTTTTTTCAACGGTTACCACTGGTGCATGGAGATCCGCAAGGTCAGTCAGAAGCCAATCATCTTTCTTTCATCGGCAAGCGATGATATGAATTTGGTGATGGCAATCAATCTTGGTGCGGATGATTTTGTAGCAAAGCCGTTTAATTTGGAAGTTGTAACCGCGAAGATTCAGGCGATTCTGCGCCGCACCTATTCCTTCGGCGCGGATATGAATGTGGTAAATCTGGGAGGAGTCACCCTCAATTTAGGAGATTCGACCATACTGTACTGCAATCGGCGTCTGGAACTGACTAAAAACGAATTTAAAATCACACAGCTTCTCATGGAGGCGAAGGGCAATATCGTCACGCGCGATGACATCATCAAAAAGCTGTGGGAAACTGAAAGTTTTATAGACGACAACACGCTCACCGTCAATATTACCCGCCTTCGCAAAAAGCTTGAGAGTATCGGACTAATCGATTTTATCGTCACCAAAAAAGGCATTGGCTATCTGGTGGAGGCATAGCGTATGAGTAACATGATTTTTTTTACTTATTTAAAAAGCAGGCAGAAAATAATGATACTGATTGTCTTTCTGATCGTGACTATGTTTGTGATTTATGGCCTGTATGGCTTGCTCTGGGGTCCCGCACTTTATGCATCCTTCATCATGCTTGCCGTTATACTCAGCTTTGGTACTATGGATTTTTGCAGATATTATAAAACGATTAAACAGCTGCAACTGCTAAAAAAGCAAGCCGCCTTTCACTTGGGAGAACTGCCCGATTGCAACGAATTGCCGGAACAAGGTTATTTGGAAATAATGCAGATATTGGAAACAAGATGCTTGCAGACCGAGGAAAAGGCACGTCAGGATGCTGCCAACGCCACACGCTATTACACCCTCTGGTCACATCAAATCAAAAACCCCATTGCTGCCATGCGTCTCCTATTGCAGGAAGATACTTTAAATTGCAAAGCACTAGACCAGGAACTCTTCAAAACGGAGCAATATGTGGATATGGTTCTGCAATACCAGCGACTGGGCATGTCTTCCCATGATGTGGTGTTTGAGGAATATGCTCTGGATGCACTGGTCAAACAGGCTGTTAAAAAGGTTTCCACCCTCTTTATTCATAAGAAAATTGGAATTGATATCGAGCCAATGAATTGCCATATCCTTACCGACGAAAAGTGGCTGGTGTTTGTGCTTGAGCAGCTGTTGACCAATGCGGTAAAGTATACGCAAGAGGGAAAGGTTTCCATCTACCTTGCGAAAAATGAACAGGCCATACTGGTGATCGAAGATACCGGTATTGGAATCCAACCGGAAGATCTGCCTCGTGTGTTTGAGTGGGGTTATACCGGCTATAATGGCAGACTGGACAAGCGTTCCACCGGTATTGGACTTAGCCTTTGCAAGCAGGCACTTACTTTGCTGGGAAATTCCGTCATAATTACTTCATCTGTGGGAAAAGGTACAAAGGTGAAGTTGGATCTTTCTCGTGAGAAATTTGACATCGAATAAGCCTGATTCCATATCATACACCAACGCTATTTTCCCCGCCCGCAGCGGGGAAAATAGCGTTAAAACAACTTTGTCTTACGGCGATCCTTACAAAATTGTAAGGTTATCAGAAAGGAATGTAAGCCGATTCGATGGCTCTGCATTTCTTTTTTTCTTATAATCAGTTGTAAGTAAAATCAAAATTAAGGAGGAGTCATAAATGTCCCTTTTGGAAGTAAAGCATTTAAAGAAAATATACATCACTCGCTTTGGCGGTAATCAGGTACAGGCTCTGACAGATGTGAACTTCACGGTGGATCAGGGCGAATATATAGCAATTATGGGCGAATCCGGCTCTGGCAAAACCACCCTTCTCAATATTCTGGCGACCCTGGATAAACCCACGGGCGGCGAGATACTGCTGAATGGCAAAAACACGGCACATATTCCGGACAGCCAGATGTCAACCTTCCGAAGGAATAATCTAGGCTTCGTATTTCAGGACTTCAACCTACTGGACACTTTTTCACTGAAGGACAACATCTTTTTACCGCTTGTATTGTCTAAGAGGAGCCACGCTGAAATGGAAAAGCGACTGAACCCTATCGCGGTGAAACTGGGCATCTCTGAACTACTGGAGAAATATCCATATGAGGTGTCAGGTGGGCAGAAGCAACGTGCCGCCATAGCTAGGGCGCTGATTACCTCCCCTCAAATAGTGCTGGCCGATGAACCGACCGGCGCGCTTGATTCCAGAGTGACCGACGGGTTGCTGCGTGTCTTTGAGGAGATTAATAACGAGGGACAGACTATATTGATGGTTACCCACAGCACCCTTGCCGCAAGCCATGCGGGGCGTGTGTTGTTTATCAAAGACGGCACAGTGTTTCACCAGCTTTACAAAGGCGCTCTAAATAACGAGGAAATGTATCAAAAAATTTCCAGTACGCTTACTGTGCTTGCAACGGGAGGTAATGCTCGTGAATAAGCATTTTTACTCTCGTTTGGCTAGCACGAATATCAAAAAGAACAAGAGTATCTATTTACCTTATCTGTTGGCAGGAGCTCTGATCATTGCTTTGTTCTATAGCCTTAGATCTGTTTATGTTATGGTGGCAGAAAGCACCATAAAGGGCGGCGGAATAATGGGTGAAATTCTAAAACTCAGCTCATTTATCTGCGGTTTTTTCTCACTCATCATTCTTTTTTATATTAATAGCTTTATTATGAAACGCCGGAAAAAGGAATTTGGATTATACAACATTCTGGGTATGGAAAAGCGCCATATTTGCATTGTCATGGTCTGGGAGGTACTGATAACCGGTTCCGTCTGCATTTTGTGCGGTATCATAGGCGGGGCACTGTTCAGTCAGCTTTTCTTTTTGCTGCTAAATCGGATTGTTGGTCTGCCTGTAGCGCTCACTTTTCAAATCCCTATGAATGCCGTCTTTCTCACCGTTCTTCTGTTCGGTGCGGGCTTTGCCCTTGTGCTTACTTTTGATATCATCAGTATCATGCGTACCAACCCGATTTCTCTGCTGAACAGCGTTAAGGAGGGCGAACGGGACCCGAAAGCCCGCTGGCTGCTGGCGCTGGTTGGTCTTGTCACCCTGGGCGGCGGCTATATACTCTCATGGATGGTGCGCACTCCGTCCGATGCGCTTGGGGTCTTCTTTCCCGCAGTGCTGTTGGTCATCATCGGCACCTATTGCCTGTTTATCGCCGGAAGTATTGTGTTTCTCAAGCTGCTGCGCAAAAACAGCGCTTTCTACTACCGGCCCAAAAACTTCGTTTCCGTATCAGGAATGATCTATCGGATGAAACAGAATGCCACAGGTCTTGCCAGCATCTGTATTTTATCTACTTGTGTGCTGGTGACCCTGTCCTCAACAGTTTGCCTGTTTATCGGCGAAGAGGATATCCTAAATCATGAGTATCCGCGTCAGATCGAAACGAGCTGTGTTGCAGATGAGCAAAGCCCTGATCTTATGCAGGCGGCTGCCCAAAATCATGCGCAGAAATATGGATTTACCATAAAGAACGCCGTGGGATATACCGGTTTCAGCTACCCAGCAAACAGAAACGGCGACAGCTTTTCGATGAACGGGTTTTATACCTCGTCGACCTGTGAAATGGACAGTCTCTTACTTTCGGATTATAACAGAATGACAGGTTCTGCGAAGAAATTGGAAGATGGAGAAGTACTCGTCCATGTCAGCGGGATTCCGCTTACGGGCGACACCATCAAACTCGGGGAGAAAATCTACAAAGTAGTGGGCCAGATCCCCATACCAGACTTTAGCAGTTCTATTAACATGGTGGAGTCTGTTATCGTTGTTTTTCCTAGGTTCTCAGATTTGGAAGCCATCCGGGACGCAGCCAATGCCGCTGGCGATCACAAGTCCGAGCGCGTTTTGACGTACTATTACAGCCATGACGTTTCTGGCGATACGAAAAATCTGCCGGAATACTACAAAATGATGCGCAGCGCATTCAATGAAACAGTGCCGCGTCTTGCCACGGTCGATAACATCGATTCAGCCCGGAATGATTTTTATCAGATTTACGGAAGCATTTTGTTTGTCGGTATCTTCTTTGTGTCGCTGTTTCTCCTTGCCGCGGTGCTGATCATCTACTATAAGCAGATCACCGAGGGCTTTGATGACCACGACCGGTTCAGGATCATGCAGAATGTGGGGATGAGCGACAAGGAGGTGCGCAGCACCATTGGCAAACAGGTGCTGATGGTCTTCTTTCTGCCGCTTGGTATGGCAGTACTGCATATCGCGGTGGCGTTTCCTGTTCTCTGCAAATTGCTGGAGGCATTCAACATGACAAACCGCACGCTGTTTTTATATTGCGCAATCGGTGCGGTTCTGATATTTACCATATTGTATTTTGCGGTATATCAGCTGACTGCCCGCACCTATTATCGCATTGTACAAGCGAAATATAGCCAATTAACTTAAAAACTGGCTATATATAAAACGTCATTTTCTTCCCCCGCCTTTGGCGGGGGAAGAAATCACAAGCTTGTTTTCAAGTTAATCAACTATATAAACTGAGTTGTTCCAACATACAAGAGAGGTAACATCATTACGATATTACCTCTCTTGTTTCATCTGTATATTGGTTTTGGGGTAAGTTCTATAAGATTTCCTATTGAACTGCGCTTTTCAGCGGCCCCTCTTTATGATTGAGTATACTGTTTCGTTATTCTTCTTCCTCCATCGACTTGGCATCCTCAATGACGGCGGCCTCGAGATTGGCAGGCAACAGCTCATAACGCTGGAAGGTAAGAGTGAAGCTCCCTCGGCCCTGGGTCATGGAACGCACAAGGGTAGTAAAATCATACATCTCGCTCATTGGCACCTCTGCCTCGACCTCCTGAAGGCCGTCAGGGCTGGGGCCCATACCCAAGATTCTGCCACGGAGCTTGTTCAGCTCACCGATGATGTCACCGGTGTAGCTGTCGGGAACATAGACTTTCAAATTGCCAATTGGTTCAAGAAGCGCGGGAGAAGCCTGAACCACACCCGCCTTATAGGCGACGGTGGCAGCCAGTTTGAAGGCCATTTCAGAGGAGTCGACAGGGTGATAAGAACCGTCCACAAGAGTAGCCTTCAGCCCTACAACCGGATATCCGGCAAGGACACCTCGCTTGACGCAATCCTGCAAGCCCTTTTCAACGGCTGGGAAAAAGTTTCTGGGGACTGAGCCTCCAAAAACGTTCTCAGCAAACACAAGCTCATCGCTGTCGCACGGCTCAAACTCAATCCAGACATCACCAAACTGGCCATGTCCGCCCGACTGCTTTTTGTGGCGGCCCTGCACCTTGACCTTCTTTCTAATGGTTTCGCGGTAGGCAACACGGGGCTTGACCAGTTGAACATCGATTCCAAACTTGCTTTTAAGCTTGGATATGATCACATCAAGGTGTTGCTCACCCAAACCGGATAAAAGCTGCTGCCGAGTTTCCACATTCTGCGTAAATGAGACCACAGGATCTTCTTCCATCAGGCGCTGGATACCCTGCGCGATCTTGCCCTCATCGCCCTTGTTTTTAGTCAATACAGCCATGGTCAGGCTGGCGGTGGGAAAGATGGTGGGGAAGAAAGAAAGGGGGCGTTTGGGGTCACACAGCGAGTCTCCGGTAACTGTCTCTGCCAGCTTAGTGACCGCGCCAATATCCCCGGCGGTGATAAAGGCAGTGTCCTCTTGCTTCTTGCCGGTTACATAGATGATTTTACCCAAGCGTTCAAGATTGCCTGTCCTCGTATTGAGGGGGGTAATATCTCCACCCAATTTTCCGGAAACGACTTTTACAAAGGAAAGCTTGCCCACAAACGGGTCGGCAACTGTCTTAAACACATAAGCGGCAAGGGGAGCATCGTCTGTACATTCAACCATGATGTTATTGTCGTTCTTATCGGTGGCTTTCTCAGCGCCCGACTCCCATGCAGAGGGAAGATGATCAACGATGGCATCTAGCAGCATATCGATTCCGGCCATGGTGACAGAGGAACCGCAAAGTACGGGGGCGATGGTTCCACTCTTCACGCCGGTGTGTATTCCCTTGATAATCTCATCACGGGTAAATTGTTCACCCGAAAAATACTTTTCAAAAAGCTCTTCATCCGTTTCGGCGACCGCCTCAGAAATGGCGCTGGTGAGACCTTCAAGCCTGTGACCCATATCGGGCATTGCAATCTCTTTCGGCTCTCCCTTATCACTGTAGGCATAGGCTTTGCTGTCAACTAGATTAATATAGGCGACGACCTTTTCATTTTCAACAAATGGTACAACCAACGGGCAGACGCTCGGCCCAAAAGCGGACTTTAATTCCTCAAGCGCTTTATAAAAATCGGCATTCTCAGCATCCATCTTGCTGATAAAGAACATGCGGGACTTTCCTTGCTCAAGAGCCAACTTGTGCGCCTTTTCAGCACCCACGGTGACGCCGGATTTGGCTGACACGGTAATCAATACACTTTCGGCCGCGCGAACTCCCTCATAGAAGCCTGTGGCAAAGTCGAACAGTCCGGGGGTATCGATCAGATTGATCTTGACGCTTCCCCATGAGAATGGCGCAACAGCTGAGGCTACAGAGGCTACTCTTTTAATCTCTTCAGGATCGAAGTCGCAGACTGTGTTTCCGCTTTCAACTCGTCCCAGTCGATCGGTTGCACCCGCCTTGAAAAGTAAAGCTTCGGCGAGTGAGGTTTTTCCGCTTCCCCCATGCCCCGCCAGAGCTACATTTCTGATTTTGCCAGCCAGATACTGTCTCATAGACTGTGTTCCCCTTTCTTTTTTGCCGTTTATAACAAGCGAGGCCTGGATCTAATTGTGAATAATGCACATAGGCATCCCGCTTCATAGCGACAGTTATAGCATAATTATATAGGCTTTTATAGCACATGGCAAGCTTTTGAAAATATTTACAACAAAAAATCTGCCTTCGTTTTTTACAAAAGGCAGATTCGACAGGTTCCATTATTTTTATACTAAATTATATAATTTCAACTCTTAATTTTTGCATCCGCTACCTCGCCTTCGGCGTGGGGTACGAGTGCAAAATTATTGATACAGTTACAATTTTCTGATATTTGGTACGATAATCACAGCCGCAGCCCAGAAAAGCTGATAGATCATCAGCTGAAAAAAGCCCATAGCACTCACCGTACCCATAAAGGCGAGATAAGTGATCACCACATAGCCAAATACCATGCCAAAAAGCTGCAGCATCATACCCATCTGGATAGAGCTTTTCACAGTGATGGCGGCGGAGATGGCATGCATACGGCTGACTGGTCCGCCCACAGATACCATCTGCGCACTTGCCGTTGGCCTTGCTTCGGTCAAAGATCGATACTCCGTATGCAGGTTGGCCGGTACAAGTCGGATGAGATCAGAAGGATATTCGTAAGAGCTTGCTACCTTGGCAATGGTGATGTTGGGGTCCGTGGTGTATATAACCAGATGAGTGTCGAGATGGGCAAAGCGCTCAAGCTGTCTGGCAATTTCTTCATTTGCTTTATAGCTCAAAACAAACATCGCAGTCACCTCGCCCGAATTGGCAAGATAAAGGATATCCCTTCCCCCACCGACAAACTTCTGTTCATAATCGTCTGAAGGGGTATCAATTCCGTGATGACGCATCAGTTCACGATTGCCAATCAAAACGCGCTTGCCATCCACCCAGGCAGATATGCCCATTCCGTCCTCATATACGAGGGTATCAATTCGTTTAAGCATGGACACATTTGAACCAATGATCTGCATAAAAATATCGGTCAGCAGACCTTCTACCGAGCACATCACGCTTGCAGCGTCCAGAATTGCCTGATCGATCCGTCCCTGCGCAAAAGTTTTAATGCCGTGCAGTTCTACGCAGCCAGCAGGAAACAGTTCCGTCGCGTTGAGAGCAATTGCCTTGACACCGTCCATCTGTTCAACGGCGGTATATCCGGAGATTGCGCTTCCTTCTTTATTTAGCTTGGCAGTGGCACGGTAGAGTGGAAGATTCCCAACCATAGTGGCTGTCAAGGGGGAGGTTATGCAGACCATTGCATTAAAAGCAGTCAGCGTCGCCATTACATCTCGGTTGAAAAGCAAATAAGATATACAGCTCATCAGAAAACTAAAGCCAAAGAACAATGGTGTAACAAGCTTGCTAATGCTTTCCGCATAATCCTCTACATAGGATATCTCTAAGAAATTGGTGGGGAATTCGGTTTTAACTCCATAGGCCATCGCCGCATCCACGTCTGCAGCAAGACCTGCAATCCCCCCAAGTACCGCCGATTCACGTGTTGATAAAATAGAAATTTTTTCTTTATCCGAGGCAATAATCTCAAAATTTCTGTCTACTCGTTTGATAATATGAAGTTTCCCAATGGTGTTGAAGATAAGTCCCAGTGCTGCGATGACAAAAAACATCTGGGCCTTTCCATTTTCAAGATATTTGGGAAATACCGCAAGTGCCACGCCATTGGCAATTGTAGCAAGGGTAGCCAGTGCCATTGGCGAGTCTCCGTCCGCCTTTAAAGTTAGAAAAGAAATCAGTCCCCCGCCTACCACCGAGTTGCACGCCAAAGTGGCTATGATCATCACACACAGATTGGCAAGAGTAAAGAACTGCATATTCAATTCTGGAAAGATTATTTGCGGCAGAGGAAGAGGAAGGTTGACTGATAATGCGAGATATAAAAGAATCCCAAAGCAAATGGCGGTCGTAATCAGGCGTACCGTCAAGTTTGCCCGTATAGATTTAATGTCTTTTTTAATGGAAGGTGCATCATCCATAGTGGTGAAATCATCGATTTCCAACTTGGATAGATCAGGCTCATCTGACTTTAACTTTGCTTTTTTGCTCTGAAACAGACGACCAAATCCCTTTTTCTCAGGCTCTTCTTCCGCTAAAGTGGGAGAAGGGGGCACAACCTTGTTCTCAGAAGGGATATCCACTGTGGCCGTAGCAACGTCATCCATATTGTATAAGAGCTGGCGCTTGATTTTTCCGCTCATTCCTGCAGACAATTTCTTGTCCAGATCAGGAATCACCTGCGTATCCTGGATATCGCCACTTTTTATGATAAATGGTTGGCTTTGGGATTCAGTCCCCTTCTCCCATTTTTCAGTCATCGTCGGCCTCGCACGCCCCTCCTCACGGTGGGGACGCGTCTCTGCTGAAGGTCTTTGGGTATTCTCTCGAAGCGGCTGCCGTTCAACGGGCATCCCTTCTGGTCTTGCCGAGGAAGACGCCATATTGACTGATTCTGGGATTTCAAATTCCGCCAAATCCAGGCCCTTGACCGTAAAAGATGGCTGAAGAGGGGCAGCAGGATTACCGTCGTCGCCAAGATCATAGGGAGATAGCCTCTCTACGGAAGGCGAAGGCGAAAAGGACCCGCCCTTCTTGCTCTTTACCTCAGCCAGAATGTCGTCAACAGTATAGTTCTTTTCCATAGACACTCCCCTTTAAATGGCTATATGGTTTTAAGTCCACGCCGCTGCCGGATAATTTCATAGATGAGGACCCCTGCCGCCACTGAGGCGTTGAGAGAGGCAACATTCCCATATAATGGAAGAGAGACTACATGGTCGCAGCGCTCTTTAACCAACCGTGAAACGCCATGTCCCTCCGAGCCAATCACAAGTGCTACCGGTCCACTATAGCTCACCGAGCACCAGCTCTGACCATCCATATCAGCGGCATAAAACCAGATACCCTGTTTTTTGAGTTCTTCAATCGTCTGGGCGATATTGGTCACACGAACGACCGGGATATGTGCTGCCGCACCGGCAGAGCTTTTAAACGCCGCCGTTGTGAGCCCTGCGCCCCGTCGTTTGGGAAGAATGACACCATGGGCACCAGCAGCCTCTGCGCTTCGAATGATGGCCCCCAAGTTGTGAGGATCCTCGATTTCATCAGCGATCACGATAAAAACAGGCTCTTCACCTGCTTTTTTGAAGATATCAGATATCTGGCTGTAGCTATACCCCGCCGTAACTGCGATAACACCCTGATGGGATGCCCCGCCGCACATGCTGTCTAGTTTTTCTTTTGGCACATCCTTGACGGGTATGTCCATCTCTCTTGCCATTGCTGCTATGCGCACGATAGAGCCGCTTCTGGCATCACCGTGTTGAAGCAATATGCTATCCACAGGATTTCCGCTTTTTAAAAGCTCAATCACCGGATTTCTTCCGATGACAATGTCTTCACGCGCTGCTGCCTTATATCCTAAATCCATTTTTACCCCCGCACCTTTTTTCGTCATTTTTAAGCTGATGTTATCTTATAAATCTAAAGAGTTTATTATGTAATAATTGCCCGTCATAGGCGATATCCCATTCGGTGGGGTGAGCCGGCGGGACATAAAAACCGATATAATAAGCGCTTTTGCGCTTATTACAGTATAAATCCTCTGGGTTTATGCTGTAATTGCCCATCGTCGGCGATATCCCATTCGGTGGGGTGAGCCGGCGGGACATAAAAACCGATATAATAAGCGCTTTTGCGCTTATTACAGTATAAATCCTCTGGGTTTATGCTGTAATTGCCCATCGTCGGCGATATCCCATTCGGTGGGGTGAGCCGGCGGGGCATAAAAGCCGGTATAATAAGCGCTTTTGCGCTTATTATACCATATGCGACAAAAAAAACAAAGGGCACTTACCGCGTCAAAAGGAAAAAAGTAATCAGGCTTCCGATTACACCACCCGTAATCAGCCGTACAATACAGGGCAGATATTTCATGACCACCCGACGTCTCGCCGGGCTCTGGGCGAGCAGGCCACCAATGTACTCTTCTCCCCGCGAAATAAGGGCCCCCTCCTCGCGTTTCTGAGAAGGGCGGATATACAGCACTGCACGCTCAAAATACTGATTTTCCATTTCGGTGATTTCAATGACCCCTCTGCTTACCCCTCTGAGCATCTCCCCACAACCTTTCCATTTTATGTTATTCTGACCTACATGCCGCTTCCATATACGGAAAAAGCTTCTTAACATACGAACATTTTTTCTCATTTGCGTTAAAATATCTTTTGATATTACATGTAGTAATAGCTTTTGAGACGGATATTTTAACATACCTGTTGAAAACTCGGTTTAATGTGTGGAAAAGTGCTTTACTTCATGCGAAAGTTTTCACATAGCCTTTGTGGAGAAGTGTTAGCTATTTTTTGAAAAATTTTTATCGATACAAGAAGTTTACACCACTTGTCACTCAATCTATCGACAGATGTTTTTAATTATTAACCGGTCTGTGATATAATGGATTTATAACTTGTGAGGGTCTAGCCTGTGTTTTGCAGGTGGCCAGCCAAGAGCTGCTTTTTTTCAAGTGAAACTATGAAACGAGTAAAGTAAAGCATTGTACATCAATTAATATGAGGTTTAAAATCTTGCGTATTTATGAGGAAAACGGGAATATTATCCTAGACGAAGTCAGAGACTTTGACCTTAGTCAAACTCTGGACTGCGGACAGAGCTTTCGCTGGGCTCCCCTGCTGGATGGCAGCTTTCGAGGAATTGCTTTCGGACGTGTATGCAGATTGTCGAAAGAGGGTGACCGGGTTATCTTTCACCAAATGGGGATAAAAGAATTTGAGGACATTTGGTTCAATTATTTTGATTTTGGAACCGACTATG
This sequence comes from Oscillospiraceae bacterium, assembly GCA_963664585.2. GTDB lineage: Bacteria > Bacillota > Clostridia > Oscillospirales > Ruminococcaceae. The sequence goes on along the minus strand of CAXXEO010000016.1, from coordinate 50,547 downwards.
AGCAAATTAAAGTGCTCATTTCCCAGAACGAGGTTTTAAAAAAGGCGACTTCCTTTGCGCCAGGCATGCGGATTTTGCGACAGGATGGCTGGGAGGCTCTGTGCAGCTTCATTATCAGCCAAAACAACAATATCAAACGCATAAAGGGAATTCTGGAAAGACTCTGCAAATATTTTGGTGAGCCTATCGGCCCAGATGACTATGCCTTTCCCACTGCTGAAAGACTGGCTACCCTTTCTACAGAGGACCTAAACCCGGTACGATGTGGCTTTCGGGCAAGGTATGTTATCGACGCGGCTCGCAAAGTGTCCAACGGAGAGGTTGATCTCGCTGTCATTGCAGAAATGCCGCTTGAGGACGCGCGTGCTCATCTCAGGCTGATCACCGGCGTTGGCATCAAGGTGGCCGACTGTGCCCTTCTTTTTGGCTTTGGGCGGATGGAATGTTTTCCCGTCGATGTGTGGATTGGCCGTGCTATGGACCGTCTTCTTGCCGATGGACTCCCGGAATACGCCCTTCCCTATGCGGGGATCGCACAACAGTATCTGTTTCACTATGTCCGACTCTGCCCTGATGCACTGCTGCCTGAGGAAAAGATCACAGTCTGACAAACGACTGATCTCACCACATATTCCGTATCAAACAAAAGGGCCCATCCCTATATCGCAGGGATGGGCTTTATGTATATCTAGTCAGTCTTCCAGAACAATCTTCCGACTCGAAAAATGAGCCAAAATCAAAAGCAGAACACCCAGTGCCGAGCTACACACATATAGATGCCAGGCGGTCATATAAGAGCCTGTTTGATCGTAAATCCATCCTGACAGCGGGACCCCTATAGCGCTTCCCAGGGACGTGGCCATTGTAATAATTGAATAGATGCGTGAAAACTCTTTGTTTCCGAAATAGGCGCCGGTTAAATAGTTGGTAGGAACAGAGCCAACTGCCGCTGAGATGCCAATAAAAAATGCATATACCCAGGGGATGATTGGAATGCCGGCAAAATGAAGCAAAATGGCGGAGGCAAGAATGGTGAGACCGCCCACAATACTGCCAATCAAAGTGCCAAATCGGTCAAAAAGAGCGCCCAGACCCATTTTACCGCAGATCATAGCGGTCATTAACGCAGATACAATGGAATTGGCAAAAGCACTGCTATAGCCAATATCTGTGAGATAAGGAATTGTATGCTGCTGCATGCCTGACACCCCGAAGCCCACGGTAAAAAAGGCCGCCATTAAAAGAAAGAACGTTGTCGTTTTGACTGCTTCATTTCGCGTAAGGCCATAAAGCTCTTGCTTGATTGCCCCGTCGCCTTGCTGTTTGTCGGCGCCCAAAGGCTTAAGGTTCATTTCTTCAGGTGTGATCTTGATAATCATCAGTACAGTTGGCACAAGAATTGACATTCCCAATAAGCCCAGCAACCGGTAGCCCCATTGCCACCCGTACGTTTCAATCACACGACCCACAACGGGAACCATAATGGCTGCTGTCAGTCCAGAACCTGAATAAGCGATGCCGGTAGCAATTCCCTTTTTCTCAGAAAACCAGTTATTGACCAGTACACCAATGGCCATCATTGTGATTCCGTTAATCATTACACCGTTGATAAATGCGAAAAGATAGAACTGCCACAGCTTTGTGCAAAAGGAGTAGCCCAACGGCACCAGACCGCAGCAGATTGAGCTGCAAAGCATAATATTCTTCATAGCCCTTTTTCTGAACATTTCGCCATACCAGGGCAGCATCATCATGGCACTGACCGCTGAAATCGTCGAATACAAAGTGAACTGACCACGCGAGAAGCCGAGCGCTTCACAAACCGGCTTGACAAAGACTCCCAGGCAGTTAGAAAAAATGCCTATGCCTGCCCCTGTAATGATCGCCCCACCAATCACTATATACCAGCCGTAAAAAACCTTTTTGCCGCCCGTCTGCTGCATCTAATATTCGCTTCTTTCTTCGTCATATTAAAGAAAATCAAAAGTCCCAGCTTAGCCGGGTGAAAAAGCATAATAAAAATAGTTTTTACTGTAACTTAGTGTATTATATCATTACAATACTTCTATAGTAAACACTTCATTATCATTATCCTAATATTCTTGGAACGCACAGGCGGCTTCTATTCTGATTTAAATTCTGCGCATCAAATATGCCCCGCATCCTAGTGTCTTGTAAAATCTAAATCTTTTATGGTAATGGGTTAAATGTTCTTTTATATTCCCCCACCCAAGGCGGGTGAATATAAAAGTTAAAGATGTTGCATTGTACTAGTGTCATTTTTTCAGTCACACGTCAATTAAAGATATAGAATAAAAAATGGACGACGGCCCAAATACTGGCTGCTTGTCCTTCTTTTTCCCTTGACTGGGAAGAATCATTATGCTACAATAATTTTCGCTACACTATGGAGAGGTGTCCGAGCGGTTTAAGGAGCTGGTCTTGAAAACCAGTGACTCGCGAGAGCCGTGGGTTCGAATCCCACCCTCTCCGCCAAAAACATCTGAATATTTGTATCACTGTTACCATGGAGAAGTACTCAAGTTGGTGACGAGGCGCCCCTGCTAAGGGCGTAGGTCGGGAAACCGGCGCGAGGGTTCGAGTCCCTCCTTCTCCGCCAAAATCCGCACAGTTAAGCCTAAAAAGCTTGATTGTGCGGCCTTTTTTATGTCCTAAAAAGTGAGCTGAAATTTGTAAAAATTAGCTCTATCACTTACACCATTACATACGCTATTACTTACACTATTGCTTAGATTCGCTATATCCAAATGCCGAAACAAGGATTATAATAAATAAGTCCTTTTGATATACATAAAGATAAGGGGAAACAAAAATATATGGCTTCATTTTTCAGTCGCCAAGACACAAATATGACCGAAGGCAGTATCACACGGCACCTGATCGCGTTTGCAGTGCCGCTCTTGATCGGCAATATATTCCAGGTGATGTACAATACCGTGGACAGCATTGTCGTGGGCAACTTTGTTGGAAAGGAAGCGCTGGCTGCGGTTGGCAGTGTCACACCAATCATAAACACTTTGATCGGTTTCTTCATGGGGCTCGCATCCGGCGCAAGCGTTATTATATCACAGTATTATGGCGCACGCGACGACAAAAACGTGCATGACGCAGTTCATACGACGATGGTGATGACCTTTATTTTGTGTGCAATCTTCACGCTGATCGGTGTCCTGATGGTACCGTACATGTTACGCTTTATGTCCACGCCGGACGACGTATTCGACGGGGCTGCCCAGTACTTGTACATCTATTTCTTCGGTGTCACGGGCCTTCTCGTTTACAATATGGGCTCCGGCATACTGCGGGCCGTGGGCGATTCCAGGCGTCCGCTTTACTTTCTGGTCGTTTCCGCGCTGACCAATACGGTACTGGATCTGGTGTTCGTAATAAGCTTTGGCTGGGGCATCGCGGGCGTCGCCATAGCGACGGTGATCGCGCAGTGCCTGTCGGCAGTACTGGTGCTCGCGGTACTGACGCGCTCGATAAGTTCATACCAAATCACCTGGAGCCACATGAGGCTGAACGTTGTAATACTGCGTAAAATATGGAAGATTGGCATACCGTCCGCGCTCCAGCATGCCATAACATCATTTTCAAACGTGTTCGTGCAATCGTACATTAACCAGTTCGGCTCGGCCTGTATGGCAGGGTGGTCTTCCTACAGCAAGATCGATCAGTTTGCACTACTGCCCATACAATCGCTTGCGCTGTCGACGACTACATTCGTGGGTCAAAATCTGGGCGCTAACGATGTGAAACGTGCAAAGACCGGCACCCACCGCGCGGTTGTCATATCGCTTATCACCACAGCGATACTCATCCTTCCTTTAATAACATTCGCAAAGCCAATGATTTCCATGTTCAACTCTGATCCTCAAGTGCTGGAATATGGCACAATGTTCATTCGTATCATCTCACCTTTCTATCTGCTTTGCGTTATAAATCAGATTTATTCTTGCGCGCTGCGCGGCGCGGGAGACACGAAAGCGCCAATGATCATCATGCTGATGTCCTTCGTAGTGTTTCGTCAGCTATACCTCTACGCGGCATCTAGGCTTTTAGGCACAGTGATACCCGTGGCGCTTGGGTATCCCGTGGGTTGGCTGCTTTGCAGTATCTCAATTTTCATCTACTACAGGCTCGGTAAATGGGAGAAAAATCGAGTGGTTGTTAATGAAATCTCACTAACAGAAAACCCATCCTGAAGCGGGAATTTTCAGGACGGCGCCGCCGTTGACTGAAGACAGACCAGCTTTTATTTGGCATCATCAGACACATAATTGTCTTGAGTTGTTGCTTAGAGCAGACAATCCGTTTTGAGCCTAAGGAAGAGTTTGAGACTTTTAAATCCAGATTGGATAAGAAGCACACTCAATATAAAATTGATGATGTGAGTACACAAGAAGATGGTTCTATTATCGTAAAGCTCAAAAAGCAGTTTAACTCGTATGACTATGGAAATTACTTCAAATAAGAGTCAAGCGCACCGCTTTAAGGGCAGATTGGACGAAAGTCTGGTCTGCTCTTAAAAGTAAAAAACGCAAAAATAGGTTATTAACGAAAAGTTTTACTTACATCTGGGTGAAAAAGTATGCTAAAATTAAACTATAGCGTGTAGTTTTGACGAACGTAAGTCCAGTTGTCAAAGCTTACGCTGTTCTAAATATATGTAGTTTTCAAATGCTCATCGTATGCTGAAAGCTATTTTGTGGAGTGGACTCACTATAGGGCAACATCATTTTCCGTGAAGCAAGAATAAAAATTATAGATATTGAAATACCCACAAAAAGCTGTTTGTATTTACGGGTGTTACCGGTTCCGACAAACAGCGTCATGCGCCTCATGCTACACGGGACTGTATCAGGAAAAACTGCTGAAGCTATCATGAAAGCAGGTGATATCATGGCGATATTGACTCGTAATTCAAATTCGGAATTATTGGAGTTGCCGAACTGCGCGGGGTTGTCCGAGGCTGGCGAGTGCTATTGGCTGAATATCCCAGCGTGTCAAGGTGAGAGTTGCCCTTTCAAGCATACAAAGGAAGAACGGATTACAACACTTAAATTTATAAAAAACAGGCTTGCTACATTGGACGAAACGACGCAGTCAAATATATCAAAGAAGTATTACGGAGGCACACAACCATGGAATCAGCCGCAATAGTAAAAACAACTCATTTTCACAAGAGGAGATGAACTTTGCGATGTATCAGGTCGGAGACCTGATCATTTATGGGTATACCGGTGTATGTAAGATACAAAACTTAGTCAAATAGATGAGAAATTCATGAAGCAGGCCGAGGAACTGCTCTACGGTGAATTTGCAGTCGCACTTGGTATCGAAAAAAGTGATGTAAAAGGCTATATCGAGAGGCGGATAAGGACACTCGAAAACACGCCTCTCATAAAGAAAGGATGAATCGAAATGGATATAGTTAACGAGCAGGTGCAGCACAACCGATTTGGAATGGGTCGTGTGACCGATCAATCGATTGACGTTATCACTGTGGAGTTCTCCGAGTCGCACACAACCAAAAGCTTTCTCTATCCCTCGGCATTTGAAAGCTTTTTGACGCTCTGCAATCCTCTTTTGCAGGAAAAACAAATGGATGAAATCAGGCAGATACAAGCCTGCATTGAAGCCGAGCAGGAACAAAAGCGCATTGAGGATGAAAACCGCAGGGCAGAAAAAGAAGCTGTATTGTTGTCACTAAAGAAGAAAACTACGCCCAAAAGCAAAGCAAAGAAGTCCAAAGTTTCCAAAGCAACACCGGAAATCGTGGCCGATGATGCTGATGATGAAGAAATCTGAGCTTACCAACGCAATTGGCTGAGGGGGTGATACAATGAGGCTGGCGCATGCAGGAACTCTATATGGTGATACAACACCATACATAATTACACGGGCAGCTTTGCACAATTAATCCTGGCTGCCCCTATGAGGTTAACATATGAAGTTTGACGAGTCCGCCTATACGGGCGAAAATTTTTCTAATGCCATTATTGAGATGGAGGATATGTCCCGCATAAAGTTTACAAAATGCATATTCCATTGGACAGACTTTACTGATGTTAAGGTGATTTATAATTGCACATTTGACTCCTGTGACTTTACAAATGCACGGCTAAACGGTGTGAATGTCAAAAGCTGTGCATTTCTGTCCTGTCAATTCAAAAATGCTTCCTTTTTTGCGACCACGTTGGAAGAGTGTAAAATGACTGGTTCGGATTTTCGTGATGCCGATTGCGCAATTCTACAAATTAAGGGCGGCGATTGGTCATACACCAATCTGCGAAAGCTATCATTTCAGAAACAGGATTTATGCAATATCCGATTTTTCGGTGCAGACCTCACCAAATGTCATTTTAATCAGTGTAAGATGAACAGTTGCGAGTTTGACGAAGCAATTTTTTATGAAACCAGTTTTTATCAATGCGATATTCGCCATTCCACAATTGATCGTGTCGACATTTTGGAAGCAAGCTTCAGAGAAGCAAAATTAGATCTTGAGCAATGCGTCGCTATTGCAGAGTTTTTGACTGAAGGAAAATATACGCCGGATAGTAATGTGTCAGAACAAGAAAAGATCACGTTTTAATATGATAAAGCGCATATCAAATAATTCCCGGCTATCCCGCTTCATTATGATATATAATTGATTAACTTGAAAACAAGCTTGTGATTTCTCCCCCCCGCCGAAGGCGGGGGGAGAAAATGACGTTTTATATAGCCAGTTTTTAAGTTAATTGGCTATATCACTCAAAAGCTTCCTCCAAAAATAAGCTTCGGTTCTCTTTATCATAATTTTATTGATTTAAGTCATCAAACCTTTTTTAAAAAAGCAACCGGAGAACCACAAGAAAAAGTGGTAGACCGGTTGCTTTTTTTATAAACGATTCGTTCAATTTGTTGGAAGATACTATTTGGTGGTTTCAGTAGCTGTTTTCCCCACAGGAAGTGTAAAAAACAGCTACAGAGTATTATTTTGTGGTATTGACCATGAAATGGTTATTTGGTCACTAAATCTTTTTGATTTAAAGGTTCTGTCGTTTGAACAGCTTCAATTTCAGCTTCAGCACCTTGTTCCATTGCTTTCATGATCGAATCCTTGATGTTTTTTACCCTGGCATCATCTTCTTTGTTTCCTTCATTTAATTTGACGCCCAATTTTTCACTGATAAGAAGTCCGAGGAGCATTTCAAAGGCATTTATCGAGCTGCCCTGTCCTTGACCCCCACCCATACTGATAACAGTCTTTGGTACGATATCGATCTTTGATTTCTCGATCGCCGAAGTAAATTTGGTCATAACATCCTGTACAACTTGATACTGTGGACCGCCATAAGCCTTTACCTGTTCCTCAATGGCGATAGCCTTACCAATACCAACTCTGGCCTCTTTTTCGGCCTCTGCTTCTGCAATCGCTTTAATCTTGGAAGCTTCTTGTAAGGATCTCTGATAGTCAGCCTTACCCTGATTGCTCTGTATTTGAATATTGATATCAGATTCTGTAAGAAGTCTCTGCTGTAATGCCTTGGACTCAGCCTCTCTTAACTCCTTCTCTTTGCCTGCCGCTTTTTCCTGCTGAGAATATGTCTCTATTCTTTCTACAGCAATCTGCCTGTCACGGAGCTGGGCGAGTATTACCTCAATCTTGTTATCATTCGCAGATGCAGACGGCGTGCCTATAAGCACTTCCTCAAGCTCAAGGTTATAATGTTCAAATTTGAACTTCATCTCCTGAGATGAGTGATCCTGTATTTCATTTCGATCCTGAATCAGCTGTATCAGGGTTTTTGTCTGGCCGATATTTTTAAAATATGCTGAAACCATCGGGTCAAGAGTCTGGTCAACCAGCATTTTCACATCTCCGAACCTTTGTATCACTAAAGGTGCCTTTTTATAGTCGATATGCATAACGACTGACAGAGGAAGCGACGGCTCAAAAGCGTCCTTTGTGATAAGGCTGACTTCTTTCAAATTTTCATCGAATTTATGAGACCCTGTCTGGTTGCTGATCCACTTGAGTATGATATTCGTAGTCGGGATCCTGATGATCTTTCCCGCATAGGTGTTAAACGCATATTTGCCGGGCATTAATGGCTCTCTCCATACGCCCCTGAATCCCTTCTCAACCAGTTCGCCATGTTTATAATCTTCTCCGGTTGAATCAACACCCCTAGGTCCTATATAGGATACAACTACGCCAACATATCCCACTTCTATCAGTGTCTTGTCAATCAGTTCCACTGTTGCAAAAAAACGATTAATAAAGTATGTGCCTTCCACTAAAACCTGATGCTGTCTTCCTCTGAAGCCCCCTGCCTTTAGGAATTTCTCAGGATCTTGAAAATTATTGTGATAAGTCTCGGGGCTTTTTGGATCATCGCCAACTGCAGGAGCGATAATATCCTCTCTGTTTAAAGAAAGTCCATCATGGACCGTAACGATACCCACCTTATCATCATTGCCTTTTATGACAATTGGTCTAAAGCCTTCCCGCTCTCTTAGCTGCTCTGCCATCTTCATAATCGTAATTTCATCAGAACGGGTTCCCATCGGCAGATAGTACACCTTATCTTCTGTAATAATAATAAACTGTGCCAGGTTAAACGCATATGTACCTTCTCTGATGATTCCTCGTTGAGGACCCTTTTGACCGCCATTCATTAAAAAACCTCTGGCATTCTGAAAATTACTGCCTTCAGGGATTACTTTGCCCAACGTCTGAATTGGCTCTAGTGGCTGGCCATCACGGGCAAAAACATAGGCGATTTGTCCCTGAGGAACAGTAACAAGTGGGCAAATATGAACCTTGTACATCAGTGGGGTTAAAAAATGTATACCTCCTCTGATGATTTGAGGCTGAAAGCCAGCTTCACCCTTGAGTGCAATAATCTGTTCATTCAGTGAACCCTTTGGCGACCACCATTTGTCTACTATGGCAATCTTGTTGTTAGGTATGATTCTAAAACCAATAATCATTAGAAAAAGGATTATACCAATCAGTATTAAAATCGGAGTTATGATTAGATCCATCTTTATTCCCCCATTATCATTTATCTATATAATATTCCATTTTGGTATTTCTAGAATAGACATCCCTTTTCATCTTTGTTTTTGGGATTTCTTCACTGTGGCGGTGTCTGCCGCAATTGTTGGTTGCAAAGTTGTTTTTTCAACTGTTTTCTTCTTTTTCTTCAACTTGTTTGGATTTTTGTCTCCCATTTAATATCACTCCTTTTATACTTGATTCACTGTCCGAAATGCCACAATTGATTTCCTATCAAAAAAGCCACTTCAACAAAAAGTGACTCATAATAGTTATATTCATATGTATAGCCAATTAACTTAAAAACTGGCTATAGTTAAAACGTCATTTTCTTCCCCCGCCTAAGGCGGGGGAAGAAATCACAAGCTTGTTTTCAAGTTAATCAACTATATCTTTGAACACTCGTCACTATTGAGTGCCAATATTTGTATTATATCACCAAACCGATTTAATATCAAATATAATAAATAGGAAAACGAAGGATAAATTGATTGTAAAAACTGTCAGCATAGAATAAGCTGCCCAAAACTCAATTGGTTGTGATTCTATTTACTTTCCATATTACAATGTGCTTATTGAATTCCCACCATAAAAACGAGGGAAACAAAGCGCCTCCAAAGAGGCGCTTATTCGTTATACTATATAGATTATCGGTATACCGCCAAGCTTTTGCGAAAGCTTCTCCCTGATAAACTGTTCGGCTTGTATTCGCATATTGTCGCGATAACAATATTTTCCCCTTCCCCTTCCGGTCATAAGGGAATTGTCATATAGTTCTATCGCATTCGGGAATGCATCATTGTTAATTGCACGATGAACATAGCTGTAGGTCATAAAAATAACTTCGATGAATAATTCATTTTTTGCTTTATCTGATAGTTCATCAGATAATTGTTCGATGAGTTGCGCGTAAAATTCCATCCAATGATCCATCAATATCACTGGTGCAATCAAAAGTCCAACTTTATATCCAGCATCACACATTTGATTGAGCGCATGGATTCTATTTTTTAATGAAGCTGTTTTATACTCAACTTTTTGAATTATCTCTTGCGGATTAACACTCATCCGTACAATCGTTCTGCCCCTATGTTGTAAAGAAAGCAAAGGCTTCACCATATCAAACTTTGTGGGAAAGGTGACGAATCCCTTTTCGTTTTGTCCAAACCTTTCGATTGTCCATTCAAGATTTTTTGTTATGGTATTTTCCAAGACCAAATCACTGTTGCTCCCAATTTCAAAGGTCAAATCATTTGGTGAGAGATTCGATGTTTTGATCAGTTTATCCAACATCAGCTCACGATTGACAAATAGTCTTAAATACGAGCACTTATTGTAATGACAAACCAAATAACAATAGAGGCACATGGCACTGCATCCAGAGGATGTATACGGTACAAGAAAGTCAGAGACCTTTTGATTAGGTACATATTTGTGAGTTTTTCGGATGCCAACAATCAAATACTCTTTCATCGCACTGAATTCTGAATTCGGGCGATTACGCAGTTGTTCAATATTATTATGGCTTTCGATCGGTATCCAAGGGGCTCCCTCATACTTGTCTTTTAAATACTTGCCCAGTTCATATGTCAAAGCAGATGGTTCATAGAATATTTTATCAGGAAACAATTACCCACCTTCCAACATCTATTATTTTGATAATGGGTATTATATCCGTTTGATCATACATAATTCAATATAATCTACTTTATAGTTGATTAACTTGAAAACAAGCTTGTGATTTCTTCCCCCGCCTTCGGCGGGGGAAGAAAATGACGTTTTATATATAGCCAATTTTTAAGTTAATTGGCTATACATCCTAAAAGGATATACTGCACCTTGAAGAAGACTTGCTTTCTGATTGCCTGCCAGAAAAACGCGTAAAAAAGCGCCTTTAAAAAGGCGCTTTCATTTGTCTGGGTTCTAAACACTTAATTTTCAACATCTAATGTGTGCCCGCGGTTTTATATTTATACCCCTGCTTTGTTTTTGATGTAGTAATTTTTAACATTGGGGTTACTTGTTTTTCTTGGCTGAATTTCAAATTGTTTCAATGACGATATCAGCAGAGTTAACTTTGAGTGACCATAATTCCTTGTATCAAAATCAGGATAACGCTTGTTAAGTCTTGTTCCAACTTCGCCTAAAAATGCCCATCCCTCTTCGTCTGAGATCTCGGTTATGATAATTCTTATGGATTCTATAAGCTCTTTTGTATTTGCCATCGCTTCTTGGGCCAAGCCCTGTTTTTCTATCAATCCAGTTGCTTCGCCGGTATTGTTAGGAATTGCCGCTAGAACTTCAAGATATTTGAATTTTTCACAGGCTGATATAAAGGGGGTTGGCGTTTTCTTTTCGCCCATTCCAATCACAAACATGCCGGCTTCCCTCAGCCGAGCAGCTAGCTTCGTAAAGTCGCTGTCACTCGAAACGATACAAAAACCATTTACATGATTTGAATAGAGGATGTCCATCGCATCTATGATTAATGCCGCATCTGTTGCATTTTTGCCCGTCGTATAACTATATTGCTGGATTGGGGTGATGGAATAATTCAGTAGCACATTCTTCCATGACGCCAGTTGTGGCTTTGTCCAGTCACCATAAATCCGCTTATATGTGGGCGTCCCATGGTTGGAAATTTCATCAAATATATACTGAATATATTTTTCCGATACATTATCGGCATCAATTAATACGGCAATTTTTCTTTCGTTTTCCATATGGCATCCCCTTATTATGAATACTTCGCTATGCCTTAAGCGCAATCCGCTTGATTCTGATCAAAAAACGATCACTCTGTAATGAGTATAATAGAATTTTAATCATTTTACAATGCAAGTACTTTTTCGTGATCCTAGTGCCTTATAATATCCAAATGTTATATAGCCAATTAACTTAAAAACTGGCTATATATAAAACGTCATTTTCTTCCCACGCCGAAGGCGGGGAAAGAAATCACAAGCTTGTTTTCAAGTTAATCGCTACATTGTCAAGCCAAATGCGACAGTTCGAGTAGAAAGAGCTGGGAAGGTGTATTCCAATTAAGACATTTTCGGGGTCTATTGTTTATAAGCAGAAGAGAAGAAGACAGGTTTTGATGAGAAACAGTTGACAGAACAGTACCTTTCGGAAAGAGCTCTCTGAGTAAACTGTTACCGTACTCATTGCTTCCTCTCTGATGCGGACAATATGGATCAGCGAAATAAAGAGTTAAGCATAGATCTTTCTGGATTACATCATAACAGGCAAATTCACCGCCACGATCTGTTGTTGCTGTTTTGAATGTGCCTTGTGGCAATAAAGTGTGCAGGTGCTTGATTGCAGCTTCCATGGAAGCTGCCGTTCGATCAGGAATGGGAACGGCTGTATAGAACCTTGTTTTTCGTTCCACAAAGGTGGCCAAGCAACCGCTGGAACCCCTAGAGAAAACCACCGTATCAAGTTCCCAATGCCCAAATGTTTCTCTGGTATATACCTCTTTGGGTCTCTTGTGGATAGAAGTACCACGAGCATAATGCGCAAGATTTTTACAGCTTCTCTTTTTTCCATTACGGCGCAGCACATCTGCGGTGAGTCCGTTCAGTCGTCCGGCATAAAGCCAGTTGTATATTGTTTTAAAGCTCAGTTGGCTTGAAGTAACGGTATGTGATATTTGCTCTGGCGACCAGGTCTCTTTCAGCTTTTCTGCCACAACTGCGCACAACTCCTCGTTCCATTTCCATTGAGGTTTGCTGTTGTGCCGTTTCTTCTGGTAATCCAGTTGTGCTTCTTCTGCGTTATACGCTCGGGCACCGTAAAAACGTTTCAATTCTCTAGCGATACTGCTGTGGTGACATCCCAGACGTGATGCGATTTTCCGGGTCGTATATCCGATTTGACGGAGTTCCTCTATCTTTCCTCGTTCGAATGTTGTAAAATGGTGGTGGCTCATGGCTGCCTCCTTGTGTGAATGTTGTTGTTGCAAACTCTATTCTACACGTTTTGGCTGCCTTGGGCTATCTTTTTTCTGTCGCATTTCATTTTACAATGTAGCAATCAACTATATGACAATGGAATATACAAGTTGAAATTTTACAATGTACTAGTAATCTCACGATTTTCTCTCAGCTATTTCTTTTATTTACCCGTGTAAGCCTGTTCAAGCTGTTTGATGAATTCTTCAAGCGTTTTAATGGTTTCCTCTTTGCCGTATACCAGACCACTATCGGGTAAGCTCTCAAAAAAGTCAGTAAAGGCATCACAAATGCTTTTTTCTTCTATAAAACAAGATACGATACCGTTATCGTCATTAACAATCAGTACAATACCGCTGTTTTTATAAATTTGTATGGAGGTTAGTGATGAAATAGAGAATTTTGAAGAATCGGTTATACGGGCAATAAACAGGTCTTTTTCTATATCATTTTTTAATGATCTTAAAAGAAACAACCGTTCCTCTACTGTAAATGGCAGGGCAAACCGTGCAGGCAAATCATTCATTATTCCTGTTTGCGTTAGGGATGCCAAACCTTCGATTGAGAAATAGGTATTGACGCTGGGGTAAAATGACTGGTAACTGGAATATATCTTGCAGATGCCTTCTCTTACCGCATCACGGTTTGGCACGTCCAGCCGCAGGTGATCATCTACCATTTTGGGTGTGTAATACTTTGCGAAACAGGGCTGAGGTTCCATTGCATTCGTAATCTCTCCTGCATTCTGAAAAGCATTTAAATAAGTCGAAATCATATCAAAACAACTGGATAACTGCCGCACAATCGGTTTAGTATGCGTTAAGCATTTTCGAAACTCATTGTGGTAAGCATTTTTTATATCTAGATTATTGTAGAGAATTGCTGACTTAAAATCCGATGAAATAGTGACTAAACTATTGCTTGTATAGAAGTAATAGGGCATAAAAAGTGTAATATCTTTTGAGATATCGGCAGTTACATAATAGTAATATGGTTGATATCCATTGCCAATACAAAAAGCAAAAGGCAAGATATTTGATACGATTTCTAAATTTGCGTTTGAATTCTGTTGGATATGAGGATTTTTACTTAACCTCACAATATGCTCGATGTTAATTTTTCCATTGCTTCTCCAGTAATACTGCTTTAAACAATCGAACAAATAAGTGTACTCGAAAGGAATTGTCATGCCAATATGTGGGGTATCTATGTTGAATATTTCATCTTCTAAAACATCTCTGACTAAATTATTGACACTGTACTGCCCTGTAAATATTTTAATTTCGTGGTGAATATCGCCGCTAATGCTAACAGTCCTTTGAAAATGAATATCATCTATATTCGTTAAACGCAACGTTGCGACTTGTTCAACTATTTTTTTTATGTAAACCCTTGCTGCATAAGTTTTTTCGCCTATTTTATCAATGGAGTAAAGCTCCATGACGTCCTTTCGTTCTGATGGTGAGACGCGCAAATAATCGCATAGTTTTTCTACGAAGGCGATTCCTGGAAGACGCTCTCCTGAAATGGAACGCTGTATGGTGGTTCGATCAAGTTCTGAATTTTTCGCCAGCTGATAAATACTAAACCCACATTCTTCTATGAGCACTTTTAACTTTTCACTAAACCGTGACACGAAATCCCCCCTTTACGATAATTATAGTTTTGTTTAGGCACAATTACAAGCACATATGGAATAACTGTCCTTTTTGCTTTATGATAACTACATATTCCTTTGAAAAACACTGAGGTGAGTCCATGAAATTTATCTACTTTAATCCTGAAACACATTTGGGTTATATCTCCGACCCTTTAACACCTGAAGACGGAGAAGCAATTGCAACAGGCATTGGATATTTTATGGGAATGTACATAGTTGCCGCACTGATAACGGCTGTGATACTTTTACCGTTTTTTATTGCGTCAGGGCTGGATGAATTTCTTATCAGCTTTTTTTCTGTTAACAAAAATATAATTATTGCGACTGCAATCGCGCTAATGCTAATAAAGCTTCTAACGGTTCGTCTTTCAGCTACGCTTATTGTTCGATTTCTTTTTGCGCTCATGATTGTGATTCCTGTCTTGTATCTTTTTCTATACAAATTTCACATGGCTGACTTCGCCATCATCATTGGCAAGAAATTTGATGCAACCAGAAGCTTTCTGGTAAATACAACTGTAAATGTTCCATGGCTTGAAAGTGCAATTCAAAATATTATAGATCAGCTGTCAAAGGTTTATTTTTGGCTGACTGATTCTGCAAAATCCATCAATTATACTGCATTCTCAACTTCTCTTAGTACGGTCAATATTGTATCTATTCTCGTTTGTATTGGAAAAGCCCTTTTGTGGTGGGGATTAATCATTTTGTTCTCTCTGCTTATTTTCGTTGTTGGGCTGGTTGTTTTGACTTTCATCATTGGATTACCCTATTTTATTGCTTTGGCTGTCTTAATCGCTGTGAATAATCTAATTTACAGGATTAAATGTAACTACATCCGATATCTGAAATTATAGATACATTCATTTTCATCCTTTATTTACCCCGTCTGAGACAGGATTATCGTTCAGGCTGGAATCTATAGCCAATTTACTTAAAAACTGGCTATAGATAAAACGTCATTTTCTTCCCCCGCCTTCAGCGGGGGAAGAAATCACAAGCTTGTTTTCAAATTAATCAATTATATATCGTGCTATTTTAAGGAGGTATATCCTATGTTAGAATTCGTACATGATCTATCCGCTATTTTTACAGGCGCCTTTGGTATGAGTGATGAAGACATTTCTTCAAGAGATGTGACGCCAAGTTTGGACTTCCGCTCAATGTCAAAACCAGAGCTACAAGAACTGCAATCAATACTACAAAAAGCAATTGCGTCTTCTAAATCAGGCAGTGGCATAGTAGCAGCCGTTCCGGCAATCATATTTGGTGGGCTCATATTTGGTATTGTTGGTGAGATGCAAGGTATTTTAATCGGCCTTGCTATTTTCTTTGTGATGTATGAAGCAAAGCGTCACGAATATTGGAGATTGTTTTTTAGCTCCTCATATCATTTCTATAAACCCATTAAAGCACGTCATTTATATATCTCTGCCGTTACGGTTCTAGCGGAAAACGGACTGTTTGGTATGTACACAGCGCCGTTCAAGATGTTAAAAACATCGCGGGAATTCGCCAAGGCAAATGATGGGCGAAAAATGAATGAACAACGAGCAAACTTTGAGTTAAATTTGATTGGCAAATTATTAAAAAATTAAAATGCTTTTTAAGGTCAAGCCAATAAAAAGAGTGTATGTTTCTTTGACTAAATCATTGATACATACACTCTTTTTATATTGGTACTTAATTGGAAGGTTTCACTTTACTTAGTACTTGCCAATCTTGCACCCAGGTCAAAGGCTTTTTGACAATCGACCGGGAATTGTTCAGCTCTCACCTGGGCCTTATGTTTTTCGTCGAACATTGATGCTTCATATTGAGAGTAATCATTAAACTGGTATGTATCGTTGGAAAGCAATATTTCTGAGGTGCCGCCAAACCTTTGCAGAAGCGCTTTATAATGGTTAAATACAGCTTCATAATTGGTTTTGGACATCGTTTCTGCTGAGACGTTCATCGTATATATAAAACCGGTTGATATCATGCCCTCAAAAACGGATCGGTGTCCAACATTATAGGAAAGATTTGAAAACAGCAAACGTTCTAAAAAGCAACGCATTTCTCCGGTGATATCGCCAAAATAGATAGGCGAACCCAACAGAAGCGCATCGCTTTCCAAAATTCTTTCAAGAACATCGGTGAGGCCATCTTTCATGGCACAGTGCCCGGCATGCCCACCGTTTTTCCTTTTACAGTCAAAACAACTGATACAGCCTTTATAATTTAAGTCATATAAATGGACGAATTCCGTTTGTGCCCCCATCGATTGCGCACCATCAAGAGCTTTTCGCAGCAAAGTAGCAGTGTTCCAATTTTTTCTCGGACTCCCATTTACAGCAATTACTTTCATAGCAGCCATCCTTCCCCCGGTTTAATATTTTTACAATACAATAATTATACTATAAAGGTATAAATAAACAAGATCGAGATATAAAAAACTGCCTGAAAGCGCTTATCAAAATAGTAATATACTGTTTTGGCCTTACTCCTTCCGCCAGACGAAAGAAATTATTGAATATTAACAGAAGCATGTTCCGGAT
The DNA here is from genome assembly GCA_963664585.2 of Oscillospiraceae bacterium. Classification (GTDB taxonomy): domain Bacteria; phylum Bacillota; class Clostridia; order Oscillospirales; family Ruminococcaceae. The sequence continues at coordinate 33,318 of CAXXEO010000016.1, read as the reverse complement.
AAAATTTAAGTAAAGGATATTCACCGGTAATGGGATTCCAGTTTTTATAATCCACATAGACCACACACTGTTCAGAATACAGCAAGGCATATGCCCGCTTAATTCCCTTTTGCGGGCGGGTCGTTTGTTTTCGTTCCAATTCTATGATTGCGCCTTTCAAAGAGATATCTTTCATGCGAAAAACTGGAGGTAGTTTGCCTGAAGAATTGGTGGCAAGGCGGTCACAGACCATTACATCACGCAGAACGGTTTGGTCAATTCCGCTTTGTTCGCCAAAATACTCAAATATAAGGGCAGTATAGTCATCCAACGCAATTTTCTTCGTACCTTTACCGGCTGCAAATTCACCGAACTGGCTGAAAAGTTCAAATGGTGAATAACCATTTTGTTTAAACAGATATTCTAAGGTGTGCCGAAAACGTCCGCTGTTATAAAGACGATTCAAAGCATCCTCGATGTGATGTAAACGCAAAAGTTCTTCTGCAGAAAGCCAAGGTGTCTCGATTACCTCATATGGAGGAAGCTGTGCATACCGACAAGGAAATTTTTCAGGTGCTTCTCGCATCGACGCGCCGTAAAGAAGCTTTAAAAACCCCAGCTGTAGCATGTTAGGTTTGAGCTCGAAGGCGGTGTTAAAGCTTTTGGCAAAACTATTCAAATCTTCATAGGGCAGTCCGGCAATTAAATCAATATGAATATGCATATTCGCATTTGCCACGACACGTTTAATATTGGTTTTTAAGCGATCCACATTGGTTTTTCGGTTAATCGCAGAAAGTGTTTTAACATTGAAGCTTTGCAGTCCAATTTCAAGTTGCATCGAACCCACAGGTGCCGTGGCAAGCAGGCTGATTGTTTCTTCGTTCAGGATGTCACCTGCGATCTCAAAATGGAAGCATACACTTTTAGGAATCGCCGAGCCGTAGTTTTGGATAATAAAGCGGTATAGTTCTATAGCCCTCTGGCGATTGGCGTTAAAGGTGCGGTCTACCAGCTTTACCGTTTGCGTGCCGCTGTTTGCAAGCAGCAGCAACTCTTTTTTTGACCGTTCTAAATCAAAAAAGCGCGCGCTGCCGCATCGGCCAGAAAGACAAAAAGCACAGGAATACGGACAGCCTCGACTGGTTTCAAGGTAGGCTATACGCCCGCATAAAGCGTCAAAATATTTTTTGGTGTAGGGGCTTGGAGGGTCTTCCTCAGGAGTATTGGGCTCAGCGACGCTGATCTGATCACCTTTTCGACAGCTTACGCCGGGAATATTCTGCACTTCTTTGTTGTGACAGATTGCATTGAGCAAAAGGGCAAAAGGCTTTTCACCTTCTCCTGAAATTACATAATCCACCAGTGGTTCTTCCCGCAGTATCTCTTCTGCGTTATAGCTTACTTCTGGCCCGCCTAAAATAATTGTGGAATTTGGCAGCTCCTTTTTCACGAGGTGCACCAACTTTTTTGTAGCGGAAATATTCCAGATATACGAGCAAAATCCGATCACCTGCGGGTTTTGTGCCAGAATGCGCTGTGCAATGTTCTCAATCCTCTCATTGATTGTACCCTCAATGACCTGGGCAGTAATCCCGTTATCACAGTAACTATCTACCCCAGCCGATAAACACCAAGGTGCTAAAGAGGAATGAACGTATTGCGAATTCAAAACGCAAATCACTGCGGTTAAAGATTGTCCCATCATTTTACCCTTCTACTTCATTTTGTCTTGCTCTGCAATACCTTGTTAGGGGTAAACCCTCGGCCGATAATGCTTGTATCATAATCGTCTTTTCACATAGTATACCATAAAAAAGTCCTGTATGAATATCGAGGCACGGCTGTTTATAAAACTATAGCTTGGCAGATAGCCTATGCAATTATTTCTTTTGCTCTATGGTATAGCCAATTAACTTAAAAACTGGCTATATAGAAAACGTCATTTTCTTCCCCCGCCTTCGGCGGGGGAAGAAATCACAAGCTTGTTTTCAAGTTAATCAACTATAAGTATGGTGACGATTCAAAATGGTCAAGGAGTACTAACGGACAAGAAGCCAGAAGCCATATCATATTAAGGATTTCAGCGGTTTGTTTTCGCTTATTTTCAGCATTAATTTAAAACAGGTATAAAATCTGCCTATTTTAACAGAATATGTATTAATGAGGGGGCGATTACTATTTTTGGATTTGGGAAAAAGAATGATACAAAGCAACAAGCTACTGAGAAAGCAAACATAAAAGCTCCGCAGGATAACGCAAAAAGCGATGCGAAGCAAAATATCAGTGGAACTCAAGTCCCATCAAAAGTCTCCGAATGCGAAACATTTTTAAATCAAACATTTTGCGATAGCAGCGACATAGTGATCGAAATCTTTGAAACTGAGAAAGAAAAGGCTATGATTGCCTATATTGATGGATTAATCAATAAAGATCTTGTCGACAGAGATATCATTGGGCCATTAAAATCTGTGGATTTCAATGGGAATGTTGCTTCAGCTTTAAAAACCCATTTTAAAATACATGAGGATATTTCCTCTGCTTGCAATGAGATGGTAAACGGAAACATTGCGGTTTTTTATGAAAACAGCAAAAAGGTAATTATCATTGACTTTAAACAATGGGATAAGCGGTCAGTGGAGCCACCAGACTCTGAAACTGTAACCCGAGGTCCTAAAGAGGGCTTTACCGAAAATATCAGGACAAACACCGCCCTTATTCGAAGAAAAATCAGGAATCCCAGTTTGGTTTTTGAAAATATGACTTTGGGTAGACAAACCAATACGCTGGTTTCGCTAGTTTATGTTAATGGCATTGTCAATCGGGATGTATTGAAAGAATTGAAATCCCGGTTGGTAACAATCGATGTGGATTCTATTTTGGAATCTGGTATTATCGAGCAGTACATCGATAAAAACGCGTTTTCTCCGGTCTCGGGCATTGGGGTTACGCAAAAGCCGGATATCGCAGCCGCAAGAATTCTTGAGGGCAGGGTCGGTATTCTTTGCGATGGCACGCCGCATGTATTGACGGTACCCGAGTTATTTATCGAAAACCTCCATTCCAGCGAGGACTATTACAACAGGACCATGCAATCCACCATAATAAGATTTCTTCGCGCCATTGGTCTGTTTATCGGTATGCTGCTGCCTGGACTGTTTGTTGCCATTATCACTTATAATCAGGAAATGATCCCACCTGTTTTCTTAACGCATCTTGTAACGTCTACACAAAAGACTCCACTGCCTTCTGCGGCAGAGGCATTCTTTTTGATATTAATGTTTGAACTCTTACGAGAATCCGGGACAAGACTGCCCAAGACCATCGGCTCAGCCATTACCATCGTCGGTTCTTTGATTATTGGTGATTCAGCAGTAAGTGCGGGTGTGGTTGGAGCGCCAATGGTTATTATTATTGCTTTAACCGCGGTGTCTAGTTTTATCGTTCCGAATCTGACAGAGTTTATTTTCGTCTACAGAATATTATTTTTGTTTCTAGGTGCCTCAATGGGCTTGATCGGTATTGGTACAGGTCTGGTGATTATGCTCACACAACTCATATCAACCGAGTCTTTTGGTGTTCCCATTCTTTCTTCCTTTTCCAAAAATGAGATGAAGGACAGTATTGTGAGATTCCCTCTATGGTTAATGAAATACCGGCCTGCTTCCATTGCGAAAAACAATATTAAAAGAATGAAATAAGATCCAGCATTGATGATGAATACAAATTTCAAGTGAAAAAGAGGCACAAGCACAATAAACAGGAAATAAAATATGCTCTTCCCCCGCCTTCGGCGGGGGAAGAGCATGGATTAATTCTACAATTCGATTGGAAATGCTGTAGTATAAAGGAGAAAAGCGCGTGAAGAAAAAACTGCTTTGTCTTTTCCAGTGTATGATGATTGTGACACTTATGTCGGGATGCTGGAGCAGAAAGGAACCCAAAAACCTCTCTATGGTCAACAGCGTTTTATATGATATGAAAGAGAACGGAGACCGCCAAATCGTCGTAGAGATTATGAATCCGACTGCCCAAGCGGGCAGTAAAGGTGCAGGCAGTGAAAAAGTTTCCTCTTTGACACTTCTGATCGAGGGGACAACAGCTCCGGAAGCGATAAGAAATCAAGCCAAATTTGCCGATAGAATATTATTCGGTGGGCTTAACAGGGCCAGGATTTTTTCAGAAAAGCTCTCAAAAAAAGGGGTATCGCCGATCCTGGATTATTTGTCCAGAGACAGTCTGACTGATGAAACACCGCTTATGGTCGTTATACAGGATGAGGATCCGAAGAGCGTCTACACCTGCGAGACAGGTTTATCGGATATGGTGGGGGATTATTTGGACGGTCTGTCTAAAACACAACATAAAGCTACATGTGAATCGGTTTTCATTACAACTCTTACATTTATTAAAGATTATTACGATGATGGTAAACAGCCGGTTATGGGGCTTGTAAAAATAGTGGAGAGTGAAATGGAATCTTCAGATACGGAACAATCAGGTTCTCAGGGCGCCCAAAATAATTCCAAAAAAAAGAAATATTTAAAGTACGAGGGACTTGCGGCATTTAAAGATGACAAATTGGTAGGGTATATGAATGGATTGGAGGCAAGAGCATACAACATACTCATCAATGATTTTGGAAGGGCTGCTGTTTCCCTTCCGATTGAAGATGATATTTCAGTCGTCATGATAGAAAACACAAAATGTAAAATAAAAACAAAAATTACAGATCAAAAGGCAGAGATCGATGTGAATATCCAAGCGGGTCTATTGACGATACAAAAAATGAATACGATTGACGCCAGCGAAAGCGATATGATTAAAATGGTTGAACAGGCCTTTAACAAGAAGATGGAGGCGGAAATAAAGGGGGCCATTGAAAAAGCACAACAGGAATTTAAAAGCGATATTTTCGGATTTGGCTCTTTTGTTCATATGCAGAATCCTAAACAGTGGAAAGAAATTAAAGAAAACTGGAATGATTTTTTTTCAAAGGCAAAGATCAATGTGACAGTCGAATCGTCAGTAATGAGGGAGGGCCATTCCAAACTTCCTTTTGCTATGAAGGAGCGAGTTGATGAATAGAAAACCGAATATTACTTCGATACAATTATTAATGATGTCCGTTGGAAGCGCTTTAATGTTCCCTTATACTTTCATGCCAATCATCAATACCCCTCCTGCAAATCAGGATGTGTGGATCGTATTGATTTTTGCTGTTTTTTATATTGGACTAATTAGTATGCCGTCTTTAATCCTAATGAATAAATTCAGGGGATATAATGTAATTGAACTGACAGAAATTATTTTAGGTAAAATTTTTAGTAAAGTGGCATTGCTCTGTTTTGCCTTTGTTTTTTTGTTTTGCTTTTCAGCATGTATGGCGATAGCAGCTATCTTTTCGAATATAGCGTTAATGCCAGAAACCCCCACATGGGCCTTTTTGATTTTCGCGTGCGTCCCCATATCCTACGCCGCATACAAGGGAGCCGGTACAATAGGACGATTGGCATGCTTTATTGTGCCATATATCATGTTTACCATTGTCGTTTTCTTTTTGATGGGGATCGGACAAATGGATTTAAAAGAATTACAGCCCGTGCTTGTCGATTCAACACTACTCAAACTGAATTTGGGTGCTTTTTTCACCGGCGCTAGATATTCAGAAATATTGATATTTTTGATTTTTTCATTTTTCCTTGAACAGAAGGTGAGCATTAACAAAACGTATGCAAGAGCCTTGTGTCTATTTGCTATCTTTTTTGCATTGATGCTGCTCCCGACAATATTAGTTTTAGGAATTGATTTCGCCAGTAATCAATTTAATCCTTATTTCATATATACAAGGCAGGTTCATGGTTTTGATTTTATCGAAAAAGTGCATGCCTTTAACACGTTGGCATGGTTTCCTGGGTTAATACTAAAGCTAACGATATATAATTTTATGGGTAGTTTTGTCCTTTCTGGTGTTTTCAAAACAAAATCATACAAAGGATTTGTCATTCCTATCTCTGTTTTAGGTTTTTGCGTTTGTTTGATGCCCGTCATGAAAAAAACATCAACGATTTTATTTCTGGCTTCAGATCAGGTTTTCCCGTGGCTTATTCTGCCTTTCACTTTTATTTTGCCTCTTATCATAGTGACTGCATATTTCATAAGAAGAAAGAAAATTGATGTGATATTAGAACAAAAAAAAGCCGAGGCCAATTTGCCTGATACAGTCTCCAATCCGGCAGCGGGAAATAGCGGGATTTAATAACCGCTGAATTCCATCATCTTTCTTTCTGCATCGTCATTTTAAGCATCTTCTCTTTCTAATTTACATAGAAAAAGAAGATGCTTATTTAAATCGTCATTTTTTGAGACGATTCTAATCTATCCGTAAGCGTATGGTATCGCGAAATTTAGTGCATCAGCGATTTTAATGAAAAATTGGTCATTTATATAGATTGCAAAAGCTCATGCCGCTTTAATTTTTAATTTTAAAATTGTGTTTGCTAAAAATATAATATAATATATAGTTGATTAACTTGAAAACAAGCTTATAATTTCTTCCCCCGCCGAAGGCGGGGAAGAAAATGACGTTTTAACTATAGCCAGTTTTTAAGTTAATTGCTACATTGTCAAGCCAAATGCGACAGTTCGAGTAGAAAGAGCTGGGAAGGTGTATTCCAATTAAGACATTTTCGGGGTCTATTGTTTATAAGCAGAAGAGAAGAAGACAGGTTTTGATGAGAAACAGTTGACAGAACAGTACCTTTCGGAAAGAACTCTCTGAGCAAACCGTTACCGTACTCATTGCTTCCTCTCTGATGCGGACAATATGGATCAGCGAAATAAAGAGTTAAGCCTAGATCTTTCTGGATTACATCATAACAGGCAAATTCACCGCCACGATCTGTTGTTGCTGTTTTGAATGTGCCTTGTGGCAATAAAGTGTGCAGGTGCTTGATTGCAGCTTCCATGGAAGCTGCCGTTCGGTCAGGAATGGGAACGGCTGTATAGAACCTTGTTTTTCGTTCCACAAAGGTGGCCAAGCAACCGCTGGAACCCCTAGAGGAAACCACCGTATCAAGTTCCCAATGCCCAAATGTTTCTCTGGTATATACCTCTTTGGGTCTCTTGTGGATAGAAGTACCACGAGCATAATGCGCAAGATTTTTACAGCTTCTCTTTTTTCCATTACGGCGCAGCACATCTGCGGTGAGTCCGTTCAGTCGTCCGGCATAAAGCCAGTTGTATATTGTTTTAAAGCTCAGTTGACTTGAAGTAACGGTATGTGATATTTGCTCTGGCGACCAGGTCTCTTTCAGCTTTTCTGCCACAACTGCGCACAACTCCTCATTCCATTTCCCTTGAGGTTTGCTGTTGTGCCGTTTCTTCTGGTAATCCAGTTGTGCTTCTTCTGCGTTATACGCTCGGGCACCGTAAAAACGTTTCAATTCTCTAGCGATACTGCTGTGGTGACATCCCAGACGTGATGCGATTTTCCGGGTCGTATATCCGATTTGACGGAGTTCTTCTATCTTTCCTCGTTCGAATGTTGTAAAATGGTGGTGGCTCATGGCTGCCTCCTTGTGTGAATGTTGTTGTTGCAAACTCTATTCTACACGTTTTGGCTGCCTTGGGCTATCTTTTTTCTGTCGCATTTCATTTTACAATGTAGCAATTGGCTATATAATGCAAGTATATTTTGAGGAGGTGCAAAGTGCAAAAGAAAACCCCAATCGACAATCCAACCCGAACCAACCTTTCTTCCGATAAGCTCCTCATGCTCATTGAGCTCATGTCTCAGAAGGAGACGCCGATTAGACTTCAGGACCTTGCCGCACAGATGAAAATGCCCGCGAGTACAGTGCTGCGCTTTTTAGCGGCACTGCAAAACCGCGACTACGCTGCACAGGACATCGAAACGGGGGGCCATTTTCTGACCTTCAAGCTTTGCGGACTGGCCGACAATATCCGTGCCAACCAAAGTCTGCGAAACATTGGATTACCGTTTTTGCGCAGGGTGGCAGCCGCTTTTGACGAATCATGTAATTTGTCTATAGAATACGACATGTCAGTGATGTACATTGAAGCAGTACAGGGACCAAACAAAACGCTTATGAGCCTGCAGCGTATCGGAAAGATCGCACCAATGCACTGTACAGCCGTTGGCAAATTACTGATGCTTAGTTACACACAGCAGCAATTAGATCAGTTGCTGGCTGTCAAGGGTTTGACACGCTTCACGGCAAACACGCTGACCAGCAGAAAGGCACTTGAAACTGAGCTGGCTGAGATCCGGACACGGGGCTTTGCCTTTGATAACGAAGAATGCGAAGAGGGTGCATATTGCGTTGCAGCACCGATCCGTGATTACACCGGTCGTATTATGGCAGGAATCAGTGTCAGCGGCCCTGTCACCCGTATGACAAATCGGCATATTGAGCCGAATCTACCCATTCTTCTGGACGCTGCGCGACAGATCTCATTACGGCTGGGCTGGCTTGAAAAAGCGGATACAAATCTTCATTAAAACAAATTTTCTGTCTGCCATCTTTTAGCAAGAAAAACAAAATTATGAATGCAATGTCATCAACAGTTTGTAAGATTTGAATGCAGGAGCGCACATAATCCTACATTTTTCTAATAATTAAAATGCCGCCTTTCCACAGCAGCAAATCTTCCTCCATGTTTTTGTGCAAAAAGTAGAATCCACATGTTTCCTCTTGTACTTTTTGTAGAATGCAAGTATCATTATTGTAAATAATAGAAGTCTTTTTTTAATAATTAAAAAGGAGAGCCTGATATGAAAATGAAAGCATCTGAAGCAATTATCAAGATTTTAGAGATAGAGGGCATTACCGATGCCTTTGGCATCCCGGGTGCAGGTATCAATGGCCTGTACAAATATCTAGCCACCTCCAAAATAAAGCATTACACACACCGTCATGAAGAGTGCTGTGTTCATGCGGCCGGCGGCTATTACCGCGCAAGCGGCAGGCTGGCGGTTGCACTTTGTACCTCAGGCCCCGGTGCGACCAATTTTGTCACCGGTATTTACACCTGTCAGATCGATAGTATCCCGGTGATTGCCATCACCGGTCAGGCGGTCCGTGCACAGCTTGGTAAGGATGCGTTCCAGTGTGTGGACATTGCAAAGATATGTGAACCTGTCGCGAAGAAAACATACTGCATTACAGACACCGATAAGGTCATAGAAACCTTTCGCGAAGCATTTCGCGTCGCCAAAGAAGGAAAGCCCGGTCCTGTCGTAATAGACCTGCCTCTTGATGTGCAGAACGCGGAGATTGAATTTGATTCGCAGAGCTATGTTCCCGCATTCTTTGAAAACCCCGTCCCGAAGAAAGAGGACATTGAAAAGGCCATCGTGATGATTAAGGCTGCCAAACGTCCGCTTATGCTGATGGGCGGCGGTGTGATCCTCGCCAACGCCACAGCAGAGTGCGTCAAACTCGCAGAACTGCTCAATATGCCGGTGATCACCACCTATATGGCCAAAGGTGGCATACCTCTTAACCATCCCCTCAACGCCGGACATTGCGGCATTCAGGTTGGACAACCAATCGGCAATAAGGTGTTCCTTGAGTCGGATCTGGTGCTCGGCATCGGCTGCCGCTTCACCGACCGCCATACCGGCGATGTCGGCGTCTACCGTGGTGATAGAAAGTTTATCCATATTAACATCGAGCCTTCTGAAATCGGCAAAATCTTCCCCGCCGACCTCGGTATCGTCGCCGATGCGAAGAAGGCGATCGACGCTCTTCTCTCAGAGGCAAAAATGGAAAGTGCCACCTCGCATTGGGATATGAAAGAACGCCTGCCCGCGCTCAGAAAAGAGCTTGCCCGTAAGATGGATTACTCCAGCCAACCGATCAACCCACACCGAGCCTTCAAAGAGTTGAATGAGTATTTCGGCGACAATGCGATCTTTACGACCGGCTGCGGCATTACACAGATTTGGTCCGGCCAGTTGCAGGAGATCGATTCACCCCGGCACTATCTACCCTCGGGCGGTGCCGGCTGCTTGGGTTATGACATTCCCGCTGCGTTTGGTGCAGGAGTAGCTACAGGTAAGCAAGCCGTTGCGGTAATGGGTGACTTCGGATTTACCTTCCATATGCAGGAGCTGGCAGTCTGCGCTAAATTCAAGGTGCCGGTGATCGTTGTGATCATCAATAACGCTTACCTCGGTCTGATCAGGCAGAATCAGAAGTACGCATATGGCTATGAATATGCCGTTGAGATGGCCGAAAATCAGGATTATATAGACTATGTTAAGGTAGCCGAGGGTCTCGCTTGCTATGCCGAACGCGTGTTTGACGCCGCCGATATTCCTCCAGCTCTCGGTCGTGCACAGGCAAGCGGCAAGCCATCTGTCATTGATATTGTCTGTGACCCCAATGTTGATTGCTCAATGGGCGGTGCGCTCAATAACGTCCGTGAATTTGTGTATTGATAGCAGAGCGGCGAATATTGGCCATGCTCACACATAAAGGAGGCGATCTTATGAAAGATTCTATTCACAAATATTTTCAAATTGGTACGATCCAATGGATGAGTCATCCCCCGTCCAGCTACCCTGTACTGGATTCTGTCAAAACCATTGCCTGCGACGATTTTTTCGACGTACTGGAAATCGGGCCGCAGAAGGACGATGCTACCCGGGCAGCCGCCAAACGGATGCTTGAGCAGTCTCACCTAAAAGTCTGCTATGGCGCGCAGCCACGCCTGCTGAGTACAGGCCTCAACCCCAATGATATAGATGAAGATGGCCGTAAAAGAGCAGAGATCACTCTACTGGAAGCAGTGGATGAGGCAGAATATTTAGGTGCGCGCGGTATTGCCTTTCTCGCCGGAAAATGGCATCCTGAAACCAAAGAGCAGGCTTATGCTCAGCTACTGAAAACCACCCGTAATGTCTGTGCCTATGCCAAAACCAAGGGCATGATGGTTGAACTCGAGGTTTTTGACTACGACATGGATAAGGCGGCTCTCATTGGCCCCGCTCCCTATGCCGCGCGCTTTGCGGCTGATATGCGCATGACCTGTGACAACTTCGGCCTTCTGGTGGATCTGTCACATTTCCCGACCACTTATGAGACCTCACAGTTTGTGATTCGAACTCTACGACCCTATATTACTCATTTCCACATTGGCAATGCTGTTGTCCTTCCGGACAAAGAGGCTTATGGTGACCAACATCCCCGCTTTGGCTTTCCCGGCAGCGCCAACGATACACCGGAGCTTTTAGATTTCTTTACAATTTTAAAAGAAGAAGGCTTTTTTAACCCGCAAAATCCCTACGTACTTTCTTTTGAGGTTAAACCTTGGAAGGATGAAGACGGCGACATTATTCTGGCCGCAACAAAAAGGGTGATTAACAGAGCGTGGGCGCTGCTGGAGGATTAATACTGCTTTGAAATCCGAATTGTATAGCAATACATTGAAAAGGATTTGAACAGAAAAATAGCGGCAAAATTCATAACGGTTATGTATCATAAACCTTTATCATTTCTGTAAAGGAGAAATGGAATGAAAATTGTCATACTTGATGGCTATACGGAAAACCCCGGCGATCTCAGCTGGGAAGGCTTTAAAGCTCTGGGGGAGCTGACTGTCTATGACCGTACGCCGGCTGATAAAATCGCAGAGCGTATTGGTGATGCCGAAGCGGTGATCATCAATAAAGCACCGATTACTGCCGCGACGCTGGCGGCCTGCCCTCATATACGATACATCGGTGTACTGGCCACCGGGTATAACGTCGTGGATATAGCAGCTGCCAAGGAAAACGGCATTGCCGTTACGAATATTCCCACTTATGGCACCGCTGCCGTTTCTCAGTATGTTTTCGCGTTGCTTTTAGAGATCTGCCATCATGTTGCGCACCACAGCGGCAGTGTGTTCGAGGGCCGATGGAGCCGCAGCATTGATTGGTGTTATTGGGACTTTCCACTGGTCGAGTTGGCCGGAAAGACAATGGGTATCATCGGCTTTGGTCGCATTGGCCAGCGTACCGCCATAATTGCCCAAGCGTTCGGTATGAAGGTACTGGCCTATGATGAATATCCTAGCGAAAGTGGACGCGAGATCGCTGAATATGTTTCGCTCGATGAACTGCTTGTGAAATCTGACGTCATTTCCCTGCACTGTCCATTGTTACCGTCAACACAGGGCATCATTAACAAGGAAAGCATCGCAAAGATGAAAAGGGGCATCATTGTGGTCAACACCTCCCGCGGCCCACTGGTGGTCGAAGAGGATATGACCGCTGGCCTGGAGAGCGGTCAGGTGGGGTATTTCGCGGCGGACGTTGTCTCCGCCGAGCCGATCAGGTCGGACAATCCGCTTTTAAAGGCTAAAAACTGTATCGTTACCCCTCACATTGCATGGGCACCAAAAGAAAGCCGCCAACGCCTGCTGGATATTGCCATAGACAATCTGGCACAGTTCCAAAAAGGAACTGCTGTCAACGTGGTCAACAGGTAATAATTTGATTTGATTACTGCTTTTTAGAGTTTCCTGCAGAAACGAGAACAGTCCATGTGAAAACTCCAACTGCAACCAAGTGGATCGTAAAAGTTGAGTTTAGCATGCCAGATCTGACTTTTTTATCTTGCCGTCACATTTAGCGTAATCTTCTGCTGCGCATACTAAGCCTCTAATTAAACGTACATCAGTACTTTTTTCGTATACTCAGATAATTTTCCTTCTATCACAAGGATTGTTATAATTAAACACATTGTGTATAATTATAACAAAGCGCATACAAGGGGGTAAAATGGATATTACGAGAAACGCAGTTAATTCGATAGATGATATATTTCAACAACTGAATGAAAAGGCCGATCTGGTATATAAACATTTATGGCTTTACAATGAACATGATACACATTCGCGTGATTACGGTACAGGTCAGCTCATTACAACGGCCGAAGTTCATACCATTGGAATTATAGAAAGTAACGAGGGAATTTCGGTTACCAAACTTGCCTTGATCTGTCACAGGACGAAAGGAACCGTCTCACAACTTGTCAATAAACTGGAGAAAAACGGATATATTTCTCGTGTAAAGCTTCCCGACAATGGCAAGACAGTTCGGCTGTATATCACAGAAAACGGAAAGATTATCAGCCGTGCACATAAAGCCTATGACAGGTCCGAGGTTACCCGCATTATCAATGAACTTTTAAAAGAATGTACAATGGATGAGATTAACAGCTTTTACAAAGTATTAGCCTGCAGAAATAATATATTAGAGAGCGATCATAAAAACGGAGTACTTTAAATGACCGTGAATTGATTCACAACACGAAACTAAAACCGACTCGTTCGCTTTTTTGAACAGGCCGGTTTTGTGTTTTTTGGCTTCTGTATAAGCGAAAACATTCTATAGCCAATTAACTTAAAAACTGGCTATATATAAAACGTCATTTTCTTTCCCCGTCTTCAGCGGGGGAAGAAATCACAAGCTTGTTTTCAAGTTAATCAACTATATGTTTCTAATATGATGCGTTTGGTCTAAAGTTGATTTTCAAATTTGCCAGCCAGATAATCATGCGCGACAGAGGCATAGATTGCTGCAGCTTTTGTCAAAGCTCCCTCATCAGGATTAAAGAAAGCATTGTGTGCCGGCATCATTGTGGATGGCTCACCATTATTGGCACCGATTCGAAAATAGAGACTGGGTAGATGCTCGGTAAAATAGCTGAAATCCTCTCCGCCCGTTTTATCCAAAACCTTTTCGCAGAAGCCAAGAGGTAATGCCGCAGCACAGCTTTTTTTGGCCGATTCGACATACTTGGGTTCATTAACAACAGGTAATGTAGCGCCTTCATATTTGAATTCATATTTCATGTCATAAATTTCACATAAATGTTTAGCTATATCTTCCATGCGCTGTTTGACCAAATCACGATTATGCTTGTGAAGCGTTCGTACAGTACCGCCGATCACACATTCGTCCGGAATAATATTGGCTGTTGCGCCGCCCTGAAATACACAAACCTGAATCACATTCGGCTCCATGGCGTTAATCTGCTTGTTGATGGCATTGATCATATTGTAAGCCATCACAGCCGCCAGAATAGGATCTTTTGCCGCAGAGGGTTTCGAGCCGTGAGCTCCTTTCCCAATAAATTTGATCTGAAAGCCATCCGGATAAGCACTTACCGGTCCCGGTTCAAGACTGGCCATTCCCGCTGGAAGCATACAGTCTACATGCGTGCCTACCACAAAATCGACTTTAGGATTCTCTAATATGCCATCCTTTACACATATATTGGCGCCGATGGCTTTTACTTCTTCCGCCGGTTGAAAGCAGAGCTTAACATTGCCTTCCAGCTCATCTTTCAACTCAAATAGGATTTTCGCGGCTCCCAACAGAGAAGCAGTGTGCATATCATGGCCACATGCGTGCATGACGCCGTGATTGACAGACTTATATTCGCTTTCAACCTGCTCCTGAATGGGCAATGCGTCGATGTCCGCTCTAAGCATAATCGTTTTTCCGCTTGAATTTTTTCCCCATATCATAGCAGAAACACAATACTGCTTTAAGCGCTGAAGCTATTATAGTCGTTGGATTAATAACATTGTCAGAAAAGCTGCTGCTTTTATTTCTTTTGTAGATCAAATCTTATGAAAAAAAATAGTCCGTAGGCGAACTTACGTCGTCTACGGACACTTTAGAAAAATGTAAAAGATTTATCAACTACCGGTGTAGTCTTAAACTAATAAGCGGCAACTTAAAAGTTGTTAGTTTTATTTGTAGCCTCTTTTATCCACGGAAAAATTGTTCTGCTTTGCAGCAAGCAACAAAATGTCCTTTTTTCAACTCTCTCAGCTCGGGACTCTTCTCCCTGCATTCGGCGCTGGCATACATACAACGCTTTGCAAATCTGCATTCATCCGGCAGATTCACAGGTGACGAAATTTCGCCTTTGAGAAGTATTCGCTCCCTTTTTGGTCCGCCGACTTCGGGGATTGGGATAGCAGACAACAAAGCCTCTGTATAGGGGTGAGACGGATTGGCGAAAAGCTCTTCAGCAGAGGCCTTTTCAACCAATTGACCTAAATACATGACGGCAATATCATCTGAAAAATAATTTACTACAGACAAATTATGTGTAATAAATATGTATGTCAATCCCATTTGGCTCTGCAGCTTTTTGAGCAGATTGAGTATCTGTGCCTGAATAGAAACATCAAGCGCCGAAACAGGCTCGTCGCATACGATAAACTTTGGTTCCATCGCAAGAGCACGCGCAATCCCGATACGCTGCCGACGGCCTCCATCCAGCTCATGAGGATAGGTATTGATCAGCCTGTCCGCGAGTCCGACTGTTTCCATAACCTCATGTACTCTTTTGCTGATCTGTGTTTTATCAGTCATCAGCTTATTGGTGATAATCGGTTCTGAGATGGTCTGGTTGATCGTTTTTCTGGGGTCAAGAGAAGAGAATGGATCTTGGAAAATGATTTGCATATCTTTGCGTCTTTTGCGCATTTCTCTATCATTCAGTTTGGTTATGTCAGTGCCCTCAAAAAACACTTCTCCGGCGGTAGGCTCAAGCAAGCGCAGAATCGCACGGCCTGTGGTTGATTTACCACAACCTGATTCTCCAACGATACCGAGAGTTTTCCCTCTTTCAATGGTGAAATTTACCCCATCGACCGCATGAAGCATTCCCTGCGGTGTTTTAAAATATTTGGTTAGATTTTTAACCTCAAGAATGTTATCAGCCATTTTTTTGCCCCCTCTTTATCTGGAAACCTGGAGTATGATAGGCCACACAAGCAGCCTTATGGGTTCCACCAAAGGCAGTCAGCGTCGGCAAGGTTTCCGTACAAGCGTCGGTGGCATAAGAACACCTTGGGGCAAATGCGCAACCATTCGGGAGATTCGTAGGGTCCGGCATAAGTCCGGGAATCGGCTGAAGTTCGTTCTTTCTGTCATTTACATTCGGCAGCGAGTTAAACAGTCCTTCTGTATAAGGATGACGCGTGTGATTAAACACATCGTCCAAAGTGCCCTGTTCCACAATCCTGCCCCCGTACATGACTGCTATTTCATCACATACTTCGGCTACAATGCCAAGATCATGGGTAATTAAAACCATGGCGGTGCCATACTTCGTCTTGAGTTCTTTCATCATATCAAGAACCTGCGCCTGGATCGTGACGTCCAAAGCAGTGGTAGGCTCATCGGCGATCAGCAGCTTGGGGTTGCAGGCGAGAGCGATTGCGATGACAACGCGCTGTTTCATGCCGCCAGAAAATTGGTGGGGATAGTCGCCGCCACGGGTACGTGGGATTCCCACAAGCTCCAGCATATCAAGCGCCTTCTGGTAGGCCTCGGTTTTGCCCATGTGCTCATGTATCTCAATACTTTCGGCAATCTGTTCTCCAACCGTGAAAACAGGATTCAGACTGGTCATCGGATCCTGAAAGATCATCGAGACATCCTTGCCACGCATCTCCTCAAGTTTTTGAGCAGAAAGGGACATGACATCATTACCGCAGACGGTTATCTTTCCGCTTTTAAAGACTCCCGGGGGATCCGGTACCAGACGAAGAACCGCAAGCGCGGTCGTTGTCTTACCGGCTCCGGTCTCGCCGACCAATCCCAGTGTCTTTCCGCTAGCTAATGACAGGCTTAGATCATTGACTGCCTTTACGGTCTCATCTTCCAATTCGTAATAGACAGTAAGATTTTCAATATTTAATACTAATTCTTCGTTATTCATCATGACGCCCCCTATTTCTTGAGTCTTGGGTCAAGGGCGTCGCGCAGCCCGTCGCCAAAAAGGTTTAAAGATAGCACCGTAATCATAATTGCGATGCCAGGGAACAAGGTCATATAAGAGTAACCCCGGATAAACTTCCGGCCGGCTGATAGCATGCTGCCCCATTCGGGATTCGGTGCGGGCACACCTAAGCCCAAAAAGCTCAGGGCGGAAGCAGAGATAATAGCCTGCGCAATTCTCAATGTAGTCGTTACGATAATCGGGGACAGACAGTTGGGCAAAATATGAAAGAATATGATCTTGGCATTGCGAAGACCAATCGCCCTGGATGCCTCGATATATTCCTGATTGCGCACAGTCAGCACGGCAGCACGGGTAACGCGCACAAACTGGGGGATCGTGGTGATTCCAACCGCGATCATCAGGTTGAGCATGCTTTGTCCCAAGGCCGCGACGACGACGATTGCCATCAGTATATTGGGCACCGAGCTTAAGATGTCCGTACTTCTCATAATGATTTCTTCCGTAAGGCCGCCGAAATAGCCGGCGATCGCACCAAGCGCAACACCGCCCACCAAGGCGATGGCCACAGCCACAATACCCACAGAAAGCGAGTAACGCGATCCATAGAGGATTCGATAGAAAATATCGCGCCCCAGCTCGTCCGTTCCCATGATGTGTGTGGAATTGGGAGACTGTAACCTGTCAGCCAGGTTTTGGCCAATCACCTGCGTGTCATAATCAAGGAAAAGATCTGAAGTGATAGCGATGAGACCAAGTATAATAATGATGATCAGGCCGATCATCGCGCCTTTATTCTTTTTGAGTCTGTGCCAGACTTCGCTGCCCTGACTGCGCTCTTTTTTAACCTGTTTTTCAGTGGTTTGTTCTGTTTTTGTATTGCTCACTGCATTTTACCCCCTTTTCTTCGAATATTGTGCCTTAATTCGAGGGTCAACCACCGCATAAAGCAGATCAACGGCAAGCAGCACAAAACTGAGCGTAACCGTCGTCAGGATGAGGCTGCCCGTCACCATCGGCGTGTCTCTGGAATTCAGTGAGTCAATAATGAGACGCCCAATCCCCGGCCAGGCAAATACGGTTTCGGTCAGAACAGAGCCGCCGAGTACACCGGCCAACTGGGTTCCGATGATCGTAATGATCGGAATCAACGCGTTCTTCAAAGCATGCTTTGTGATGACCTTTTTCTCCGTGACTCCTTTCGCACGGGCAGTTCGCAGATAATCCTGCCGGATCACATCCAACATGGATGAGCGGGTCGTTCTTGTCAACGTCGCCACCAGGCCCAGACCAATCGTGGTCGCAGGCAGAATGATGCTCAGCGGTCCGGACGCGCCGCCGGAGGGCAACCATCCCAAGTTTAACGAAAAAACAATAATCAATAATAACCCCAGCCAAAAATGGGGCATTGAAAGTCCCCAAAGGGCAAATATCATGCTTAGATTATCCTTCCATGTGCCCTGATGCGTTGCGGAATAAATTCCTAGAGGGATCGAAATTACAATAGAAATAATAATCGCAGTAGAGCCCAGCTTTAAAGTGGCAGGCAGTTTTTCCATGTAGCTTTTAAAAACGTCCCTCTTTGTTACATAGGACATGCCCAAGTCACCTTTCACCATGCCCTGCATATATTTAGCATAGCGTATGTACACCGGCTGATCCAGTCCCATGTCGTGCTTGATTTGCGCACGTTGTTCAGCAGTGGCGCCCTCGGGAGCTAAAAGGCCGACAGCGTCGCCGGGTGCCAGATCCAGAATAAAATAGATTAAAAATGAAACCCCGATTATAACGGGGATCATTAAAAAAATCCTCTTAATGATATAACGATACAGATAGATTCCTCCTATTGGAAAAATAGCATCAAGTAAGTGATAAGCATTCCAACTTAAATCGGAGCTTGCGAACTCTTCGGCTGCCATTGAATATTTTCACATATTCAAAGTACTGGCGTGGCAACGGACAAAAAGCACGGTGCCGCGCCAGTAGCAATCATTATTCTAACAAACTAAGATCAAAAATAAATTACTTTATAGCGATATAGACGTTGGAAAGGTCATGGTGCGATGTGGGATAATAGTCGATGCCGCCGGTACCTTTCTTCACGCCAAAGTAGCCATTGCTGAAATACAGCGGAATATAAGGAACTTCATCATGGATGATCGTCTGGATTTGCTTATAGTCGTCCTTACGCTTTGTATCGTCTGTCTCTTTCACGGCCAGATCCAACAGCTCCATTACTTTTTTATTGTCATAATGTGCTTTATTGACCGCACTGCCCGGTTGAAGGATACGGCGTGCGTCATCACCGAATATATTGAAACCCATGCCATAAATGCAGGACTGATGATTACCGTCAGTCGTACCAGTGCTAAGGCCTGCACTGTCAAGCTCTTTAATGGTAAGCGCAATGCCTACTTCTTTGAGCTGCGCCTGAATTAGTTCAGCAGCCGTTTTACGCTCAGAGCCGTTGACCCAGACTTCAAGGGTCGCACCGCCATTGGGATAAGCCTGTGCCAGATACTTTTTCGCTGTTTCCTTGTTATACTCATAAGCACCTACGTTGAAGTAACCGTACTCGCTCCAGCCCCAGAAGGATGTTGCCTTTACAGCATTGCCGTTGACCGCAACTTTGATAATGCTGTCAATATCGATCGCACTGGCGACTGCCTGGCGCAGTGCCAGCTTGCTGGCCGGTTCTTTCTTGGTATTAAAGGCGAAGTATGTCAGAGAACCGCCTTTATATTCCTGCACTTCCAGTTTGGGGTCATCTTTTATGAATTTCAGTTCCAGCGGATCCGGATCCTGACAGATCTGAATTTCGCCATTCTGCAGCGCAATTAAACGAGCAGATTTCTCAGGGATATATCGAAACTTAAATGTTTCAGCCTTGGCCTTTGTGCCCCAGTATTTGTCGTTACGCACCAACTTGGTGAAATCGCCGAACTGGTAAGAGTCGAGCTTCCACGGACCGGAACCAACACCAGGTCCATTGACTTTATCATCGGTGCAAGCCTTTTCGGACATGACGACAGCGGTTGGCAGTGTCATCATATACAACCAGTCCACGTTAGCAGAGTTGAGTACCATGGTTACAGTATAATCATCATCTGCAACAATGCTTTTAATCTGAGAGGCCATCTGTGACGATGAAATTGTTCCCACTGCACGCTTAAAGGTAAAGACGACGTCAGAGGCCTTGACCGGTACTCCGTTATGGAAGACGGCGTTCTTTACCAGATGGAATGTATATGTTGTCGCATCTTTGACGTCCCAGCTCGTAGCGAGCTTAGGATCAACTTTGTTGGTCTGATTATTGAACCCAACCAACGTATCGAAAACCATTCTCCAAATATAATTGTGCTGGGTATTGCTGGCCTGATGAGGATCAATGGTTGTGTGTTTTGAATCGATACCCATCACAATGTCTTTTTGGTAATTGGTTGCCCCTGCACTGGAGCCGCTGGCCGCTGTGCTGGTTTTGCTGCTTGAGGATGCGCCGGAACCAGAGCAGCCGCTCACAACACCCACAAGCATAATCAGGCAAAGTGCTAATGACAGTGCTTTTTTCATTTTCATTCCTCCTAAACATTTCATCTCTTTTTTACATCTTGGCTGTGCTTAGTATTCATTTTATATCTCTCGTTACAAGCACTTCAATATCATAGCATTCTTCAAGTATGCGTGCAAGTATTTACCGCATTTTCGTGAACAATTTGACATTTTACACGTGCTTATCAGCATTTTAGCTAAATAATAATTAATTATTTGATTCCAATACGCCCATTTATGAAAGCATATGATATCAAAGTTTGAAAAAGCATTAGAGGTTTTGTTACAATTCGCTCGATTACAAAAGCATACACTGACATATTTAAAAAACATAGAATGGTATAGTTTAAAACTTAGCGAAATGTTGCAGATAAACAGTAAATATGCCGCTCAACAGTGACAATAATGAAGCAAAAAACGGCCCTCTCCGCCATAAAGCAGAGAGGGCCGTCATATTGCTTAAAGAACTATGGGTTGAAGCATGTGTGTACACCAATGATCTATAATAAAGCTTCTACAGCCTCTTTGAGCGCCGCCGGAACATCGTCGATGGTTTTTAATTCCTTTTGAATCAGAGCTGCGTATATCTTAGCCAACGGTGACACCTCCCTCATAAATCTCTGTCATGGCAAGCTGTAAATCAGTAATAGTTTGCTTCAGCGCTTCGACTTCGGAATAGGTATCCCAATCACTGCGGTACAGGATACTGCCGTCCCGCAATTCGTAAGCGCCGCCCATCACGCCCACAGGCAGCGGGATTGTTGCCTCTACCGCCGTATACCCATCATGCGCATAGGTGATCACGTCTGTGATCTTATTTGTTGTAGCGTCTGTTTGTACATAGACTGTCATAGTAGACCTCCTATAAAAGATTATTAAGCGGCGGGAATAGGTTGATTTTGCATTGTTCGCCCACAGCTTTTGTTTCGAGAGCCATGCCCATCTTTCCAGCGGGTAGCCAATAAACAGGTTGCGTCCATAGCTTAGTCAATGGGGAAACAATATCCTTAGCCATGGTGCGATAGATTGTGACAAGTGGGGTATAACCATGCCCTACAGCTAGATATACACTATCGGGGGAGAATGATACTCCTAACACAACTTCTGAGGGCAGGTTAGCAGGATTGGCTAGCTTAGTAAACGTATCACCCGACCGTTTATAAATAGCTATAAATGGTGTCGTATTATGACCAACAACTAGATATATCCCGTCTGTTGAGAATGCTGTGCTTCGTCCTGTACCCGTTGGGTTGTTGCTGGGTTAGCCAATTTAGTAAATGTATCTCCTGATCGTTTGTAGATCGTAACCCGAGGAGAACCATCATGTGCTACAGCTAGATATACTTCATCAGGAGAAAAATGGCATCCATACGCTGCACCAGTTGGTAGTGTAGTAGGATTGGCTAGCTTAGTAAATGTATCTCCTGACCGTTTGTAGATTGTTATGAATGGTGTTACTTCGTGTGCAACCGCTAGATACACACCATCATGAGAGAAATGACATCCATATGCTGTTCCTGTTGGCAATGTAGTTGGATTGGTTAGTTTTGTAAAAGTATCCCCATCACGTTTGTAGATTGTAATGAATGGGGATGTCGTTTGGTTGGTCACAGCTAAATACACGCCGTCAGGTGAAAACGCCGTCCCCCATGCCGTAGTTGCGGGTAATACAGCAGGATCAGCCACTTTGTTAATTCCCTCATCCCAACTCCCATAATGCTGCATCAAAATCGGATCATATTTCGTAATAGCTGCAAATGCCTCGGCGGTGCGCTCGTCTTTCCAAAGCGCAGGCAGCCCCGCACCGCCCGACTTAAAACCCAGCGTATGGTTGACGGTATCAACCTCGACTTGTATACCCTTTGCGCCAGAAACAAAGAAGCCACCGCCCACAGCCTCCCCCGTCTGCGTTGTGGCCGTATATGTAACCCCGCCTATCTGCCAGGTGTCGCCCTCGGCAAAGTCCCCGGCCGCGTTAAATTTCGCGGTGAATTGCCCTGTCAGACTGGTAGAAAGCGTGTGGATGCTACCGCTTTTGCTGTGGGTGATCAGCGGTAGAACCTTAGCCACGCTGTCGCTGATTTCCTTCAGCTTTGTATCAATAGTGTCAGCGTTATTATTGAATACAGCGATATTATAATAATCGGTATCCACTGGCTTTGTAAGGCCATAATTTGTCGTTGTCGTCGCCATTATAATCCTCCCTCATTTCGCAGCCCATAGTGAGTATAACCGTGTAATTGCGCATGGGTATACGGCTTAAGTCTGCTGTGTGTGTAATAGACATAAATAAAAGTGTAGGCAAGATGCGCAGGCTTGATCTCTTCCACCGCCGCGGTTAGGTCATCCATGTTGGGCGGTATCCCGATTGTCCCGACAAATTGAATATCAAAACTGTGCCCGCCGCTGTGTTCGGTCACCTCAACCTCACCGTTTGAAAAGCTTTTGGCCATATTCATAATCATGCTTTTTGGTCGTGGTGCCCTGCCCGCGGAGCTTGCTCATAATTCGAGTACGGCGGTATTCTTCCGTCTTTGACACATCGATTTTCAGCCCCAGCGCTGCCTCCCATTTGGTCAAACCCCACTCCTTTGTTGCATTTACCACGTTAAGCTGAAGGAACAAATCATTTCTAGCACTCCACATCTCATCCATAAGCATCTGCAGCACGTTTTGTAGATTGACAATCTCAACGCTTTTTTCATAATAATCGGGAAGTAAATCCATCAGCGCCATCAACTCACCTCCACAGATCCGAGAACAGGCACCTGAGATTCACCAATTGTGATGTTGGACGTGCCACCGTTTATTGTCAGTGATGTGTAATTGATCACTCCGTCAATATCCAGCAGCATATAGGCCACACGGTTGTAAATCAGCTCGTACTTGGAAAAGGCAATGCTCTTTAGGTAGGCTTCCAGCGCGGTTGTAAACGCCGCCTGCACCGCAGCTGTTGTGGTCGTGCTATCGATCGTGACCGTGGCCGCCACATGAATGGCCAGCCCTGCAGCACTCGCCACAGTCACGGTTGCGCCGATCGGCCTGCTTTCATCAATGTAGGTCTGGCAGCACTCTACAACACTTGAATCCACTGGTTCTTTGTCATTTCCCACTATCAGTACCCCGACTGTTCCTGCTCCGTTTGCAAGTGGAGTCACCTTTACCGCCCCGACACCGTCAACCGCCAGTGCCCACTGTTCATAATGATAGGCGTTGCCCGACGTAGCCGGCTTTTGTAGAAAACTGTAAAGCCGCGCCACCAGAGCGGCGTCGGTTTCGGCGTCTGTGCCTCCAACCGCCGCCTCATTCGTAATGGTAGACAGGCCGCTGATGCTCACAATCTGCTGAGTGATGGCTCCGGAGGCCACGTTGTACTGTTCACCCACCTCCACAGCTTTTGCTGTTGCGCTCGCCGTGCCGCTCATAATGCTAGCCGCTGTCTCCGTTTCAAATTCCAGACCGTCTTCAGTTAAAAATACGGTCGATACCGGGATCATCGTGCCGTTCGTACCAGTAAAATTCATGACGGCACTTGCTTTGGTGCCCGTCTTTCGAGTCATGCCATATTTGGCACACCGCTTATCAATGTATTCCCCGCTGGTCTTGTCTACAAAGGCAATCGGCACCAACGCGTCAAGCGAGTGGTATAGATTCCATGTTTCATAGGCAATGGCGCTCACCATATCGTTAGTGAAGCTTCCTTCACGGGTATCTACATTTGTTGAAATGCCGCTTAGTATATCGCTTTTAATGCTCTCCAGCGTTTTTTCATACATTTAGTTCCACCTCCCCATAAATTGTTGTTATTTCACACTGAATGGTCAGTATACCGTCCGAAAACGTCACCGAAACATTAGATACGTCCTTAATATACGGATTGATTATCAGGCACTCCCTCACATATCGGGCCGCCTCAGACCGTTTCAGTTCATCGGTAAAAGGCCGTCCAATCAGCGATTCTGCTTCGCATCCAAAGTCCCATGTGTATATCTCATAGCGAAAACGCGGCGTATGAAGCGCTTTCCACGCCCAGACAAGGACAGCATCCTTTCCCGTAATAATATGAGGCGACCCGTTTTTGTAAACAGGCACATTATTTAAATAATCCCACTCAATTTCCTTATAAAGGTCTAATACAGTACCGGTTTCCACGCTTTGCGGCTGAATACTCGGGAATAATGTCACGCTCAAGCGCTCACCACCTTGCAAATAATAATATAGCGCTGTTCATCCTCAATCGGCAGAAGAAGAACCCTTTCACCCGTTTCAAAGAAACTCAGCACATTGTTTTTAAGTAACGAACTGGCAGTTTGTGTCGTACCGGCCACCTCAATTTTCAGGGGTGCGGTACCTGACACCTTGCCCAACCGAAATATCGTTGGCAGCTGTCTGCTCGTGTCTTGGCGAATACTGTTAATCATCACCGAATATGGGTTATCCTCCATTTAACGGTTTCCTCCTCCGGTATTTGTACCGCTGCTGCCAGTCTTTGTGCCATCCTTGTTCACCAGCGTACCCGCTTCCTGTTTATCCATGATGTTTTTAAAGTTAACCACTAACTTGTTTGTATACAGACCGTTTTTCCATATATGCATATCGCTGTCGATATAAAACAGTCCATAAAGGCTCGTGTATGGCTCCCGGATGACCACGGTGCCACCCACAATATTGGCTATATTACCCAGATTCTCAATCGTTAGTTTCTGACTGACTCTGTTATCCGCTAGCATCTTCTTTGCTTGGCTGGCCCCATCCTCGAAACCGCACTGGCGGAGATAGCTTTGCAACAGTCCATAAAAGCCAATGGCCTCTGAATCCTTTTGCGTCTCCAGCAAATTACCGTTAGAATCATAAATGGCCACCTGGTTGATCATATTCTCAACACTTTCGGTGGTGGAGGCGGACATCAGATTGCTGCCGCCCTCAATGATAAGGGTTTCATCTGTCACTGTCTTTTCAATCACACACAGCTTTGCCCCGTCGAAGCGTATCATATAGTTCTTTCCGGTGGTTTGAGAGGCCAGCGTGTAGGATGTTTGTATGATACTGAACAGTGTTGCGCCAACAAAATTTCGGGACAGTTTGACTCCGGTAGATACCAGCGTTCCCGCCGTGATTCCAAAATCTGTGCATACCCGCTTTGCAATGGCCTCTGGCGTCATATTAGTAAATTTGTATGTTCCCTCATTACGTTTAAGGTAAATGCCCCGGTCAAAGCAAGTCAAGTTAATCGTGCTGTTGCCGGTTCCTTTTTGTCTGCTGAAAATAAATCCGTCAAACAGCACCTTATTGTCCTGCATAAGCACCACGCCATTGCCCAGATCACATGCGACGGTTGGAATATTTTGATCCACAGGAGTCGATACCACGCCAAACTCCAATGTTCGGGCGCATTGCTGATAATCCCCGGACCATGTGACAGTGGGCACCAGCTCTGTTGCATCCACAGTTCCACCGCTGCCCCCCCCCCCGGTAATAAGAAGTTTTAACATTCCCCGGCCCCCTTACAATTGACTCACATCGGGTATTGTTAATATATATCCGACACGGATCAGATTGGGATTTTGAATACTATTGTAGGCCGCCAGTTTAGCATGCAACGTTGCATCCCCATATTTTTTTCGACAGATCACCCAAAGCGTGTCCCCGGGCTCGATCTTATAAGTCTCTGGAGTGACAGTAGCCGTCTCTGTAGTACTTCTCGTGCTGCTTCCCGTATCGCTTGTCTGCACCGCCGTCATCTCGCGGTATTGCCGCAAAGAGACAGTGGCATAAACATCGCCAGTGCCGTCTTTCTCGCTGTAGGTGACCGTCTCCACCAGCACTGGAATATTAACCGGTGTCTCCGATACCACAAAACGCAGCACTGTCCGGTTATCACTCCATTTTTGAAATGCCTTCACATATTTATAGGGATCTGTTCCAGCGGAAGATAGTGCGAACGAATACGACTGTGCCGGGAATAGACAATCCACCTTGATGGAAGCCAGTGTCCCATACCCAGCTATATTCACATCGCCCAGCGTGTGGATATTGATGGTTTCTACCCTGATTCCGTGAGAAATCTCAAAGCTTGCCGGTGTTACGGGAAGCACCAGTTCCTTGTTTTTTACCGTATCTTTAAAGATGAATTTTCGCAGAATTCCTTCCTCCTTTCGGGTATAAAAAAGCACCCCTTATCCGAGGTGCTTTTCTCATATGATAGCGCTAAAATACTCTTGTGCGAATTCCGGATCGAACGAGTTGCCTGCCCCTGGTTTCCCCTTCTCCGGCGGGGAAGCCAGGGTAAAATGAATATCGATGAAACAGGACTTTCGTATGACGCCCCGCCTAGTAATCAATTCGTCAACCGTATTCTTGTTTCATATTAAGTCAATTATTCGGCTAACACATATGCTTTTGTCAGTTGGTGTGCAATCGCTTTAGCAACCTTGTCAATATCCGCCTCTTCACGAATTGAAAAGCTGTTTCCTGTAATAGCTATCGTGGGGGTGCCGCTGCCATATGTCCGCGCCTCGCTGGCCGTAAGGACGCGCTCACCCTCGTGCAAACGCGCAGGGAAGTTGTCATACGGGACGTAGCTGAGGCCATAGGCTTCTCCGCCTCCTGTCCAAGCAGAAGCTTTTAATGCGTCCACCTCATTTTGTGAAACCTCAAATTGATCAAGATGATCGCTATAATAGACTGCCAGTTTACTTAAGCCGTCTACTAACGTTCCGGCATCTGCTAGCGGTGGATAAATTAATCCTGCAGTGTCTAAGGCAGCCGATATACAGTCCAGGTAAGCGCTGAGCAATTTTAACTCCTTAATCTCTTCGGCTTTATAAACATCATATTCTGTTTTTGAATCCTCAATATTTTTTTCTTCGGTATGATACTGCTCTTGTGCCTTTTTCGGATCATTAGTTAAAGCTTTGTAATAATCATCATTCGAATGAAGAGACATTAATGATGTCCCCACTTCCTCCTGAATAACACTATCTTTCTCTTGAAATTTAAAATACTGGCTGATGTCATTAAAAACCGTTCCCATCGGACCTAATTTATCAAGATTTTTTAGTCCCTTGTGTTTGACTGGTTCACCGGCTATAGTTCGTACCATATTAAAAATGTCTACTAAATATGATCCAAAATCAGTCCAATAAATAGCATTTGATGATTTTAGCTCACCATTTTCGTCGTAGATGATATCGCTGTTAAAGGTGGGTAAATCGCTTGTGGCATTTGCAATTGATCCTATAATTTCCAATAACTTAATGTTGTTTTTCGGGATAATGTTTATTATATCCATTAAGGATGATATGTTATCACACACTGTGCCAATTTGTTTAAGCGCTTCAGCATTTTTGTTTTCGCCCGAGGTTCCTGTACTTTCACTCACTTATTTTCACCTGCCTTCTTACCCCTTCCTTGTTTCATTAAAGTCCTCCATATGCCTTTGGAAGAAGGCTCTTATTACAACCTTATCGCCTTCCGGCAAGTTGTAATAAGAGCCTGGCATCATGTTGTGCTTTAAAAACAGGTAATACATCAACTGTATTTCAGGATCTTCGTCTATTTTTTTTTAATTTCCTCAATGGTGACCGCCCTAAATCCGCTGAGCTGTTCCACCGCACGGGAGATGTCCTCCACTTCGCCGGGAAGCAGCATTTTTTTAACTAGCTCCGCCGGAGTAACAGCATTGTATTTTGTCAACAGGTCATTGGATTTCAGATTCGGCTCTGTCACACCAGCCAGCAGAACATGAACATTCATGTCGCTCTTCTGCTCTTTGGCAATCTCCGCCGCTCGATTGTATGGCAGCGCCCGCAGTTTAAAAACCACGGGTGCGCCGCACAGCTCGCTCAGCCTTTTGATCTTAAATTCCTTTTCAGGAAGATTCGGTATGTCCGCTCTGAGCAGCAGTTCAAGCGTGTCCATTATTAGGCCTCCACGCTGTCCATAAACTCATAGCCGGTAAAGCTAAAGGGCGCTTCAACCTTGCCGTTGACAGCGACTTCCCAGTCAGCCAGCGTCAGGTTATCAAAGGACACATTGCGCAGCACAACGCGCTCGGCGCCATATGCGTTCGGATCGGCCAGCTTGGATATGACGGTAAAGCGCAGGTCTTTTCCATTTCTAATAGAATCGCCCATGGCTATGGCCATGCGGCTGTTGACCTTATGCAGCTTCAGCGAGCCGGCGCAAACGGTGGAGGTCACCTTTTTATCCTTGGCCATCTGCCCGCAAAGGAAAATATCCACTTTATTAAAAGATACTTTTGCCTGTAGGCCGTAGCACTCAGAAACATAATTTCCATCCAGCCATACCTCACCCCAGGTGCCACTCATTACTCTTTTTGCGCTGTCCATATTCTTCCTCCTTATATCACAATATTAAGGTCAATGTCCTCAATTGCATCCAAAATCGAGACCGCCGCGGTCAAGAACACCTTGTCCCCGGTATTGGCCACCTTAATCTCCTGCTCTGTCATTTTCTCAGTGTCGGTACCGGCAGCCTGCAGATAGTCCTCCTGTGCTGCCAAGTCAATGGATACTGAAGAATCTCCACTCTGCAGAATACCGTCGCTCTCCAAGCCGGCAAAATAGCCCTTAATTGCGCTAATCAGCAGACATTTGTTGTCATAGCTGTTAGAGTACTTGCCGATATAGGAGTCCTGTGCAGTCATGCGGATGTCGCTTCGCATCATATCCACGGCTTCCACGATCTTGATTTTCTTAAAGGCGTTTCCCTTGTCTTGTGTAGTGGTCTGAAGGGAGTTTACGCCGCGACCGACCTTCACCTTTTCACCATCGTGGAAAAGGATGAACTGTCCAGCGTCAATGGCGGCGTCTATCCCGTCTTTGGAAAGTCTGATGACATCGGATACCTCGGTCAGTGGCGCATAGGTACAAGAAATGGTCATTGGCGTGCCTGCAATCAGTCCGGCAATGCGCGAGCAGTATTCGGCCGCTGTGTAAGTGGCAGATTCCACCACAATGCCGCTGGAGGTAAAGTTGATAATAGCTTCGCTGTCCGCTGACTTATTTGGCAGTACCGCCTTGGGCATAAAGCCATCTGCTCTCTGTGCGGCGATCCATGTGACAATGGCTGTAGCCTCGGTTGCGGTGATATCGGGTGGACCAACAATATAATCGAAGGTCTGTGTTGCCAGATAGGTAAGCGCTGCTGTCAGATCTGTTGCCGTAGTCGGCAAGACATAGACGATTACCTTACGAGGCGGGTTGATATAGCCGGTAAAGGCTCGGGCGATGTACGTCTTGTTGGCGGTCCCAAGTATTGCCGGCACCTGTGTTGCGTTGGTAAAGCTATGCGCCCCATTGGCATTGGCATCCCTCAGAATGATTGCCACGACGCCCTTTTGAGAGCGCTCAATGGCAGATGCCGCTTGTGTCTTAAGTTCGATGTTAATGTTCGGTAGTCCCAATTTTCAAATCCTCCTTAATAATTGTTTTATATACGAATTCGTATTAAAGCAGCGCTTTGCACCAGTATAAAAAGATAAAAATACGCAGGATCGAACCATTGTCGTCCGAATTCCTGCGTCTATTCCCATTGAAACTGTCGCAAAATGCATCTTTTATAACAAATTAGTATTAGTTGTTACCTCTCCCATCAGCAAAGTGGTATCCTCCGCATCTGAGCGATCATCGAAATACTCGAATTTCAGGCTGATACGCGAGCATTCAAAATTTATTTCTTCCGAATCTGCCTTTACTTTGATGGCTCTGTCCCCCACATTGATATATCCCTTTCGGAACAAATCCATAACCGTGTTCTGCACGGTAAGAAGTGCGGCAGTATCCGTATGATAGTAATTGTCGACCGCAATAAAGCAAGTCAACATAAAGTCCACGGTCACCGAGACCGTGGTGCGGCTGACCGGCTGCCGACTCATCTTTGCACACTCAATCAAAAAAGATGGTCGCGAAAAGTCTTTAGGACAGAGATTGATATACACCGGATTTCCAGCAAAATTTGCTGCAATCAATTGGTTTATTTTGGTTATGATGTCATTTGATGTTACCATGATGTTCTCCATTCTGCCGATTTTTATCGGTGCAAATGTAAAATTGTATGCCTCGCGCGAAACAAGGAATAACAAGATTTATTAACCGACTTTTCTCTCCTTTGGCTATGTATCTTTTGTGTCTAGCAAAAGTATTCTCAGCAGACTTTTCAAATCCGAATACAGTCGGTTTAGACCCGCTTACTCAGCGCTTTGCGTCAGACATCCGGGGAAAGTAAGGGCAGCACTTTGGGTTAATACCGGATGGTTCAATTCGTCCAGACTTGTACAATCCATGCGCTGCACTATACAGATTTTGGGCTCAATCAACGCCGCTGTTACTTCATAATACATGTGTTCAATTTCAGAAATTGCCGTCAGAAAGCAGAATTTTCCTTGCCATCGGATTGCATCTTGCAGATTAAGCGCCCTTTTTCGTATGGTAAACTTAACAGTTTTCACGCCTTTTCCAACTCTGGAAAAAGCATTTGTTCTTTCTACCAACTCTGACTTTGCCCAGACTTCAGCAGCCACAGACCATACATAAACCGTGTTCGTATTTATCTGTGAACTCGACAAATTCATAATTTCAATTTTTTCATGTAGCTCTCCAGCATTCACATCATCGCCTCCTTTCATATGAGGGCTCATCGGGATTGCCTAAGTTTGTTTGTGTAAACTCAAAATAGATTGTGCTAACTGATTGGCCTTGTCACTGGACACAGTCATTTGCCGGTTGTCGTACATATCAGAGCAAAGAATCATTACAACGATACTCAAATCCTCGTGCAAATCCAGTTGCACCTCGGTCAGCCCAGTGTAACTTGCGACATAAGCTTTGGCAGCGCAAAAAAAGCGGTGTAATCAACGTATCGCTTTGCTCCGCCCTGATATAAGTTGACAGAATACTTGTTGTAATTTCACTGACTTTTATTTTTATCCCCCCCTTCATTAGCTGTTTTCGCAATTATCATGGTGAGAATCGCTATTTTCTGAGTTCTTCAAGACTATGTTGTAGTACTCGCCATAACCGACTACACCAATCAATGCAGGGATGCGACTTTTACATGGAAATATATTTGATAAGGTCTTTTTCACGTTTTGGATGCATGCTTAGAGCTAGACTATGCAGGAAAAAGTCCTGTCACCTGTTATGTTTAGGGATCATAATAAATGTCCCGTTCATACAATCCATGTCATTCTCTGTTCGTCATGCATCCAAAACGATATATAAAAAAAGAACAGCTAATGAGCTGCTCTCTTTTACAGAATTTATTAATATCATAATAGCACAGGTTTTTCGAAAAAGCTAAGTAAGTCGCAGGTAACAATTTTGCATATGACAAAGTAAAAAATCTAAAATAATCCAAAACTGAATATACTTATTATATAAAATTCCCTAAATCTTTACTGCTAGTAAGGTTGTGGTGAAATGGAAGAGGCGCAGAAATTCCACACTGTACGTGGATATCAACTTTTAGAGCTGAACAGAAAGCTGCTTACCCCCGCCATGGAGGATTATCTTGAGATGATTTATAGGAATAGCCTTGTAGAAGGTTATATACGTATAAATACTCTTTCAGAGCTTTTAAACGTGGCCGCCCCCTCTGCGACCAGAATGGTACAAAAGTTAAACATGTTAGGTTTACTGGACTATAAAAAATACGGCATAATATATTTAACTAATAATGGCAAAGAAATTGGAGAGTTTCTTTTGCTCCGGCACAATATTATAGAATTGTTTTTAAAAAAAATCGGCGTGAAGGAGAACTTATTAATTGAAACGGAATTAATCGAACATTCATTTTCAGTTACAACACTACAAAGGATTAGTGCTTTTAATAAATACCTAGAACAAAATCCTGAAATCATTCAAAAATTCGAACATTTTACACAATACAGTATATAAAATCAATAAATATGTTGGTCGGGAACTTTGAAAAAAGTTCCCTTTTTATTTTAGTAGCACTGCGAAGTGTATTAGATCTACAAAAAACAATCATTTCCTTTAGGGTAACAAAAATTTTAACTGAATCATATTGTAGATTAGTGAAACAGAGTTAGCCAAAGCTAAAGCTAATCGTTTATCATACTTGTATTTAAAAACATCATAGAAAAGAGAGGGGTATATTGAACGAACAAACAGAAATTCAGATTGAATCGTCTCTCCTGACAGGGGAATTAAGCTTGGGCAGAATCAATATTACTAAACCATCGCCAAAGATAGGAAAGGTTAAACAGTACCTGGATTATCTAGGCCCAGCCTTCGTTATAAGCGTAGCCTATATTGATCCGGGTAATTTTGCAACGAATATCAGTGGTGGTTCAATATTCAACTACAATCTTATTTGGGTAAATCCTTTGGAGCAACTTAATGGCAATTTTTTTGCAGTCCTTGTCTGCGAAATTAGGGATAGCGACGGGACACAATTTGCCTGAAATGTGCAGTAAATTGTTCAAGCGAAGAACGAATTGGATCCTATGGGTATTTGCAGAAATATCAGCGATGGCGACCGATTTAGCAGAGTTTCTTGGTGGAACGCTTGGGTTTTATTTATTATTTAGAATTCCGATGGTATACGCAGGTTTTTTAACTGCAGCGATCACTTTTGCAATCGTCTATTTAGAAAAGTATGGTCAAAGGGTAATTGAAGTTATCATTTCTGCTCTCATCGCGGTCATATGTATTGCTTATGGGATGGAGCTTTTTCTCGCAAAACCTGATTGGGCGCAAGTAGGATTACATACTTTAATCCCCTCGCTTCCCAACGGCCAGGCAGTTTATATAGCGGTTGGTATGTTGGGTGCAACCGTTATGCCCCATGTTATATACCTGCATTCACAATTAGTGCAACATAGAAATACAGATAAGACCGATAAAGATAAGATCAATCATTATAAAATGGAAAGATTTGATATAGCAATTGCAATGAATATTGCTTTTATCGTAAATGCTGCCATGGTCGTTGTCTCTGCGTCTGTATTTTTTAAAAACGGCAT
>CAXXEO010000015.1:0-184346 GCA_963664585.2 Oscillospiraceae bacterium | reverse complement strand
GACGCGGGATACTGGGTGATCACAGCCCCCGACGGTGATACGCGGCTGATCCTGTCCGATCACTTTGAAGGTAAATCAGGGGACGTTGCCATGGACTTTGATGCTGAGCCGTTTATCGCCGCCGGCCTCAACATGAGTGCCATGCCTGAAGAACTGACGCAGGGAGACAGAATACAGATCGGTATGCACGGCCTTGCTGATTTGGAAGGAAACTCAGGCAAATCTACGCCGGTGGACGCATATCGGAAGATCTTGAAAGCACAGCCGGACAGAATCAGCTATCATGCAGGTATGGGTCACTATAAGCTGATGGTAGCGGACGGGGGCGACTTTAAGTGGGCGAGAGATGCTTTTAACCATAAGTCGGACATGGTTTTTGCTCTGAACCCGGCCGTTTTTATAGCCGCAGGGTTAAATCCTGAAAAGGTAGTGGGTTGGAACTATATTACTGTAGAGGATATGGAGACTGATGGCCGGACGGTGAGTAAGAAAATATTGACGAAGGCATTCAATCTGGTATGAAAAACAAAAAGCGGGCCGGAAATTGATTCCGGCCCGCTTTTACGATCGATAAGCTCTTTTGTGCTATTATGCAGTGCTTGATAGTATAGCCAATTAACTTAAAAACTGGCTATAGTTAAAACGTCATTTTCTTCCCCTGCCTTCGGCGGGGGAAGAAATCACAAGCTTGTTTTCAAGTTAATCGCTACATTGTAAAATGAAATGCGACAGAAAAAAGATAGCCCAAGGCAGCCAAAACGTGTAGAATAGAGTTTGCAACAACAACATTCACACAAGGAGGCAGCCATGAGCCACCACCATTTTACAACATTCGAACGAGGAAAGATAGAGGAACTCCGTCAAATCGGATATACGACCCGGAAAATCGCATCACGTCTGGGATGTCACCACAGCAGTATTGCTAGAGAATTGAAACGTTTTTACGGTGCCCGAGCGTATAACGCAGAAGAAGCACAACTGGATTACCAGAAGAAACGGCACAACAGCAAACCTCAAGGGAAATGGAACGAGGAGTTGTGCGCAGCTGTGGCAGAAAAGCTGAAAGAGACCTGGTCGCCAGAACAAATATCACATACCGTTACTTCAAGCCAACTGAGCTTTAAAACAATATACAACTGGCTTTATGCCGGACGACTGAACGGACTCACCGCAGATGTGCTGCGCCGTAATGGAAAAAAGAGAAGCTGTAAAAATCTTGCGCATTATGCTCGTGGTACTTCTATCCACAAGAGACCCAAAGAGGTATATACCAGAGAAACATTTGGGCATTGGGAACTTGATACGGTGGTTTTCTCTAGGGGTTCCAGCGGTTGCTTGGCCACCTTTGTGGAACGAAAAACAAGGTTCTATACAGCCCTTCCCATTCCTGATCGAACGGCAGCTTCCATGGAAGCTGCAATCAAGCACCTGCACACTTTATTGCCACAAGGCACATTCAAAACAGCAACAACAGATCGTGGCGGTGAATTTGCCTGTTATGATGTAATCCAGAAAGATCTAGGCTTAACTCTTTATTTCGCTGATCCATATTGTCCGCATCAGAGAGGAAGCAATGAGTACGGTAACGGTTTGCTCAGAGAGTTCTTTCCGAAAGGTACTGTTCTGTCAACTGTTTCTCATCAAAACCTGTCTTCTTCTCTTCTGCTTATAAACAATAGACCCCGAAAATGTCTTAATTGGAATACACCTTCCCAGCTCTTTCTACTCGAACTGTCGCATTTGGCTTGACAATGTAGCAATCAACTATAAGTCTGTTTGAATGGTTGTTATTTCCGTCTCTGTTTCCCTGCCTGCGATGGGGGAGATAGGCCGTTTATTTGGAAACTATGATTGACTTTGGCTTTTGAAAAATCACGGTGAATGTGGTTCCGCTTTGAACGGTACTTGTGACAGAGATTCTGCCGTGATGAGCATCTACAATGCTTTTGGCAATGGAAAGACCCAAACCATACCCGTCCTTTTTCCTTACACGGGATTTGTCAACACGGTAAAACCTTTCAAAAATAAGACCAAGCTGCTCTTCTGGTATAGGCTCACCGGTGTTATTGACGGAGAATTTTATTTTTTCTTGTATCTGAGATAGTGCTACGGTAATCTGCCCTTTATCGCTGGCATATTTGATGGCATTATCCACTAAAATACCAATAAGCTGTCTTAATTCGCTCTCTCTACCCTGTAAAACAATATCATTTTCAATGTTGTTTTCAATGGTTTTTCCCTGTTCAAATGCCACTGATTCAAAAGGCAGGATGCAGCTCCAAACTGTATCGCTGAGGTTTACCTCGGAAAAAACGACATTGCTTCTGCCCCCATCTGTCTTGGCCAGATAAAGCATGTCATTGACCAAAGAGGTCATCCGCTGTGCTTCAATTTTGATATAGTCAATCCATTTTTGTTCTTCCCCGACGGTTTTTTCCTTATTGGCAAGAACGATATCAGTGTTCGCCAGAATCACCGTCAGAGGTGTTTTCAACTCGTGAGAAGCATCTGCCACAAACTGCCTTTGCTGCTGCCAGGATTTTTCGATCGGCTTTACGGCCCACTTGGCAAGAAACAAACTCATAAAATAAAAGACAATTAAACTGCCGATTCCTACCAGAACAGAATTTTGAATAAGCGAGGAGAGACGGCTGATCTCATCGGTACGGTCCGCAAATACATTTTTTGTTCCTTCATCATTTTTTTGGATTAAGTATCGGAAATCCTCCTCATATAATATGCCGGTGTTTTTTTTGCTGCTTAGACAAGTGGCAATGATTTTATTCAGCGCCGATTGATCAACCACCGAAACATTGTTTCAAAAACCTTAATGATTTTATGGTTTTCATCCAATTGAACGGCAAAGACTGAAAAGGCCGCACGGAATCGGTCATCTTTTCTTTCCGCTTCTGGAATGTCTCCGCCTATTTCTAATTTTGGAGGCTCCATACTATCTTTGGCATTCAGCATTCTTTGCATAACACTGGTTGTTTCCTGCACAATCTGCCTGCTGGTTGAAACGTAAATCGTAACAAAAGCAATGGCAAGCACAATAAAGACCAGAGTAATGTTAATCGCAATGAACTTGATTTTTAATTTTTTAATCATGACCTTCTCCCAAGTGATACCCCAATTTACGAAGGGTTTCGATGGTTACGGTTGAACCGAGAAAAAAGATTTTTTTCCTTAAGAATGAGACATATACTTCTACATTATTGTCTTCTGCATCTGATTCTGTGCCCCAGACCTTAAGCAGCAAATCTTCTTTTGATACAATACCTTTCGGATTGGACATTAGCATACGCAGCACTTCAAACTCTTTTAGTCCTAAATGAACCGACTTATGTTTGCAAAGCAACGTGTTTGTAGACTGGTTTAAGGTTAAATCGCCAAAGGAAAGGACACTCGGCAGAATTTCGCCCTGCCTTCTCGATAAAGCGCGTACGCGTGCCAAAAGCTCTTCAGGAGAAAACGGTTTGGTCAGATAATCATCGGCGCCACAATCCAGCCCCATTACTTTATCTGCAATTTCCTCTTTTGCAGTTAATAGAATGACCGGGGTTTTTTCTTTGTTTTCGCGCATTTTACGCACAACATCAAACCCATTCATTTTGGGCAGCATGACATCCAGAATAATGACGTCATAAATGCCGCTCATCGCGTAGTCATAGCCTGACGCGCCATCGTTAACAACGTCAGCAGTAAATTTGTTTTCAGTCATAATTTGGGCCAACGCTTCAGCCAGGCGAATTTCATCATCTGCAATTAATTCATTTTATACACCCCTATTATCAGGTTCTCTTTTTATAGTTGATTAACGTGAAAGCAAGCTTGTGATTTCTTCCCCCGCCTTCGGTGGGGGAAGAAAATAATGTTTTATCTATAGCCAGTTTTTATGTTAATTGGCTATACCGTCTGCGCAGGGGAAAGACAACGAATCATAAAAAACTCCCTGAACGAAATTCTGTTTCAAAAAACTGGTTTCTGTGTAATTTGATGATACCACAAAAACCTTAAATCAGTCTGAAATTTTTTAAACAGAAAATATATAGCAGTTTTGTAATTGAACGGGACTTATATTTATCTATCTGCCTGCAGTGGATGGAGTAGACAGAGTTCTTTCCAGCCATAGGCAGAGAAAATCCGATCTGATGGATGATTGCATTACGATGTGCTAACAGATGCATTAGCAGAGTTAATGTAATCCAAACCTTAAATTAGTCTGAAGTATTTATTAAAGATAAATTTAAGGTTCGTGCGATAGAATACAGACATAGAAACCGAACAAACAGCAAGGGAGAAAACAACAATGGCTATTACAGCTTTTAAGCGCACTGAAATGAAGTTCATGTTAACCCAGGCACAGCTTGATGCTCTCATGCCAAAGCTGATGCAACATATGAACCCCGATGCGTATTGCCAGCATGGAAAGGATTATAAAATTTATAATATTTATTATGACACGCGGGATAACAATATCATTCGACAATCGCTCTCAAAACCATACTATAAAGAAAAACTTAGACTGAGAAGCTATAAGATCCCGACCTCCCCGGATGATGAGGTGTTTTTAGAATTAAAAAAGAAAATCGGTGGCACAGTCAGTAAAAGGCGCGCGGTTCTACCTTTACAAGCGGCATATGACTTAATTGAATTTGGGAAACGTCCGGTCACCACCGATTATATGAGCAAACAGGTTATAGACGAAATTGCATACTTTTTAAGCCGTAACAAGGTTAATCCGGCCACCTATATCAGCTATCAGCGCATGGCGTTTTTCGGTAAAGAGGACAAAGATTTTCGCATTACCTTTGACCATAACATTTTAATCTGCGTTTAGAAAAGGGTGCTTATGGAACGCAGCTGCTGGATGACCAACTTCTGATGGAGGTTAAAATTGCAGGTTCGATGCCCATGTGGTTAGCAGAGGCATTGTCGGAACTGAAGATTTTCAAAGTAAGCTTTTCCAAGTATGGCAATGAGTATCAGAATTATTGCTTCGATCCAAGTGAAAATGCAAGTTTGCCCCCTTTAAGGCTAAATGGTTTTGGTTTTACTCCGGGACTTTGTGTGAATTATTAATTTAAAAGGAGCCATAACATCATGTTAGAAACTTTATTTGCTTCCACAGTGGGAGAATCGCTAACACTGGCCCATACACTTTCGGTTTTTGGCATGGCACTCTTACTCGGGCTGTTTATCAGTCAGGTTTATATCAAAACCCATAAACAAGAAGGCTGTTCCTCAGCATTTGCCATAACCCTGATCATGCTGCCAACGATAATTGCCATCATTATCTTACTGGTTGGAAACAATGTAGCCAGAGCGTTCAGTTTAGCTGGTGCTTTCAGCTTGATTCGTTTTCGCAGTGATCCAGGTGACGCCAAGGATATCTCATATATTTTCTTTACTTTAGGGGTCGGTCTTGCCTGCGGTTTAGGATACCTCGCTTACGCAACGCTTTTTGCGGTTGTCCTGTGCGCAGTAATGTTGATTCTGGATAAAACAAACTATGCCAAACCAACAGGATGTGCCATGCAGTTAAAAATAACTGTTCCCGAAAACTTAAATTTTCAAAGCCTGTTTGATGATATTCTCAGCAGATACACAACCTCCTGGACCATGAAACGCGTTAAAACCATTGATTTCGGTGCCCTGTTTGAAATC
Organism: Oscillospiraceae bacterium; assembly: GCA_963664585.2. Lineage (GTDB taxonomy): Bacteria > Bacillota > Clostridia > Oscillospirales > Ruminococcaceae. Next base: position 178,679 of record CAXXEO010000015.1, on the reverse strand, counting down.
GTTTACAGTATCAGTTTAAAACCATCCGTAGATCAAAAAAATTTTCTCGATGAACTCAAATGCCGTAACGGCAACCTGAATATTGCCTTAACACTCAAAGAATATGAAGATAAAATTTATGTTTAAGAGGAGAAATATAGCAATGAAAAAGAATCTTGCCATCCTTGTTGCCCTTGCCCTTCTACTAATGAGCGTGAGCGGTTGTACCTCAGCGAACAGCAGTTCAACTGCCTCGTCTTCCACAAGTCAAAGTACAGGAAGTGCTAAAAACGATGTTTCCAGCTCTGCCAGCAAAACGACTGCTGCAACCAAAGCCGGTACAGATGCAAAAACTGACAGTGTAACCGACTATAAGGATGCAGCAGCCATTGTTCTCGGTAATACCATTACGGTTAGCGGAAAGGGTGCCTCGGTCAGCGGAAATACGGTCAATATTACCGCCGGGGGCAGCTATACTATCAGCGGTACCCTTGCTAACGGAATGGTGGATGTTAACACTACAGAAAAAGTATTTATCGAACTGAATGGCGTTTCAATCACAAATGCATCCGGCCCCGCCATTTGCTTTACCAACGCAAAAAAAGCCACCATTACCCTTAAAGCCGGAACAACCAATACTCTGACAGACGCAGTCAGCGACAATGAAAATGACGCAGTTTTATTCAGTAATGACACGCTGGTATTGGAAGGCGAAGGGACGCTGATCGTGACCGGGAATAATCTTGAAGGAATTGCCAGTGACGACGACATCATCATCAATGGCGGAATCATCAAAGTCACAGCTCCCGACGACGGACTTAATGCCCATGACGATATCACAATTAACGGCGGCTATGTCTATGTTGCATCCCTCGGCGACGGGATTGATTCTAATGGAACACTCAATATTAACGGCGGTACGGTAATTTCAATGAGTGGACTGACAGACGCGAATGGTGGTCTGGATGCCGATGGCGAAATCACGATTACCGGCGGTACGGTCATCGCAACAGGCTCGCGTCTTTCAATGCCGGGAACCAGCTCCTCTCAAAAGTCTTTGCTGATTACTTTCACCGGCACACAAAAAGCGAACCAGCTTGTCTGCATCAAACAAGCCGATAATACACTTTTAACCTTTGCACCTGCTCAGAATTATCAGCAGTTTTTTTACAGCTCCGCCGCCGTTTCAGAAGGCGTATCCTATGATGCCTACGCAGGCGGCAGTGCGACCGGAAGTGCGGTAGACGGCTTGTACAGTGGAAGCACCTATACAGCGGGCACTCTCAATTCCACGGTGACTACAAGCAGCATTGAAAACGCAAACGCGAATGGCTTCGGCGGAGGCCCCGGTGGTGGTCAGCAGCCCGTTGGACCGAGAAAATAGTAAAGCCCAATATATACTTAATTAAATTCAATATCCCCCGATTGAAATCGTTTCTGTACTGAACCATAAAAAACGGACATTGAAAGAAATCCCCCAATCGTAGGATAATAAACTACGATTGGGGGATTAATCATGACACGAGAATATACGAAAATTCAAGGAATAAAAGAAGAAATATTAAAAATGTGCGAGGAAGGAAAAACACAAAGAGAAATCGCAGAGCATTTTGGTTTTAAAGACAAATACACAGTTAAAACATTTTTAAAAAGAGAACGGCGGAAAGAACGAGCACAATCATATGGAATACTTCCTCGCCGGCGAGGAAGGCCACCAAAAGGGTATATACCACCTGAGGCAGAGAAAGAGTATGAAATCAAACGACTGAAAATGGAGAATGAATTGTTGCGGGATTTTCTTCGCGCCGCTGGAAGGAAGTGAAAGCAACTGTTAAATATGAAGCAATCTACAGTAGGCGAAAGAAATATCCCGTGATGGTCATGTGCAGCTTTTTCGAAGTATCCCGCAGCGGATATTATGACTATGTGAAGCGCAGAGGCAAACCACACAAAGACGCACAACTGGCCAATATGGTAGATGAGTGCCAAAAACGTTGTGGCAAGACTTATGGCTACCGCCGTGTCCACATATGGCTCATGCGGGAGAAATTTTTGTATTTCAATCCAAAGACGGTACTGCGGGTGATGAACAAATATGGGCTGCTTTCGGAGATCCGTTGTCGTAGAAAGTACAAATACATGGGGCAGCAGGTACATAAATATGAGAACCTGCTTAACCGCAACTTCGTCGCCGACAGACCAAATGTCAAGTGGGTAACGGACATTTCGTATATTCATACCGGCCAGGGCATACTCTACCTCTCCGTGATTCGTAATCTCTTTGACAACAGCATCATCGCATACAAAACCGGCACAGAACAGGCTGTAAACCTTGTTCTCAACACCATTAAAGCAGCCGTAGAAAAAGAGAAGGTCGCTGCCGAGTTGCAACTCCACAGCGACCAAGGGTTTCAATACATCTCTCAAGCATACTTTACCTTGACTCAACAGTATGGCATAACACCCTCCATGTCAAGACGTGGGAACTGCTATGACAATGCTATGGCTGAAAATTTCTTCTCTATTCTCAAAACAGAGTGCATTTACAGACATAAACTCAAAACTTTTGACGAAGCCAGATTGCTCATTGATGAATACATGGATTTTTACAATAACGAGCGCATTCAGACGAAAACGAGCCTGACACCGTTCGAAAAACGGAATCAGGCTGCGTAATTTCACGATATCCTGCGAGAGGGTTTTCTATTTCTGTCCGTTAACGCTGGGGCGGTACATTCAGCCGGGGGATATTTTTAATGGAACGGTGGTTTTAAAAAGCTTGCCGCTTACCAGGGAATGTAAAAGGATTGTTTGGTTTTCCCCTTTCCAACATTACCGCTCTTTTGATGAAAATATCGATTTAAACCATAAGATATCATCATGCGTAATACAAGAGAACAGCCGCAGGAGAATAAAATATACGATGATGGCCATTGAAATTCGAACAGGCAATGAGACAGCGAATAACTTAATGCCATATTTCATCATATAATAGAATAAATTTGATAGATTCAATGAACCAACTGCACAAATAATCGCTTTTATGATACTTGAAGTACTTATATTCAAGTCGCTGACCTTTACTAATCGGTTGACGCTGAGACTAAAATTGAGTAGCCTAGATATCATCATCGTAAAAAAATAACCCGAAATTGCGAATCGGGGAAGCAATATGTAAATCAAAGACACACTCAAAAATGATTCCACTATATTATAGCGCATAACACTTGCTTGTTCGCCCACGCCTTTTAATATAGCATCGACTAAAGCATCCAGATAAATGATAGGAATAATGGGTGCAAGAATCCGAATAGAGAGTGCCGCATTGCTGTTATGGTAGATGGCGATGCAAAGCTCATTTGAAAAAAACAAAAACACACTCATCACATATATAGAAAAAAACATGTTTAACTTTAAAACGCGGTTGATAATATAGTTGAGGCGTTTTTGACTGCCGCATGCCAGACATTCCGCAAGTTCAGGCACGATTAATTCGGTAACGGCACCCAGCAGCACTGAGGGGAACATGAGAACCGGCATTACCATACCTTGGATGGTACCGAATGCCGCAAGAGCAACTTCACTGGAGGCACCGCTTTTTTTAAGGCCAGAAGGGATCAGAAGCTGTTGTACCGTTCGCATACCGGATGTTACATAAGCGCTCAGCGAAATAGGAAGTACAATGTAAAACATACGGCTTATCAGATCGTGAGAGATATTACCTTTACTTTTGTATCTCCTGATATCAAAAATATAAAGAAAATATAGTAATAAAAATGAAAAAAATTCTCCTATACAACTGCCTATCACAATTGACAAACATATATACTCCAAACCTTTAGACAAGCTAACAGTTAAAAAAACAACGGTTATTGATATTTTAATGACTTGTTCAGCTATTTGCACCGAGGCCACCTTGATGGCCCTGCGAACAGCGGTAAAATACCCGCCAAGGACTGAGGACATAGCAACAAAAGGCAGAGTGAAAGCCAGACAGCGCAGTGATAATATGGTGCGGGGTTCACACAACCAGTGGGTGCCAATATATCCCGAAGAAAGGTACAGTATTGTGGCAATAGTTATACTGAGAAGAACAGCATAGATCATGCAAATGCGTATCGCCTTTTTTGCCCCCGAATTCTGGCCTACACCCAGTTCCTCAGCAACAAGACGTGTGGTCGCAAGCCTGATGCCAGATGCTGAACAAGTAATAGCAAGAAAATATATGGACATGATGAGTTGAAAAATGCCCATGCCGGCAGCGCCTATTGTGTTGGATAGATACACCTGAAAGGTTAAGCCAATTGTACGTATCAGCAATGAGGTTGCTGTTAACAGTATCACATTAATGAACAAAATCTTTACGTTTTTCATCATACACCTCTTTTTTTCGTATGCTAGATTATATGCATTAAATAGAAGAGGTTATTAAAGAGAAAAAGTCCCAAAATTCATATAAAATCGGGTCACTTTTGTCTTTAAAAATATGTAAAACATTTTGCAAAAAGATTATTGACAACAGTAAAATTTAGGCATAAAATTTTTAATTATCATAATGAAATATGATGAAATTTCTAATATGGATGGTGTATTGCATGGAGGAGATTCCTAAATCTGACTCTGTTCCTCCGTTACGAGTCGGATTAACCTACAACCTCAAAAAGGGTATTAAATCCGATGTTGTGGACAATGAGGCCGAGTACGATAATATCGAAACTGTGTTAGCAATCAAAAGCGCCCTTGAAGCTGGTAATTGCTGCGTTGAACTGTTCGAAGCAACTGAAGAGCTTCCGGCTAAGCTAACCAAATCACCGGTGGATATTGTTTTCAACATTGCCGAAGGGTCTCAGGGAAGGGGACGTGAAGCTCAGGTCCCCGCCATACTGAATTTTATGAGGATCCCATTTACAGGTTCGGATGAAACAACCCTTTGCATTGCTCTTGACAAGGCACTTGCAAAAAGGATACTGGCAACCTATCATATAAGAACTCCACGATACCGCGTCATCTCAAAAGATCAGCAAAAATGGAGTGGCGGCTTCACTTTTCCCGCTATTGTCAAGCCCAACGCCGAGGGATCCAGTAAAGGCATCTCAGATGTTGCTGTGGTTTTTGATATGCGTGAACTGCGCAGCTTGGTATCCCAAAATATAAGCCTTTATAAGCAGGATATGCTTGTGGAGGAATACATCCATGGCAGGGAATTTACCGTGGGTGTTGTTGGTAACGGCAGCGAGCTACTGGTTTTTTCTCCGATGGAAATACGCTATCTTGATCAAAAAAACGAATACAATATTTACAGTTATACCGTCAAACAGAACTATAAAAAACTGATTCGGTATGAATGCCCTGCCGTAATCAGCCCTGAAATTGAAGCCGAGATTATGCATACAGCCCGAAAGGTTTATGATATTCTGGCCTGCAGAGATTTTGCCAGGATGGACTTTCGCCTTTCTCCTGACGGCAAACTGTATTTTATAGAAATCAATCCCCTGCCCGGTCTGGCCCCCGGGTACAGTGATTTTCCTATGATCGCAGAATTTTGTGGGATGGACTATGCCTCTTTAGTGCAAAGGTTACTGAGCAGCGCACTGAAAAGGTATGGCCTTCCTTTTTCTATGTAGTAGGGGGTGACAATCATGACTTGCAGTGAGAATTCGCTTAGCAGCAAAGAGCTTTATGGCACCCTGTGGAATGATTGGAAATGGCAGTATCAAAACAGAATTACCAATGTTGAGGAACTTGAAAAGGTCATCCGTCTTAGTGAGCAGGAAAAAAAGGACATTACACACTGCCTTAGCATTTTTCGCATGGCAATAACACCCTATTATGCATCACTTATGGATCCGACGGATTCCATGTGCCCTATCCGCAGGCAGGCAGTTCCATCTATAGAAGAAACCCGCGTACTTGATTGCGAAATGTTCGACCCACTGAACGAAGAGGGCGACAGCCCCGTTAAAAACATCGTCCATCGCTACCCGGACAGGGTCCTCTTTTTGGTAACGCACCAGTGTGGGATGTACTGCAGGCACTGTACAAGGAGAAGAACGGTGGGGGAAGAGGATCTTGTTATCACCGAAGCTGAAATGGAAGCAGCTATCAGCTATATCGAAAAAACGCCCCAAATTAGGGATGTTCTTGTATCGGGCGGAGATCCGCTGACGCTAAGTGACATCACCTTGGAGAGAATTCTATCCAAGCTTCGGGCGATTGACCATGTGGAAATAATTCGTATTGGGACGCGCATACCGGTTACTCTGCCTATGCGCATCACTCCTGAACTTATGACTATGCTCAAAAAATATCAACCCATCTGGATCAACACCCATTTTAACCATCCCCGCGAGATCACTCCCGAGACACAAAAAGCTTGTGCAGCTATTGTTGATGCCGGTATTCCTCTTGGCAACCAAAGTGTACTACTGAGAAATATCAACGACAACGTCGACACAATGAAGGAACTGCTTCTTAAACTGGTTAAAATGAGGGTGCGTCCCTATTATCTTTACCAGTGCGATTTAAGCCAAGGTATCGGTCACTTTCGAACCAGAGTGGAAAAAGGCGTTGAAATTATCCACGCCCTAACCGGAACCATTTCAGGCTATGCCGTTCCTAAGTTCGTCATCGACGCACCGGCTGGCGGCGGCAAAGTCCCGATCAACTACGAGTACGTGATTTCAAAGGACGACAAACAAGTCGTCATGGAAAATTATAAGGGGGATATATATTCCTATCCGCAACCAACGGACATTTAATACTGTTTATTTATCATCTATAGCCAATTAACTTAAAAACTGGCTATATATAAAACGTCATTTTCTTCCCCCGCCTTCGGCGGGGAAAGAAATCACAAGCTTGTTTTCAAGTTAATCAACTATAATATTAAATCTCTTTCCCTTGCTGGAAGCGGAAAAAAAGAACCTAACAACGATCTGTTTAAACAAAAGGCCCACCAGCTCAGTTTAGCCGGTGGGCCTTTTGTACATCTGTATTGCGGATTATTTGCCTAGTACAATGCAAAATCTTAAACTTGTATATTCCCCCCGCCGAAGGCGAGGGGAATATACAAGAACATTTACCCATCGCCATAAAAGATTTAAATTTTACAAGGCACTATAGCCAATTAACTTAAAAACTGGCTATATATAAAACGTCATTTTCTTCCTCCGCCTTCGGCGGGGGAAGAAATCACAAGCTTGTTTAAAAGTTAATCAACTATAGTACTTGCTTATTGCAAATCAGGAGCATACAACTTTTGAAGCATGCTTCCGTCGACTAATTTTTTCATTTGCGTGATATAATCTTTCGGGTCCTCCAGCATACCGTTTTTTGACCATCTGACAATAGAACCCACAAATGCAATGGAGCAAAAATCAACAATAAATGCCCATTCCTTGCTGTCTATTTCCTTATCGCCCTTCATCTTATCAACCACGGACAAAGTAATGTCATGAATATAGTTTTGTAGATACTCAGGGAAAGAGTTTTGTCCAACTGTTTTAAGCGCATTCGAAAAAAACGATTTATTTTCTTGCATATAATAACATAATTCCACTAGACCATCTGTCCAATTTTCAATCGTATGATAGCTATCCATAAATCGCGCGGTTTCTGTATAGTAAATCCAATTCATCAGGTCATATTTGTCTTTAAAATGATAATAGAAGGTTTGTCTGGTTAGCTTGCACTCGTTAACAATATCACCAACTGATATTTTATTTAATGTTTTTTTCAACATGAGTGCTTTTAAAGCATTGGCCAGAGCCTGCTTGGTTATATTGGAATCCGACATGGCACGCCTCCTTGTCCTTCCATTCATGATGCTGTTTGGCTCCCATATGTATAGCCAATTAACTAAAAAACTGGCTATATATAAAACATCATTTTCTTCCCCCACCGAAGGCGGGGGAAGAAATCACGAGCTTGTTTTCAAGATAATCAACTATAAACCTGTAGCCAATGTAGCATCAGCTTCAGATGTTGCCAATAGCATTCGTATGATGTATTGTTGTCTCTGTTTTGCTTGCCGGGGCGGGAAAACAAAGACAGGATTAGTATTCGTTTTTCCCTGCACCCGGATGGATGATATCCTTGATAACTTCTGACGCTAGGATAAGCCCTGCCACAGAAGGTACAAAAGAAATACTCCCGGGCACCTGGCGTCGGGTCACGCAAGTCTTTGCCGCGCCAGGTGGACAGACACAATTATTTTTACAACTGGTGCCTTCATCATCTATAGGCGTGATTACCTCTTCTTTGGAAAAAACAACCTTAAGTGAGTCAATCCCTCGCACCTTTAACTCTCTCCGCACGACCTTAGCCAGCGGACATACTGAGGTTTTATAAATGTCGGATACCTCAAATCTTGTGGGATCAAGTTTGTTTCCCGCACCCATACAGCTAATAATCGGCACACCCGCTTCTTTTGCTTTCTCGATTAAAGTGAGTTTGGATGAAATTGTATCAATGGCATCAACAATATAAGAATAGTTTGACAGATCAAACTGGCAGGCGTTATCTGCAGTATAGAAGCATGCATAGGCCACAACATTACATTCGGGATTGATGTCAAGTATACGTGCTTTCATAACCTCTACTTTTTTCTCACCAACCGTCTTATGGGTAGCGATGAGTTGTCTGTTTATGTTGGTTAGGCAAACCGTATCATCGTCAAATAGTGCAAGACCACCGACGCCGCTTCTTGCAAGGGCTTCGACCGTATAAGAACCAACCCCTCCGATACCGAAGACTGCAACAGTGGAATTCTTGATTCTGCCCATTGCATCTGCCCCCAGAAGAAGTTGTGTTCTTGAGAACTCGTTTAGCATATTGAACTCCGTTCCGCCGATAAACGCCGGCACCAAATAATGGGGAGAAAAGGATCTCATGGCTTCCCTTTGAAGAGTATGTCAGTGTGGTCATCTTTGTAGGCAAAAACAGATGTGCATTCGAATAAAATCTAAAAATCAGTATAGCAGACACGAATACAAATAAGTTATAGCCAATTAGCTTAAAAACTGGCTATAAATAAAACGTCATTTTCTTCCCCCGCCTTCGGCGAGGGAAGAAATCACAAGCCAGAAACCGAATATCTAATTTCATTTTAACACAAAAAAAGTCTTTATTTCAACTGTAACAAAAATCGGATATACAAAGAGGAGTATCCCACCTGAATATTACAATATTCGCTGCTGAGTTGCAGAATTGCGCATTTTTAGGAGGGACAAGCATTCTTGTGTCTAATTATCATCTCAACAATTGATTTACTCAATGGATTAATCGACAAAAATATTACAAAAATGCTTCTGATTTCCAAAATTATGTATATATAGGGGCAATGAACATTCTTGTGTCGAATCTTATTATATAGCCAATTAACTTAAAAACTGGCTATATATAAAACGTCATTTTCTTCCCCCGCCTTCGGCGGGGGAAGAAATCACAAGCTTGTTTTCAAGTTAATCAACTATATATACGCCATTATATTTCTATACTGATCCTGAATATTGTGTTATCTCACAACTTTCACGAAAGCAGAAATACCTTCAGCCCCTCCACAATGTGCTTATTTGTGCTATAATAAAAACCTGTTAATTACAATTTTAGAAAAGGTAGTAATATACATTGATAAAAAAATGATTTATTTTTTTAAAAACGAATCGGTACTATGTATCGTAGCTGCTTTTGCTGGTGCCTCTATGGTATATGTACCTCCCTCTTTGGCATATGCCGGGTATATTGATTTTAGGGTGCTGGCACTGCTTTTTTGTCTGATGGCGGTGGTATCAGCGCTTTCACAAATCGGCACTTTTCATGTTCTTTCAAATCATTTACTGAAAATTGCGAAAACAGAACGATCACTAGCATTGGTTCTCATATTACTGTGTTTTTTTACTGCAATGTTTATCACCAACGATGTTGCGCTGATTACGTTTGTACCTCTAACCATTTCAATTTTTCATGCTGCGGAGCAAAAAACACGGATTTTTCGTGATCGTGATGCAAACAGTTGCGGCTAACCTTGGCAGCATGATGACCCCTGTGGGTAATCCTCAGAATCTGTATCTCTATTCGTATTACAATCTTGGATTTTTCGCTTTTATCAAAACTATGTTTCCCACATGGCTTCTCAGTCTTATGCTGGTTTCAGGATCGGTATTATTGATAAAAGAAAAGAGCATTGATATCATTAAACAATCAACGATAGAAATAATCAATAAGAAGTACCTGTTTGCCTATGGTGTGCTGTTTTTGCTTTGCCTTGATGACAGTTTTTCGCCTGATTCACTATGTTGTATGCCTTATCACACCGTTTGCATAGCGATGATCTGGATGGATAAATCCGTATTCAGACGGGTTGACTATGGGTTGCTTGCAACATTTCTTTGCTTTTATATTTTTGTGTTGGCAATATCGGAAGTATCGATTCTGTTAAGCAAGTGATCTCTGCTCTGATTACTGGTCATGAAATGATAGCGTCGGTGCTGATTAGCCAGATCATCAGTAATGTCCCCGCCGCGATTATGCTGTCGTCCTTTACGAGTAACAGTGCCGGGCTTTTAATGGGTACTAATATCGGGGGACTTGGGACACTTGTGGCGTCACTGGCCAGCCTAATCTCATTCAAAATCTACACCAAGAGCGAAGGCGCCCAAACCGGCAGCTATATGCTCGTCTTTACAGCAATAAATCTTTATTTTCTTGTAATTCTTTTAATCTCGTTTTCCATCTTTCGGCTAATATGACAGGCTCCAAATTGAGTAAATCGAAAGGCGAAATTTTTAAATCCTAAAGAGTGTTGAAATAGTTCTCTTTTACATCATAGGTGAAGTATAGTTGATTAATTTGAAAACAAGCTTGTGATTTCTTCCCCCGCCGAAGGCGGGGGAAGAAAATGACGTTTTATATATAGCCAGGTTTAAAGTTAATTGGCTATAAAAGAGAACCTGTTCATAAAGTGAAAATATTATTAAGGCTTTAGTACTATTACCTTGTAAAATCCAAATCTTTTATGGCAGTGGGTTAAATGTTCTTGTATATACCCCCGCCTTCGGCGGGGGTATATACAAGTTTAAGATATTGCATTGTACTGCAGTTTTTTGATAAGAGAATAAAGCGCCCTTATCTGACTCTTGTCAGATAAGGGCGCTTTCATTTTTTATCATATCAATTAAGCGAATACCCAAAAGAACGTCAACGGACCTGCTCGAGAGATTTCACAACGGTATGCTGTATGGGTGTCCACTCCACTTTCTTAAAAAGAGCAACGATCGAAATGGGTATGTATGTGAAGATAAAAATAGGAAATGAAAACGTGTATAATAATTTCAATGACGGTCGGCATGAAATATGTTTCCACTCAGTGATGGTGGTAAGCAAGCCGATTGCATAAAGGAAAATATAAAAGTTAACAAACGAAAAGGTTAAGGCGGCAAAGCTTACCTGAATCAATTCGCTATTATACGTAATACCTATTAATAAAAATAGACCGTTTACGGCAATACTGGTTAGAGAAATAAACAGCGCTGGCATGATCGTCATGAACATATCGAAACTGGCAAATCGGTTTTTCTTTTTGCAAAACAATGATTTAACGAGATCAACGCCATATTTCCCAAATACTTGATAGAAGCCCTTGGACCAGCGAAGCCTCTGATCCCACGACTGCGAAAAGGTACAAGGCTGTTCGTCATAAATGATCGCGGTGCCACAGTAGCCAATAACCTCTTCGTGAATAACGCTGTCGACGGAAAACTCAATATCCTCTGTGAGAAGATGGTATTTCCAACCATGATTTTTGCGGACAATGTCACGATGGATTAAAAAGCCAGTGCCCGAAATCGCACAGCTGGTTTTGAGTAGCATTCTTGGGTTATTAAGATATTCTGCTTCCCGTAGAAACCATAGGGAATATCCCGCAGAAATCCAGTTTGAACTATAGTTTTTAGAATTGCGGTAACTTGTAATAACCTTATAGCCGCAATCAAAGACCTTATTCATCTCAGACACATAGTTTTCATCAAGAAGGTTGTCCGCATCAAAAACAAAAAAGCCTTCGTAGCCTTTGTCTCCATATGAGTTTTCGATAATGTTGAGGATGTAGGAAAGTGCATGACCCTTGCCAACCAACTGATTGTTAAACCGCTCATAAACTATTGCACCAGCAGCTCTTGCGACTGCCGCTGTATTGTCAGAGCAGTTATCAGCAACCACAAAAATATCAATCAGATTTGACGGATATTTTTGTTTTTTAACGCTGGCAATCAGCCCTTCAATCACCGCGCTTTCATTGCGGGCGGCGATTACAACGGCATATCTGTGTAGCTTTTTTACATTGGGATAGACGGGCCTGTTTTTGCGGAAAATTAGTGCGACTAGGACGTAAACGATCTGATAAAAATACATGATGGTAAAAAAGACGAACATCATATGATTAAAATTCTCAATAAACGATAACAAAGTTATCCTCCTATAGCTAATATCAAGGAAATATTCGTTGTATACTCAAAGAACATTTTTAACGTGAAAATTATGTGTTTATTTTCTGCACTCTGTGATATTATAACACCAATTTTTCAAAATTCAATTATATTACGCGTTTATTAAGACTTGATAAATTAAATTAACAAATTATATAACTTGCTTTAATAATTTGACGAGTTTTTGTGTTATTTTTAATGATTTAGATAAAATTTATTAAAATAAGCAGCAATAACCCGGCAGTAAAAACGCATGCCCACAAGTTAGTAATAAAGCAAACTCTTTATTTTATGACAATGTCCGATATTGGTGTGCAGCATTGCTGCTCGAGTGTGCCGATTCGAAGATCAAATTCGTGGTCCGCTTTTAACGAAATATAATATAATGACAATTATAGCATGTGACTACTTGACAAGAAACAATCCATCGCTTATACTCAGTTCAATTAAATATGCATAAACCTTTGAGCAAGAGAAGTAAGAAATATCGGGTGTATCAGAGAGCCGCTAGCTGGTGAAAATGTGGCAGCACAGATTTTTCCGAATGGACTTGTGTAGGGGCAGTCTGAAATCGTGGGAAAGTAGGCACTGACGGGAACCCTGTCCGTTATCAGTAGGGTGCATATGATGGTATGCAAAACGAGTGGGCGATTTTTTCGTCAATTTGGGTGGTATCGCAGAAGTAGTAAGCTTTTGTCCCTATATGGGGGCAAAGGCTTTTTTGTTGTACCTATCCATCAAAAATAAAAGAAAGGAATTTTTCATCCCATCTTTGATGAAAAATAGGTGATTACGATGATCAAACCGAGTTGCAATGAAATCGAGGCGTTAGCAAAGGACTGTAGTATGATTCCAATTTGTAAGGAAATCTATGCAGACGTTTGTAACGCCAATCACTCTTTTGCGAAAAATTTCGCAAGTGAGTCAAAGGTATTTTTTTGCTTGAAAGCATCGAAGGCGGAGAAAAATGGGGGAGATATTCCTTTTTGGGTTTTAACCCCGATTGCACACCATCACCTGTAAAGACAGTACTGTGACGATTGAAAATGGTGTTAAAAAAAGTCTTTTAACGCAAAAACCACTGGAGGTGGTCAGAGAGTTTTTATCACAGTATAAAGCCCCCAGGCTAGAGGGGATGCCACCTTTTGCAGGAGGACTAGTCGGATATTTTTCCTATGCCATGATCAAAATACGCAGAACCAGTACTGAAACTTAAAAGCAGTGAGCTGAATGATTTTGACCTGATGCTGTTTGATAAAGTGATTGCATATGACCATCTAAAGCAAAAAGATCAGCATTGTGGTCAATATGAAAACAGACAGGGTTATGGAGAATTATGGACGGGCAATTGCTGAAATCGAAAGCATGGTTAGGCTTATCACAGATCCTCTTCCTTTGCAAAAACTCCAAACAACCAGCACACCTGTGTTTTCTTGTAACGTATCCAAAGAACACTATTGCAATATGGTGGAGAAAACCAAAGAGCACATCAGAAAACGGAGATATCTTTCAGGCGGTTCTATCCCGGCGCTTTGAAACCGCATATGATGGACAGTCTTCTCAACGCCTATCGTGTGCTGCGCACCACAAATCCATCACCTTATATGGTCTTCATGAAAACAGATGATGTACAGATCATCAGCACCTCGCCCGAAACTCTGGTCAGGCTGCAAGATGGCCGGCTTGCCACTTTTCCTGTTGCCGGTTCAAGACCGCGCGGTACAACCAAACAGGAGGATGATGCGCTCGAGCGCGAGCTTCTGCAAGATGAAAAAGAGCTTTCGGAACACAATATGCTGGTTGATCTGGCACGAAACGATATCGGTAAGATCTCAGAATACGGTTCGGTGAATGTCATTGAATATAAGCTGATCCATCGATATTCCAAAATCATGCATATCGCCTCGGTCGTGGAGGGGCTCGATCAAACAAAATTACGACGCTTGCACGGCCATAGAGGCAATCCTTCCCGCCGGAAACCCTTTCAGGGGCACCCAAAATTCGCGCCTGTGAAATTATTGAGGAACTCGAACCTGAGCCGAGGGGCATCTATGGCGGCGCACTTGGCTATATGGACTTTTCCGGCAATATGGACACTTGCATTGCCATAACGGATGGCGGTTAAGCGCCATGGAAAGGTGACAGTGCAAGCTGGCGGCGGTATTGTGGCTGACAGCGTTCCTGAAATGGAATATGAAGAGTCCGAAAACAAGGCAAAAGCGGTTATAAACGCAATTATGAAAGCAAGTGAGGTGGATGACGAATGATTTTGTTAATTGATAATTACGACAGTTTTTCCTATAATCTGGTGCAGCTTGCGGGCAGTATCCGGGGTGATATCAAAGTAGTGCGAAATGACGAACTGACCGTGGAAGAAATTGAAAGCTTACATCCCTCCCACATCATCATTTCTCCCGGCCCCGGTTTCCCTGCAGAGGCTGGTGCCTGTGAGCAAGTCATCCTAAAAATGAAAGATAAAGCTTCCATTTTAGGGGTTTGTCTGGGCCATCAGGCAATCTGTGAAGCTTTCGGTGCCACAATCACCCATGCGAAGCAGCTGATGCATGGCAAGCAGAGTGGTATCCACATTGCCAACGGAAGTGCGCTCTTTAAGGGCCTTCCGCCGCTGATTACTGCGGCCCCGGTATCATTCCCTGATCGCCAGACGCGACTCTCTGCCCGATGAGCTGCTTGTGATAGGCGAGGATGACAGTGGAGAAGTAATGGCAGTTAAACACAGGGATTATGAAATCTACGGCCTCCAATTTCATCCTGAGTCCATTTTGACTCCTCATGGCGCAGTAATTATGCAGAACTTTTTACGGATTGGCGGTGAAAAAAATGATTAAGGAAGCGATCTACAGACTGATGAGCCGAGAAGACCTTTCCTTGGAAACTGCCAAAGCGGTCATGGACGAAATTATGCGGGGTGAAGCTACGCAAGCGCAGATAGCTGCTTTTCTGACTGGGATGAGAATGAAGGGCGAAAGTATTGAAGAGATTACCGCCTGCGCGATGGTGATGCGAAAGCACTGTACTACACTCACCCATGAGGGGGACGTCCTCGACATTGTCGGAACCGGGGGAGATGAGGCCTATACCTTTAATATATCCACCGTTTCTGCCTTTGTGATCTCTGCGGCGGGCATCCCTGTAGCGAAGCATGGGAACCGCAGTGTTTCCAGCAAGTGCGGAAGCGCCGATGTTTTGGAGGCGCTGGGTGTCAAAATCGACCTGACAGCGGGGGAGAGCGCGAGGATTTTAAAAGAAATTGGCATGTGTTTTATGTTTGCCCCGATTTATCACGCTTCCATGAAATATGCAGGTCCGGTACGGCGTGAACTGGGGGTTCGTACAATTTTCAACATACTTGGCCCTCTGGCCAATCCAGCCGGGGCTAATCTTCAGCTTTTGGGGGTATATGATGAAACGCTGGTAGAACCGCTTGCTCAGGTTCTGGCGAATCTCGGTGTGAAAAGGGCAATGGTTGTCCACGGTCATGACGGCCTCGATGAAGTATCGCTCTGTGGTTCCTCAACCATCTGTGAGGTAAATGAGGGTAAGCTTAACAGCTTTTTTCTCGATCCTCGCCAGTTCGGCTTTGAAATTTGCCGCCCTAAAGATCTGGTGGGAGGCGATCCGAAGGAAAACGCTGAGATTGCACGCAAAATCTTGGAAGGTGAAAAAGGCCCTAAGCGGGACATCGTGCTTTTAAACGCTGCTGTGTGTTTATATATGTCCTACAACAACATTACCCTGCGCGAATGCGTCAAAATGGCAGCGGAACTGATCGATAGTAAAAAGGCCTTAAAACAGCTTGAAGAGCTGGTCAGGCTGTCCAATGCAGGTTGAAACGCATTCATTATATTCACAACTAGAGATTAAGTTAGTCTGTTTTCCCCCTGAAAACGGGGGAAGAAATCACAAGCTTGTTTTCAAGTTAATAAACTATAAAAACCAGAGAATTCTTGAGTATATAAAGAGGTGATGTCATGATTCTTGATACCCTTGTTGGGTCAACTATGAAACGCGTAGCTGCGGCAAAAGATCGAGAACCGTATAATCTTATGAAGAAAAAGGCGCTGTCACTGCCCGCAAGTTTGGAGTTTCGCTTTGAAAATGCACTGAAGAGCAAAGAAATCGCTTTCATCTGCGAAGTTAAAAAGGCGTCCCCCTCCAAGGGATTAATCGCCGCGGACTTCCCCTATCTTACCATCGCCAAAGAGTACGAGACGGCCGGGGCTTCAGCGGTATCGGTGCTGACCGAGCCCGAATTCTTTCAAGGAAGCAATGCATATCTCACCGAAATCAGTCGGTCGATCAATATACCTGTACTGCGCAAGGATTTTATGGTTGACGACTATCAGCTTTATGAGGCAAAGGTGATTGGAGCGGATGCCGTTCTGCTGATCTGTGCGCTGCTGGATACCGGGAAGCTTAAAAAACACCTCTCCATCTGCGATGAGCTTGGTCTCTCAGCGCTGGTGGAAGCCCATACCAAGGCCGAAGTCTACAGCGCATTGCAGGCAGGCGCCCGAATTATCGGTGTCAACAACCGCAATCTTAAGACGTTTGCTGTTGATCTGAACACCTCTATCGAATTGAGACCTGTTGTTCCCCCAAATGTCCTGTTTGTAGCCGAAAGCGGTATTCATACCATTGACGATATTAACGCGCTGCGCCAGGCCGGGGTGGATGCGGTCCTGATTGGAGAGACACTGATGCGAAGTGCGGATAAAAAAGAGATGCTTGCCCAGCTTCGGGGAGAGATTATTTGAAAACTGGTAATTACTTTTCAACTGATTTCTTTAGTTGATCCAGCTATCGATCTCTTGTGGTGAGTGATTATGCATTTCTCTCTATTGCTTTTAGAGCTTAAAGCAATTTAACGAATCAAGAGGCAAATTTGGACTCTATCTGGTATGTTTATTTAAAAAACGCTTGAAGCGGCGAAGGAAATTTAGTATGACAAAAATCAAAATTTGTGGTCTGACAAGGCCACAGGATATTATCTCCGTTAACGCGGCTTTGCCTGATTTTGCCGGCTTTGTTTTCGCCGAAAGCAGAAGAATGATAGACGAGCGTACGGCAAGGACGCTGAAGGATTGTCTGCAACCCGCAATTAAATCCGTTGGTGTGTTTGTTGACGAAGATCCAAACCGTATCATTAGGCTCTGTGAGGACAAAGTTATTGACTTGGTTCAGCTTCATGGTGGCGAAAATGACACATATATCGTGGAGCTTAAAAAAAGAATTCCGAATACCATCATTAAAGCGGTGAGGGTTAAATACCCTGCGCAAATCAGCGCAGCCCAAGAGCTCAGCAGCGATTACTTGCTGCTTGACACCTGGCATCCACGGCAATATGGCGGAACGGGCATGACATTTGATTGGGATATCATTCCCGAACTGCACAAACCGTATTTTCTGGCCGGAGGCCTGAACATCGGTAATATCCTTGAGGCAGTTAAATCTTGTAGGCCGTTTTGTGTTGATGTCAGCGGCGGTGTAGAAACTGGCTTTTGCAAGGATCCCAATAAGATTATGGAAATTGTTTATAAAATAAGGAGTGTAAAGTGATGCCCAAAGGACGATTCGGAAAACATGGGGGGCAATATATCCCCGAAACACTGATGAATGCTGTTATTGAACTTGAAAACGGGTATAACCATTACAAAAATGACCCTGAATTTGTCAGGGAACTTGACGACCTTCTTCGAAACTACGCGGGCAGACCGTCCCTTTTATACTTTGCCGCTAAGATGACAAAGGATTTGGGTGGGGCCAAGATTTACTTAAAGAGAGAAGACCTTAACCATACCGGTTCCCATAAAATCAACAATGTGCTGGGACAGGTGCTGCTTGCCCGAAAAATGGGCAAAACACGAGTCATCGCGGAAACGGGTGCTGGCCAGCACGGAGTCGCGACTGCCACTGCTGCGGCCCTGATGGGTATGGAGTGCGAAATCTTCATGGGCAAAGAGGATACCGAACGTCAGGCGCTCAACGTATTCCGCATGAGGCTTTTAGGCGCAAAGGTTCATGTCGTCATCAGCGGGACACAGACGCTGAAAGACGCGGTCAACGAAACGATGAGAGAGTGGACTTCTCGTGTGGAGGATACCCATTATGTGTTAGGGTCGGTCATGGGTCCGCATCCGTTCCCGACGATTGTACGCGACTTTCAGAGTGTCATTGGCAAAGAGGTTCGGAATCAAATGTTGGAACGTGAGGGTAGATTGCCCGATTGTCTGGTGGCCTGTGTGGGTGGCGGCAGCAATGCGATGGGACTCTTTTATGATTTTATCGGTGATCCATCCGTCAAGCTGATTGGGTGCGAGGCCGCGGGGCTTGGGGTGGATACCCCCAAAAACGCCGCGACGATCGCCACGGGAAGCCTTGGTATCTTCCACGGGATGAAGTCCTATTTCTGTCAGGACAAATATGGCCAGATTGCACCGGTATATTCAATTTCCGCCGGTCTGGATTATCCCGGAGTCGGCCCCGAGCACGCCAATCTTTATGATACGGGAAGGGCATCCTATGTTCCCGTGACCGATGATGAGGCCGTCCAGGCGTTTGAATACCTTTCCAGAACCGAGGGGATTATTCCTGCAATTGAAAGTGCCCATGCCGTCGCGTATGCCAGAAAGCTCGCCCCGCAGATGCAGAAGGATCGAATTATGGTCATCAACCTTTCCGGTAGGGGAGATAAGGATGTTGCCTCCATTGCGCGTTACAGAGGAGTTGAAATCGATGAGTAAAACTAAAAACGCATTTACAAACGGAAAAGCTTTCATTCCCTTTGTCACGGCGGGAGACCCAACCCTTGCGCTGACCGAGCGGCTGGTTGTGGAGATGGCGAATGCCGGCGCCGACCTGATCGAACTGGGTATTCCTTTTTCCGATCCGGTTGCCGAGGGGCTCATAATCCAGCGGGCAGACGAACGCGCTCTTTCGGCGGGCACGACAACAGACAAAATTTTTGACATGGTACGGCGTGTACGTGAAAAGACAGAAATTCCACTGGCCTTTATGACCTATGCAAATCCGATTTTTACTTATGGAACAGAAAAATTTCTAAGTCGCTGCCGCGAATGCCGAATTGATGCGATAATTGTCCCCGATGTGCCCTTTGAGGAAAAGGAAGAGCTTTTGCCATACTGCCAAAAATATGGCGTAGATTTGATTTCACTAATCGCCCCAACCTCTCGGAAGCGTATCCAGATGATTGCCAAAGAGGCCCAGGGCTTTGTCTATTGCGTATCCTCTATGGGTGTCACCGGTGTGAGAAGTGAGATTGCAGACGACATCTGCGAGATGATTTCTCTTGTCAAAGAGGCTAAGAATATTCCCTGTGCAGTCGGCTTCGGAATCTCCACACCCGCACAGTCAAAAGCCATATCACAGTTTGCCGATGGTGTCATTGTGGGAAGCGCAATTGTCAGAATGGTTGAGCAATATGGGATCAATTGCGTAGAGCCAGTTTGTGATTATATCAGGCAGATGAAAGAAGCACTACAATAATGCTCTCAGAATAATTTTTCAAATCAACGAACTTTTTTCTATATGTCTCTTTTTCCGCCTGCGGCGGAAGAAGAGACATAATATAATGCCATAAATAAAACAGTTTCATTTTGCCGCACTCTCTGTCACTTGCTTATTCAAGTTATAGCCAATTAACTTAAAAACTGGCTATATATAAAACGCCATTTTCTTCCCCCGCCAAAGGCGGGGGAAGAAATCACAAGCTTGTTTTCAAATTAATCAACTATAAGTTGTTTTGATCTGCAGTCTTTCCTCCGCTGCAGTGAAGAAAAGATATGCCAATATATATTCATTTATCTAAATGCTGTTTGTCAAATTTTGCTATAAAATGTTTACTTTCTATTGATATTTACATGCACTTTTTTATATAATAAATGTAGTGGAATATATAAAAAATCTGCATGAACACTTTAGCGAAGAGAGTTTCATTAGGTTTTATTGAACCCACGAGAAAGCCATAATATGCCATGATTTCACACAAACTAAAATTTTTGGAGGTATAAGGATGTTCTGTAGCAATTGCGGCAATAAAATTCCGGATGGTTCCAAATTCTGCGGCGGATGCGGTGCAAGGCAGGATGGTTCCGCTATCAGTACAGGGGTGGTCAATATGCCAATTAAGCCAGCCGATGAAATCGACTATAAGCTTTTCGGCGATGACATGCAGCTTGTAGAAATTGAGCTTGATCCCGGTGAAAGCGTTCTGGCGGAGGCTGGTGCGATGACCTACATAGAGCAGGATATTAAAATGGAGACAATCTTTGGCGATGGCAGCGGCCGAGACGAGGGTAAAGGGCTGATGGGCAAGCTGGCAAGTGCCGGCAAAAGGGCGCTGACAGGTGAAAGTCTGTTTATGACGATGTTCCAAAATGTTGGCAGTGGCAAATCCCATGCTGCTTTTGCCGCCCCTTACCCTGGAAAGATCATCCCTGTTGAGCTTAAAGAGTTTAATGGCACGCTGATTTGTCAGAAGGATGCCTTTCTCTGCGCCGCGAAGGGCGTTTCCATCGGCATTCATTTGGCTAAGAAAATCGGCGCCGGATTTTTCGGTGGCGAGGGCTTTATTATGCAAAAGCTCAGTGGTGACGGGCTGGTGTTTCTCCACGCGGGCGGTACGATTATTAAAAAGGAATTGGCCCCCGGTGAGACGCTGAGGCTTGATACCGGCTGTTTGGTTGCGATCAGTGATACCGTCGATTATGACGTGGCATTTGCCGGCGACTTAAAAAGCGGCCTCTTCGGCGGTGAAGGGCTATTCTTGGCTACACTGAAGGGCCCTGGCCATGCGTGGCTGCAATCTCTGCCCTTCAGCCGCATGGCGGACCGTATTAATCGTGAAGGCAACACCGGGCACACCGAAGAAAACAGGGGCGCCAACAATCCGGTCAACGAAGTTGCGGGTAGCCTTTTGGGTAGTTTGTTCAAATAAGCAGCAGGCGTTAAGGGGGCAATATCGTGGCGTTTTTCAATGAATTAGGAAAGAGACTCGGCGGTGTAGCGGAAGCAGCCGCCGACAAAGCCAAGACGCTCGCGGAAATTGCCAAATTAAACAGTGACATTTCTGCCGAAGAGAGACAAATCGAAAGCCTCTATCTTGAAATTGGTGAGCTGGTATTTGCTTCGGAAAAAGATAATACAAACAGCCCTGTAGTTGAACAGTGCCAGGAAATTCTGATATGTCAGAAGAATATTGCGGCACTGAGCGCTAGAATCGAACAGGTCAAAGCAGGTGATGAACAGGTGCTGGGCAAAAAAACTGAGCCAATCTACCCGATGCATCCAAATGAAGACAATTCCCATGCCAGGGGCGAACTCTGTTCGAATTGCGGTGTCCCAGTGCCGGAAAACAGTAAATTTTGTCCATCCTGTGGTGAGCCTGTCAACGATTAGGCTGCCGATGTTGATATCCATATGGATGTGCAAAGAGCAACTTTTTGGATAGTACTTTAAGCAGAAATTGCATGAACCCCATTTCTTCCTGTCAGAGGCGGTGGAAGAATGGGGTTCATGGATTGTAGTTTATAATAGAACCAAGCATAAGAATATTCGAAAGGAAAAAACAGGATGACGACAGACGAACTGATGGAAATTGAGAAGGACAACATACCACAAGCGGCAAGATCTGTCCCTGTAAAGGATCTGTCCCAAATTGTGGAGTGGCTAAGCGAAAAAGATGACAAGCTTAGGTATCATGCGCTGCTTCTTCTCATGAGACGGTCAGAATATTCGAACGATGTATATCCGTACTGGAAAGTGTTTGAGAAAAAGCTTTTAAGCGAAAACTCTTATCAAAGAAGCATAGGCCTTATGCTGGTTGCCGCGAATGCAAAATGGGACAGTGACAATCGGATAGAAGAAACACTTGATGCGTATTTGCACATACTGAAGGACGAAAAGCCGATTACTGTCCGCCAGTGTATACAGGCACTGAGAGATATCATCCCCTATAAAAGTCATCTGCATCCAAAAATTGTCGCGGGTCTTTTATCCATCAATTTATCGCAAATCAAAGAGACAATGCGAAAATTGGTGTTGTTCGACATTCTGACCATTCTTGCACTCATCAGAAAGTACATGACCAATGACGAGATAGAAAGCTATATATCCGATGCTCTTTCAGGTGGCATTCTGGATAATAAAATAAAAAAACTGATCGAAACCATGCTGTAATTAACGGCGGATAGTTACTGGGTCACCTTGCTGCGCCATACTGCCCTAATGAGGGTCAACAGAGTCAATTATCACAATGCAAAATCAAAAGCCGCCCGCCGGAGTATTCCAGTAGGCGGCTTGATCTTTCCTCTATTTCCCCCGCCGAAGGAGGGGAGAAATAGAGGGGTGAATTAATTGCTACTTAAGCAGCGCTTAGTATTACATTATATAGTTGATTAACTTGAAAACAAGCTTGTGATTTCTTCCCCCGCCTTCGGCGGGGGAAGAAAATAACGTTTTATATATAGCCAGTTTTTAAGTTAATTGGCTATAGAACCTTTCTAACGTTGTATAACGAATTGAGCACCAGCCAGTTCTGTGGGAAAAACTTGTTGATCGTCCAATAGCTTACTCCGCCTAAACGATACTGATTCACAAGCTTTAGCCTCGCGTTTACGCTTCTGGCATCGTCGAACCAAACGACATGCCTTTTCCCATTACTATAATAATTAAAAAAAGGTGCTTGAGAAGCGGCATCATACTCTATGATTGCGCCCTTTTGCAAAGCCAGATCCACAGCGCCGGTATTGGATACAGTTTTGGCCGCAGAACCGCTCACATACGGCAGCGTCCAATCGTATCCATAGTTGGGCATCCCCATCAGTATTTTCTCTCTGGGAATTACAGTGACGGCAAAATCCAGTACCTGTTTGACCGGTTTAATGGGCGATACGGCCATGGGGGGACCATAAGTATATCCCCATTCATAGGTCATGAGGATAACATGATCCACCAAAGAACCATGTGCTGCATAATCATGGGCCTCATACAAAAGGCCTTTCTGCCCTGCACTGGTCTTAGGCGCAAGAGAGGTGGCAATGGTATATCCCCGCGGCCTCAGGCGTTCAGTTAGCTTTCTTAAAAAGCTGTTGTAATTTTCTCGGTCTGCAGGGAAAATATATTCAAAATCAATATCCAGTCCAGCATAGTTTTTTGTGTTAAGAGTTTCAAGAACATTGTTGATCAAAGCATCCTGTGCCTGCTGATTGGTCAGAATAATATGTGCCAACCCGCTGTCAAAGCTTGCCCCTTCCTTTATATTGGTAATGACCATCATGGGTGCCACGCCCGCTTCCCTTGCCATCTGAATCAGCGGCGCATCATTGATGGCTGATAGGCTGCCATCTGGTTTTACCTGATAGCTGAAAATGCTCAGATATGTAAGGTAGGGAAGGGTGCTTTTCAGTACATCATTGCTGATGTTCGGAAACGCATAGCCATTTACATCAATTGTTCCGAGTTTCTCATTTTGAACAGGTATTGTGATCACCTGCCCCGGTACGATACGCGAGGAATTTGTAATTTGCGGGTTTGCTTTTAATATCTCATCAACCGTCACGCCATAACTTTGTGCGATGGAGTACAGCGACTGTCCTCTGGTGACAGTATGGAGCTTATTCTCTGTCAAGATTACGATTGTCTGTCCAATTACAAGGCTGTTTGGATGGTCAAGCTGGTTGTCGCTGATTATTTTGGACGCGGGCACATCGAACGCCTGTGAGATGGAATAAATACTATCCCCGGGTTTTACCACATATATGACCAAAGAAAGTCACACCCTTTTCATAAAAATGTAAATAATAATAATTTTCTGGATAATCGGGTTTTCTTTGTCAGTCCTGCAGTCGTTAGTCATACAAAGTTGAAAGTTTCCTCTTTTTTGCCAAATTGTATAGCCAATTAACTTAAAAATTGGCTATAGATAAAACGTCATTTTCATCCCCCGCCTTCGGAGGGGGAAGAAATCACAAGCTTGTTTTCAAGTTAATCAACTATACAATACAAAAGCAACCATGAGATTCATCTGTTTTTACTAAAGTATATGTGACGATAAATGGATGGGTGACTATGCTGGTATTATGCTGACAATTGACAATAATTTTGGCTCTGTTTCCGCCGCCTTAGATAGGGGAAACAGAGACGAGGTTCATTATTATATTAACTTCAAATTAAAATCAAGAAATTGATACATAAAACCCCTTCGGAAGGGGGGATACTTCATTTATAGTTGATTAGCTTGAAAACAAGCTTGTGATTTCTCGCCTTCGGAGGGGGATGAAAATGACGTTTTATCTATAGCCAGTTTTTAAGTTAATTGGCTATAGATGCTTGCATGCGTTTCAATTGACTTTATTGATTAAAATAAGACATAACAGTGAAAATATTGACAAAATAATGGGAAACGTTTATAATTTATAGTTACTAAAAATACGTAAAAAATATGAAAAATATTGTCGAAAATGCTTGACAATGCACAAAAACCAGATTAACATTAGATCAATAAAGTTAGATCTCGGTCACAACTTTAACAAATATATTTAACTAGTTTATACAAACCAATGGTTTATAATTTATAACATGACATTAAAATTGATGACATAATATTTCTAAAAATAAATCAATTTTAAAAGAGGTGGCTTGTATGGATAGGAACAAGCGATTTGGTGAACTGTTTGTTGAGTCCGGAATGGTCACACAACGCCAGTTAGATGATGCTCTGAGGCTGCAAAAACTAGGCACTATTGATAATAAAATAGGCGAAATTCTTCTGGAACAAGGTTTGGTTTCCCAACAGCAGTTGGGCGAAGTGATGGAATTCTATTATGACCTTCCTTATATTGACCTAAAGCGCGTTACAATATCACCTGAGATGGCCTACCAAATCCCCATATCCTTTGCCCGCCGTAACAAAGTAGTCCCTGTGAAGATTGAGGGCGGTAAGCTGTTTGTTGCTATGGAGGATCCTTACAACATCCTTGCAATAGAGGATGTAAATATGGTAGCCAAAATGGAAATTTTTCCCCTGGTCGCCCGAGAATCGTCCATTATGGATGCGATTGAGGATCTGTATGGAAATGTTCATGCCGAAAAGGCTATCGAGGATTTTAAAAGGGAGAGTAATCTTTACGACGCGGTTGCCGATATACAATCTGTAAGTGATGGTGATGTAGGCAGTGCGCCCATCGTTCGCCTGATCAACTCAATTCTTGAGCAGGCGATCAAGGATGGCGCTTCGGATATACATATTGAGCCGTTAGAACATGAGGTCAGGGTTCGTCTCAGAGTTGACGGAACCTTGTACCCCATCCTTTCCACACCCAAAAATGCCCATGCGGCCATGCTCACCCGTATCAAAATTATCGGCAACCTGAACATCACCGAAAAGAGAGTCCCACAGGATGGCCGATGTGAGCTGGATATTATGGGACATAATACAGATGTTCGTATTTCTACTCTGCCGACTGTATTCGGCGAAAAGGCGGTTCTCAGATTGCTGGATCGTTCCTCATTTCTAAAACCAAAGTCCAGCCTGGGCTTTACGGAACAAAACCTTGCAAAATTTGATGAGCTTCTGCAAAACCCACATGGAATTATTCTTGTTACCGGGCCAACAGGCTCGGGTAAATCCACAACGCTTTATACCATGCTCAACGAGCTGAATAACGACAGGGACAACATTATCACCGTAGAAGACCCTGTAGAATATATGATCAGGGGACTCAATCAGGTGCAGGTGAATCCCAAAGCCGGTTTGGATTTCACCATCGGGCTTCGCGCCATCCTGAGGCAGGATCCTGATATCATCATGGTGGGCGAAATACGCGATCAGGAGACGGTCGAAATTGCCATACGCGCCGCCATCACCGGTCATCTGGTTCTATCCACCATACACACCAACGATTCGATAGGCACCATATCCCGTCTGGTGGATATGGGTGTTGCGCCGTACATGCTGGCTGCTTCTCTCGTTGGGATTATTTCACAGCGTCTGGTGCGTAAGATATGCCCTTTCTGCAAGCAGCTCTATAATCCAGACCCACGCGTTCTCGCCTCTCTGGGCGTTGAACCCGAAATCGGCGAAAAATTCTATCATGGTACCGGCTGCGGTTACTGTGGCAACACGGGCTATAAAGGACGAATTGCCGTCCATGAAATTTTGGCAATAACGCGTCATCACCGTGAAATGATCCATAATAACGTTTCTGCGGATGAAATCCGTGATTATTCTGTCAAAAATGGTATGACCACTTTAAAACAAGAGTGCCTGCGTCTTTTGCGTGAAGGCGTGACAACACTCGAAGAGGTTATCTCGGTGGCGTTTTCACAGGAATAATAAAGGGGGTGATACCGTGACAGTTGACGATTATATGCAGTGCTGCCATGACATGGGTGGATCAGACTTGCATCTGACCGTGGGCCTTCCGCCGATTGTACGCGTCAGCGGACGTTTGCAAAGAATTGGTGAGGAAAAGCTTCTCCCTTCTGATACCGAAACCTGTGTGCATGCTTTGCTCAATGGTGAGCAGTTCGACCGCCTTAACCAAATGGGAGAGGTTGATTTTTCGGCTTCGTCCAGCGGACGCTTTCGCTTTCGCGTCAATGCCTATAGACAGCGCGGCTCTTATGCCCTTGCGCTTCGCCTTGTCAATGAAACCATAAAATCGGTCGAGCAGTTGGGTCTCCCAGAGGTTGTCAAAGAGTTTGCCTGGAAAAACCGTGGACTGGTTCTGATCACCGGTCCGACCGGCTCGGGTAAATCCACCACACTTGCGGCTTTGATAGACCTGATTAACCGCGAGCGCGACTGTCATGTCATCACCCTTGAGGACCCGATAGAATATCTTCACAAGCACAATAAATCGATGATCAACCAGCGTGAGATCGGCAGCGACTCAAAAAGCTATGCCAACGCTCTTCGCGGTGCCCTGCGTGAGGACCCGGACGTGATTCTCGTCGGCGAGATGCGCGATCTCGACTCGATTGCGATTGCACTGACTGCCGCCGAAACAGGACATCTGGTATTTTCCACCCTTCACACCATCGGGGCGGCTAAGACCATCGACCGTGTTATTGACGTTTTCCCCCCCAGTCAGCAGTCTCAGATCAGGATTCAATTGTCCATGACGTTGCAGGGCGTTGTGTCCCAGCAGTTGATCCCCAAAACAGGGGGCAAGGGACGGGTGGCCGCCACCGAGATTATGCTTACGACGCCCGCTATCAGAAACCTGATTCGCGAGGCAAAAACTCCTCAAATCAACAATACCATT
This sequence comes from Oscillospiraceae bacterium, assembly GCA_963664585.2. Taxonomy (GTDB): domain Bacteria; phylum Bacillota; class Clostridia; order Oscillospirales; family Ruminococcaceae. The sequence goes on along the minus strand of CAXXEO010000015.1, from coordinate 150,910 downwards.
TTGACCGGCGGCGAGGTTGGTATGATCACCATGGACAAATGCCTTCTGAATCTCTATAATGACCGGGTAATATCCCGAGAAGACCTGATGCTTTATTGTGTCGATCAAACATTTATCACCCAGAATATGAGAATTTAAAGGCAAGGGGGCGGAGTATTTGCCAAAATTCAGCTATAGTGCTAAAAATATGGCCGGCGATGTCATCAGAGGCGTCTACACTGCTTCTGAGCGTACCGCGGTTGTTTCAATGATCCGAACGAAAAGCTATTTTCCTTTGGACATCAAAGAAATGATGGAGAAAGAAGAAAAGCGTGATATTGATTTTGCCCCCAGAATACCAGAAAAGGACATCGCGATATTCTGCACCCAGTTTGCGTCGGTTTTGAAGGCGGGTGTTCCAATATCACAGGCTTTTGAAATTATGAAAAGCCAGTCGGCCAACAAAAAGCTGTCCAAGGTGATTATGGATGTGCGTGAGAAGATTCAGCAGGGGCAATCGCTGTCCACTGCTTTTAACGCCCACGCCGAGCGCTTTCCCCACCTGTTTCTTTCTATGGTTGAGGCGGGTGAGATGTCGGGTACGCTGGAAAGCTCCTTTGAGCGTATGGGTACAAGCTTCACCAATAATTACAAGCTGAACCAAAAGGTGAAGTCCGCCATGATTTATCCGATTATTCTGTCCATCGTTGCTTTGTGCGTTGTCATATTCCTGCTGGTTGCGATTGTGCCGACTTTTACCGGCTTGTATGCGTCATCGGGCACACAGCTGCCGTTGCCGACAAGAATACTTTTGTCTTTGAGCAGTTTTATGGTGCATAATATCATTCTTATCGCTATGTGTACTGCTTTTTTTGCCATCACAATAAATATTTATATCCAAACCGAAGTTGGAAAATTGCTCAAAGACAAAATCAAAGTCACCATGCCGGTGGTGGGAAAGCTTTTAAATGTTGTGTATGCGGCCCGATTCACCCGCTCGGTTTCAACGCTTTCCGCCACGGGGGTAGCGTTACCGCAGGCCCTTGAGGTAACCTCTGCCAACCTGGATAACACCTATGTCGCGAAATTACTTAAGACAGTGATCGAGGACGTCAATAAGGGACGCGGCCTTTCCACTCCTCTGGCAGAGATGAATTTTTTCCCCCCGATGGTGCTGCATATGTGCCGCCTGGGTGAGGAGTCCGGCACCATTGACAGCCTGTTGGCACAGGCCGCCGACTATTATGAAGCCGAGTCTGAAACAGCTATGACACGCCTGGCGAGCCTTGTGGAGCCAATGGTCATCGTAATGATGGGAGGTGCCGTTCTGTTTATTGTACTGTCGATCCTGTTGCCCATGTTCGGCATGTACTCGATGGTAGCATAGATAACAGAATGATCATTCTGGATAATCCCTTCAGCCGCCGCACTGGAAAAACAGGGGCAAGGGATATAGTTTTAAATTTAAGGAGGTTAATATGAACAAGCTTAAAGAAAACCAAAAAGGCTTCACCCTGATCGAGCTGATTGTCGTTGTCGCCATCCTTGCCGTTCTCGCTGCTGTGGCTGTGCCCAATTTTATGGGTATGACCCAAAAGGCCAACACAGCAACAGAGGTCGCCGCTGCCGCCGAGGTGGCAAACGCCATCAATATTTACAACGCATTGGAAGCGAGTGGCTCTGTTCCTGCGGGCGCTATTACAGCCGCTACTGCAGCCGATGCGCAAACCAAGCTGTCAGTAGCTACGGTAAAACTCTGGCCATCTCTTGATTCTTCGCTGACGCAAGCAAAAATCAATACAAATGTTCTTGCAAGAATAACAATTACCAATCGTGTAGCATCGGTAACAAATAAGAACGCAATTTAATCATCATGGTTTATATGACCATTATCTGATCGTGACATTGCAACAAAAAGACACCTTTGGATTGCGACCCAACAGGGTATGCATGATTGACATCATTTATATTTTGGTGATCCATTCCCGGCCGCCGCACTGGCAGGGGGATTATATATTAATATTTAGGAGGTTCAACATGAAAAAGCTGAGAGAAAACCAAAAAGGCTTTACCCTGATCGAGCTGATCGTCGTCGTCGCCATTCTCGCCATCCTAGCCGCTGTAGCCGTGCCGAATTTTATTGGTTTGACTGCAAGGGCAAAGGTTGCCACCGAGGTCGCTGCCGCTGCTGAGGTGGCAAATGCGATCAACATTTATAACACTCTCAATTCCGCCACACCGATTGACGGTGATGCCACAAACCATCATCCGGAAGCAGCCGACATAACCACTTTAGGTACACTTGCCCCGACAATTGATACTTCAATTACAGTAGCTAACGTCTACGCGAGAGTTACAATTACCAGTAATATTGCAACGGTAACGGATCGAGACTAACCGCTATTCATCCGCAAAATAGAAATTAAATACATACGCTGTCTTTTTCTGACCGATTTGTTGCTTTTGAGCAGTTGTAGTTATGAAAGAGGCGCGGCCAAACCCAGTCAACATATGCCGGCCTTTCGCAGCAAAGTCAACATACCACTAAAACAAAATGGCATCATTTTTTATAGCCTCATCGGATGAGCCCCAAGACGATATTGGTGGTTCACCTCGATGGACGGCATGAAATACAAGTTGCAGGCTATTGCGGTAAGCTTAAAATGCCCGTGTCCCGCCGACATAATATTCATTGACAAACGTTTACCCGTGGCGAGGGCTGATTCTAATCCTCCATTAAACGGCAAGCCTGTCTCAGCTTTCCCTGCTTTAGGCGGGGGAACAGGGCACAGATAGGATACCGTTTATATAGGATTTCGGTTGATGCACCCGCCCGGGTAATATGTCTATATGCCGTTCTCTTTTTTGATTGTGAAACTTAAGGTTTTGCGTCATTATTAGGTCGCAAAAATGATTGAGTGTGTCTTAAAATTTCTGATGTTATTCAGGTGTTCTGGCCTTACGCTCTGTTGTAAAATATGACAGTTTACGCTATAATTAGACTGTATAAATATCTGGAAAAGTTTAGGTGTCGCATATGTTTGCTTTGGGTTTAATCTCTTTTGCTTTCGGCCTTCTTTTCGGCTCTTTTTTTAACGTATGTATTTACCGCATCCCTGAGGGCACCTCAATTGCTTTTCCACCCTCACACTGTTCATCATGTTCGCACCAGTTGGGTGCGCTTGATCTTGTGCCGGTTTTAAGCCGTTTTTTCCTCAAAGGAAAATGCCGCTATTGCGGTGCGCCGATATCCTTTCGCTATACCGTCGTCGAACTTCTCACTGCGGTGTTTTTTGCCCTGATCGCCTTGCGTTTTGGGTTTACTTTGGATACCCTGCTTGTTTCAGTACTGGTTTCTGTACTGATCATTGTTTCATTTATAGATTTTGACCACACGATCATCCCTAATGGGCCTCTGTTATTTGCGGCTGCGGCCGGATTGGGTTACGCCTTTTTCCACGGGGGAGCCATGGGCCTTGTTATGGCCTTTCTGGGCGCTTTGTGCGGCGCGGTGCCGCTGTTACTGATGGACGGTTTCGGCCGCCTGTTCTTTAAAAAAGAGGGTATGGGCCTAGGCGATGTCAAGCTGATGGCTGCTGTCGGACTTTTTCTCGGCTGGAAGCTGACGCTGTTTTCTCTGTTGGCAGCCGTGTGGGTATGCACCATTTGGATTGTTATACTTGTATTAAGCGGCAGAAGACAGAGCACAGGTTATATCCCCTTTGGTCCCTTTCTTTCGATCGGTTGTCTGATTGCAATATTTTGTGGAGAAGGGATCATCGGTTGGTATCTTTCTCTGCTGGTGTAAAAGTTGAGGTCCCGTGTATCGCTTTTAGCCAGAGGCGTTCAGCTTCTCGGGACCACCATTATGGATGCTGCTTATAACAAGGGCTGGACCGAATCCTTTTACCGCCGAATTTTAGAGCGATCAAACAGGGGCTATCCCCCCAAAGAAGAGACCGTAATCCCCCCGGCGAAGCGCTGATTTATCTGTCCTATGTGTGCTTTTAGAAAATAATTGGAAACGAATCCATGGTATCAAGACAGCAATAGCATGCGATGTCCTGCAGTCTTTTGCTGTCAACCTGACCCCTGTCTTGAACAAAACAGCATGTTCACTATTCCCCTCCGGTGGTGGGAAACATTAAATCTGGATGGTTTCTCCGCAAATTTGCTTCTGCAAAATAAGGTAAATTACGAATTAAGGGCGGTGAATCTGTTGTCCTTTGCACAACAAAATATAGTGGGCATTGATATCGGCACTGAGCGTATTAAAATGGTCAAAGCCAGAAAGGGCGCGGCGTCGTTGCGCGCGGTTTCTGCTATTGTCCCCGAAGGCGTTATCAAGCAGTCCAAAATTGAATCAAAAGAGCTTTTGACCGACGCAATCAAGGCATTAAAAAAATCAGGCCACATCAGAAATTCGGACTGTGCCCTATGCATCAGCAGTCAGGATACTATCATACGCCACTTTTCTCTGCCTCGAATGAATGAAAAGCAGATCTATCAGAATGTCGTCGACGAAATCTCCGGCTATCTACCCGTTAATACCGACCGTTTCAACATCGACTACCGCATACAAGAAGTTATTGGGGCAGGGGACGAAACCAAGTATAAGGTGATGGTTGTTGCTGTACCGCGGGAAATTGTTGCCGGATATATTGAATGTCTGCACAAAGCCGGACTGAATGTCAAATATGTGGATGTAGCGGAAAATGGTTATGAAAAAATCATGCGCTATTTGCATGCCAAAGGCAGTTCAGCGGATGTGAAGAACTATTCTATTATCGATTTGGGGGCGACCAAAACCACGGTCAGTGTTTACAAAGACGACAATTTTTTTGTCAATCATCTGATCAATACAGGTTCCAATCAGTTAGTGCAGAGTATCTGCGAGAAAACTGCATTGGACAGGAAAGCGGTGGAAAAGCTCCTCAGCAAACCGGACATCTTCGACAGCACTGAAAAACCGGACGATATCAGTCCTTTTATCAAAAAGTATTTAGATAATACCCTGCAGGATGCGAGAAAAGTGTTTGATTTTTACCGCAACCGAAACAATCAGGGCTCTATCGGCGCTGCTTATTTGGTGGGTGGACTTTCACTGCTTACCGGCGTAACCGGTTACATATCCACACAGCTTGGTCTTCCGGTAGATACGTTGGCTAAAATGACCGGATTTATGTTTAAAGATAATACTGCACAACCCGGCTCCACCGATTTTTCAGGAGCCATCGGTGTGACATTCAGGGAAGTGAACAAAACATGAAAGAAAGTTTTGTCATCAAAAAGGATATCAATCTTTTACCACGGAAAATTGGACCTTCGCCGTTTGTCCGCTATGGCATACCGGCAGTCTTTCTTTTATTCTTTCTGGGGGCCGCTCTTGCAGCTGGAATCATTATACCCGAGCGGATCAAGAGTGATCGTATAGCTCAAAAAAGTGCTCTTGGCGCAGAAGTTTTGGCCTTGGCAGGCGTTCAAAAGGAGTATGATCAGCTGAGCGTGCAGGTCAAGGAGTATAAAAATCTGTTTGCAGGCTTTGATAGCTTTACAGCCAATAAGAAGGGCATGGCTGCGATGCTGGATTTGATTGAAAAATCATGTCCGACAGGGGTCAAGATCACTGAGGTTAGCTTTGACTATGACAAGGCAGTCCTTGCAGGATCTGGTCAAAGTGATGCTGAAATCGCAAGCTTTGTTGTAAATCTTCGTGCAACAGAGGTGTTTGCACTGACACAAATCGAAATGGTCAATTATAATGACAGGACGACTGCTGGGACAACTGTGGCCGGTGGTCCGCGTGCCTTCAATGTACTGCTTTACTATCCGATAGATACGTCGTCCAGCAGTTCTCAGAAGGCAGCACCAAGTCAAAAGCAAGGCGGTATCAAATGATGAAGGTGTCTAAGCGGGAAACTATTTTGCTTGTGATTCTGTTTATAATGATCTGCGGTTTCCTGTATTACAATTTCTATTTTGTCAATGCTATGGCTGAGATCGACAGTCTCAACGCTGAGGTGGACACGCTGAATACCCAGGTTCGCGATGCGAAGCAAAAGGCTGTCGCTGTTGATTTGCTGAAAAAACAAGTGACGGATATACAGAATGAAGCCTCTGTCAAGCTTAGCAAGGTAATATCTTCCATTGACCAGCCGGATTTATTGATGATGATTTCAAACCAGCTTAACGGCTTGTCACAGGAAAGCTCCATTTCTTTTGCAATAGACTATCAAAAACTGCCCAGTAGTCGTGTCACATCGGTAAAAGTGCAATTTCTAACCAATTATCAGTCATTGAAACAGATTCTTTTGCGTTTAAATCAAGCCCCATATGTAAATCGTGTGGTCATAGGTACTGTTGAAACAAGCTCTTCAATGGCTGGTAAGACCACAGGCGACAATAATCTGCAGGCATCTCTTTCTGTCGAATTTTTCACTCGTGATAACGAGCCTTCAGGTAAAGACTATCCGTTTATGACTGGGCCATATCCAAACGCCAACCTTTTTCCTTCCTGATGATCCCGTTCAATGCAATTTTGATATAAGAGAAGCATTTGCCCAATGTTCTTACATGCCATAGTCTGTGAGAATTGCAGACGATGTGTACCAGTGTAGTTTATTGTGCAGATATATAGTGCTTTATAGATCTATTTGAAGAAATAAAACATGGAAATATTAGCAGTTTTGTTTGGCAAAATCCAACACAAGTATAGCTAATTAACTTAAAAACTGGCTATATATAAAACGTCATTTTCTTCCCCCGCCGAAGGCGGAGGAAGAAATCACAAGCTTGTTTTCAAGTTAATCAACTATAAAAGAGAATTGAACCCTGTGTGCCCCACCAAAGGCGGGGCACACAGATAGAAAAAAGCCCCATTTATTAAAGAACATCCTATAGATTTGGCAAAATTCACAACGCAAGTGATGAGGTGTTTTGTTCTTATGGTTATATATATCCTATGTGGTACATTGGCGCTGTTGACCGTTTTAGCCGCGGTTTTTTTTGTACTGCCCATTCTTCAGATATCGGCAGCAATGCGAAAAGGCAGAATAAAGGTAGAGAACATCATAAAAACAGCCTCTGAGACACCATCAGTCGAGCTTGCGCGCTTCCCTGCCATAACGGGCGACAAACGAACGGATGACCAATGGGTGAAATATCTTTCAGCACTCAAAAAAGTCAAAAATTCGTCAATGGTTGATGTTTTGGATTATATAAGCTTGGAAAAGACTCTAGAAGTAAGAGTCAATCTATTTTTGACAGATTTTTTCCCCGCTGCAATCACTGCAGTTGGTGTGATCGCCTCTGCATTATTATTGGTACAAGATTTGAATGCGGGCGGTCAGGTTAATTTTACATCACTCTATCTGGCCCTTGCAGGACTGGTACTGGGTTTTCTTTTTTTAGTGATTTACATGGTAGTCTACAGCGGCGCAAAAAAGAATATGTCGCAGTTTGTATCTGCTGTGCATGGTTATTGCGCGGGCGGTGCCAGCAGCGCTCATTTACTCGCTGAGATTTCGGAGAGCTTGAAGGAGCAGTATGCAGGCCAGAATAAACTCTATGAAATGATGACTGACAAGACATCCGATAAATTTGCCCAAAGCGTCATCCCTGTTCTTGAAGGGATTGAGAAACAGATTAATGCCTTTATCGCTGTGGCGGTTGAGCGACAGGTCGAAGGTATGGAAAATCTGGCGAATCGATTTGCCGTTTCCCTCAGCGCCTCATTTTCAGAGCAGCTTGAACAAATAAGCGGCACAATCGGACAAATGGAACAAATACAGCGGATGACAACCTCCTCCTTTGAAGTGATGCAAAAGGTTTCTGCGGGATCCATGGAGCATTTTGTTGAGATGCAAAAGGCGGCCGAGGCTGTATTGGTGCGCTTTGACGGTTATCTTGGAAGACTGGCTTCAATGAGCGACGCGCTTGACCAATGCCTGCGCGCACTGACCGGAATCACAGACAATATAAATCACAGCTCACAGTTCCAGACCGAAACGATTCACCGTTTAGGACAGTATCAAGAGGAGCTTTCTGAGGTGAGTAAGAGATACGTCACGAATATGGACAGCGTGATCACAGATATTAGGGATCAATACCACTCCACTATGATCGCGCTCCGTTCCGCATCGGCGGATATGGTGAAATCCGGTGACCATTTGCGCAGTGCTTACGGTGATTTTTCGACCACGACCACATCGAATATTGCCAATGTTTTTGATCAATTTGATCAAAACCTCGCGGGAATATCAGCACATTTAGCAAAAACGATCGGGGAGCTCCAGGAAGCGGTTGATGAGCTTCCTGCCATCATGAAGCAAATCCAGCTTCCCTGCGAAGGGAGCAATCAGTCATGACCAGAAGTTTCGGCCGAAAATCGGCGGTCTATTTTCTGTTTTCCACCTTGGCAGTATTGGCGATGATCCTTATCGTTGCTCTCTATCACCTAGGGGTACCCCCTTCACACGGATCAGATGTATCATCCTCTGCGGCTGGAAAAGTCAACAATTTTTCGGCACAACTGGAGGCAGCTGAGGCTAAGATAACAGCTCTCCAAGGCCAGATCCAAACGCAGAGGGATTTTACCCCAGTGCAGGGTGTTATTGATAAACTCCGAACGGCACTTGCCCCGTATCAAATGAAACCTGTGGCATCAAAAGTCGGTGATATATCCATCAGTGGAACCATCCTTTTTGACGCGAATCAATACGTCCTTACCAAAGAGGCAAAGCAGTATCTAGACAATATATTTCCTGCCTTCGCCACCGTATTGATTGACGAAAAAAGCCGTGATGTCATCAAGGAAATCAGAATTGCCGGTTATACGAACCCCGAGAATAATATTGAAAATAATTTTGATTTGTCGCAGCGAAGGTCGCTTTCGGTTTTACAGTATATTTTGAACCCCCAATATAGTGGATTGACCCAAGAACAGAAGCAGTTCTTAATCCCCCTGATCAGCACAGAGGGTTTTTCAGAGATGTATCCGGTGATAAATGCCAATGGATCGATTGATGAGGCAGGGTCACGCCGAGTTGAGTTTTGCATAACCTTTTTCGATCGTGTAGACGGCGAAAAGATTTTAAAAATGCTTGCGGGTGAATCATTTGAACATAAATAAGTGGATGCCCGTCCGGCTTGCCACCCTGAATGAGTCGCTTGACAGACGGGCAGACTGCTATAAAAGGCAGCCGCCTGTACTCAGCCGCAGACAAGAGCCGACAGACATGATCAAAAAGTATGATGAAGCAGATGAAGCCCAGCGCAATCATCTGGCTTTTTCTATGACCAAACCCGAGCTTTTGGATATTATTGCTGCTTTGCCCGCATATGTTGCCGTACACCCTGAAAGCGAGGCTGCCAAGCTTTTAATGACCCGATATCGCAAATATGTTTTCAGACAACTATATATTACCTGGCAGGACCATTATCGAAACCAACCCTTTTGCAGAATTTTCGCCACCCTTCTTGACAGCGTGAAATCGCAGAGATATTCTGACGAGTGCGGCTTTATCCCGCAAACGCTTAAAGAGATTGTCCTGTCGGATAACCCAATTGGTGAGCTGTCGGGACACATACGGTTTGAGAACCTGAGCTTGTTTGGATTTTTTGATGTGCATTATATTCTGAAAAACAGCCAGTTGGCGCTGGATAGCATGTCGATCTTTTATCTGTTTTGCAGCAGCAAAGATTATTTTGAAATCGGTGATCAGCGACTGGCCGCATTGCTTCAGCGTTTTTCAGAGCGATATCTGGTGAAGATACTTAAAAACTTGCTCGACAAAATATCGCCGGAGTCTCTGCGGCAGTTCCCTAACACAATGATGAGTTTTCCCAAAGAACTTATTTTGTCTTCACAAGGTCAAAGCGGTACAGCATGGTCGGCGCTTTCGGAATCCTCCATGGCTCTGTTTGGGAGGGCCATCGAAGAGATTTCTGCCGCCTACGGTGAAAAGTCAAGCGGGATGTAAGTTATCTTATAGTGACATGCTAATACGAGGAGACAAAAATAGATGAAGCTGATTTCATGGAATGTCAATGGACTGCGCGCCTGCTTAGGTAAAGGATTTGCCGACTTTTTTTCTGCGTCTGATGCCGATATATTTTGTCTTCAGGAAACAAAAATGCAGCGCGGGCAGGCCGAAATAGACTTTGCCGGATATGAAGAGTACTGGAACAGCGCTGTGAAAAAAGGCTATTCCGGAACGGCAGTCTTCACAAGGATAAAGCCATTGGCTGTTTCGTACGGGCTGGGCATGGAACGCCACGACCAGGAGGGACGCGTCATCACACTGGAGTTCAAAGACTTCTTTTTGGTAAATGTGTATGTCCCCAACGCACAAAGGGGCCTGGAAAGGCTTTCTTACCGCCTGGAGTGGGAGGACGATTTCAGAAGTTATGTAAGCGGTCTTGACAGGGAAAAGCCTGTCATCGTATGTGGAGACATGAATGTGGCGCACCGAGAGATTGACCTAAAAAACCCTAAGTCAAATAGTACCAATGCGGGCTTTACCCCTGAGGAACGTGGCAGGATGACCGAGCTTCTGACTGCTGGGTTTGTCGATTCTTTTAGGCACCTCTACCCAAATAAAGAGGGAGCTTATACATGGTGGTCGTATATGTATGAAGCCAGAGCACATAATGCAGGTTGGCGAATTGACTATTTTCTTCTTTCACAAAGCATCAAAGACAGCATTCTGGATAGCGTCATCCACCCTGATATTATGGGCAGCGATCACTGCCCCATCGAATTGAGGATTGATTTACCATGCGCATTTTGATCGATGCCGACGGCTGCCCCGTTGTGGACAGCACGATAAAGCTCGCAAAACGGCATGGCGTCGAGGTAATTATCCTGTGCGATACTTCCCATGTCTTTTGCCGCGACGGGGTGGAAACGATCACAGTTTCGAAAGGCGCGGACAGTGTGGACTTTGCCCTAGTCAACCGGGTCAATCCCGGAGATATCGTGGTGACACAGGACTATGGGCTTGCCGCAATCTGCCTTGCCAGAAGAGCCATACCTTTAAGCCAGAACGGTATGGTTTACTCGGACGAAAACATTGATGCTCTCCTGCTTGCCCGCCATACTGCGAAAAAGATCAGAAACGCCGGTGGTAGGTTGAAGGGAAGCGCTAAGCGCACCAAAAGTCAGGACACAGAATTTGAGGAAAAATTGGAACAAATGTTGAGTTTTATATAAAAACAAACATCCTATTAAATTGGCTCCATTGATAACCAGTGTAAGATGAAGTTTATATGAGATATAAAACGTCATTTTCTTCTCCCGCCTTCGGCGGGGGAAGAAATCACAAACTTGTTTTCAAGTTAATCAACTATAATTAAAATTCACAAACAAATGTGATGTTTTTTGGACAGCGTAAAGAACCTTCTAGTGGTGGATTAATTGTAAAAACCCACCACTAGAAGGTTTAATTGTTTGAGCGATCAAATGTTCGAAATAAATATAATTCACTCTTTTTTCTCTACGCAGGGAAGAAGAGAACCTGATTAAGGCTCGGCTTAAAGGTTTAGGTAATTACCCTCCCAATGTGTCATCCTGCTCATTGTACCACGTCATCGCATGATAAAAATCTTCAGGCTTAAAGTCCGGCCACATGGTATTGATGACATAGAAGTCAGCATATACAGACTGTACCGGCAAAAAACCGGAAAGCCTGCGCATCCCACCCCATCTTAGGATCAGATCAATTCTGGAAATATCCTTGGAATGTAGCGTCTCTGCAACTTTTTTCTTCTTTTCGGTTGTTCTGGGGGAAAGATCCCATTCCCAACCATAGTTGACTAAAAAATTGACCTTGATACCGCCCCCGTTGATATCTTTACGCTCGGTATATTGGAGCAATTCTTCGGGGAAAAAACGCGAATCGGTATTGCCCATTACCAGTAGGGATGCCCCCTCTGAGGCGATTAAATTGACGGCTTCAACGCAGGCTGTTTGAAAGGCTTGGATCTGTTTCACAGGTCTTTTACAATTGTCGGTTGTAAAACCGTAATAAGTGATTTCCCCAATTCCATAATCCTTTGCCAAACGTAAAACTTCAAGGCCGGGATTTAATCCATGATGATATCCCTCATGTTTTTCAAAACCTTGATTCATTGCCCATCTTCTGTTTCCATCAGGAATGAGCCCTATGTGTGCAGGAATTCTGATAAAATCACAACCTTTTCCGTTAATGAACATCATATTAAATCCTGATTAAATGGCACTCCATTATTGTCTTTGTTTCACACGGCGGGGAATCAGAGACAGGATTATTGCCGATTAATTGGAATACGGTTATAAGTAGTATGGGAGCCTGCAAGAAAAAAATACCGGAAATAGAATAAAATGATTTTAAAAAGCAAACAACGATAAAACGGTTTTTTACCAGTATCTACCCCGATGCCAAAAGTACAGTTGATTAGCTTGAAAACAAGCTTGTGATTTTCCCCCCCGCCGAAGGCGGGGGGGAAATGGCGTTTTATATATAGCCAGTTTTTAAGTTAATTGGCTATAAAAGGAGATACTGATTAACTCGTTTTGTCTGAAAAAAAGTAAAAGAGCCGCAACACCGGCGTATTGCCTGAAGTGCACCCCTAAAGTTAGACAGTATGATATACTGAAATAACTTTGGGGGTGTTATTCTATGCCAAAAGGGACTCCGTTTAGCGGGGAGTTTAAGCAAAAAGTCGTAGAAGATATGCGAACAAATCATCTAGGCTTTCGAGAAGCAGCGAAGAAATATGGACTGCCAAATCATGAGCCGGTCAGGAAATGGGAGCGGATATATCTCGAAGAAGGTCCTGAAGGTCTCTATGTAGATAGGCGCGGCAGGGCCTGCGCTGGCAGCGGTACGCGAAAAGGGCGTCCGTCAAAGCTGGACAAGAAGGTAGAAGAAGATCTGATCGCCGAGAACCAGCGTTTAAGAGCAGAGGTTGATTACTTAAAAAAATTGAATGCCTTAGCATCCGAGAGGGTACAGCGAGAGAAAAATCACAAGTCGTAACGGAGCTAAGGCAGAAACACAAACTCGATGTACTCCTCGACGTAGCGGAGCTATCGCGCGCCACGTATTACTATCATCTTAAGAAACAAACAAACCAAGATAAATATAGTGAAATCAAAGTACAGATTAAATTGATTTATGCGGAAAACAAGGGCCGGTACGGCTATCGGAGAATTACGTTGGCACTGAGGAATCGGGGTTATGTTGTAAATCATAAAACTGTTCAGAAGCTGATGAAGGAACTAGGTATCATTTGCTGCGTCAGAATGAAGAAATATCGCTCCTATAAAGGCGAAATCGGCAATGTCGCGCCGAATCTTCTAGATCGTGACTTTAAGGCGGAAAAACCGAATCTGAAATGGGTTACCGATGTTACAGAGTTCAATTTGTTTGGTCAGAAGCTTTATCTGTCACCAATTCTGGATTTGTGTAGCAGTGATATCGTCAGCTATACGATTTCGGACAGGCCTGTTTTGTCCATGGTGACTTCCATGTTGGAAAAGGCGTTTGCGACAATTCCGGATGGAACAGGCCTCATCCTCCACTCGGATCAGGGTTGGCAATACCAACATAAAACATTTCAACGGGTACTCAAAAAGAAGGGTATTCGCCAGAGCATGAGCCGTAAGGGCAACTGCTTGGATAACGCTATGATAGAAAATTTCTTTGGTCTGCTCAAGAGTGAGCTCCTCTACCTGCAAAACTTTGAATCTATAGAGCATTTCATCAACGAACTCATTGAATATCTTGATTACTACAATAATCACCGTATCAAGGCAAAACTGAAAGGCTTGCCGCCCGTTTTACACAGATAGCAAGCCCTCTCGGCCGCTTAAACTAAATATTTGTCTAACTTTTTGGGGTCATATCAGCCTGGCATTGTGGCTCTTTAAGTTTTTAAAACGTGTTCTTATGCCTTTAAGAAATCCACAGCCGCACCACACAGTGCGACAACGCCCAGCTCCAAGCAACCTTCATCTAAAAAAAAGTTGGGATTGTGGATGGGATAATACGCCTTGGCATCGGTGGGGGTGCAGCCCAGCCACAGGAAGGCACCAGGTATCTTTTCAAGATAGCAGGCGAAATCTTCAGCACCCAGAGCGGACTTTTCTACGATGTGTACGCATTTTTCGCCTAGCCTTGAGATGGCGGCTGCTTTTGCCAGATCCACCATCTCGGTGTGGTTTATCAATGTCGGATATCCAAAATGGTAGTCAAGCAGACCTGACGCGCCATTGGAACGGCAAACGCCCTCAACCATATCAGCGATATACCCCTCCATATTATCGCGCACCTCTTTGCTTAAGGTGCGGACTGTGCCTTTCAGGACTGCTTCACCAGCAATGATATTATAGCGGGTGCCTGCATGTAGTTCGCCGACAGTAACGACTGCAGCATCCTGAGGGCCTACCCTTCGGCTGACAATGCTTTGCATCGAGCTGACAAGCTGAGAGGCCACAACAAGTGCATCAATTCCGTTTTGTGGTTCAGAAGCGTGTGAGGACTTTCCGGATATTTTAATTGTAAACGGGTCGGACGAAGCCATTAAAGCACCATAGCGAAAGCCTATCTGCCCAACATGAAGACTTGGCCATACATGAAGGCCGAAAATGGCATCGACATCGTCCAGTACGCCTTCGGTAATCATGCGCTTTGCCCCACCGTCCGGGGCGAGCTCTTCAGCGGGTTGAAAGATAAACTTGATATTGCCGCAAAGCTCATCCTTCATCTGCGAAAGCACCTTTGCTGCGCCGAGCGCAATAGCGGTATGCGCATCATGGCCACAGGCGTGCATTTTACCTGAGTTGATTGATTTGAATGGAAGATCGTTGACCTCTTGTAAGGGAAGGGCGTCCATATCTGCCCGTAATGCGACGGTTTTGCCGGGATTTTTGCCGCGGATCAACCCGATAACACTGTGGTTTTTCTCCTGTAATGTGACCTCAAGGTCAAGCTTGCGCAGTATTTCAGCCACTTTTTCCGAAGTGCGCACTTCCTCTCCCGAAAGCTCCGGATGCGTATGGAAATCTCTGCGGAATGCGATGAAATCTTCTTTGTACTTTGCGGTCAGTGCATGAATCATCATATACCTCCATATTTTGCAGTACTTGGTGACCAGAAATTTTTTATAGCAATTTTCTAAACCAACGGAATTTTTTTCAGTCTGATCACCGATGGACGATCAGACAAAAAACAAAGTTTTCTCTTTTTCACCTAATTGCTATTATAGCCAATTAGCTTAAAAACTGGCTATATATAAAACGTCATTTTCTTCCCCCGCCGAAGGCGGGGGAAGAAATCACAAGCTTGTTTTCAAGTTAATCAACTATAGTTATCTTAATGCATCTGTTTCGAAAATTTCTAACTTTCATTTTAAGGAGAATAATGCAAATTGTCAATCTCTTCACAATTGCGCCAGCGCTTATTATATGATATCATCAAAACAAACCGATTTCCTTGTCAATATTTTCTTGTGAAATGCCCGATAGTACTGATCCCAAATTAAATGCAATAATCCTGCGTCTGAACCCCCACAGGACGAAAATGACGTTTTATATATAGCCAGTTTTTAAGTTAATTGGCTATATTTAACAGGATTTGATATAATCAGGTTTCTGACTATGTAAGGGTGCGGCAAGCCTTTTCTGGTCAGAAGGCCGAGAGGCATCCTTTGTATTTACAGGATAAAAGATATGTACCAACGGTTATAAACGCAGAAAGTATTAAGATGATTACCCGAAAGTTGGTCGGAAAAGGAGACTATAGAATGGATTATACAAAGGTGCTGTGCGCCGAGCTGAAACTGAACCCCAATCAGGTGGAAAACACAATAAAATTGATCGATGATGGAAACACCATTCCCTTTATTGCCCGTTATCGTAAAGAGATGACAGGCTCGATGGATGACCAGACGTTGCGAATACTGGCGGACAGGCTGGAATACTTGCGGGCACTGGATGCGCGCAGGGACGAGGTCCGGGTGCACATCGAGGAACAGGGTGCCCTTACGGAAGAGCTTGCCAACCAGCTATCCAAAGCCGTCACGCTCACCGAGATTGACGATATTTACCGTCCCTTTCGACCCAAGAGAAAAACTCGCGCCTCAGTCGCCCGTGAAAAGGGACTTGAACCACTGGCCATCGCCATTTTTGCTCAGATTCCAGCTTCTCCCATGCCTGAGAAGCTCGCTATGGAATATATGAACCCAGAACTGGGTGTTGAAACGCTTGAAGTAGCGTTGGCGGGTGCATCCGATATTATTGCCGAGCAGATTTCAGACGATGCCGCCATACGCCGCCGTTTGCGGGCACTGTTTTTAGAAGAAGGCGTCGTGGGTGCAAAGGCAGTAAAAGAGGAGGACAGCGTATACCGTCTCTACTATGATTTTACCGAACCGGTGCGAAAGATTGCCGGTCATAGGACCCTTGCCATAGACCGGGGAGAACGAGAGGGATTCCTCAAGGCATCGGTATCGCTTCAGAATGAACGAGGCCTTGAGGCGGTTTCGGCTGCGGTGCTGAAGAAGAATACGCCCTGCACACAATTTGTCGCGACAGCCGCAGCCGATGCCTACAATCGGCTGCTTATCCCCTCCATCGAGCGGGAGATTCGCAATCAACTGACTGATGAGGCGGCAGAGGCTGCTATTAAGCTCTTTGCCCTCAACCTGCGGCAGCTTCTGCTCCAACCGCCGGTGAAGGGAGAGGTGATCCTCGGGCTTGATCCTGCCTATCGGACAGGATGTAAATTCGCCATTGTGGATGATACGGGACGTGTGCAGGACACCGGGGTTGTCTATCCCACGCCGCCCCATAATAAAACTGAAGAAGCGAAGGCGACCCTGACACGGCTGATTAAAAAACACGGTGTAACCGTCATTTCTATAGGCAATGGTACAGCCTCGCGAGAGACGGAGATCTTCGCCGTCGACTTGATCGCCGCGCAGGACAGCAAGCTCTCTTATATGGTGGTGAATGAGGCAGGTGCATCTGTGTACTCGGCTTCGAAGCTTGCAGCCGAGGAGTTCCCCAACTTTGATGTGTCGCTACGAAGTGCCGTTTCCATAGCCCGACGCCTGCAAGACCCTCTTGCAGAGCTTGTGAAAATTGATCCTAAGGCCATCGGCGTGGGCCAGTATCAACATGATATGCCCCAGAAACGTCTGGGCGAGTCGCTGGAGGGCGTGGTCGAGGACTGCGTAAACAGCGTAGGCGTCAACCTAAACACTGCCTCTCCCGCCCTTCTATCCCATGTGGCAGGCATCAACGCGTCTGTGGCAAAGTCGGTGGTTGTATTTCGCGAGGAAAATGGTGCCTTTACCGCCCGCGCTCAGCTCAAAAAGGTACCAAAGCTTGGGCCTAAGGCATTCGAGCAGTGCGCAGGCTTTTTGCGGGTGGCCGAAAGCAAGAATGTTCTGGACAACACCGCGGTCCACCCTGAATCATACCCGGCGGCAAAGGCTTTATTAGGCCTTTGCGGCTACACTTTGGAGAATGTGCAAAATGGTGGCATCGGCGAAATCAAGAACCGCGTATCGGCACTTGGGGAAGCAAATTGTGCCGAGCAGATAGGCGTTGGTCTTCCTACTCTTCGCGATATCATCACCGAGCTGCTTCGGCCCGGTCGAGATCCCCGCGATGAGCTGCCAAAGCCGATGCTGCGCACCGACATCATGAGCATGACCGACCTCAAAGAGGGCATGGAGCTCATGGGGACAATTCGCAATGTCATCGATTTTGGCGCCTTTGTCGACATAGGCGTACATGAAGATGGACTGGTGCACATATCCCAGCTGTCCGACCGTTTTATTAAGCACCCCAGCGAGGTTGTCAGGGTAGGTGACATTGTAAAGGTACGCGTATTGTCCGTAGACACCGGGAAAAAACGAATATCGTTGACAATGAAGGGTCTTTCTCCCCTGTAATATGCCCATGACTGGGTGGGTAGATTGAACGATGGAACGGTTGTAAATCGCGTACAATAAAAAACAGATAAGATTATTTCTTATCTGTTTTTATATTTCGTCCAATAAGCAGTGCCGGAGAGTTGAATTCACACAGTGGCATAGTATAGTTGATTAATTTGAAAACAAGCTTGTGATTTCTTCCCCCGCCGAAGGCGGGGGAAGAAAATGATGTTTTATATAGCCAGTTTTTAAGTTAATTGGCTATACAATCTAAAAATCGAAATTGCTAATTTTACTGCCGCTTGTGATTCCGGTACAGAAAAAACAACGTCAAAGAGATGGAGAGAAAATCTGCCACTGGCGTAGCAACCCAGACCCCTGTCAGTCCCCATATAGAGGGCAGCAACAGCACGGCGGGGATTAAAAACAGCGCTTGGCGGCTGATGCTCAGCATAAAGGCTTTTGTACCCTGCGCGGTGGACTGAAAAAATGCCGTGCCGATTACATTGACCGGCAACAGGGGCAGCATGGCAATATAGATACGAAGCCCATTCGCACACATTTTCATTGTGTCGGAACTAGGGTCCAGAAATAGAGAGGCGA
Source organism: Oscillospiraceae bacterium (assembly GCA_963664585.2). GTDB lineage: Bacteria > Bacillota > Clostridia > Oscillospirales > Ruminococcaceae. The sequence continues at coordinate 132,403 of CAXXEO010000015.1, read as the reverse complement.
AGCGGGTGGGGAAAAGCTCAAGTGCCAAAAATACGGTCCCGGCAAAGGCTACTGCAATGCCCATTCCCGTCCACAATGTTTGGGCTACCCGTTTTTTGTCGCCCATGCCGTGGTTATAACCGATGATGGGTCCAAGACCTTGTTGAAGGCCAAAAACCGGCATCAACACAAGAGTAAAAAGACTGTTGATGGCGCCCATCGAAGTAATGGCAGCATCCCCACCGTGGGTAGCCAAAGCCAAATTGACAAAAGAAGCGGACAGGCTGTTGCCGATATTCATGACAAAGCTGGAAAGCCCTATATTTGCCATCTGCTTTACATTTTGCAGCTTCAGCTTTAAATTGGTGACATTAAACTTGAGTATACTTCGGCCGGAAATAAAGAAATAATAGGACAGAATACAAAATCCAACCGCTTGCCCGATTATGGTCGCCAGTGCGGCGCCGAATACGCCGGTACCCATGGGAACAATAAAGATATAGTCAAGAACAATGTTGGTGAGCGCCGAAGTAAGCTGGCTCATCATAGAAAGGCGTGGCTTTCCTTGCACCCTGACGAGTGCCGCCATGGCGAAGGATGACATCTGGAATGGCAGGCCAAGCAGGATGATGCGCATATAGTCATGGGCAAAGGGCAGGATGTTATCGGTAGCACCGCACAGCATTAGAATAGGGTCGAGAAGCAGTGTCCCCAGTATAGACATCAGCAGCGCCCCGCCTGCAACCAATGTGACCATGTTGCCGAATATGCTTTGGGCTTCTTCGTTGTTCTGCTCGCCAAATTTGATTGCGATCAGCGACGAACCTCCAATTGCGAAGAGCGCACCAAACGCAAAGGTGATCATCATAAAGGGAAAGGCAATTGTGAGTCCTCCAAGCGCATTTTCTCCGACAAATTTACCAATATATATTCTGTCAACGATATTGTAAATTGCATTGACAAACATAGCGATAACCGACGGAATTGAGAATTTAGCGATGAGCTTCAGAATAGGTTCGGTGCCAAGCTTTTTGGTTTCATCCATACAGTTTCTCCAAACTTATAGCAACTGGGCAAATAAAGAGCAATATTGAACTCTGCCCGACCCGCGGTGGGCGGAACAGTCAGGTAGAACGAAGCTCTGTATATATAGATAATTGCTATATTACGATTTTTTATTATTCTACAAAATTTTACTGACGCTGTCAAGTGTTTCGATTTCGTAATATTGGATATCGAAGGACTTGACGTGCCTTTTCGCATTTGCTATCATACTAAAGAAGAGGTGATCAAAATGCTGGAGCCATTGCGTGAAGAAGAGCTGCAACTTTTGTTTGAATTACCAAGTCTTTACAAGAAAACGATGTTTGAGCGGGTCACACGCCAAATTCAGGCCGAATGCGGCCTGAGCAGGACGCAGATCATGACGCTGATTTTTATAAGCTTGCAAGGCGGCTGCAGCATGAGCTGTCTTGCCGATTACTTAGGTCTTGAAAATAGTTCTTTTACGACGGTAGCAGCCGCACTTGTAGAGTACGGCTATGTAGAAAGGGGCGGGGCCTCTGATGACAGGCGAAAAACGCTGCTGTATCTGACCGAAAAGGGCCATGTACTTGCTGAGAGAATACACAATGAGAATATTGCATATTTTGAAGAGCAACTCGGAAAACTGCCGGTGCAGGAACGAAGAAGCTTTTTAGCTCATGTGGAAGGCTTATTCAGAATGCTTGAACAGTTGGGCAGATAAGGATCCTATCGAAAGAATTCTCTATTTGTTGTTTTATATCGTTGGTGCCTGATTCAAATTGACAAGAACAGAAAGCTGTTTCTAAAGGGAAAACATCCTCGGCCATGGCCGAAATAAAGGAGTGAAAGCAACCTGTGAACGGACAAAAAAGAGCAGATATCAAGATTGGGGCTCTGGTTGATATTGTACTGAAGAACGACCAGCCTACGGGAAAACTGACACGCGGTCATGTGAAGCGAATCCTAACGAATTCGAGTAGCCATCCCCACGGCATCAAGGTGATGCTGGAGGAACAGAGCATGGTGGGCCGCGTGCAGGTAATTGTCGAGGGCTAATCTATATCGTTTTAATACTGCATGAAAAAGCAAGGCCCTGTACAACATCTGTACAGGGCCTTAAAACAGGGATAAAATGGCTTTTTTCTCACTGCACCGGCTTCGAAACTATAGTTGATTAACTTGAAAACAAGCTTGTGATTTCTTCCCCCGCCGAAGGCGGGGGAAGAAAATGACGTTTTATATATAGCCAGTTTTTAAGTTGATTGGCTATATCTTCCTGAAATTCACTATTTTACTAAGGCCAAGGCACTCACGATGTCTGCTGTGGTTACCTTCCTGGCAGGTTCAAAAAGCCCGCCTGACAGTGTAAAGAAACCGTTGTCCACAAGAAGTTGCACGGTGTTCTGATCTTTGCATTGGGACAGGTCGGCGATGGTGATATGCTTGTCTTGACCGGCAAACTTGCCAATATTAAAGATAGCGTTTGCCAGATCCTCTCTTGTCACTGAGGCATCGGGGTTAAAGTATTCTTTACCGTCACGCTTTTCCCAGTTCAGAAAGCCAGCCTCTACAGCGGCTTCAATGCAGTCGTAATCTTTATCATCCCAGGGGACATCCACAAACAGACCATAAGTGTGGCCCTTTTGCTCTTCTTGATAATATTTGGAGGAGAAGGGCATATAGAAGGGCAGATGTCGGCTTCTCACAACTATATTGGCAAAATCACGCTTTGTTGCATCTTTTGCCTGTGTGTATCCACTTAAGGTATCCATGACTTCGGGATACATATAACGGGCAAGCTCTTTGATTCCCATATAATAACGGAAGGTAGCGGAGGCGATCATCTTTTCGCTGAGTACGAAGACACGACCATCCCGAACTGCTTTGATGGTGTTAAAGCCGGGGCGTTCGATAATGGACTGTTTGCTTACTCCTGCGTTCATTGCGCCGTTTTGTGCGACATAAACATCAATTGTATCGGCGAGAGCCAATAGCTTTTCCTGGCCAAAGGCAGAAATGGTGCTGCCCGCGCTCATAGGGGCGCCGTCCGGGACGACGTTTTGACCACCCGCTTTTTCAATGGCGATAGCCGGCATGGAATCTGGCGTCACAGTCCGAAGGTTCGTCTGGGTGGATTCGAAAAATACCTTTTGCTTGGCGCTGACCGTTGCGGTCTTGGCGGCAATTTCGTCGATATTGGCGTGAAGTTCAGAAAGTTTCATCTTGGCTTTTTCCTCTGTGCCGGTCAACATGGCAAGTTTAGTGATGTATTCATCAAACTTCCCAAAGCTGTCGGGGTAGAGACTGACCACTAAGATTCCTGCCTTCTCGAGAGCTTTGAAAAAATCAGGCGATTTTTTGGTGATAAGGGGCAGAGTCAACACAAGGTCGGGAGCTGCGGCAATCACCTTTTCCGGATCTCCGGAATAGTCATATGGTTTTAAAAAAGCGGCTGCGGCCGGAAAGGCACACGCAGAACTAACATTAACGCCAATAATTTTATCCCCGACACCAAGTGCGTACAAATTCTCGGTATGCGCCGAATAGAGGGAGATAATCTTTTTGCATGGGGTATTGATGCTGATTTGCTTGCCATCGTTGTCTACAAAGCTAATGACGGATTTTGAAGATGTACTCGCATTGGACTGAGACTGAGGTGATACGGTGCCGCAAGCGGTAAACAGCGTGGACACACAAAGCGCCAGCGCCATAAATAAGCTAATTTTTTTCATTTTTAAAATATCCTCCAATCTTTCTCGGCTAAACCTTGGTGGCCTGGCCGACATGCCTGACAATGCCTTCCCTCCTTAAAGCTCTTCTTTACTTATATTATCGTGAATCAAAATCCCTCTGTCATCAAGGATTTCTGCCTTCACGCCAAAGACTGAACTAAAAAATTCTTCGGTCATCACTTCTTTGGGCTTTCCAAGCGCCGATACGCCACCTTTGCACAGTGCCACTATCCGGTCGCTAAACTGATATGCAGTGGCAAGGTCGTGATTGATGGCAACCACTGTGATGCCCTGGACGGCGATTAAGTCTTTAAAAACCTTTGTCATCATAATTCTTGCCGCAATATCAAGCCCCGACATCGCCTCATCCAAAAACAGTACTTTTGGACGCTGCATCAGGGCCTTTGCCAGCATCACCCGTTGCAGTTCACCTCCGCTGATCTGTGTAATCAGCTTATCGGCAAACTGCCAGGTGTCGGTAAGGCGCATCGTGGCTTCCACCATTGAGAACGACTCATCGCTAAGCGAGTCGAAGCGGGCGCGGTGTGGATGAAGCCCCATAATCACTGTCTCAAGACAGGTAAAGGGAAAGCTGTTGTCTTCATTTTGATGGATAACAGCGAACTCCTTTGCCCGGGTGCGAATCTCCATCCTGTGAATGTCCTTGCCGCAGTAGGTTGCACCGCCGGACAGGGGCGTAAGGCAGCCGCTCATAATTTGCATAAGGGTGCTTTTGCCGCTTCCGTTAGGGCCGATCAGCGACAGATACTCACCTTGATTGACGGTAAAGCTGATGTCATTTAGTACCTGTTGCCCACCATAGGCAAAGCAGATATCCTCAAGCTCCAGCAGGGGCTTATTTCGCATGTTTTCCATTTATTTACCAATCCTCTGCCTTTTAATGAATATGTAGATAAAGAACGGTCCTCCAATTAGGGTGGTCAGCACTCCGACTGGGATTTCGCTTGTAAAGAGAAGACGAGTTATATTGTCGGCTGCGCTGAGAAGAATTCCTCCGGTCAGAGCCGCCATAGGGATTAAAATGCGGTTGTTTGAGCTGAACTGGAAGCGGAGCATATGGGGGACGATTAGCCCGACAAACCCGATGACCCCACAAACAGAGACACAGGCCGCCGTAATTGCCGAACCCAGAATCAGATAGAGCAGCCGCGTTCTCTTGGTATTGATGCCGAGCGTGGACGCACTTCTATCACCCAGGGTCATGATATTCAAGTCGTCGGCGAAGATAAAAGCGGCTAAACTTGCACAACTGACTACGGGGACAACAACCCATACGTCGCTCCAGCTTCTGGAGGCGAGGCTTCCCATCAGCCAGAACACAATGGCACTTACATGTTCACCGGCCAGCATCTTGATAAAGCTGATGCCTGAGGAAAGAAATGCGCTGACGATAATGCCGGCGATGATCAGGTTAGCGGAAAGCATGCCGCCCCCCCGATGAGCAATAAAAACCACCAGCAACAGCGTACAGAAGGCGGCAGCGAAGGCGGCCAGCGGCACGGGAATCAGAAGTCCATAGGTAATGTTGGCCATGATCGCCAGGCTTGCGCCAAAGGCGGCCCCTGTGGAAACCCCAAGGGTGTAGGGGTCAGCCAATGGGTTTTGTAAAAGAGACTGAAAAATTGTCCCGGCCACTGCCAGGCCCATTCCTACAAAAATGCCGCAAATGATACGGGGAAGGCGAATATCCCATACGACTGAAACCATATTGGGCGCGATGTCCTCTAAAAGCTGTTTATTACCGGTAAGTCCGGCGATCAAAATCGTTTTTGTCGTTCCGACGCTGATATTCATCGCGCCCATACTGACCATGAACACCAACAGCAGAATGAGCACGATGATAAGGATGGCTCCAAAGAAGATCGTAGTCCGGCGCTTGTTTTTAAGATTTTGGATACTGTTATTCATGGTAGTCCCCTTGTTTTATATCATTTTGCGTTAGAAGAAGCAGTTATGTATTTCTCTCCCCCGGCAAAGAGAAATAGGTAACGAAAGCAAATTTTAAATAAAAATAAAAAATGTCCTGCTTATAAAAGCAAGACATACTGACGAGATCCAATTATCATAGGGCATAATTGGTAAATGACACAGAATGGCAAGCTCCTTTTCGGCCCGAAAGAATCTTTTCCTGTGACAAAAGCCGGTCTTCTGACTTAGATGCTTACCCTGTAACCTTCCCAAGGATTCTCCTCAGTGGCTTTTACAGGATTCATAACGCACCTTTACAGCAGCGGCGACTGTGTGGGCATTTCACCCAACTTCCCATTTATCTTTTGTCACTAAACGCTATTCGATTTTCCATACAAAGAATAGCATAACATTCTGGAAGAAGCAAGGGGATTTGTCTTTTAGCTCTTTAATTCGAGAGCAGATGGGCAGATAGATCCAAAGAAATCTCATTTATTGAGAAAATTATTATAGATTAACATGCGCCTTCTAGAGATCCGTTGATATTTTATGAAGTAAGTGTTTTAAGAAATATAAATGACTGGTATAATGATAGCAAGCAGCGAGCTCAGATTTATTGTTGTTTTTGTGCCTATCAGTAAAGGCAATAGAGTTTTAGTTCCATAAAACAAATTTCAAAGGCGAAAAATTACCCTACAGAACAACCGGATGAATATGCCAAAGAGGGTTAAATTATATGCGTTTATTTATTGCCATTCATTTTGAAGAAGAAACCAGGAATCACCTAATGAATGCTGTGAACAGGGTGAAAAAAGCAGCCCGCAAGGGTACCTTTACCCCGCTTGAAAATCTACATTTGACAGTGGTTTTCCTTGGCGAGACTGCACCGACTCACATAGATAGGATCAAAGCCATTATGGACACGGTAGAGGCCGAGCCTTTTACACTTGAGACCGGTCCGATTGGCAGCTTTAAACGGGATGATGGAGACCTATACTGGCTGGGCGTGGAACATTGTCCCGCTCTATCTTCCCTTTATAGAGGACTGTGTGAAGGGCTGGCACAAGCGGGATTTGCTACTGAAAAGCGCGAGCTTAAACCCCATCTGACGCTGGGCAGAAGGGTGGTTATCGATGACGCTGAGAAGGCAGGACTCTCCGACGGTTTTGGAACTGTTAAAACAAGGGTGAATGGAATAAGCCTGATGAAGTCGGAAAATGTACAAGGCAAACCCCTTTATATTCAAGTATATAAAAAGGACTGGGGGGACTGTAATGGATGAAATTAAGGCTGGCCGTTACCGTCATTTTAAGGGAAATGTATACAGGGTACTGTATACTGCCAGACATTCGGAAAGTCTGGAGCCGATGGTGGTGTACCAAGCACTTTATGGCGATCAGGGAATATGGGTACGCCCTGTGTCTATGTGGGATGAGATAGTGGAGCGTGACGGAAAAAGCTGCCCTAGATTCACTTATATCGGGGAATAAAATCAAGCGGAAAGTGCTGTTATTCATTCTTGAAAATTCTATCGGCGCGATAACACGCAGACTGTCCATCCGACATCCTGCGTCCTTGAACAGAAAAGAACATAAACCGATGATAGAAAAGAGGCTATTTATGAACATCAAGGTGCGATACCAATCCCGTTCCGGCAATACGAAAAAAGTTGCAGAAGCTATTGCGCAAGAAGTGGACGTGACCGCATGTGCCGTCTCAAGTGATCGGATTACCGAGGATACGGACATCCTGTTTCTGGGCGGGGCAGTCTATGCGGGAAAAATCGACGATGCATTAAAAATATTTGTCGAAGGCCTGGATAGCCATGTGAAAAGAGTGGCGGTATTCAGCACCTCATTCAGAGGGCAGTCTGCATATCCCGAAGTCAAAAAAATATTGGAGCCAAAGGGAATTGTCGTTTCAGAGCAAACATTTCTTTGCAAAGGGAAATTTTTTGTTTTCGTCAGAAAACACCCGGATAGGGAAGACTTGCAGGCGGCTAAAAAGTTCGCAAAAGAAATCATTTCACGTTATGGTGTTTAGCAGTTAATACTAATTCTATATTAAACGGCAATATTTTAAATCTATTTCCCCCGCCGAAGGCGGAGAAAACAGATAAAGATTAATTGATTTTTAAAAGAAAATAGTACAAGTACTAAATCGTGCAAAAGAGTCTGGCGACAAAATCGCCAGGCTCTTTTGAGCATTTATGGATGATATTTGAGTCAAGAAAAATAGTGTTCACAGTAAACGTTTATCCATTGATTTTAAAGACTGAAGTGATCATAAGCTGTGATGAAACCGCGATATTTCCAGATCCGCTGTATCATATTTCCTCCTTCAAGAAAGACATTTTTCTAAATATATGATCTATTTTTTCTTAACACAGCCCATATAGTTGATTAACTTGAAAACAAGCTTGTGATTTCTTCCCCCCGCCGAAGGCGGGGGGAAGAAAATGACGTTTTATATGTAGCTAGTTTTTAAGTTAATTGGCCATATCGCGAAGTAAATCTTAACATGTTGCAGTATTTGTAATCATCCTATTATGACAATAATCGTATCGCAAAGGTCTGTATTTTTGGCAAATCGATGGATCTGATTTTCTTGATATTTTAATAACAATAAGTTATAATTAACAAACAAAGGCAAGCTTTCTGGGCAAAAATACAAATGACAATCATCCTACCTCTGTTATCCCCGCCTTCGGCGGGAAAAACAGAGGTGTAAAGAAATGAAATTTATATTGGATTGAGTATAAGGACAGCGTAAGCAAAGGGATAAGGGGGCACAGCCATGCCAAGATGGAGCCCATGGCACGGATGTCATAAGATCAGCCCGGGATGTCTAAACTGTTATGTCTACCGCAGCGATTTAAGGTATGATCGGGATAGCTCAATTGTCGCCAAAACCGCAGATTTTGACCTGCCCGTCAGACGTGGCCGGGATGGACAGTACAAGCTTCGCGCGGACGAGTCCATCTTCACCTGTGGAACCTCCGATTTTTTTCTGGAGGATGCGGATGAATGGCGGCCAGAGGCGTGGAGCTTTATCAGGGCGAGGCGGGATTTGCGCTTTCTGATCATCACCAAGCGGATTCACCGCTTTTACGAAAAGCTTCCAGATGATTGGGGCGAAGGCTATGAAAATGTAGCGATCGGCTGTACGTCAGAGAATCAGAACCGCGCAGATTACCGTCTGCCGATTTTTCTGGAGGCGCCGATCAAACACCGTTTTCTAATCTGCGAGCCCCTACTGGAGGGCGTTAACCTAAACAGCTATCTCTCCTCAGGGAAAATAGAACTGGTTGTCGCAGGTGGAGAATCGGGCGCCGAAGCCAGAACCTGCCGTTATGACTGGATCGTTTCGATCCGTGACCAATGTGTGGAAAACAATGTGCCCTTTCATTTTAAACAAACGGGCGCGCATTTTGAAAAGGGAGGACGCACCTACCATATCGAAAGACAGGTTCAGCATTCACAAGCCGCTAAAGCACTGTTAGATTACAGCCCGAGTGGCCGGGGGGATGCTTTTAGATAAAATCCCGTATGAAAGAGAAAACAGGCGGGATGATCCGCCCGATGGCGGTATGAAAAGGGGAAAGAAGGGAATCATTTACATCAAATGAATGGCAGACACAGCCCCTTTATGGGTAATGCGGATTTCAGAGCAATTCCGTTTCGTCTGCCGATGGTGACATTTCACCGTGAGTGACAATGAAAAAGTGTGTCTTGAAAGGATATTGTTACAATGAATATAAGATTAACCAAATCTATCGCAGCCCTTACCTTGGCGCTACTATTGCTGGCGGGATGTACCAGCACCACAAGCAGTTCATCCTCCTCGGCACAGTCATCTTCCTCCAAACCTGCGCCCGTCACGAAGGTTTCGCTTAAGATAGCGGCATTGAAGGGCGCCACCGCTATGGGCATGGTAAGTCTGATGGAAAATGCGGCGGCAGGAAAAGCGATCAATGACTATAACTTTTCCATTCTGGGAACACCGGACGAAATCGTTGCCAAGGTAGTGAAGGGCGAGGTCGATATTGCTGCGGTCCCCTGCAACCTTGCCTCGGTGCTTTACGCCAAAACAGAAGGCGCAGTTTCTCTGGCAGCCATCGACGCCCTTGGCGTCCTGTATGTCATTGAGTCCGGTGATACCATCAAAACAGTGGCGGATCTGAAGGGAAAGACCATCTATTCCACCGGTAAGGGAGCCACCCCCGAATACACTTTAAATTATTTGCTGAAACAAAGTGGTCTTGACCCCGAAAAGGATGTGGATATACAATATAAATCAGAATCCACTGAGGTTGCGGCTCTTCTGAATCAGGGACAAGCAACCATTGCGGTCCTTCCCCAGCCCTATGTGGCCACAGTCATGATGAAAAACAGCAAGCTTCGTATTGCCCTCGACATCTCTAAGGAATGGAATGCCGTCGACAAAACCTCCAGCGTGGTCACCGGCGTGGTGATTGTTCGAAACAAAGTTCTTACGGAGAACAAAGCGGCTGTTGAAGCCTTTTTGTCCGAGTGCAAAACCTCAGTGGATTATGTGAATGCAAATACCGAAGCGGCTGCCGCTCTTGTGGAAAAATATGATATCGCTCCCGCTGCTGTAGCGAAAATTGCGCTTCCCCTATGCAATATTGTCTTTATTCAGGGGGAAGAGATGAAAAATAAGGTGAGCGGATATCTGAAAGTTCTGTTCTCGCAGAACCCGGCATCCGTAGGAGGAAAACTGCCTGATGACGCCTTCTACTACAAAAAGTAAAGGGACAAGTTTCGGAACGGGCCTGGCTGTGGCGGGGCTCTGGCTTTTGGCGTGGCATTTCATCGCTGTACTGATAGGGCAGGAGATACTTTTGGTATCTCCCATTCTTGTATTTTCACGTCTTTGGACCCTTGTGTTTCAGCCGAAGTTCTGGAGTGCCGTTTTTTTCTCCTTTTCAAGAATTGTCATGGGTTTCCTTCTGGGCATTGCTGTGGGAAGCCTTTTGGCTGTCTCGTGTGCTAAGAGTCTCTTGCTGAGGCGCCTTCTTGCTCCCCTTATCACAGTGGTCAAAGTGACGCCGGTTGCGTCCTTTATCATCCTAGCCCTGATTTGGGTCAAAACGGGCTGGCTTTCCACCTTTATCTCTTTTTTGATGGTGGTGCCGGTTATCTATGCCAATCTGTATCAGGGTATCCTTTCCATGGATCAAAAATTGGTGGAAATGGCGAGGGTATACAAAATTCCCCTTCATCAAAGGGTATTGAAAATTTACATCCCCCTTCTTTTGCCACACTTTGTAGCAGGATGTTCTGTGGGACTTGGATTCTGTTGGAAATCGGGTATCGCGGCCGAGGTGATCGGTCTTCCCAAGGGGAGTATTGGCGCTAGTCTCTATCAGGCCAAAATATTTCTAGAAACACCCGACCTGCTTGCCTGGACGGTGGTTGTCATTCTGATCAGCGTCCTTTTCGAGTGGATATTTATGTTTCTGATCCGGTTTATGAATCAGCGGCTGGGGGGAGGTGGCACTGATGCCGATCAGCCTTCTGCATCTTAATAAAACATATGATGGAAAACCTGTGCTGACCGACTTCAACCTCATTCTCAAGGACAGGGGAATTACTTGTCTGATGGGCCCGTCCGGCTGCGGAAAAACCACCGCTGCCCATATCCTGCTGGGTATTGTTCCGCCGGACAGTGGGGAGATTACCGGTTTGGATGGACACATCCTGTCGGCTGTCTTTCAGGAAAGCCGTCTTCTGGACTGGCTGGATGCAATAGAAAATATACGGCTTGTCACACAGAAAGCCGTTTCGGTGACGGAGATATCCGATATGCTGGACAGGTTGGGGCTTTCCGACAGTATGCGAAAGTCCGCGGTTAAACTTTCGGGTGGAATGAGACGCCGTGTGGCAATCGCAAGGGCGCTTCTTTATCCTTCAGATTTTATGGTCATGGATGAGCCGTTTAAGGGCTTGGATGACGAGAGAAAGCTGCAAGTTATGGATATCGTCGCCGGGTATGCGGCGCATCGTGGCATTCTATTTATCACACATGACCCGATTGAAGCCCAGTATCTGGGGGCCGAGGTTGTACGTATGGGAGAAGGTATATAAAAAGATGCCCCCCAGTCGTCATCAAAAATTAATGGTTGCAATATAGGGACAGCCGTACTATAATAATTGGAAAACCTACAATCTGCTTTAGAAAAAAAACCGTGCTGCCCAAACTTGAGCCAAAGGAGCAAACACATGAAAAACATCTGGCACGATATTGAACCAAAACGAATCACACCCGAGGATTTTATCGCGGTGATTGAGATCCCCAAGGGCTGCAAAAAAAAATACGAACTAGATAAGGAGACGGGCCTGATTATCCTTGACCGAATCCTTTTTACATCCACCCACTACCCGGCGAACTACGGCCTAATCCCTCGGACCCTGGCCGATGACGGCGACCCGCTTGATGTGCTTGTGCTGTGCAGCGAGCCGTTGGATCTGCTCACGCTGGTGCGCTGCCGCCCTATTGGCGTCATATCCATGATCGACGGTGGCAAGCGCGACGATAAGATCATTGCCCTGCCTTTTAACGATCCAACCTACAGAGAATATAAAAGCATCGACGAGCTGCCCACTCATATCTTTGATGAGATGCGCCACTTTTTTTCCGTCTACAAGTCTCTGGAAAATAAGCCCACCGCTGTGGATGAGGGTCAGTTGTGTTGAGGATGCTGTGCGTATTATCGATAAGGCTATCGCCGATTATCTTAAAAAACTATTGCGACGGCAGGAATATCTAAAAAAGTTATTTCAAATCCCTCCGGTTGAGGGAAAAAGATATGATCCATAGTCATTGTGATTTGAGCTTAATATGATCATTTTTTGAAGTGTTTGTATCTGCTGGTCTTATGAGGGGTCCTTTCGGTAGAAAGGCCCTTTTTTAATGCCTTCCTGTTCTTGATTCAATCTCACAGCCTGTTTCAATGAATGTTTTTTTATAGTTGATTAGCTTGAAAACAAGCTTGTGATTTTTCTCCCCCGCCGAAGGCGGGGGAGGGGAAAATGACGTTTTAACTATAGCCAGTTTTTAAGTTAATTAGCTATATCTCTAATTTTCCCACTTGTGTCAGGTGAATCGGAAGCGGATTATTGCTGTTAAAACTACACTATTTACTGCTAAATGGATACTAAATGTTGACTTTTGGCTAGAATAGCGATATGCTGATTGCATATTTAGTGCTTTGTTTCTTTTGCTTGGCATCGGCAGGGAAAAGAGGCTCGAATGAACGCATTAGCAGGAAAGGAGCGATAGACCCATGATGGATGATGATATCTTAAATCTTGAGCAGGCTGTTGTTTGTTTGGGAGTCAGTGAAAAAACACTGATAAAACTGCTCCGGGAAGAGCATATCCCTGCCCGAAAGATCGGCAGAGAATGGCGCTTTAGCAAGGGGGCCTTGATCCGCTGGCTTGCGTCTGGTGATTCGCTGAGCTATATCAATCAAAATGAGCTGTATCGGGTTTCCAAAGATATCCCGGGCGATTCGGCTTTATTGTTTGATCAGATCGGTGAGGTCCTGTCCACTGTCACGAAAAACGACAACAATATCAAATCCGTTTTGGAAAGTCTGGATCGCGACATTATCATTCCGAAAGACGCCACACTGAGAATCAGCTATAAACAGCAAAGAGAAATCGAAAAACTGGAGTTCAAGATTTTTTGGGCGCTGCGTGAGGATTCAAAGCTGGAAGCCAATCAAAAAACGTCATTTGATACAGTTCGCATTTAAAGTTGTTATCAAGCTGGTCCTCTCTAAATACTTTTTCTGTATTCTCCCCCCGCAGGCGGGGGGAGAATACAGTGAACGCAATTTTATAAAGAAAGTGAAGCGGTCAATTGTGGGGAATATTATATTTCTTGGCATTGTCAGTATGCTGATCGATTTAAGCACGGAAATGGTGTACCCAATCATACCGATTTATCTGACCTCTGTTTTGGGAGCGTCTCCGGCTATTGTCGGTATTATTGAGGGAATCGCAGAAAGTCTGGCAAGCCTCTTGAAAATCATCAGTGGTTATATAACGGATAAATATAAAAATAAAAAAATTTTTACCTTCATCGGTTATTCAGGTGCGATCTTCTATAAAGCAGCCCTGATTTTTGCATCTACCTGGCCGGGGATCTTATTCGCCCGGGTAATCGACCGCATCGGAAAAGGAATCCGTACCGCACCCCGTGACGCGCTGATTGCGGAAAGTGCAGCCCAAAACAAGCTCGGAGGTTCCTTTGGACTCCATAAAATGATGGACATGCTGGGATCTGCGCTTGGGATTCTGGCAGCCTATTTTCTGATGAGTGGCAGTTCCATTAATTACAGGCGGATCTTTCTTCTCTCCATCATCCCTGCCGTTCTGGGGGTATGTGCAATCTCTTTTGTGAAAGAGCAGAAAAGAGAAACTAAGGCAGGACGTAAGCTCGTTTTCGATTTCGCGATCCTGGACAGTAAACTGAAAGGATTTTTGCTGGTTGCCTTTCTATTTACACTGGGGAACTCCTCAAATGCATTTCTTCTTCTTAGAGCACGAAGTGCTGGTTATGATGCCAGAACAGTTGTCCTATTGTATTTTCTTTATAACATGGTAGCTTCGTTGCTTGCTTATCCCATGGGAAGACTGTCGGATAAAATTGGTCGAAGGGTTCTGCTTGTGACAGGCTATGTTTTTTACGGAATAGTCTATATTGGGTTCGCTCTGATTTCTTCTAAAGTAGGTATAATCGTTTTGTTTGCTCTTTACGGTGTGTATTCGGCTTTGACTTCGGGCGCGGAAAGAGCACTGGTCGCTGAGATATCACCGCCTGACTTAAAAGGAACCGTTCTTGGTATGCATGCGACCCTCGTAGGCATAGCCTTGCTTCCTGCCTCCATTCTGGCAGGATTTTTATGGAGTGTCTTTGGGGCAGCGGCTCCATTCTGGTTTGGTGGAAGTCTCGCGCTCATTGCCGCAGCTGCTATTTCGATCATTTTGAAAAACAAAGATTCCAAAGCTGTTATTTGAAAAAGCAATTCAATCAGCGCCATCCGCAAAGCAAATGCTTTGTATAGACCATCCCCACTCTGACTGTTTAAACCCCATTAGAATTACACCTGACATAATTCAAAAAAAGATGGTTAATTTAGTTCTTTTTCTCCGGTTGAAGGCTGGGAAGAAGACATAGATCTTTTGCTGAATAACGATTTATTGCATCATTCACAATAAATGGTTGTAATATGCTATTGACAGTGGCTGGTCAGGGGAATATAATAAGGGAAAATTAAATAGGTCTGTTTCAGGGCGGGGTGTAAGTCCCCACCGGCGGTAATGAGCATAAGCTACAAGCCCGCGAGCCTTTTGGCTGATTTCGGTTGGATTCCGAAGCCGACGGTATAGTCCGGATGAAAGAAATAGGCAGGCATTAGCCTGATTATTGACGCCCGCATTATTTTGCGGGCGTTTTCTGTTTCAGACCCAGAGGAGGAATATCTATGAAAATCAGTACCCGAAAGATCGCAGTTGCCGGAGTTTTCGCAGCCATCGCAGCCATTCTCATGTATTTTGAGTTTCCAATTCCCTTTATTCCACCCTTTCTGAAAATTGACTTGTCAAACGTCCCGATACTCTTGGGCGCCTTCCTGTTCGGCCCTTGGTATGCCGTGGCCATGGCCTTCATCAAAGATGTTGTCCATACATTCTCCAGCACCACCGGTGGTGTAGGTCAACTGGCTGACTTTATCATGACAAGCGCGTATGCTGTCACGGCGGGAATGGTATATCGGACCTCAAAGTCTAGAACCGGAGCCTTCATCGCCTGTATAGCTGGGACGGTTGCCATAACAATCGCCGGTGCGCTGGCAAACTTCTATATTCTGATTCCGTTTTATGCTAAAATCATGCCACTTGAAGTGATCTGGTCTCTGTGCGCCAAGGTTAACCCAATCATCACAGACCTTCCAAGCTATATTTTGTATGGTGTGATCCCGTTTAATTTGATTAAGGGAACGCTGATTTCTCTGCTCACCTTTTTCCTCTATAAAAAGCTTTCTGGTTTTATTAAAACCATCCTGTAGACAAATGCATCTATAGCTATTCCCCACGCCGTAGGCATGGGGAATAGCTATAGTAATATTGTTGTGTCAGAAAATTGTATAAACTGAGAAATAACCTGTTGACATATGGCGAAATATGTCTTACAATGATACCCACAAGTGAATAGCTTTATCAAGAGCGGCTGAGGGAACAGGCCCTGCGAAGCCCGGCAACCTGCGTGAAGCAAGGTGCTAAATCCTGCGGCCAGGCGCCGGAAGATAAATTTTTTAACGCCCGGTTAACCGGGCGTTTTTTTTGAGGAGGAAGAAAGATGTCAAAATATTTGTTTACATCAGAGTCAGTCACAGAAGGTCATCCCGACAAAATTTGCGACCAAATTTCCGATGCGGTGCTTGACGCCGTTTTGGAGAGAGACCCCGGCGGACGCGTGGCCTGCGAAACCGTATGTACAACCGGACTTGTTTTGATAGTTGGTGAAATCTCTACCCACTGCTATGTGGATATCCCCAAAGTGGCTCGTGGCGTTATTGAAGAAATTGGCTATGATCGTGCCAAGTACGGTTTCGACGCCAACACTTGCGCGGTTATGTGCAGCATCGACGAGCAGTCAAAAGATATCGCCCTGGGGGTCAATAAGGCTCTGGAACAGAAGACCACTGGCAACAGCGACTTCCTTGATGCCACCGGCGCGGGAGATCAAGGTCTAATGTTCGGATACGCTTCTGATGAGACACGCGAACTCATGCCCCTTGCAATCTCTCTGGCTCATCGTCTGGCCAAAAGACTGACCGAGGTTAGAAAGGAAAAGCTTTTGGACTATCTTCGCCCGGATGGAAAGACGCAGGTTACGGTGGAATATGAGGACGACCGCCCCAAGCGGATCGATACTGTCGTGATTTCCACGCAGCACTCGCCCGATGTGGATATTGAGACCATACGCCGTGATATGATCAAGCTGGTTGTTAAGCACATCATTCCCGCCGACATGATGGACAAGAATACTAAATTTTTAATCAACCCGACGGGACGCTTTGTCATCGGCGGTCCCCAGGGCGACAGCGGTCTAACCGGACGCAAGATTGTCGTGGATACCTATGGTGGATACGGACGTCATGGCGGCGGTGCCCTTTCTGGTAAGGACCCGACAAAGGTTGACCGCTCTGCTGCCTATGCAGCCCGCTATGTGGCGAAAAATGTGGTAGCGGCCGGACTTGCCCGTCGCTGCGAGGTGCAAATCGCCTATGCCATCGGCGTGGCAAATCCCGTTTCTGTGCATGTGGAAACCTTCGGCACTGGGACCGTGTCTGATGAGAAATTGGTGGATGCCATCAATCAAGTGTTTGACCTACGCCCGGCAGCGATCATCAGAGATTTGGATTTGCTCCGGCCCATCTACAGAAAGCTCGCGGCCTATGGACACATGGGCCGCGAGGATCTGGGGGTAAACTGGGAAAAAACCGACCGCACCGAAGCCCTACTCAAAGCTGTCCTCTAGGGTCCCCAACATATATGAGAAAGTGCCTGTCGCCGGGCACTTTTTCTTAATGCTATAGTTGAAAACAAGCTTGTCATTTTCTTCCCCCGCCGAAGGCGGGGGAAGAAAATGACGTTTTAACTATAGCCAGTTTTAAGTTAATTGCTATATTATGTTTTTCTCTCGCCTGCGGCAGGGGAAAAAGGCATAAATGGAAACCCACATCATAGCCAGTACTTGTATTCTTGAAAATAAGGCAGTAAAATGAGCGCAGGGTTTCGCCGAATAAGTTAATTAATCGTATGCTTTCCCCCAACAAAGCGCTGAAAAGGGATAAAAAAAGTTTGAGGTAGATATGAATTATATTTTTGATATTGGTAATGTTTTGGTTTTCTTTCGCCCCAAAGAATTTCTTCAAACACTATGGGATGATGAAGAAGTTGTGGATAAAGTTTATCAGACTATCTTTTGCAGTGAGGAATGGGTAATGCTTGATCGAGGTGTGATAACAGAAGAAGAAGCAACCGAGCGCTTTTGTATAAATCATCCTAACGAGCAGAATTTTATACGGCAGGCAATGTCCAGATGGCATGAAATGCTCCTTCCGGATTGGGAGACTGCCTCGCTTTTGCAGAAGCTCAAAGAGCAGGGGCATAAATTATATTTTCTGTCCAACTATCAGCAAAAAGCCAGTGATTACATCCTTGACCGATATCCTTTTTTTACTGTGTTTGACGGTGGCGTTTTTTCGTGGAGTGTGCATATGGTAAAGCCGGATATTCAAATATACCGTTGCTTACTCGATTCATACAAGCTTGCTCCACAGGACTGTGTATTTATCGATGATATGGAACAAAATGTTGTGGCCGCCGAAAACATAGGTATGAAAGGGATTGTATTTACTTCTGCGGATTATTTATGGACTGTCACCGGGCAAACTGTATGTAAATAGAATCAGCAATCTATTGCCGATTCGACCCCATTTTATTTTTATTTCTTTCAGTCTGGATTTGACTCATGGAGCAATGGGTTTGCAAGAAAACTGATACCTTTTGTTGCCATAAAACACCATTGCTTTTTTATAGTTGAGTAACTTGAAAACAAGCTTGTGATTTCTTCCCCACCTTCGGCGGGGGAAGAAAATTAAGTTAATTGGCTATACTGTATCAGCGCCCGATTGTGGGCGCTTTTTTCTTTTTAACAAAATGACACCCCTCATCATAGGATGTGTTAGAGAGAAAATAAAGGGTAAAACGCGACGTGATGCCGCGAAAGTGAATGAAATCATTTAAAAATCCTCATCATTTTCCGGCGACAGGTGATGAGAGATCCGGCTCAAAACGCGCCTTGGCCGCCGGAGAAATGGGGTTGTTTTATGTATATCGCGGCGCTGTGGACGATCATTGTACTTTTGTCCTCTGTCGGCCTGGTGGCAGTGACAGACTGGATGCTACCGATTATCAGCGAACCGAGGGGGCGAATCCGGTGTTATAGCATCCTGCCTATTATGGGGCACATTGATTGTTTGGAAGAGCTTCTCAGATGGGGTTACAATAGCATGCGGTGGGACCGTTGGATCAAAGGGGGGCGGCTAATCCTCGTAGATATGGGAGCTGATGAAGAGTCGCTGGAGCTCTGTCGCGCCTTCTGCCACAGGCGTGAGGACATTATCCTTTGCAACCAAGAAGAGCTTGCCGAGATACTGACCGGTGATAAGGTTTACAAATCTCTGCGCGGTGTATTATACTAGAAGAAAACAGCGCGGGGGTGACGGGTTGCCGGACATCGATTTACAGAGGATTGAGGGCGTAGTGGAAAACGTGGTCTTCAGAAGCGAGGCCAGCGGTTTCACCGTTCTTGAGGTCGCTTTGGGCGAAGATCGGCTTGTCACAGTCGTGGGCGAACTGCCCATGATTGATGTGGGTGAAGAGATATGCGCAACCGGCAGCTATACGAGCCACCCCACTTATGGCCAGCAGTTTAAGGCTCTTGCCGTGGAAAGAAAGCTCCCCGCCACGGCAGGGGCCATTTTTCGTTATCTTTCCGGCGGTGCTATCCACGGAATCGGGCCTGTGATTGCCCGGCGTATGGTGGATGCCTTTGGAGATGATACCCTGTCCGTGATCGAAGAGAGCCCGTCGAAGCTATCACAAATCAGGGGGATTTCTGCACAGAAGGCCGAGGATATCGGTATCGAGTATAAACGGATATCCGGCGTGCGGTCAGCCATGCTCTTTCTTTCCAAATTTGGTATTGGTGCCGCCATGTCCATCTCTGTCTGGAAGCGTTTTGGGCAGGCAACCCAGCAGGAGGTCACGAAGGACCCCTATCTGCTTTGCAATGAGGATATCGGTCTTGGGTTTCCTGCGGCGGATTCCATGGCCGAGACACTAGGGATCAGCACCGATGCGGTTTGCCGTATGCGCGGCGGGATTAACTTTGTGCTTTGCCACAATCTTTCTAACGGGCACTCCTGCCTGCCGGAGGGAAAGCTGGCTATGGCCGCTTCGTCCTTATTGGAGCTTGACAAGGACAAGCTCCAGGAGGAGATTGCGGCGATGTGTGGCGATGGGTACCTCTTGTCAGACGGCTTTGGAGGCACGCGGTACATTTATCTTCCTCAGTACTACAACGCTGAAACCTATGTGGCGGGACGCATTAAAATGATGCTTCAGCTTGCGAATCCAGGTCAATCAGCGGCTGATGGCGAAATTGATGCTCTGGAAAAAGAGCTTGGTATTCATTACGCATCCCTTCAACGAAAGGCGATATCGGCGGCGGTGACCGGCAACCTTTTGATTTTGACTGGCGGGCCAGGTACGGGAAAGACGACGGCCTTAAACGGGATTATTCACCTATGTGAGCGCAGAAAGCTGCGAGTGGCTCTGGCCGCTCCCACCGGGCGCGCGGCAAAACGGATCAGCGAAATCAGTGGCCGCGAGGCAAAAACGATACACCGCCTTTTAGAGGTGGACTTTGGCGATGACCGGGGTTTTCCTAAATTTAAAAGAAACGACAAGA
The DNA here is from genome assembly GCA_963664585.2 of Oscillospiraceae bacterium. Lineage (GTDB taxonomy): Bacteria > Bacillota > Clostridia > Oscillospirales > Ruminococcaceae. The sequence continues at coordinate 112,163 of CAXXEO010000015.1, read as the reverse complement.
ACCCATTGCCCTATGATGTCGTCATCATAGACGAAATGTCTATGGTTGACCTGCGACTTTTCGAAGCGTTGATCAGGGCGGTGCGGCTGGGAAGCACCCTCATCATGGTAGGTGACCCGGACCAGCTTCCGCCAGTGGGAGCCGGAAATCTTCTCGGCGAGCTTATTGCCAGCGGGATGATTGAAACGGTTCATCTCAATGAGGTCTTCCGTCAGGCGGCCGAAAGTCAGATCGTCATGGCGGCCCATCAGATTGTTTCGGGACAGGTCCCGGATCTCACGCGAAAAAACTCTGACCTCTTTTTCATGCCGAGAAGCTCAATTGAACAAGCGATGCAGACAGTGGTAGAACTTGTTAAGGATCGCCTGCCTGCTGCTTATCAGTTTAATCCGATGCAGGATATACAGGTGATTTCTCCCTCGCGTCAGGGCGGAATAGGCACGACTGAGCTCAATCGCATGCTTCAGGCGGCGCTCAACCCGCCCTCACCCCAAAAGGTGGATTATCAGGCGGCCACCCTCTTCCGCGAAGGAGACAAGGTGATGCAGATCAAGAATAACTATGATATCCCCTGGACCCGCGATGAAGGGGATGAAGGCGCCGGTATCTTTAACGGCGACATCGGACTGATTGACCTAATCGACCGCCCCTCCCGGTCGGTGCTTGTACGTTTTGACGACCGTATTGCACAGTACACCTTTGATAACCTGGACGAGCTTGAACTGGCCTATGCCATCACGGTACATAAAAGTCAGGGCAGTGAGTTCGATGCGGTGATCATCCCCGCCATGGGTTATCATCAGAAGCTCCATTACCGTAATCTGCTTTATACCGGAGTAACCAGAGCGAAGAAACTGCTGATTATCGTGGGACAGATCCAGACGGTAGCCCGGATGGTCGAGAATAACCGAAAGGCTTTGCGGTATACAAATCTTTCGGCCATGCTGCAGGAGGAATCGTAATGAAGATTCTGTCCCGTCTGCTGACGCTGATCTTTCCGCCCCGTTGTCCTTTTTGCGGCACTGTAATTTCTAATAGTGAACTGATCTGTCCAGACTGCGCTGCGGGGTTACCCCTTGTAGACTTTCAATCTGCCGAATGCTGCTCTCGTTGTGGGAAGTACCGCAGTGCCTGCATCTGCGGAAAACAGAGGATCCTATTTTCAAGCTGCACCTCTGTACTGGAATATAGCGGCAAGGTGAAGCGAGGTATTGATACGCTCAAGCGCCATTCCCGTTCCACGGCGGTGGATTATATGGGCACCCTTATGGCGGACGCGGTACGGGTACGTTTTGGAGACGCCGCCTTTGATTTCATCACAGCGGTGCCAATGAATGCGGAGAAAGAGAAGGAGCGGGGACACAACCAGGCCAAAACGCTGGCGCGTCATATCTCTGTGCTGTTGGGCATCTCCTATCTGGAATCCCCAATCGGCCGGCTCGCCGGGACACCTGTGCAGCACTCCCTTTCTCACCTGGCACGACTGGAAAATAGTAAGCAGAGCTATTCCATTTGTGATTATACGTCCCTAAGCGGCAGAATCCTTCTGGTGGATGACGTGATGACAACCGGCGCGACAGTCAACCGCTGTGCGGCCCTTCTTATCGAGCTGGGGGCAAGCAGGGTGGATGTGGTTTCTGTTGCAACGACAATGCTCCATGGGACACAAAGCTAGTACAATGCAACATCTTAAACTTGTATATTCCCCCGCCGAAGGCGGGGGAATATACAAGAACATTTAATCAATTGCCATAAAAAATTTAGATTTTACAAGCCACTAGGTATTGCGGTGGTGAAAAGAAACAAAAAAGTATTGATTCGTAGCTAACAAACTTATCCTAAAAAGAAAATCTTTTACAGTTGCTGCATTGAAAAAATGATTATTCATGCGTATAATATATCTGTATATGGCTTCATATTAGACTAAAACTCTCTTGTTATTTCCCGTACGAAGTGACAAGAGAATGAATATGAATTCCTTTCTAAATAGATTTTTGTGTTTGGCTTTCTATTCCCTGCTACAGGCGAGGAAAGAGAACCGTATGAAAATGGTATTCATTTGGAAATCGTATGACATAATGACACGTACGGAGAAATGGCGGGCAATATGCCATCGAATGATATAGGATTAGATCTGGGCACTGCTACGGTGATTATCTACGATCCCGAGAAAGGGATTATTTTAAAGGAACCCAGCGTGGTGGCGATTAATGTTTTCACTGATGAAGTACTCTGTGTGGGCGAAGAGGCCAATCAGATGATTGGCAAGACTCCGGATCGCATACGGGCCATAATGCCCCTTTCCGATGGCGTCATATCTGATTTTGACATTACAAGAGAAATGATCAGAATTTTTTTGAAAAAGGTGTCGGACAAGGGAATTATCAAGCCGCGGGTGGCTATCTGTGTACCGTCTGGGATTACCGATGTTGAGTCCCGTGCCGTCGTTTCTGCCGCTGTTTCTGCGGGTGCACGCAAGGTCTATTTGATTGAAGAACCTGTGGCCGCGGCTTTGGGCGCTGGGGTCGATATTTCCAAGCCGGAGGGCAATATAATTCTTGATATCGGCGGAGGTACAAGTGACATCGCCGTACTCTCTTTCAATGGTATCGTTTGCAAGGGGTCTATCAAGGTGGCCGGGCGCAAGATGGATCAGGCCATTGTTAAATATGTTCGACATAATTTCAACGTTTTGATCGGCGAACGCATGGCGGAAAAGTTAAAGATTGAAATCGGGAGCGTCTTTTTCGGCTCAGGCGAGGAAAAGACAATGGTGGCCAAGGGACGAAACTTGATGACCGGTCTGCCCACTCAGTTTACTGTCAGCAGAAGCGAGCTTTCGTCCCCACTCACCGAGCTTGCCATGCAAATCATCGGATCGCTTCGGCATATCCTTGAGATAACACCGCCTGAGCTTTCTGCTGACATACACAAAAACGGGCTTGTGATGACTGGCGGCGGCTCTATGCTCCATGGCTTGGATAAGCTGATCGAAAGAGAGACAGGCATCAAAGCGTGTCTGGCCGAAAATCCGGCCGAGTGCGTCGCCATTGGAACCGCTCTGTCCTTCAACTATCTTGGAAAGCTTTATGATGGTTTTATAAATCCCGCAACTCACGACCACTAAAAACGATAAAGGCATTATTTTGTCTCTGTACTCTAAGAATTAAAGGCTGATGAGATCGTTACATCTCATCAGCCTTTTTGGTTCTTGATAAAATTCACCATCTATGGCAGAGACTCAACCTCCGCCGGCTGAGAAACAATATAGTTGATTAACTTGAAAACAAGCTTGTCATTTTCTTCCCCCGCCGAAGACGGGGAAAGAAAATGATGTTTTAACTATAGCCAGTTTTTAAGTTAATTGGCTATATGAGTAAATGTCAATTCCATTTGAAAATAATTCTCACCGGAGTCATGAAATGTTTAGATTTTTGAAAGAGTATTGTAAGCGGGACGAGATAAAGAAAAACTGCATAGGGGATGCATCCGATGTCTGCCGATAAAGTGGCTATGGGTACGGCAACGGCAATGCTCCATGGAATGAGGGCGGCAATCAAAACGACGCTGTTTTCGATATCAATCGCCAATTCCTCATTGGAATAGCCATTATCCGTATAAGTCTGGTGTAAAAGCTGGTGCGTGAGAATAATCGCCAGCGTTTGGTTGCAACTGAAAGCACTGGTGGTAATACTGGTAATCACCATGGTCGGAAAAAGTGCAATGCGACGGCTTAGTTTTTCCAAAAAAGGCTGTATATCATGAAATAGGTCGGCTTCCTCAAAGATTCCCGAATAAGCAGAGGCGATCAAAACGATAAAGACGACTTTTACCATGGAGATTAAGCCTCCGCCGGCAATGATTTTTGCGAACGAGCCCCCCGCGGGAAGGGTGTATCCCAGTAGCATATAACGCAACACATCCGCAAGCGGTATATGCTGTACCCAAAGGCAGATGGCCGCTCCCGATATGACGCTGAGCAACATGGAAAGCTTCACGTCATATTTCATGATGGATAAAACCAATATGATCAGTGCAGGGAGCATCACGAAAGGGCTCAAATTAAAATTGCCGGATATTTCAGATAGAATTGAGCTTCCGCCAGCTAGCATCGGGTTCTGCAAGGAAAAAAACGAATAAATCAGAACTGAAACGATAAAAGGTATCGCGGCTGTTTTAAACATGTTTTTGATATTGTCATACAGATGTGTATTTGTGAGAGTAGCCACCAGATTTGCGCTGGATGATGTTGGTGCGCACCTGTCGCCAAAATAAGCACCTGCAATAATGGCTCCGGCTGTTATGTTCAGATTGACTTGTCCGCTTTGCGCTAATACGATCAGCACAACGCCAATGGTACTGGCGGTACCAAAGGAAGTGCCGATCGATAAAGAAACCATACAAGACAATAAAAATGAAAACAAAATAAAAAATTGAGGATAGATGAGCTGGGTTCCATAATATACAAAAAAAGGTATTGTGCCACAAGCTCTCCACATAGCGGTGATTAGCCCAATTAACACAAAAATTCGAATAACAATAAGGGATTTTTTGAATCCTCTTGCCACCATTTTGATCACATGCATCCAGTGGAATCCACGGTACATGGCTGTCGCTGAAAAACAGAGGAGGCCGAAAACCATGGGAATAAGGATAGAAATGTTTTTAAAAACAGAAAATATAAGCACTACCGAAAAAACTGCTATCGACAGTAAAAAATCCACACTTTGCCTCATTTCGTTGAATATTCCATACTTAATATAGTATACAGCCATTCTTTTCGCTTGCAATACAATTTTTGTATTTGAATTATTTGCCCCTGTACCAGGCTGAGTTTGTGATGCAATCATCAAGGGCTTTTTAAGAGTAGGACCCACGCCGTTAATAGAGAAAAAGATAAAAAAATCTATTTGCAGCTTAAAAATTACAGGCTTTTTTGTTTAATTTGTGCCGTCACGGGCAAGAATAAGGTTGCAACCAAATTCCAGATGAAGGAGAGTGCACAATGAGCAATCTAACAACGAGAGAACTAACCGCAATCGAGGATCAGTTGGGCATGGAGCAGACCATGATTAAGAAATACCAGATGTACGCTCAGCAGTCCACCGATCCCCAGATCAAGACCAAATGTGAGCAAATTGCGACCAAGCACCAGAACCATTATTCCCGCCTATTAAATCATCTGAGCTAGGAGGAAACCACAATGAGTACGACCCCAAATGCTTTTGGCGACAAAGAGATGATGACAGATGTATTGTCATCTCAGAAGTTTATCACCGAGAACTATAACGTTTTTGCAAACGAGTGCAGTTCTCCTGCTCTAAAATCCGAGTTTGTCAATTTGCTCAATGAGGAACATCAAATTCAGCATGACGTGTTCTGTGAAATGCAGAAACGCGGCTGGTACAGCGTTGAGCAGGCTGACCAAAATAAGGTCAGTCAGGCTAAGACAGAAATATGAAAGCCAAAGCACAACCTCCCGATAATCATCCGACTGTAAAAAAGCGCCTGACCGTCAGGCGCTTTTTTGCTATGCCTGAAGACAAAAATATCAGGTCTTTGAAAAAAAATCGGATAACAGGCCTCAATCATATCTTTTGCCCTGTAAAGAGTAAGTCTGTCAGTTCCCTGCCTTTTTATGGGATTATCTCGCCTTCGACAAGACATACATCCATCCGATTATAGGGGATTGTGATGCGCTCGCGGTCAAATTCCAGCTTTAACCTGCTCGCGCATATAGAAAAGCAGGTCGAAATAGTTGTCTGATGCTACCCAGATTCTGCTGGTGATGCTCATACCGGTGGCGCTATGATCCGCGACGCGTATAACGGGTGCGGGCGTTTCCAGTGCGAGACCACTTGCTTTGGCCACTTTGCCAATCACATCCTTTGCCTTTTCAAAATCATCGGCATAGGTGACGGTAAAGTTCAAGTCAAGCCTGCGGGTTGGCTCGGCGGAAAAGTTGACAATTCTTGCCTGGGCCATGTCGCTGTTTGGAATGAAGACCTTTTTGTTATCGATTGTGTTCAGCGAGGTATAGACTAACCCGATTTCGCTCACAGTGCCCGAATGACTTCCTGCCTCTATATATTGTCCGACGGCAAAGGGTTTTGTCAGAAGAAGCGAAATGCCGCCCACGACGTTGGAAAGTTGATCCTTCATGGCAAGTGAAATCGCCAGGCCCGGCAGCACCGATGACGGCCACGATGGAATTAGTCCCGATCCCGAGTACATCTATGCAAGAGGTGATGAGCAGAAGGACCATGGTCACCTTGGAGGACATAATGATGAAAGAGTGCAGGGTGACATCCAGCTTTGAACGCCTTAAAGCCTCACGCATCGTTTTACAGGCTATGTTGATGACGACCCAGCCAGCCGCGAAAAGGGCTACGCCAGCGAATAGTTTCCCTCCAAAGCTAAAAAGTTTATTTACTGTTTCTGTGGTCATAATCACGACAGTGTCCTCCTGTTTTCAGATGATTAGAGTGTTTTCATATGTCATCGCCAAGATTATCATAACAGCTAATCGTCCTATTGACAACGATTTATGAGTCTGCAGCGAGCAATCAAGCAGAATCCAGAAACCGATTAAACCGCATTAATCCAGTCTCTGTGCCACCAGCAAAGGCGAGGGGGTGGCAGAGACCAGAACACAATGCCATTGTATAGTTGATTAACTTGAAAACAAGCTTGTGATTTCTTCCCCCGCCGAAGGCGGGGGAAGAAAATGACGTTTTATATATAGCCAGTTTTTAAGTTAATTGGCTATAACAAAAGCCAGTAGAAAAAGCGTTTGCCTTTCATTGCCATTTCATATTTCATATTGGACTTTTTCGTGGTATAATATGCAGGATTATAAGGATAGGTGGCATATAATGGAAACTAGCTGTTACAACAGCCTCAAAAAGAATATTCTGGAAAAAGAGTTTGCCCATTTAAATGAAATGCAGCGCTGCGCGGTACTTAAAACCCACGGACCGGTGCTGATTTTAGCGGGTGCAGGCAGCGGAAAAACCACAGTTATTGTCAATCGTATCGCCGCTCTGGTTAAGTTTGGTTCGGCCTATGAAAGCGAAACCGTGCCGCCTTTTCTGACACAGGATGATTTAACCTTTATGAAAGACTATCTGGCTGGACGTTCGGATGACAACGGACGAATCGGCCGGCTTATTGCGGTGAATCCGCCCAAGCCATGGCAGATTCTAGCCATTACATTTACCAATAAGGCAGCGGGGGAGCTCCGCGCGCGGCTTGAACGCATGCTGGGGACAGAGGGCGCGGATATACAGGCTTCTACCTTTCACTCTGCCTGTGTGCGTATGCTACGGCGGGATATTGACCGTTTAGGTTATGAGAAGGCCTTTACCATCTATGATTCAGATGACTCTCAGCGTGTCGTGAAGGACATTCTGAAAGAGCAAAATATGGATGACAAGATGTTTCCGCCAAGGGTCATTATGTCGGTGATGGGTCAGGCCAAGGATCAGCTTTTCACCCCGGAAGAGTTTGCGGCTCACAATCCCGGTGACTTCAGGATGGAAAAGATGGCAAAGGTATATTCTCTGTATCAGAAGCGTCTTAAGGCGGCAAACGCGCTTGACTTTGATGACATCATCACAATGGCCGTCCGCTTGCTTAAAAGCAACCCCGATATTTTGGAGTATTACCAGAATCGTTTTCGATACATATTGGTTGACGAGTATCAGGATACCAATCGCTCTCAGTACCAATTGGTCAGCCTTTTGGCGGGACGGCATGGCAACCTCTGCGTCGTCGGAGACGACGACCAGAGCATCTATAAGTTTCGCGGTGCGACCATTGAGAATATACTGAACTTTGAAAAACAATTTAAAGATACCCTTGTCATACGACTTGAAGAGAACTATCGAAGCAGTCAGCGGATACTCGACGCGGCCAATGCGGTGATCGAGCATAACAACGAGCGAAAGGGCAAAACCCTCTGGACCTCCCGGGGAGAGGGTGATCTAATTACCTCTTATCGCGCCCGCGATGAGGGCGATGAGGCTGTCTTTATAGCTGACTGTGTGGCTAAGTCAGTAACGGGCGGGGCACTTTATTCCGATCACGCTGTGCTTTACCGCATGAACGCCCAATCAAACCCCATCGAGCGCGCACTGGTGAATGCCGGCATTCCCTACAAGATCGTCGGCGGCCAGAAGTTCTTTGAACGGATGGAAATCAAGGATATGGTCGCCTATCTGTGCGTCCTTTTGAATCCCAACGACCGCCTGCGCCTTGGACGGATCATTAATAAGCCCAAACGCGGGATCGGGGACGCCACTGTGGAGCTCGCCACGCAGATCGCGGATTCACTGAACATCGGGCTTTATGAAGTCTTTGCCACGGCTGACAGCTTAGCCCCTCTTTCCAAAAAGGCAAAGCCGCTGATGACCTTTACCGCCATGATGACAAGCCTTGCCGAAAAGGTAGACCTTATTCCTCTGCCTGAGCTGTTGGACGCAGTTTTGGAGGAAAGCGGCTATTTGGCCGATCTGCGTCAGGACCGTACGGTGGGTCCGGGTCGGCTTGAAAATATTGAAGAGCTAAAATCAAACATGCTTCATTATATCGGCGAAAGCGCCGAACCCACACTTGCCGGCTTTTTGGAAGAGATCGCCCTTTACACCGACCTTGACAGTTATGATCCTGATGCCGATGCCATGGTCATGATGACCATCCATTCGGCTAAGGGATTGGAATTTGAAAAGCGTTTTTATTGTCGGATTAGAGGATGGTATCTTCCCCGGCACCCAAGCTATCTATGATCTTCCCCAGCTTGAAGAAGAACGCAGACTAGCCTATGTTGCCCTGACACGAGCAAAGAAAAAGCTTTATCTTTTAAGTGCGGAACAGCGCATGCTCTTTGGGCAGACTGCCCGTAACCGCCCATCACGCTTTTTTAGGGAAATTCCCTCGCCACTGATCGAGGACCAGTCCAGGCCGGTGGTTAAAAAAAGTTACCACTTTGAAGAGACGCCTACGGTCAAAAACTCCTCCGGCGGCATAGGAATAGGAGAAAGTGTATCCCATCAGGCCGCCGCATGTGACCTTTTACCAGGGGATAGAATCAGCCACAGGGTGTTCGGAGAGGGTATGGTTCTTTCACTGACTCCAATGGGCGGCGATACCCTTGTCGAGGCCGCCTTTGACCGTGTGGGAACCAAACGAATTATGGCAAATTTCGCCAAACTGAAAAAGTTATAGTACTTTGCCCTAAACTGCTGTAACGGTCACAAAAAAATGAAATCCTCATAGAATGTATTGAGCTTAATTCGATACTATGAATAGGAGGATTTATATGGCAGTTGCAAATCCGATAGATGCCGCCGGGTCTCACAATTTCAAAGAGGCAGTCTGTATAAACACACAAAGAATATACGACTCCTGTAGCGACAAGGATTGTCTTGAAGACCTTCGGGTATATTTTACCGATCGCGGCCAGCAGATCATTGACAATGCGTCTACGATAAAGGCGAAGAAAGCGGAAATATTAAATGTATACTTAGAGGTGGAACCGATTCCGTTTAACAGGGGCTTTTTCTCAGTTGATATGACTTTCTTCTTCCTTGTTAAGCTTTCGGCATATACCTCGCCGGTTGCACCGCCAGCATTGGTGTGCGGTCTCGCTACATTTTCCAAAAAAGTGATCCTTTTTGGCAGCGAGGGGAATGTAAGAGTCTTCTCTTCTGACACAAACGGAAATCTGGGCGCAAGCAGCAACCTGCCGACCGCCAGCGTTCAAGTGGTCGATCCCCTGATCCTGGGCAACCGTGTGGTCGATTGTCCCCCCTGTACGCCTGACCCCTGCATCACTCCGCCTTCCCGCATTGCCGAACGCTTTGAAGGCAGCTTTTCAAACGTTGTGCCGGTCAGATCGGTGTTTGTCACCTTAGGCCTTTTCTCCATCGTGCAGATCGAGCGCGGCGTTCAGCTTTTTGATCCCTGCCTATGACTTTTGCGTACCCGACAAAGAATGCGTCACCACCACAGATGACCCCTGTGAGTTATTTAGAAGAATTAAATTCCCAACTGACGAATTTTTCCCGCCAAGATTCAGCGATACGGTCGATGACGAGTAATTAAAAAGAATTATTTCCGCCGGCGTGGGGGCCTTAAGGCCCTCGACGGCGGTGCTGAAAAAGGAGATAAAAAAGCTATGGCGAAAGTGACCCTGATCAGCTACACCCCTGACCCCGAAAAAACGGTGGCCGCTGCGGCCAAGCTTTGTTATGCACAGGGAAGCATTGAAAGCTTAATGGACAACCTTACCGACGAAAAGGTGGACAGCTTTCTCCATATGCTGATGGATATCGGGCATGAAAGCCCGATCGAGCATATCAGTTTCACCTTTGGTATCGAGGGGGTATCGCGTTCACTTCTCGCGCAAATTACGCGACACAGAATCGCTTCTTACAGCGTACAGAGTCAGCGCTATGTCAGTGAAAATAATTTTGATTATGTTACACCGCCCGAGATCGCGTCTGATCCAAAGGCGCTTGCCATTTTTGAAGGGGCAATGTTGGCGGCAGGTGAGGCCTTATACCGCTCTTTCTGCGATATTAAAGGACAAGCATAAGAACGCTTTGATGGACGCTGGGGTCGAAGAGAAGGAAGCTTCGCGCCGTGCGGCCAAGATGGCGATTGAGGATGCCCGTTTTGTATTACCAAATGCCTGCGACACAAAGATGATTGTCACTATGAACGCCAGAAGCCTACTCAACTTTTTTTCTCACCGCCTTTGCTCACGCGCCAGTGGGAGATCAGGGACGTTGCCCACGAGATGTTGGTACTGGTCAAAGAGATTGCGCCGACAATTTTTTCTTCCGCTGGCCCCCCGTGCGTCCGGACTGCCTGTCCCGAAGGGAAAATGAGCTGCGGACGCTTGAGCGAAATGCGTGTGCTTTACGGTAAAAAGGGAGGCGGACTGCATGTCTAAAGGGCGACTGACGGTGGTTGAAGGGCTGGACGGAAGCGGAAAGGCTACCCAGACGGCGTTGCTGATGAAAAAATAGTAAGCGAAGGGGTGCATTGCCGCCAGATATCCTTCCCGGACTATCAGCATCCGTCTTCGACCTTGGTGCAGATGTACCTTTCTGGGAAAATTGGATCGATTGAAGAAGTGAACGCCTTCGCTGCCTCTACCTTTTTCTCTGTGGACCGCTATGTCAGTTATCAAAATATATGGAAGAATGATTATCTGTCTGGTACCGAGATCTTTGCCGACCGCTATACGACCTCAAACATCGCCACCAAATGGTGAAGCTTCCACGCGAGGATTGGGATGCTTTTATCCGCTGGCTGACCGATTTTGAGTATACTCGTCCTTGGTCTGCCAGAACCCAGTCTTGTGATTTATCTGGATATGCACCCCGAAACCTCGCGCAGGCTGATTGAAAGCGCTATCAGGGAGATAATTCAAAAAAAGACATTCACGAATCGGATTTCGATTACCTTCTAGGCTGCCGCACTGCCGCCCTTTACGCCGCCGGGCAATTGGGCTGGAAGGTTGTGTCCTGCTGTGATGGGCAAAATCCATTCGCGATTGAGGATATTGCCCGGTGTATTTACCAAGTATATAAGGAAAACATATAACGGAGGATTTATGGTTAAAACAAATATGATTGATTACTGTGCGATCAAACTGAAGACAAAACGTGGATTGAAGAACTACTGGCCAAGAGCGATTTCAGGGGCTGCGAGTACTTTTTTACCAACATCTTCAACTGGCAGAAGACATACAAAAACCAGGTGGGGCGCTATAAGGACTTTTTGATTATCAGGGGTGGTAAGAAAAAACAAAGTTATCTTTATCCAGCCGGTACAGGAGATCTCAAAGAGCTTTTCACTATTCTCATGGAGAATGCCGAGGCTAATGGAGAGAATTTCCGTATTCACGGAATGAATGAAGAGGGCGTTAAACAGATCGAAGAATTTTTCCCGGGTTTATTTGATTTTGAGTTGCTGGAAAACTATTACGATTATATCTACCTTGCCGATAAGCTTCGTACCCTCGAGGGAAAAAAGCTTCATTCCAAGAGAAACCATATCAATCGTTTTCTCGAAAATAATCCTAATTGGAGCTATGAGTCTATCACTGCTGAAAATATGGATGAGGTGAGGACGATGAGCAAAGAGTGGTGTAAACAAAACGACTGCAAAGATGATGATGCGCTTCGAAGCGAGGCATGCACCGTCAAAAGCGCTATCGATCATTTCGATGCGTTGGGGCTAAAGGGCGGACTGCTTCGTGTCGAAGGACGTGTGATCGCCTTTACCATGGGTGGGCGCGTCAGCTCAGACACCTTTGATGTGTGTATAGAAAAGGCATTTGCTGAGATACAGGGAGCCTATCCGATGATCAATCAACAATTTGTTCTTCACGAGATGGATGGATTTACCTATGTGAATCGTGAGGATGATGTCGGGGACGAGGGGCTTAGAAAGGCAAAGATGTCCTATTACCCTGAATTTTTGTATCGTCGGTATGCCGCAAAACTGAAGAAAGAAACCCAGGGTACGAATCAGATGGAAGCAGACATCTATTAAGTAACTGATTCGAGTAAATATGAATTAGCCGCTCAATTATTATTGGTTTTGCTAGTCTCCGCTTCTCTTTTCTCCGTCTGTGGCTTGAAAAGAGACAATTTGCACTTCGTCTGCCCAGCCATTAGCAGAGTGGCAGACATAGTAAAGTTTCAAGTGAATCACTGTTTACGGGGGAAGAGAACGATGATCAAGCTGGCCGATGAAACCATGAAGCCTGCCCTGATGAAGCTTTGGCGGGATGTTTTCGGTGACCCTGAGGAGTATGTGAACCTCTTTTTCACCCATCGGTTTCGCCCCGATGAGGCCCTTGTTCATCTGGAAGGCGAAAGGCCCGTTGCGGTTTTGTATATGCTGCCGCTGACCTTTACCTCGCCCGGTAAAAGCTATCAGGCTCGATATATCTATGCCGTGGCGACCGATCCTGCCCTTTCGTTCACGCGGTCTCAGTTCGGCACTTTTAGAGGCATCGCACCAACTGATGGCTGATGATGGGACGGACTTATCCGTCCTGGTGCCGGCTTCGGATACGCTTTTTGATTTCTATAAACAGCGGGGTTATCGGACCCAGTTCACGGTAAGCAACTTTATGGCGGAGTCTGAGATGCTGATGGCGAATGGCCCTGTGCCACAGCTTACCCCCGCAGAACTGCCCCATCTTGCCGCGACCAGAGATTCTTATTATGCATTCAGTAATCTTTATGGCCGCTGGGATGATCGTGCCCTTGTTTATGCCGGCAGGGAGATTGCGGCACAACATGGAGAGGTGCTCTCGTTTGTGCTTGAAGGAGAGACAGGGTATGCCGTCTGCTATTTGTATTCTGACAGGGTGGAAATTCGTGAGCTCATAGGTGGGCAACCCATGGATATTCTCGCCGCCCTTCACAAGCGGTATGGCAGAGAAAAATATTTCTTCCGCTTGTGGGATGTAGAGGGGAAGGGAAAGCCCTTCGCTATGGCCAGATGGCTTACCGAGCCACCCAAAGAAACAAAAGGAAAGCCACCATATCTGGGGCTGGTATTGGACTAAAACAATGAAAAAAATGAATGTGCGCGAATATAAAATGGCCCTTAGACAAAAAGCAAAAGAGTATCGAAGGGCGATGTCCCCTCAGGAAAAAGAGGACAAGGATAAAAAAATCGCTGCGCGTTTTTTATCCATGAAGGAATATAAATCTGTCAAAACCATTCTCTGTTATGTATCGACCCCCATGGAGGTTGATACCACCCAAATCATCAATACCGCCCTTAAAGAGGGCAAGCGGGTTGCCGTGCCCCGGTGTGTGGAAGGCAGCCGACGAATGGAGCTTTACCTCATTGAAAGTATGGATCAGCTTAGCCATGGCAGTTTTGGCGTACGCGAGCCCCGACCAGAGGCATGCCGGTTGCTGGAAAATTTTGATGAGAGCCTGTGTATTGTTCCAGCTCTTCTTTATGATCGAGAAGGATACCGTCTCGGGTATGGCGCCGGTTATTATGATCGTTTTCTCGCAGGATACAAAGGGGAAAAGGTGGGGATCATTTATGACAGCGGTATCAGGGAAAGGTTGAAACGGGGGCGCTTCGATATACCGGTGGATATTTTGATCAGTGAAAAACATGTCAGACGTACCGCGAAAAAGCCCCTGTGAAGAGGCTTTAAAGCAGGTCGTCCTGGCTGCATGGGCATTTTAGGGCCTGTAGGCGTTGCTGCAGTTGCATCTGGGCCCGTTGGTATTTACACCTGCGACACCATTGCATCCATTGGTGTTTGTACCCAGCACGCCATTGTTGCCGTTGCATCCGTTAGTGTTCGTACCCAATAGTCCGTTGCAGCAGCTGTCAGTTACATTTCCGAAGACGCCGCAACAGAAGCAGGCTGCAGCGATGACGAGAATTAACACAAGAAGTTGATCAGATATTCTACACATATGTATTCCGCCTCTCGATTGATTATTGTAGTATATACTATGTTTTTGCAAAAGCAGTGGTTACATAAACGCGAATATGCAAATATGATATTTTTTCGCGATATTGCTACGAAATGACTATTTGATCAGTCACGCAGTAAATTCAATAAAAACCAGAAAGGACGAATATATGGACAAACCCCAAAAAGATCGCAGCAGACTTGTAAGGTCGATGGTAACGATCGTCGCAATCATCCTTGCCTCCATTTTCTTATCCTATATGCTGATCAGTAATGCCATCGACCTGTTCGGTATCAATAAGCCGGACCAGCAGATCGAGATAACGATTACCCCTGGTATGTCGGCGGCCGCCATCGCCAAAGAGCTTGGGAACAAGGGCGTCATTGAGCACGCCTTAACCTTTCGCGTGTATGCGGGCATCCGGAATTCTGCCGACCACTTTCAGGCGGGGGATTACATCCTTAATTCCCGCATGGCGTATGACGAGATTATTATCGCCCTTTCCACCGGAAGCACGATTAAAAATGAGGTAACTCTTACTTTCTATGAGGGAATATCCTTGCGAGAGATAGCCGATCTTCTCGAAGATAAACAGGTCTGTTCCGCTGAAGATTTTATAAACTGCACCCAAAGCGTGGAGTTTGGCTTCGAATTTGAGCAGATGCTGCCTGAGAACAAGAATCGCTTTCGCCGTCTGGAGGGCTATCTCTTCCCAGATACTTATAATTTTTATGTGGGCGAGAATGTTCAGTCGGTTGTTAAAAAATTCCTTAAAAACTTTTCGAATAAGATTCCTGACGATCTTTATCAAAAGATGCAAAATGCCGGCATGACGCTAGACCAGGTAGTGACCTTGGCTTCTGTCATCCAGGAAGAGGCTAGCGACGTGAAGGAGATGAGCAAGGTTTCGTCCGTATTCCACAATCGCCTTGGTGCTCCCGGAGCTTATCCTAACCTGCAATCTGATGTTACGATTTTTTATGTGAATAACGATATAAAGCCCTTTCTTGACATCAAGAATGATGAGCTTTACAACGCTTATGACACTTATACCTGTGTTGGACTACCCGTGGGACCCATTTGTTCCCCTGGCCTCGATGCCATACTGGCAGCTATCTCGCCCGAAAAAACGGACTACTATTTCTTTGTAACCGATGCAAATAAAAAGTATTATTACGCTACTACTGCAGAAAAACACTATCAGAATGTGCGTGCGGCAGCCAAGGTCAAAGCAGCAGTGCCGACAAAATAACCGACAGGATCAAGGACGAGAAATGAAGAACAAAATTGAACTTTTAGCCCCCGCGGGGGACTCTGAAAGACTTGATGCCGCCATTCGCTTTGGGGCGGATGCGGTTTATTTGGGCGGTAAAAGCTTTGGTATGAGAGCAACCCCACAGAATTTTAACGACGAAGAGCTAAAAGCCGCAGTAACTGAGGCTCGCGCGAACGGGGTGCGGGTTTACCTTACCTGCAATACGGTGCCCGGCAATGATGAAATTGAGGCGATTGGCGACTTTATGCGCTATGCTGCCTCTGCTCAGGTGGATGCACTTATCGTGGCCGATATTGGGCTTTTAATGATGGCCAAGCGTATTGTGCCTGAGATGGAGATCCATATTTCCACCCAGGCGGGTGTAATGAACTATCTTACCGCCACCGAGCTTTACAAGCTGGGTGCTTCGAGAGTTGTCCTTGCGCGCGAGCTTTCCATTGGCGATATCGCAAAACTGAGGGACAAAACGCCCCCAGAGTTGGAAATCGAGGTTTTCGTACATGGAGCGATGTGCATGTCCTTTTCTGGGCGCTGTGTCATCAGCAACTATCTGACCGGACGGGATGCGAACCGCGGCGAATGCGCACAGCCTTGCCGCTGGGGTTATCATCTGATGGAAGAGAAACGCCCAGGCCAATTTTTCCCCGTTTTCGAAGACGAGAAGGGAAGCTATATCCTTAACGCCAAGGATCTTTGCACGATTGACTTTATCGACAAGCTTGCAGAAGCAGGGGTTACGTCGCTGAAGATCGAGGGACGCGCTAAATCTGCCTATTATGTTGCGGTGGTGACTAACGCTTACCGTATGGCGGTGGATCTGTACCTAAAAGATCCCTCTGGCTATACTCTTCCTGTATGGGTTAAGGAAGAACTTGGCAGGGTTAGCCATCGCGAGTATTCTACCGGCTTCTATTTTGGCCGCCCAGAAGAGGGGACAATGTTATCAAAGCGGGGGTTATGTGCGCGCCTGGGAGGTTGTCGCTGTAGTCGTCGGTGGAGGGGATGGCACTATCACCCTTAGTGAGCGCAATCGTTTTGCTGTGGGTGACCAGATCGAGATTCTGTCTCCTGGCTGTCCACCCATCTCTCTCGGGATTACCGCAATCATGGATGAAGAGGGAAATAACATACCATTCGCCAATCATCCCGAAATGAGAGTCAAAATCCCCTTTTCAGGGCAGCTGCCCATGGCAGGATCGATGGTCAGAAGAGCAACATAAACGATCATACTGCTACTGCTTTCTCCCTTCGCAGGCAGTGAAATAGCGGCAAGAATAAAGGGAATTCTATCTATCTTTAGCGCCAAGACGGGATAGACAGGGTTAAAATTTCCCGGATACTCCAAGGCGGGTTTGCAAGTTATAGCCAATTAACTTAAAAATTGGCTATATATAAAACGTCATTTTCTTCCCCCGCCGAAGGCGGGGGAAGAAATCACAAGCTTGTTTTCAAGTTAATCAACTATAAAAAAGCAACTTAATCTGAGACTAAAATATGCAGGATGGACGGGATTTTCCCGTCTTTTTTTGTGTGCGCAAAACCTTCCATTTTCCCCCTCGCCAGAGCGTGACAAATGGAGATAAATGGCTGAATATCAGGCATTTTAGCCCAATTTGTACCCAGTAATTTTATTTAACTATATTTCCCAAACTATTGCATTTTTTTAATGATCACGATATAATTGGCTTACAGTGGTGAAAAGTGGGTGAAAGTGGGTAAACACCCCAACCCAGAAGGGGGGCTTACGGATGTTGATCGGTGAATATGAGCATATGCTAGACCCAAAAGGACGCATCAACTTTCCCGTTAAGCTTCGCGAGTCGCTGGGAGAAAACTTCATAATCACCAAGGGCCTGGATAACTGCCTTTTCGTTTACTCACTGGATGAGTGGACAAAGCTGGAAGAGAGAATCCGTGCGCTTCCGCTGAGCAAGGCGAGAAATCTGCAAAGATTTCTGTTCGCCGGGGCCGCCGAGGCAGAGCCTGACAAGCAGGGCAGGGTACTTATTCCCAACAATCTTAGAGAACACGCAGGCCTTACCAAGGATGTTGTTATTGTGGGTTTATCCACTCACGCTGAGATTTGGGATAAGAACAGCTGGCAGAAGAACGCCGAAAGCCTAACCTCGGATATGATTGCCGAGGCGATGGACGAAATGGACGTATAATGGACAAGAAAGAATTCAGTCATATCCCGGTGCTTTTAAACGAGTGCATTGAGGCACTTGACATAAAACCTGAGGGAATCTATATAGACGGTACGGCCGGCGGCGCAGGCCACTCAGTGGAAATTGCCAGACGGTTGACCACTGGGCGGCTGGTTGCCATCGACAAGGACCCGGATGCCATAGCGGCGGCCGGTGCAAGACTGGCCTCCTATCCCCAAGCACAGGTGGTTCTAGGCGACTTCAAGGATATCCCACAAATCGCACAAGAACTGCATATCGACAAGGTGGACGGAATTCTTCTTGATCTGGGCGTTTCTTCGCATCAGCTTGACAGTGGAGAAAGAGGCTTCTCTTATCACATGGATGCCCCGCTGGATATGCGCATGGGGCAGAAAGGCCTCAGTGCCAGGGATGTCGTCAACGGTTGGGACGCCGGTGCCATTGCACGGATATTGCAGCAGTACGGCGAAGAGCGCTTTGCCCGCCGGATTGCACAAAATATAGTTCATAAGAGGGCCATAACCCCGATTGAGACAACGCTTCAACTGGCGGAAATTATCAAAGAGGCTATTCCGGCCGCAACGCGGCGCGAGGGGGGACACCCCGCAAAACGTAGTTTTCAAGCCATTAGAATCGCCGTTAATGGCGAACTGGAGAGTCTTGGCACCTGTTTGGAAGATTCCTTTTCTCTTCTTCGCATAGGCGGAAGATTTGCTGTAATCACCTTTCACTCGCTGGAGGACAGGATCGTTAAGCAGTGCTTTGCGGGATATGCGAAAGGCTGTACTTGTCCGCCGGACTTCCCCATTTGCGTATGTGGTAAAACTCCAAAGGCAAAATTTTTAACAAGAAAGCCAATTGAGCCATCATCCGGGGAACTTGAAGCCAATAATCGAAGCCGCAGCGCGAGGCTGCGCGTCATCGAAAGGCTGTAGGTGGCAGGAAGATAAAAGAAGGAGACGAATAAATGGTGGATGCGCTTCGCAAGTCAGATGCTAACTATAACTTTTCGGCACTCGAAGAGCGAAAATTAAAACAACCCCCTCAACTGCGAGTAGTGGAAAAGCGCACCACAAATAGTCAAGCGGTACAGCAGCATATTTTCACCGTGTCGATTGCCTTTGCCGCGGTGGCGATGATTCTTTTCCTGATTATATATAACAATGTAGTGCTTACCGAAATCGGTGACCAGATAAACGATTACTCGGCACAGTACGAGGTGCTAAAAAGCGAGAACAGCCGCATGCAGGTCGAACTTGAAGGAAAGATCTCACTCAGAAAGGTGGAGGAATACGCCACCGGTGTACTGGGAATGGCAAAAATGGAGCCCTACCAGATCGAATACATTGATATGGGCGGCAAAGACAAAATAGAGCTAAGCTCTACTAAAAATAACGGAGTGTTCGAGAAAATAAAAGCGGCTTTCTGTTCTTTTTGGAATACATAGGGACGAAATAAAATACTATTTGATTGATAAGCTAAGAGTTAAGAGAAGGATGTCTTAGCTCTTAATTTATTTTTACACTTTGCGACAAAATTCCGTTTTTAACGATCCAGGAGGCATTAAGATGGCAAAAGCTCCTACCAATAAGATGCGCATAAGAATGAATTTTGTCTTAACCGTGATTCTGGTCGTGGGTTTTGCCACCCTAATCTTCCGGTTATATCAGATACAAATTAGGGATGGGCAGAATTATCAGAAGCTTGCGCTGGAGCAGCAGCTTCGCTCTACGACGATCAGCGCAAAGCGCGGCAGCATCTTTGACAGGAATATGAAAACCCTCGCGGCAAGCGCCACGGTGTGGACAGTATTTATTTCCCCCGCCCAAATTGCAGACGAAGCCGAACTTTCGCTGATTGCCGATAAGCTCTCTGTCATTTTAGAGGTGGACCGTCAGACGATCATCGATCGAGGAAAGAACAAAAAAAGCTACTATGAGATTATCAAAAACAAGATAGAAAAGACGGTAGCTGACAAGGTAACCCGTTTCGTTCTTGAAAATAATATTAAAAGCGTAAATCTGGAAGAGGACACCAAACGGTATTATCCCTATGGAAGCCTGGCTTCCACAGTTCTGGGTTTCACTGGAAGTGAAAATAAGGGTGCTTATGGAGTTGAATCCTACTACGACAAATTTTTAAGCGGGACGCCCGGTATGGTAGTTTCAGCCAAAAATGCCAAGGGGGCAGATATGCCCTTCCGGTATCAGCAGCTATATGATCCCCAGGACGGAAATTCTGTCGTACTTACTATTGATGAAGTTGTACAGCATTTTCTGGAAAAGCACCTTGAAACAGCGGTTGTAGAACACAATGTGCAGAACCGTGCGGCGGGTATCGTCATGAATGTCAAGACAGGCGAAATACTGGGCATGGCGACCAAGCCTGATTTTGATCCCAACCAGCCCCTTGTCATCGGAGACAAGAACATTACCGCGCAGCTCACAAAGTTAAAGGCGAATGGCGAAGAGGAGGCTTATAACTCCCTTCTCCGACAGGCCCAGTTCGACCAGTGGCGCAATAAGGCCATATCTGACCCTTATGAGCCGGGTTCGGTTTTTAAGATTATTACAGCGTCCACCGCGTTGGACCTTAATGTGGTGAAAGAAACAGGAGACTACTTCACCTGCCCCGGATATCTTGTCGTGGCGGGAAGGCGAAAAGCCTGCTGGAAGACAGCGGGACATGGCACCATTGACTTTACCCAAGCGATTAAATTCTCTTGTAACCCTGCCTTTATGATGGTTGGCGCTCGAATCGGCGCGGTCAGCTTCTATAACTATGTGGACTGCTTCGGCTTTTTGGAACCGACCAAGATAGACCTGCCGGGTGAGGCGGACAGCTATTTTTACCCCTTAAGCCTTCTGGCGAAGGAATCGGGGGAAGAGCTGGCTTCCAGTTCCTTCGGTCAGACTTTCAAAGTAACTCCAATCCAGCTTATCACTGCAGCATCCGCGGCAGTTAACGGCGGAAAGCTGATGCAACCCTTTGTGGTAAAACAAGTGCTTGATCCGGAAGGCAATGTCATTTCAACAACCCAGTCCCAGGAGAAGCGTCAGGTGATTGCACAAGGCACATCCAAAAGGATAGCCAGCCTTCTCGAACATGTGGTCAAGGATCCGGACGGCTCGGGAAAGTACGCCTACATACCGGGATATCGGGTGGGCGGAAAAACAGGAACCTCGGAAAAGCTGGACAAAAAGGTAGAAGGCCAAGTCGCCTACAGAGTCGCCTCCTTCTTGGGTTTCGCCCCGGCGGACGATCCAGAGATCATGGTTCTGGTTCTTCTCGATGAGCCACACATGCAAAACATATACGGCTCGGTTATAGCGGCCCCTGTGGTGGGTGGTATCCTGTCAGACATACTCTCTTATCTGGGGGTCGAACCCCAATATACCGAAAGCGAGCTTGCCGCTCTTGATGTGTCGGTGCCCTATGTAACCGACTCAATGATTCACGACGCCCAGAGCAAGCTGACAGCCTTGGGACTTAAAAACAAGGTGATAGGAAGCGGCACAAAGGTACTAAAGCAGATCCCCGGCTCCGGTCAGCCAATGCCCAAAGGTGGGACGGTTCTTCTCTATACCCAAGAAGAAAAGAAGGACACCAAAGCACAGGTGCCAAATGTGGTGGGGATGTCCGGTCAACAGGCCAACAAAGCCATACTAAACGCAGGCTTTAATATTAAGATAATGGGAATTGGAATCGAAAAAAGCACAAGTGTAGCGACGAAACAAACGCCGGCTGCTGGTGAATCCGCTGAACTTGGAAGCGTAATTACCGTCCAATTTTTAGACAAGGAAGCCGCAGGATGAGGATATAACGTGATGCTGCCGTACGCAAGGAGGCTGTTTATGAACCTATATAAACTTCTAGAGGGGTTATCCTATGAAAGCTCTCTTCCCGATATGGAAATCACGGGGGTAACCTGTGACAATCGCCAGGTGGAAAAGGGGAACCTTTTCGTCTGTATGAGAGGCGTGCGCACCGATGGACACGATTATGCAGAAGCGGCCATCAAAGCAGGCGCTGCCGCTGTTTTAGCGGAGAGGGATACCGGACTTCCGAGTCAAGTCCTTGTGGAGGATACAAGAGAGGCCTATGCAGTCCTCTGTGCCAACCTGTTTGACAACCCTCAGAAAAAGCTCAAGCTGATTGGCGTTACTGGGACCAACGGAAAGACAACGATTACCTATTTGATGAAGCATATCCTTGAAGGCTGTGGCTGTAAGGTGGGACTGATTGGTACCATCCAGAATCAGATTGGCGATATGACCTTCCCTGCCAAATACACCACGCCAGACCCTTATATTTTGATGACCATTTTCTCACGCATGGTGGATGCCGGTGCAGAGTATGCGGTGATGGAGACCTCCTCGCACGGGCTCGATCAGAAGAGGGTAGCCGGTTGTCATTTTGCTGCTGGAATATTCACCAACCTCACTCAGGATCATCTGGACTATCACGGCAACATGGAAAACTATTATCAGGCAAAACGGTCTCTCTTTAATCAAGTTGATATGGCCATCATTAATATTGACGATGCATATGGACGGCGTCTTGCCAGTGAGGTCAAGGCGAAAACCTATACTTTTTCTACATCGGAAGACGCAGCCAACTATACCGCCAAAACAATAAAATCCTTTGCGACTGGCAGCACTTTTGCCTTTGTAGGAAGTGGTATTATTTCTCGGGTGCGCATTGCCATGCCGGGTGAGTTTTCAGTATCCAACGCCATGGCGGCTATCAGTTGCTCTCTTGCACTGGGCTTTCCGCTGGAACAGGTCATTAATGCGATTTCAAGCTGTTCGGGTGTGACAGGGCGCTTTGAGGTGATTAAAACGCCAACCGACTACACCGTCATCCGAGATTATGCGCATACGCCGGACGGCCTTGAAAAGGTGCTTACCGCCATCAAAACCTTTGCGCCAGCCAAGGTGATTACCCTTTTTGGTTGTGCAGGGAACAGGGATCGTGGTAAGAGAAAGTTGATGGCTGAGGTGGTCTCGCGCTTATCAGATTTTGCCATTTTGACTTCGGATAACCCAAGAAACGAAGATCCCTTGCAAATCATTGAGGACGCCAAGCTGGGGCTTTTCGAACATAAAACCCCCTATGAGATCATTCCCGACCGGTATGAGGCGATCAAATGGGGCCTTGCCCACGCCGCAAAGGACGATATCCTTCTTTTAGCCGGCAAAGGACATGAGGATTATCAGGTCTTAAATTTCGGTACAATCTATTTTGACGAAAAGGTCATTGTTGAAAAGATACTTGGAATGAAGTAACTAGTATATTGTCTCATCTTAAACTTGTATATTCCCCCGCCGAAGGCGGGGGAATATACAAGAGCATTTAACCCATTGTCATATAGGATTTAGTTGCAACAAAGTTTCTTTCACCGATTGCGGGACGGCATTCAATAACCTCAATCCCTTCGGGGCGCATCTGTCCGGCTTGGAAAAAGAATTAAATGAAGCGAGGAAATCCGAATGGAAAGCATTACGATCAGTGAGATAGCGAGGGCTCTCGGCATAGACTATCACGGGAGCGGTGCAATTGACCACGTTTGCACCGACTCGAGGGATATTACCCAAGGGGGGCTTTTTGTTGCGATCGAAGGTGACAACTTTGACGGGCATGATTATATAGATGATGCCTTCTTGAGAGGGGCCTCATGTGCTATCGCCAGAAAACCTGGTGATTATAATGGTACGGTGCTTTATGTCGAGGACACCAGAAAGGCGCATATCAAGATCGGCGGACTTTACCGCGACCGTTTTGACTTGAAGATAGTGGGCATAACCGGCAGTGTAGGTAAAACCACCACCAAAGAGTTCTTGGCGGCAGTGCTTTCCTCGCAATTCAACACCCATAAAAACGAGGGCAACTTAAATAATGAAATTGGTCTTCCCAAGACGCTTTTTAAACTCAGCCATGCCCATCAGGCGGCGGTGATCGAAATGGGAATGAGCGGCTTTGGGGAGATACACGACCTCGCAACCGCCGTCCATCCGGATATGGGGATTATCACCAACATTGGTGTCTCTCACTTGGAGAAGTTGGGCAGCCGCGAGGGAATTCTGAAGGCTAAGCTGGAGCTTCTCGACGGCATGAAGAAGGGGTCTTATCTAATCCTTTGCGGAGACGATCCATTTCTTCGCAAGGTGTCGGATGATCGTTTTCTGATTTTACGTTATGGAATCAATGACACTTGTAGTCAGATCCGAGCAATGCATATTATTGAATCGGAACGCGAGATAAACTTTACGATTTTCTCACCGTGGGGGGAATACCGCGCCCACATCCCCACGATCGGACTGCACAACGTCTATAACGCCCTGGCTGCTTTTACCGCCGGATGCTTAATGGGAATCGCGCCGGCCCAATGTGCAGATGCCCTTTCCTTCTATGCCACTACGGGTATGCGCCAGCGCATGGTGGACTTTGGCGGGGTGACAATTGTCGAGGACTGCTACAACGCTTCTCCCGATTCAATGGTCGCAGCTATAAACACGCTGGCCGGCTATCCGGCCAAAGGCAGAAAAATCATGGTGCTTTCCGACATGCTTGAGCTTGGTGAAATATCAAAAAAATCCCATATCGAGGTGGGCAAGTTCGTGGCACGGGCTGGAATTAATCTGCTTTTTACCTGTGGAAGCCAGGCAATGGGATATATCGAGGGTGCTGAGAGCCAAGGGATGGAACGCTGCCTTTATTACACGGACAGAGTTCAGCTGGCACAAGCAGTGCATTCAGCAATACGTCCCGGCGACGTAGTATGGTTTAAGGCAAGTCGCGGAATGGAGCTGGAAAAGGTGCTGGCGCTTATCTATGGTGAACCAGCCGCAGCCGCCCACTAAAAGCAGTGTTAGGATCAGGAGTTTTTGTCATTTTCCAACGACAGATGGCAAGAATTTTATCACATACAGATCATTTGTCGTTGGAGAAATGGATCAAAAATGAAGGTCTTCGAGCTGACGCTGACCGCTGCGACTGCCTTTATTGTCACCGCAGGCATGGGGATCTGGATGATACCCTATTTAAGAAAGATAAAATTTGGCCAAACTATATTGGATATTGGCCCCAAATGGCACAAGAATAAACAGGGTACTCCCACCATGGGGGGACTGATGTTTATCATTGGGATCACAGTGGCGGCGTCAATCGGCTTTCTCACCGCCGTGTCGAAGGATTCGTCCTTGCGCTCACCGCTTGAGGCTGTAGGCAACACCCGTTTCTTTGTGGGGATCATTATGAGCCTTGCTATGTCGTTTTTGGGCTTTGCAGATGATTTCGTTAAAGTGGCTAAGAAGCAGAATCTGGGATTGACTGCCCGACAGAAGCTGATGATTCAGTTTATCATCGCCGGTTTTTATCTGTCTTCCCTTTACCTTGCAGGCGATCGTTCCACAACGCTTGTCATCCCCTTCTTTGGCCAGTGGAACATCGGCCCTGTTTACTATCCGCTTGCCGCTATCGGCATAGTGTACATCGTCAACTCGGTTAATATCACTGACGGGCTGGACGGCCTTGCCTCTTCGGTCACACTGGCAAGTGCCCTTGGCTATCTTGCAGTGGCCTCGATTCTGGGCTTTTTCAGTATGCAGATCCTGTCGGCAGCTCTTGCCGGCGGTTGCATTGGTTTTCTCTGTTGGAACTTTTATCCCGCAAAGGTATTTATGGGGGATACCGGTTCGATGTTTTTAGGAGGACTTGTGACCGCCCTTGCATTTGGTGTGGGAATGCCGCTCATACTAATCTTTATGGGGATTATTTACATCGTTGAATCCATGTCTGTCGTTTTGCAGGTCATCAGCTTTAAAACTACCGGAAAGCGCATTTTTAAAATGAGTCCGATACATCATCATTTTGAAATGTCCGGTTGGAAAGAAGCGCAGATTGTCGCCGCGTTTACTATTATTCAGGCATTGGGTGCGATTCTGGCTGTATTAAGCTCTACAAGAATATAGTCGATATATACTCTGGCAATCCATATATCAGAATCGTTACTGCTCGTGACGATATATAAATACACACATTTTGGATCTGAAAGGTGGTGGCAATACTGGCAACCGAAAAGAGAAAAACCGCGAGAAAAGCACCAAAAAGCAGTATTGATTTGACCTTTCTGGTTCTTACCCTTCTGCTTTTATCAATCGGGCTGGTTATGCTGTTCTCTGCAAGTTATGCCAACGCTTACTATCTGATGGGAAACTCACTTCACTATATATCCAAACAGCTTATATTCGCCGTTTTGGGCGTAGTCGCCATGCTAGTTGTTTCCGCTTTTGATTACCGTGTCCTGAAACCGCTGGCTATTCCCATATATGGCCTCTCCATCCTGCTATTGATCGTCGTCCTTTTTTGCCCTCCTATCAACAATGCCAAACGGTGGATTCCACTTGGCTTTGGTACCCTGCAGCCTTCCGAAATCGCCAAATTTGCCATTGTGGTGCTTTTTGCCGCCCTTATCTCGACGAACTATGAAAAAATGCATACTTTCAAATATGGAATCGTCCCCTTTATGGTTGTGCTTTTGCCGGTAATCGGATTAATGATTCTGGAACCCCATCTTTCGGGCACTATCCTGATACTGGCAATCGGGGCGACCATGATGCTGGTGGGCGGTACTGATCTGAAATGGTTTGCTCTTGCGGCAGGTGCGCTGGCTTGCCTTATCATTGTTCTTGTCATGATTCCCGGCGTGGTGGAATATGCCGGCTCCCGCATAGAGCACTGGCTAAACCCCTTTTCAGACCCTCGGGGCGAAGGCTTTCAAACGATACAGTCACTTTATGCCATCGGATCAGGCGGGCTTATGGGTACAGGCATCGGAAACTCACGTCAGAAATACCTTTATCTGCCCGAACCGCAAAATGATTTTATTTTCTCAATCGTATGTGAAGAACTGGGCTTTGTGGGCGCCACCCTGATTATCTGCATTTTTGCCCTGCTCATCTGGCGCGGGTTTGTCATCGCCATGCGCTGCCGCGAGAAGTTTGGTTCAATGCTAGCTTTGGGGCTCATTTCCCAAGTGGGGATACAGACGATCCTCAACATTGCGGTGGTGACAAATACCATACCCAATACGGGAATCAGCTTACCCTTTTTCTCATATGGCGGCACAGCGCTGACCATTCTACTTGCTCAGATGGGTGTGGTTCTCTCGGTGTCAAGGCAGACCTCGCTGGAAAAAGAATAACGGCTCTGCATAGGGCTTAACAAGCTTCCCGCCAGTTTTGCATCACAGGACGCCGATAAAGGGAGGAAAAACAATGAAAATATTATTTGCCTGCGGTGGCACAGCGGGACACATCAATCCCGCGCTTTCTGTAGCAGATGCGATAAAGAAGAGATATCCCGATACACAGATCCTTTTTGCAGGAAACCCCAAAGGAATGGAATCCCGTCTTGTTCCTAAAGCAGGCTATAAATTTGAGCCCATTGCAGTGCAGGGAATACAGAGAAGCCTGTCCCTTGTAAATATGAAACGCAATCTCACCGCGTTATGGCTTTTGGCTGCAAGCGGACCAAAGGCAAAAAAGATACTTCTTGATTTCAATCCGGATGTGGTCATGGGAACTGGTGGCTATGTCAGTGGACCGATACTCAGAATGGCTCACCGCCTGGGTTTTAAGACACTCACGCATGAACAGAACGCCTTTCCCGGCGTGACCACCAAACTATTGTCAAAGGATATGGACAGGGTGCTTCTGGCGGTGGAAGGGGCAAAAAAGCACCTGCGTCAGGATATCAACACCTGCGTGACAGGCAATCCCGTGCGCGCCTGTATCCTGCATACAGATCGTACTCTCGCAAGGCAGGTCCTTGGGGTGGGTGATCGGATTTGCATTCTCTCCTTCGGGGGCAGCTTAGGAGCAGCCAAGGTGAACGAGGCAGTAGCTGCACTGATAGCATGGCACCGTGGAAAACGGGGGGTACACCATATACATGCAACCGGTGCTGGCGGCGCGGATCTGTTTCCAAGTCTTTTGGAAAAGAACGGATTTGATCCCGTGGGCAACGTGCATGTTGATATCCGTGAATATATTGATGACATGGCACGCTGCTTGGCCGGAGCCGATCTGGTCATCTGCCGTGCAGGCGCCATTACCTTAAGCGAGCTTCAAGCGGCGGGAAGAGCAGCTATCCTGATTCCATCGCCCTATGTTGCTGAGAATCACCAGTATCATAATGCCATGGAAATGGTGGGCCGAGGCGCAGCTCTGATTGTTGAAGAGAAAGAGCTTTCTGGGCCGAAGCTGATCTCTATGGTCGAGGGGCTTTTAGCAGATCGAGAGAGAATAGCAGAAATTGGACTTCGTGCAAAGGAAATGGCAATCACCGATGCCAACGAGCGCATTATTCACGAAATACTCTCCCTTTTGGAAGAAGACTTATAAACATCACCAGATAAACGCCATTCGCATAATATGTCGTGCAGGGGATTTTGAACCCTTCAGTGCGAAAGGGCGTGTACATATGTCAGAATATTCAGTACAGGGCGGGAACAGAATCAGCGGCGAACTTACCGTACATGGCGCGAAAAACTCTGCTCTTCCCATACTGGCGGCTACGCTTTTAACCGAAGAGAGCGCAATTGATAATTGTCCTCGGCTTTCCGATGTGGAAGCCGCATGCAATATCCTTGAGTGCCTGGGATGCTGCGTCAAACGAGAAGTTGGTGTAGTTAAGGTCAATGCAAGGGATGCCACATGTAACGACATTCCTGACCGACTTATGGGCGAAATGCGTTCGTCTATTTTGTTCCTGGGTGCTATTCTGGCCCGGTGCGGGCATGCCAGAATTTCCTTTCCAGGTGGGTGCGAGCTAGGCGCCGCGTCCGGTTGATATGCATTTGGACGCCCTTCGAAAAGCTGGGTGTGGATATCAGAGAGGATCACGGCTATCTGGACTGTAGCGTAAAAGGAAAAAAAACTTCAGGGCGCTGACATTATGCTCCCCTTTCCCAGTGTGGGAGCAACTGAAAATATCATTCTGGGCAGCCTGTCTGGCTGATGGGGGTGACCGTTGTACAAAATGCGGCCCGTGAACCAGAAATCACCGACCTATGCGACTATATCAACGCCTGTGGAGGAAATATCAGGATCGATGCAAACCTCTACTATAAAAATTCAAGGGGTCACGGGTCTCCACGGAACCATTCATCGTGTTATCCCCGACAGTGATAGCAGCGGCAACCTATTTGTGTGCAGCGGCTATTACTAAGGGCGAAATTATTCTGCGTCAGGTAAACCCCACTCACCTTGCTGCCCTGTACCCTGTACTGGAAGAGATGGGCTGTCAAAT
Organism: Oscillospiraceae bacterium; assembly: GCA_963664585.2. Classification (GTDB taxonomy): domain Bacteria; phylum Bacillota; class Clostridia; order Oscillospirales; family Ruminococcaceae. Next base: position 82,932 of record CAXXEO010000015.1, on the reverse strand, counting down.
GAGAATCACAGAGGATTTAATCGCACTGACTTGCCGGGAAAGGGCCCAGGGCGGTCAGAAGCGTGAAAACAATGCCCCTATCCCGGTTTTTCCCACTGACTCTCAGGCACCCGTGATGGCGGTGACTACAGTGGCGGATGGCTCAAGCCTTTTTGTGGAGAACATTTTTGAGTCGCGTTATAAGCACGCGGGCCAGCTGAGCAGGATGGGCGCCAAAATCAAAACAGAGGGGCGCGTTGCAGTGGTCGAAGGCGTAGAAAGGCTGCACAGCGCAACGGTACAATGCACTGATCTCCCGCGGTGGGGCTTGCACTTGTCATTGCGCGCTCTTGCGGCGGATGGAGTGAGCAGAATAACCGATATAAAACATATTGACCGTGGTTATGAAAAATTTTGATAGTAATCTCAGGCTTTTAGGAGGCAAAAAATGTCGAGGGAGAATTAAAGGTTGACTAACGATAAAAAAGCGAGAAGTCAAAAAGACGGCCGAATAAACTGCGGCGGTAAAGCGCCGCAGAAAACGCCGTGGCAAATACACACTTTTACTACCTCATGGTAGTATTCTTTGTGCTTGCCGTTGGCGTGATGCTTTCCTTTTACCGTCTTCTTCAGAATAGAAAACATAGAGGTGACCGGTAATACCCGATACGCAAGCGGCAGTATTATCGAAGCCAGTGGTTGTAAAAAAGCGGGGACAATCTCTTTCGCGTCGACAAGAAAAAGGTTGCGCAAACGCTGATCAGTCAGTTTCCATATATACAAGATGCAGAGGTTAGAATCAAACCACCCCTCGCAGTTGATCCTTGCAGTTGAACTTGCCCACACCCAACGCATCTATCGAGTACAACGGCGGCCTATCTGTTAGTGAGCCGTGCGGGAGAAGGGTACTGGAAGTGGGACTGGCAGAGTCGCCTGAGGGTTATACCAGAGTTGTGGGAATTGATGTGGGCAGTCCCAAGGCAGGGTGAGGTACTGGCGAACTCTTTAGGAGAACAGCTTAGCATGTTAAACTATCTGAATGATGCGGTGGCAAGCACGGGGCTTTACCGGTATCAATATGATCGATTTGTCGGACAGGCTGAATATTTGCGTTCTGTATGATAAAAGGCTTGTGATTGCACTGGGGAGTGAATCGGATCTTGAGTACAAGCTGCGTTTTCGCCCAAACCACCATTAGTAAAGAGGTGGACGCAAAGTTTGAAGGGGTTTTAGATGTTTCTACCCGTCCGATGGCAAGGCTTCGGCGAGATGGACATACACGACCCGGATATCTGGCCCTTCCCCTTATATACGCTGCCTGATTACGGCGGGACTTCTGCAGTAAGCAATCAAGCAAGTAGCCAGACGGCCAGTCAGTCAAGCAGCCAGTCAAGCAGCCAGTCAAGCAGCCAGTCAAGCAGCCAGTCAAGCAGTCAGACGACCAAACAGTCGAGCAAGTCAGTCAAGCAGTTCAGACGACCAAACTGTCGAGCAGTCAGTCAAGCAGTCAGACGACCAAACAGTCGAGCAGTCAGTCAAGCAGCCAGACATCCAAACAGTCGAGTAGTTCTAAATAAACAAATAGGCGGACGAACCAGTAGACGTATATGAGCAATATAAAGGATGGAACGACAACTTTCCCTTGATATGTCCATCTAAACATGGTAAATTAGAACTGGTATATTCTATTGCTTTGATCATATCATGGAATGGTTTAAATATAGGGGGACTGTAAAATGCAGATGAGCTTCGTCATGGATTCCGATTTCGAGCGCGAGGTAAATATCAAGGTGGTTGGCATAGGTGGCGGCGGCGGAAACGCGGTCAATCGCATGGTGCAATCGGGGATGAAGAGTGTTGAATTCATCTCGCTAAACACGGACAGTATGGCACTCAGAACGTCTGATGCGACCTATAAAATAAATATCGGCGCCAAGCTCACTAAGGGCCAGGGTGCTGGCGGTCTGCCCGAGAAGGGACAGCGCGCGGCTGAAGAATCACGTGACGAAATCGCCTCCCTGTTGAAGGGGACGGATATGGTATTTATCACTGCCGGCATGGGCGGTGGCACAGGTACAGGTGCCGCTCCTGTCGTGGCTGAAATCGCCCAGGAGATGGGCATACTCACCGTCGGTGTTGTCACCAAGCCTTTCCTTTTTGAGGGCAAAAGACGCATGGATCAGGCCGAGATGGGTGTTACCGCCCTGCGTGAGCATGTAGATGCCCTTCTGGTCATCCCAAACGAGCGCCTTAAGCAGATATCCGAAGAAAAGATCAGTTTAATAAATGCTTTTTCAGCCGCGGACGAGGTTTTGCGTCAGGGCGTACAGAGCATATCAGACCTGATTAATGTGCCCGGTATGGTCAATCTGGATTTCGCCGATGTATCCTCTATTATGAGAGGCGCAGGTTTAGCGCACATGGGCGTCGGCAGGGCTTCTGGCAAGGACAAGGCGAAAATGGCAGCTGAGGCAGCCATCTCCTCTCCACTGCTTGAAACATCCATTAACGGGGCTAAGGGTGTTATCATCAATATTACCGCTTCACCCGATATCAGTTTGGATGATGTAGATCTTGCCTCTGCTATGATACATAATTCCGCACATCCGGACGTAAACCTCATATGGGGCGTTGCTTATGATAACAGCTTCAATGATGAAATGCTGATCACCGTCATCGCAACAGGCTTTGATGTGGATAAGAACTTTAAGATTCCCCCCTATACATTTAAAACTCCCGCCAAGACAACCCCCGGCTCCGCGTCTCAGTCTGCGGCCGTAAGGGTAGAGGCCAAAGTCGCCGCTGTAGAGGATGCCGGTAAGAACGGTGAGTCGGATGCCGAAGAGGACGATGGTTTTAATGCCATACTGAGGCTTTTTAACCGCTGAGGCGCCTACCCGTTTGAGAATAGATAAATATGGCTATATTCAGATTCGCACCTTTACTTTTTTGAACCATCTAATGCAGCCAGCAGCACCGACGACAGTACTAAAGAGCACCCAAGCAAAGTGAACAAGCTAGGTTGATCATGGTAGATTAAATTGCTTACTACTAAACTAGTAATTGGCTCGAGCATATTAAAAAATGAAGCGGATGAAGCGCCAATCAATTTAATACCAGCGATTAGCAGATAAAATGCTATCATAGAGCCAAGTCCTAAAATGAAAAACAGCTGCACAAATACGACAGTCCCGACAGGCAGAGAGAACGTGCCTGAAGCAGCAGTTTGAATACCAAATGCCAAGGTACTGCCAAACGAAACGAAAAACAGTTTTATAATTAACGGAAGTTCATTGATATTGCCTTTTTCATTTGCAATCATATAAAATGTATAAGTTAAACTTGAACACAAAGCAGCAGCTATACCTGCCAATTTAATTCCACCGCTCAAGTCGGCAATCAATAACATACCAGCAACTGAAAGCAATATCCCCCCCAGCTTTAACTTCGTCATTTTTTGCTTAAACAATACCACCATGATGATTGAAACAATACTTGGGTACAAAAAATGCAACATGGTTGTGAGGCCAACCGGAATCATCCCATAAGCAATATTAAGCAAAAATTCGGTGCCACCCATACCAACAGCTCCTACTATGAGAAGCATAACAAGCTGTTTTTTACTTACACGAAACGATTGCCGTGTAATCATTCCTATAATGAGTGCACTGACCGCAATGGTCAGCTGCATAAAAAAGACAATGCTGCCGGATGACATACCACTTAAGAGTATATATTTGTTGGCAGAGGGAATTACGCCAAGCAGAACAGATGCACCTACTAAAGCTAAGATACCTTGTAACATAGTTTCATCTCCAATTTCATTTCATTATAACATAAAGAAATCTGTGTAAAAAGTAAAAATACAGCCTGCAGCAAACAAGCCGCAGGCTGTATTTCAAATATGTAGAGGTTTTTTTCATTCTATTAATATAGTTGATTAACTTGAAAACAAGCATGTGATTTCTTCCCCCGCCTTCGGCGGGGAAAGAAAATGACGTTTTATATATAGCCAGTTTTTAAGTTAATTGGCTATATTACTTCCATTAAAATTCTATTGCAGAATATCTTTATTGCGCGGCCTGAATTGTATGCAGAATACACGATGAAAAATCGCTTGTCAGTGAAAATTGGGAAGCGGTTTTTATGGATTTTATGCCTGCTTGCACTTTTAGCCGATTTAAACGGGTTATTCATCTAGATCTTTAGGTACTGAAATTATTCGTTATCTGTTCATTATAGCACGTATGTTTTAAACTCTCCTTCGCAGGGAGGACCAGCGCAGATGTGTACAACACCTGCTTCAAAATCATAGATCTCACAGGCAACGGTGATACTTCTGCGTCCTAGACGTACGGAAACATCAGCCGGATGCCGGCACAACGCGTAGGGATAATTTTTATGGTCAGAGAGACAGGCTTTGATATGTGCCACATCGATTTGGCCATGCTTTGACATCAGCAGTTCACGGAGTCTTTCTCCTCTTGGGCTTTGGGTCAGTGCGTGGATCTCAGGCTGTACCAAAAAGTGGTTTGCATGGGTCAAAACGCCCTGTTCCGGTTCGACAATGTCGGTACCCATGGGATATACTTCAAAGTCTGCTGCCTTTTTCTCTATTCCAGATACCATCATCATGTTGCAGGATACCGAACGTTTGAAACTGCAGATCAGCTTTTTGCCTTCATCAAAGCTCTTGCATTTGAGTACTTTTCTTCTCAGAAAACAGGATGGTACTCCCACACCTCTGGTATCATAGATCGACTGCAGATTGTTGTTTACCAGCGCAATTCCATAGGTGTTCATACCATCGCGCACAAGTTGGCCGGCTTCCGTGATTCCTATGATCCTGTTGCCGTCCGGTTCGGTGATATGCAGTACCACTATGTGGTCAATAATGCCCACGCGGTAGTCCCAGTTTTTAATCAGGTACATCGCCCCATCTTTAGACGCTTCCGGCAAGACCGTACCGGTCGTGCATTCTTTATCCTTGGGGAACTTCGTAATCTCATAGCGACAGTTGAGTACCATGATATCACCAAATAAAACACCTGCTCCATAAGCGATCCCCTCGGCCTCTTCTAATATGTCTGGCATCGTCTCCCTGATGATGGGAAGATAAGAAAGCGCATATTCAGTAATCTGTTCCCAAGTTTTATCTGAGGTCTCGGCAAAAAGCAGTTTATAGTCAGCAACAGCGGTGGCGATCAATTCTTTAGCTTGCTCGCCATACTGCTTTCCGCATTCATAAGGAGTGGAACCACTGACTTTTACAAACAAGAATGATTTCACGATGATCCTTCTTTCCCTTATAGTTTATATGCGATATATTCACCTTCACAGGGGGGGCCTGCACAAATATAGGCTGTATTGTCGGCAAAATCAACAATCATGGACGCGACCGTCATGCGCTCGCTCTTATAGGTGCCATCGTCACCCAGCGTAGGATGACCGCAGACAGCCAGAGGATAGTATATATGATCTTTGAGGCACTCCTCAATATAATCTACTGTGATGTGGCCACGGCGCTTACTGAGCAGTTCCATCAGCCTGACGTCTCTGTTCTTGGGCTTATCCTTAAGCGCATCAGTTTCAGGATCGATGACGAAGTGATTGGCATGGGTGAGGATACCGCCCAGGGACAATACAGAATCAATCTTATCGGGCTGTGCCTCAAAGTTGACAACCTGACCCTTGGCGCCTACCAGTAAAATATTATTGGAAACACATCTGGGAACACTATAAACGAAATCCCTTGCTTCTTCAAAGCTCTGACTGGCCAATACTTTTCTGCGTAAAAAGGTCACGGGGATGCCTGAACCGGGGTAATCTTTTACAGACTGCAGAGAGTTGTTGCAGATTGCGACACCATATGAGCTGAAGCCCTCACGCATCATCTGGCCTGCCTCTGACCAACCGAACGCAGAATATTCTTTTGTTTTAATATGGAGAAGAACGATATGGGGCATGATGCTTACGTTGTAGTCCCAATTTTTAATTGCATAGGTCTTACCGTTTTGGGAAGCCTCAGGAAGGACCGCGGCGGTGGTGCACTCGGGCACTTTGGGAAACTTAGTAATCTCATAGCGGCAGTTTATCGCCATAATCTCAGCAATATCTTTACCGGAGCCTTTGGCGATGCCTCGGGCCTCTTCCATGACTTCCGGCATAGCTTTTTCGATCATAGGAATATAGGCAAGGGCATATTTCAGCACCTGCTCCCAGGTCTGGCCACCCTTCACAAACAGCTTTTTATAATGCCCGATACATACTTCTATCAGTTCCCGGGCCTGTTTGCCATATTCCACTCCTCTTTCGAACGGAGTTTCAGCAGTCATTTCTATGATAGGAAATGGTTTCATAACTGATGATAGCTGAAGGGCATATTCACCCATCCAGCGCCCTCCTTTTCATGTATTACTCGAACAATCTACAAGCAACAGAATGCCCGGGCGAAATTTCTTTAAGCGAAAGATCAGGCTCTCTGCAGACGTTTTTGACGTATGGACAGCGGTCTGCAAAACGACAGCCCGGCTTTGGATTGACGGGGCTGGTAACCTCGCCCTTGATGATATACAGTTCTTTGCGATGCTTTAAGCTGGCGATGGGAATTGCGTTTAGCAGCGCTTGTGTATAGGGGTGGGTAGGGTTGGCGAAAAGCTCATCTGTGGGAGCTGTTTCAACGCACTGGCCCAGATACATAACGGCGATGTGGTTGCTGATATGTTTGATCACGCTTAGGTTATGGGTTACGAACATATAAGTAAGGCCGATGTTATCCTGCAAATCCATCATCAGGTTCAGGATTTGCGCCTGAATGGAAACGTCCAGTGCTGAAACAGGCTCGTCACAAACAATGAACTTGGGATCAACAGCCAACGCGCGGGCAATACCGATTCTCTGACGTCTGCCGCCGTCCAGCTCGTGGGGGTATGTATTAACAAATCTGTCTGCAAGGCCGACAGTTTCCATCAACTGATAAACTCTTTCCTGACGTTCATTTTTATCTGTAATAGTATTGCAAGCCTTCATGGGCTCGGCGATGATTTCACTTACCGTCATACGGGGATTCAGTGAAGTGAACGGATCTTGGAATATGATCTGCATATTTTTACGCATTTCTTTCATCTGCTTCTTATTATACCCCAAAATGCTCTCGCCGTTATAAAGAATATCTCCGCCTGTAGGCTCCAAAAGACGAAGAATGGTTCTGCCCAAAGTGGACTTTCCGCATCCGGATTCGCCGACAACACCCAGCGTCTGGCCTTTTTGGATACTGATGTTTACATGATCAACAGCATGAAGAGGACCTTTTTTGGTGCTGAAATATTTAACAAGTTCTTTTGTTTGAATCAGTGGCACATCCATTTTGTTTTCCTCCCTGCTAAATTTCTTCTGCTGTCTTGTAGAGGTGGCATTTGATCTCATGTGTGCCATTTGCTACTTCGGCAGGGTCTGTGGTTTCGCAGATTTCCATGCGATTGGGGCAGCGATCTGCGAAGCGGCAGCCCGGAATTATCTGTGTCGGGTCAGGCATCAGACCGTCTATGGGGGTCAGACGCGCTGTCTTATTGACCATATCAGGGATGGAACCAAACAGACCTGTTGTGTATGGATGGTGATGCTCACCTTCAAAAATATCTTCAACGGTACCCTTTTCAATGATCTTACCGGCATAGACAATGGCAACGTTGTTGCAGACCTGCGCAACAACACCCAAGTCGTGGGTGATCAGGATCATAGCGGTATTCAGCTTCAATTTGAGTTGATTCATCATATTCAGAACCTGAGCCTGAATGGTGACATCCAAAGCAGTTGTGGGCTCGTCAGCCAGCAACATTTTGGGGTTGCAGGCCAGTGCGATCGCGATTACGATTCTCTGCTTCATGCCGCCCGAGAACTGATGAGGATACTCGACCTTACGCGCGGAGGGAATCCCTACCATTTCCATCATTTCGTCAACCTTTTTCTCTATTTCCGAGTGGTTGAGATCAGGGTGATGCAACTCCAAAACCTCGGCAATCTGTGTGCCTACGGTGTGGATGGGGTTCAGGGCGCTCATTGGATCGGCAAAGATCATAGAGATATCTTCACCTCGCAAGGCGCGCATATCGGCCTCGGTAGCGTGGATGAGATCTTTTCCCTCAAAAATAATCTCGCCTTTTGTGATAAAGCCGGTTCTCTCGGGGAGCAGCTTCATGATACTGAGCGCAATGGTCGATTTTCCTGCACCGGTTTCACCGACGAGGCCCAGCGTTTCACCTTTATCCAGAGAAAGATTAATTCCGTTAAGAGCATATACGTTGTCCTCGTCCGTCTTATACATCACGTGCAGGTTATTAATTTCCAACAGCTTTTCCGACATATCCGTTTCCTCTTTCCCTATTAGTTTCTCAGTCTCGGATCCATAGCGTCTCTCAGGCCGTCTCCCGCCATGGTAAGGGACATAACCGACATGACGACTGCGATACCCGGGTAGAGAGCTAAGTGGGGATAATAACGCATCTGGCTCTTTGCTTCAGACAACATTCCGCCCCATTCAGGCGTAGGCTCAGAAACGCCGAGACCGATGAAGCTGAGGGACGCAACGGTGATTACAGAGCGAGCAATGGTCTGTGTTGCCTGAACCAGGATCGGTCCCATCGCATTGGGTAAGATATGCCTGAAAATAATACGCATATCGCTTGTTCCGCAAGCTCTGGCGGCCTCGATAAACTCTTGTCCTTTTACACCCATCACAGCGGAACGCACGATACGTGACATTCTGGGAATCTGAGAGACACCCATCGCCACGATCAGATTAGGCATGCTGGAACCCAGAGCAGAAATGATGGTAATTGCTAACAGTGTACTGGGAATAGCCATCAATACATCCATGAAACGCATCAGAAGGTTATCAACCTTGCCGCCGTAGTACGCGGCAGTTGCGCCGATCATTGAGCCAAATACCAATGATACACAAACAGTGGCTACACCGACGAACATGGAAATTCGACCACCATAAACAACACGTGCGAACTCATCGCGTCCGAATTGGTCGGTACCAAACCAATGTACGCTGTTGGGAAGTTGGAATCTGTTCTTGATGCTCTGCCCGATGGCATCCGTATTATAGTCCAAGTAAAGATCTGCACCAAGGACGGCGATCATCATTAAAACAAATACAAACAGACCAATCATCGCCAGCTTGCTTCTCTGAAAGCGTGTCCAAATTACTTTCCACTGACTCTTTTTCTTATATTTATGTATCTTTATCTCAATATGTTGTGTATTATTTGTCTTTATATCTGTCATGCACTTTTCACCCTCTTTTTAACAGATGAATATTGGGATGTAAGTCTGGGATCGATATAGCTATACAGAATGTCGACAAGCAGATTTACAAAGCTGGCAAAAACGGCTGCGCAAAGAACGGATGCCAAAACCATTGGCGTATCTTTTGTTCTGATGGAGTTGATCATAAGCTGTCCTAAGCCTGGAATTGAGAAGACTTGCTCGATGACGATGGAACCACCCAGGGCGAAGCCAAAGTTTACGCCGATCACGGTGACGACGGGAAGCAAAGCGTTTCTCAGCGCATGGCCGTAGATGACTTTGTTTTCTGTAGCGCCCTTTGCGCGAGCGGTTCTGATATAGTCCTGACGGATGACCTCCAGCATAGTAGAACGAGTCATGCGCATCAGTGAAGCGGTCGTACCGGAGGCAGACGCAATCGCGGGCAGGATATAGTGCTTCCATGAAGTCAGGCCTATCAGCGGAAGCCAGCCAAGCTTGAGAGAGAAGATAAGGATCAGAATCATGGCAAGGAAGAAGCCAGGCATAGATGTGACCAGCAGTGAAACAGCCATTGTGGAGGTGTCGACCAGCGAATACTGCTTTACAGCCGATATGACGCCTATTGGCAAACCAATGATGACCGCCACAATAATACTGATAGTGGCAAGCTGAAGGGTATAAGGCAGACGTGTCTTGATCTCATCAAATACCTTGATACCCGTACGGTAAGAATTGCCGAAGTCGCCGCGTACAGTATCTGTCAGATAGTTTATATATCTGACGATAAAGGGATCGTTAAGCCCCAGTTCTTCTCTTTTGGCCTCCAGTGCCTCTTTCGGTGCGCCTTCACCCAGAATCATCATGGCGGGATCACCGGGCGTTAAGTTCATAATTGTAAAAATGATAAAAGAGACTCCTATGAGAACGGGGATCATCAGAATTAATCGTTTCCATATGTATCTCAGCATAATTGCCCTTTCCACAGACTTCATAAGGATACCTTGTAATACCGAAAGACCGGCTCGCCGACAGAGAAAACCTCTGTTACCGATAGCCGGTCTCACGGCACTATTAGGAAATGAAATTTTAATCAAAAATTTCCTGATATCCTAAATACCTGTAAATCAATTTTGGGGTAGATGGTCGCTCCATAAATCAGTGACAAAATCAGTCAACGAAATACAGTGTGGACCAGGTGTTTCTGTTCATGGGATGGTTCGTAAAGCCACGGAGTTTGGCGTTTGCTACGCCCTTGGAAGTTGTTGTGTATAGTGGGATTACCGGTACATCTTCTTTGATGATATCATAACACTGTTTGTAGATAGCGAGACGCTCCTGCGCATTGCTGAGGGTTCGGGCTTTTGCTACCATCTCGTCGAACTTGGTGTTCGAATAACCAGCGTAGTTATTGCCGCCGCCCAGCATACCAGTGGTCAGTCTGCGGGTGAGGATATAGTCGGCGTCATTGACAACGTGGTTAGTCATACGCAGAGAAGCAACAAATTTTCTGTTGACTGAAACCGTGTCAAGCCATGTGGCTCTCTCTAGCTTTTCGAAGGTGACATTGATACCAATCTTCTTGAGCTGGGCCTGCATGATTTCGGCAGAGGTCATATAGGTCTTGCTGGAATCCTGTGTGAACACAACATCAAATCCGTTGGGATATCCAGCCTCGGTCATAAGAGCCTTTGCTTTTGTCAGATCCTGTGTGTACCACTTATAATCTTTTTGCCAACCGAAGGCACCTGTAGCGCACCAGCAGTCGTTGACAACGCCATTGCCTTCCTGTCCTCCCAGAAGGATTTCCTCGCGGTCAAGAGCGTATGCGACGGCCTTGCGCAGTCTGGCGTCCTTGAAGATGCCGTCGGTGACGTTGAAGGTGATATCGTACAGACCGACGCCGTCTTTTTGTTCGTAAACCTTAAGGGTGGGTACTTTCGCCAACTGATTGATATCGCTGTTCTGGATACCATAGTAATAGTCCAAAGAACCATTTTCCAGAGCGATAGCACCGGCAGACTGATCCGTGATCAGTGTTGCGGTGATGTTTTTGATGGTCGGTGCGCCTTCGTAATATTTGTCAAAGGACTCGAATACCAGTTTATCTCCACTTTTCCACTCTTTGAGTTTGTAAGCGCCGGTGCCGCAAGCGATTCTGCCAAAATCTTTTCCGGCAGCTTCCGCTTCTTTAACGGCCTTTTGGCTTACGATGCCCCAACAGGGTGTTACCAAAACCTCAAGGATAGGCGCATAGCCGTATTTTAATACGACCTTCAGATGCGTGTCATCAATCTTTTCAAATTTACTGATGCAGTCGTTGATCTGTGCTGTGAAGCTGGATTTCAACGCTCTGTCCAGAGAGAACATCACATCATCCATGGTCATCTTCTCACCGTTATGGAAGGTGATGTCTTTTCTGATCGTAAATGTAACCTCAGTGGAATTGTCGTTTACTTTCCATTCACTGGCCAGGGCAGAGACATATTTTTGGGTGGGCCAGTCGTATTTAATAAGGGTATCATAGGTGTTTAGCATGAACATCCACGTGATCAGATCTTTCGACATGGCAGGGTCCATAGATGTGGGCTCAGCGGACATACCCATTTTGAAGGTGTCTTTGGTACTTTTCTTTTCACTGCCGGAAGCCGAGGCAGCCCCAGATTTTGAGGAACTTGCTGTACTGGATGCCGCCGCAGTTGTAGTTCCCCCGGAACACGCGACAGAAGCGAATGCGATAGCTAGCACCAGCATAAGAGCAACGAGCCTTTTTGCGCTTAGTTTCATCTCTTCTTTCCTCCATTTACAAAATGTATAATTTACACAACGTAAACTCATGTAAATATTATCACATAGCATAAATCGTGTCAACAAACGGTAAATATCAAGTACATAATTACCAAATAATACGGATTATGTAAGAAATAAACACAAAATTGTTTTAAGATTCATTTAATTATGATATATCTTCAGAAGAATTTATTTGAAAAGGTCTGATTATAGAGAACTTTTTATATGATAAATGGGCAAATTCAACATATTGTATTTTAAATAAACATTTACGCGGGGCGGACTATTCGTGTTTATGTCTCTGCTTTTTTTTGCGCCATGTAAAATCCAAATCTTTTATGGCAATGGGTTAAAGATGTTACATTGTACTAGCACTATAGTGAGGAGATTCTAGAATAGTGAGAGCAGGGCGCAGAGTATAGTTGATTAACTTGAAAACAAGCTTGTGATTTCTTCCCCCGCCGAAGGCGGGGGAAGAAAATGACGTTTTATATATAGCCAGTTTTTAAGTTAATTGGCTATATATATGCAATGAAAGTCGGATGGCAGGATACAAAAAACCCGCCATACTTGATGACGGGTTTTTAAAGAATACGTGTTATGCGGGCTAATACCCAAGTTTCTCATCTACAACCACAATATGTACTTCTCGGTTCCCAGTTGGCCTTTCAAGAATGCAGGTAACATTGCAAAAACGCTGTGGTGAAGAGCAATCAATACATTTTCCTGTTATTGCACAGGGTGTATTGAGTTTTAGTCGCCTTGCATTGAGTGTACAGGCTATATCCTTCACCCTTTTCATTGCATCATTTTCCGTTTGGGCAATTTTGCTTGTGCTCATCACGATAAAAAGAGGCTGTCCTCCATAAGAAATGGCTGCAACTCGGTTTCCGGTTCCGTCAATATTGTAAAAGGTTCCGCCCATGGAAACTGCGTTCGTGGAACAGAGATAGACATCGGATGAATTTGCTTTTTCTCTGGTTTCCTTTGCTTTTTCCGAAGGAACTTTCCAGTGCCAAAAAACAGGATTACCCCGTTCGGCAAGAGCATCCGCAATGCCAAGTTCTTCAATCGTCATTGATCCTCCGATTCCGACTGAAGAATTGATGCCGATCTCAGAAAGAAGAAAACTACATGCATCTTTGGCGGTTTTTACGTGCTTTGTTTTAAAACCCTTTTTTTCTAGGTTTTCTAAAAACAATGAAACATCAATAGACACTTTATGTACCTCCTCTTTATTCTTATTTTTATTATAACGTTTTTTTATTCATGCGACCATAAAGTATAGATATAAATTTATAGAAATGCTTAGTAATTCTAACACAAAGCATATTGAGAAATGATTTCACTCGTCCAAAATAGGTATCGATATCCTGATATAAATGATTTTCTTGATCTGGCTCCAATCATAATTCTAGTGGCTTGTAAAATCAAAATCTTTTATGGCAATGGGTTAAATGTTCTTGTAGTTTCCCCCGCCGAAGGCGCGAAAAACTACAAGTTTATGATGTTGCATTGTACTATAGCCAATTAACTTAAAAACTGGCTATATATAAAACTCCATTTTCTTCCCCCGCCGAAGGCGGGGGAAGAAATCATAAGCTTGTTTTCAAGTTAATCAACTATAGTTTCAATGTGAGCGAAAAGATGATAAACTAACAAAAAGGGGCTGAGAAAGGAAACAATGAATTTGAAAATTTTATCGCGGGTAAAGAAAATACCTGGGGGATTGATGGTTGTTCCTTTGTTAATAGGTGCTGCATTCAATACCTTTTGCCCTGCACTTCTTGAAATAGGATCCTTTACAACAGCAGTATTTTCAAGCAAAGGCTCAGCTGCTTTAGTAGGCGTATTTTTAATGTTTGTCGGAAGCCAGTTAAAATTTAAGGAGGCTCCTGAAGCATTGAAAAGGGGAGCCGTATTAGTAATTGCTAAGTTTTTAATCGGGGCTGGGTTTGCACTGCTGGTTGCTAAACGATTTGGGATGGAAGGGATTTTCGGGATTTCTGTGCTAGCCCTAGTCAGCGCTATGACAAGCGGTAATGGCGGTTTATATGCCGCCCTGGTTTCGGAGTATGGTGATCCTATAGATATTGGCGCCTTAAGCGTACTTAACATTAAAGACGGTCCTTTTTTAACTTTGCTCGCGCTAGGAGCATCAGGTATGGCTGATATTCCTGTCATAAGTTTATTGGGCGCTATAGGTCCATTGATAGTTGGAATCATTCTAGGAAATCTGGATGACGATATAAGAATACTCTTTAAGCCTGGAATTGATATTATGATCCCTTGCTTTGCATTTGCTTTAGGTGCCGGCATAAACTTTACAAATGTGATGAAAGCCGGTTATAGTGGTGTTCTCCTAGGCATTTTAGTCATGGCAATAGGGGGTATTCCACTCATATTAGTAGATAAATCGATTAATAGAAGACCAGGCTATGCGGCCGCCGCAGTTTCGAGTGCTGCTGGAAATGCAGTCGCAACCCCGGCAGCAGTCGCTTTACTGGACAAGACGATGCAACCGTATGTTGCCGTGGCTACGGCACAAATTGCAGCGGCAGTTGTGGTTACGGCAATATGTGTTCCTATGTTAACTTCTTATGTTGCTAAAAAGTCAAAATAGAATAATTGATTCAGAACATATAGCCAATTCACTTAAAAACTGGCTATATATAAAACGTCATTTTCTTCCCCCGCCGAAGGCGAGGGAAGAAAATACAAGCTTGTTTTCAAGTGAATCGCTACATTGTCAAGCCAAATGCGACAGTTCGAGTAGAAAGAGCTGGGAAGGTGTATTCCAATTAAGACATTTTCGGGGTCTATTGTTTATAAGCAGAAGAGAAGAAGACAGGTTTTGATGAGAAACAGTGGACAGAACAGTACCTTTCGGAAAGAACTCTCTGAGCAAACCGTTACCGTACTCATTGCTTCCTCTCTGATGCGGACAATATGGATCAGCGAAATAAAGAGTTAAGCCTAGATCTTTCTGGATTACATCATAACAGGCAAATTCACCGCCACGATCTGTTGTTGCTGTTTTGAATGTGCCTTGTGGCAATAAAGTGTGCAGGTGCTTGATTGCAGCTTCCATGGAAGCTGCCGTTCGATCAGGAATGGGAACGGCTGTATAGAACCTTGTTTTTCGTTCCACAAAGGTGGCCAAGCAACCGCTGGAACCCCTAGAGAAAACCACCGTATCAAGTTCCCAATGCCCAAATGTTTCTCTGGTATATACCTCTTTGGGTCTCTTGTGGATAGAAGTACCACGAGCATAATGCGCAAGATTTTTACAGCTTCTCTTTTTTCCATTACGGCGCAGCACATCTGCGGTGAGTCCGTTCAGTCGTCCGGCATAAAGCCAGTTGTATATTGTTTTAAAGCTCAGTTGGCTTGAAGTAACGGTATGTGATATTTGTTCTGGCGACCAGGTCTCTTTCAGCTTTTCTGCCACAGCTGCGCACAACTCCTCGTTCCATTTCCCTTGAGGTTTGCTGTTGTGCCGTTTCTTCTGGTAATCCAGTTGTGCTTCTTCTGCGTTATACGCTCGGGCACCGTAAAAACGTTTCAATTCTCTAGCAATACTGCTGTGGTGACATCCCAGACGTGATGCGATTTTCCGGGTCGTATATCCGATTTGACGGAGTTCCTCTATCTTTCCTCGTTCGAATGTTGTAAAATGGTGGTGGCTCATGGCTGCCTCCTTGTGTGAATGTTGTTGTTGCAAACTCTATTCTACACGTTTTGGCTGCCTTGGGCTATCTTTTTTCTGTCGCATTTCATTTTACAATGTAGCAATCAACTATAAAAACAATCCTCTGCCATCACGGCAGAGGATTGTTTTATGTTATTAATATTTCGTTTTCTGATCGTGTCTTTATTTTGCCTCATCGCGGCAAAGATTAACAAAGTACTCAAAAAGGCTGATCATATCCGGCCCATCAAAATTCGTCCCGGCCTCTTTGCACATCAGCTCAGGTCTGAACTGAACGGAAAAGACGGGTTTGGTTTCATGCTCCAACGCCTCGGGAATACCGTCTTGCGCATAGGCGGTAATTTTGAGACCCGCACCCAGTTTATCAATTGCCTGGCGATGGAAGGTATTTGCTTGAAATTCCTTGCCATAAAGCTTTTCAAGGATCGAATCAGGCTCTGCATTGATCTGCTGAGAGCTCCCATCGGAATGCTCGGTGCCTTTGACCTTCATTAAATCTTGAACAAGTGTACCGCCAAGGGCAACGTTAATCAGTTGATTTCCACGGCAGATTCCCATTATAGGTTTTCCGGCTTCAAAAAATGCTTTGAAGAGGTCAAACTCTATATTGTCACGATGATAGCTGATACCATACGATGCATCTTGATCGATGAACGGAGTATTATAGCGCCCCGAATGGATATTTGAACCACCTGTGAGGAGAAGGCCATCAGCCATTTCACAATATCTGTCTTCCATACAGGGACCCAAAGGCGTAATCGGGATACCACCAGCGGCGGTGATCGCATGAGAATAGGCTTTGTCAAGAATATAAAGGGGAACAGAACCCATATTGGCCGCTGAAAAACCATGTTCGCTGGTCACTACAATGACAGGTTTTTTATTCATCATCGGCAACTCCTTTACGCTTTTTCAGTTTCAGATTGGCAGCACAGATTGGCAAAATACTGGAACAGCTTTGTCATATCTGGGCCTTTTGGAGGATTTGCCATTTCCCCCCTCATTCTTTCGGGATGCCATTGCAGTCCGAAAATAGGAAGTGTTTCATGCTCGAGCGCCTCGGGAACACCCTCTGGTGACCAGGCAGTGATTTTGATGCCTTCACCTAACTTGTTTACATAATAGCTGTGGTGGCTGTTGATCAAAAACTCTTCGCCATAAAGTCGTGCGACAATAGAGCCAGGCTCTGTCTTAATCATATGGGAGATGCCCTCTCTATGTTCGGTGCCGAATACGCCCGGAAGGTCGTAAATGAGATCCCCGCCCTGTCCTATGTTGATCATCTGATGCCCCCGGCAAATGCCCATGATGGGCTTGCCTGCATCTCTGAACGCCCAGTATAGCTTCAGGTCGTAGGGGTCACGAACCTCTTTCATGTATTTGGCTTGCTCCTCTTTGGTAACGGCTCCAGAGGAGATGTTTGCCGGGTGGATCGGCCATCCACCGGTGAGTACCAGACCGTCGGCTATTTTCACATACTCATCTGCCAATGCTGGGTCTACCGGTAAAACGGGAATGCCGCCACCTGCAATCACTGCAAGCGAATATGTTTTGTTGAGAACATATTGTTCACAGTGACGCACCGGATCGATATCATGGGCTGCAGAGATCATGATCACAGGCTTTTTGTTCATGTGTTCCACTCCTTTAATCACAGGCTGTTTATTTCTTTCACATGATGGCACGCAACAAAATGATTTGGCGAAAGCTCTATCAGCTCAGGCTGCTGGGTTGTGCACAAATCGGTTGCATAGGGGCAACGGGCAGCAAACCGACATCCTGGTTTTGGATTTATTGGCGAAGAAATTTCTCCCTTGAGAAGAATCCGTTCTTTGTGCATACCAATGGCAGGAATGGGTATCGCGGACAGCAAGGCTTGCGTATAAGGATGATAGTGAGTACGGAACAATTCTTTTGCGTCGCATTTTTCCACAACATTGCCAAGATACATGACAAGAATATCATTGGAAATATGCTTGACCACAGAAAGATTGTGTGTAATAAACATATAGGTAAGACCATGTTGCTTTTGAAGGTCCTGCATAAGGTTGAGTATTTGCGCCTGAATAGAAACATCCAAAGCCGAGACCGGCTCATCGCAGACAATAAATTTTGGATCCAGTGACAGTGCTCTTGCAATTCCTACTCTTTGCCTGCGGCCACCATCCAACTCATGCGGGTAGGCGTTTTCAAGCCTTTCGGCAAGACCTACCGTCTCCATAAGTTCGGCAATTCTGGCGTAGTACTCATCCTTGGTTTTGCACATATTATATATCTTCAGTGGTTCTCCAATAATCTCGCTGACAGACATACGAGGATTCAATGATGAGAAAGGGTCCTGAAAGATGATTTGCATCTTATGGCGCAGCTCTGCCAATTTTTTGCCCTTTGCTCCGCCAACGCATTCGCCTTCGAAGTATATTTCGCCGTCTGTAGCGTCCAGAAGATTGAGCACAACTCTGCCAAGCGTGGATTTTCCACAGCCGGATTCTCCCACCACGCCGAGGGTTTTCCCTTTTTCAATCGAAAAGCTGACTCCGTCCACTGCGTGGAGCATTCCACGTGGTGTTTTAAAATACTTCTTTAGATTTTTTACTTCCAGCAGCTTATCCATTCAAAGCACCTTCTTCCTTCGCAGAAAAGAGCAGACACTTGACCTTATGCCCTTCTTCTGTCTCTATCACAGGGGGGTTGGTGATTTCACAGGCTGCCATTTTATATGGACAACGCGGGTGAAATGTACATCCGCTGGGCAGGTTGGTGGGATCGGGCATCAAACCATGGATAGGATTTAAACGGTCGACATCGTCAATCAGATTGGGTATCGAACCAAAAAGTCCCTTGGTGTACGGATGAGATGTATGATTATAAACGTGTTCCAGCGTTCCACTCTCCACGATTTCACCTGCATACATAATTGCCACGCGGTCGCACATCTCTGCCACGACGCCAAGATCATGGGTGATCAAGAGGGTAGAGGTGCCAAGCTCTTTCTTTAAATGGTCCATCATCTCAATGACCTGTGCCTGAATGGTGACATCCAGAGCGGTGGTTGGTTCGTCGGCTATCAACAGGGTTGGATTGCAGGCCAGAGCAATGGCTATGACCACACGTTGTTTCATGCCACCTGAAAACTGATGCGGATAATCCGAAATTCTTTCGGGGGGGATGCCAACCAGTTCCAGCATATGACAGGCCTTTTGTACGGCTTCGGTACGGCTTATCTTCTGGTGTAGATGAATCACCTCTGCTATCTGGTCGCCCACTGTGAGAACCGGATTAAGAGCGGTCATGGGGTCCTGAAATATCATGGATATCTTGTTTCCCCTGATCTTTCTCATTTCGTATTCAGTTTTTTCAAGAAGATTTTCGCCTTCAAATAGTATTTCACCGCTGAGCATTTTGCCGGGCGGATCTGGTACCAACCTTAAAATTCCCAATGCGGTTGTCGTTTTCCCAGCACCCGTTTCACCAACCAAACCCAATGTCTCGCCTTTTGCAATATCCAAATTAATGCCGTTTACGGCCTTTACTGTCCCATCATCGGTTATATAATGGATTGTAGTATTTTTTACTTCAAGCAGTTTCATTGGCATACCCCTATTCTATCTCTTCAGACGAGGATCTAACGCATCGCGAAGACCGTCACCCAAAAGATTCATTGAAAAGATTGTGATCATAATGGCAAGGCCGGGGTAGAAAACCATATGAGGGTAATTTCTGATATAGCCTCGCCCCGCAGAAAGCATGGCACCCCATTCGGGGTTAGGCGGCTGAATGCCCAGACCGATAAAGCTCATGCTTGCAGCAGCCAGAATCGCTCTCGCAACACCCAAAGAGGCCTGAACGATGATGGGTGCGAGAGAGTTGGGAATAATATGACGAAGAATCAAACGGCCGTCATTGGCACCAATTGCCCTTGCCGCCTCGATAAATTCCTGTTGCTTGATTGTCAGCACCGAGGATCGGACAACTCGGGCATATGTGGGCACAGAACTGATTCCGACCGCAATCATTGTATTTACCATTCCAGGTCCCAGTGCGGCACAGATCGCAATCGCCAGCAATATACCGGGCATCGCGATCATAATATCGACGATACGCATAATAATCGTGTCAGCATATCCGCCGTAAAAAGCGGCCACTGCTCCCATCGCTCCGCCGATTATGGCGCCGATTCCGACCGAAATCAAACCGACCTGCAGCGAAACTCTGGAACCATATAAAATTCTGCTAAATATATCTCGGCCGAAGTTATCTGTACCCATAAGATGAGCAGCACTCGGCGAAAGAAATTTCGCCGTTAAATCTTGGGCATCGAAATCATATGGTGCGATTACATCAGCAAAGACTGAGACAAAGATCATCAGTGATAAAACCAAGAGTCCAAAAACTGCCATTTTGTTTCTTGTAAATCTCTTCCATATCTCTTTAAACTGGCTCTTTTTTTTGTGTGGTTTTTTTGTTTCAACAGAAGCGGCTACATTTTGAGTGTCCAATTAACTCACACCTCCTTGCTTAGAAATCGTTGAATCTCCGCCAGGGACAGCACAAGCGGCAATTTTTTTTGTCTTCTTGCTTACGCTAAACTGTGATTTGATTCTGGGATCGATAAAGGCATACAGCAAATCAACAATTAGATTCACAAGGCTGAATACCAACGCGATGCTAAGTACGCCACCCTGAACAACAGGAAAGTTTCTGGCTTTAATTGCGTCAACCATCAGCTTTCCGATCCCGGGGATTGAGAAGATCTGCTCTGATATAATCGCACCACCAAGGCTTGCCCCGAACTGAATGCCGATGACCGTTATAATGGGAATCAGAGCATTTTTAAGCGCGTGTTTAAAAATGATTACATTTTCAGACTGACCCTTTGCTCGGGCTGTTCTGATATAATCCTGCCTGACAACCTCAAGCATACTGGATCTGGTCATACGGGTAATGGTACCCGATGAACTGATACCTACCGTCAAAGAGGGAAGAACCCAATAAGCAGGTCCATAAAATCCCGAGGCCGGGAACCAGCCCAGGTTTACTGAAAACAAAAGGATTAGCATAAGACCGAACCAAAATGTCGGCATGGATACACCCAAAAGAGCAAATGTCATGGCCACATTGTCGAAGATTGAATACTGCTTTGTAGCAGAAATAATTCCCAAAGGAATTCCGATTAAAACCGAGATTCCGATGCACAGTGTCGCGTAAAGCAGTGTGGCAGGGTATCTCTCTAAGATCTCAACAGTGACCGGCTGCTTTGTACTATATGACGTTCCAAAATCAAATTTCGTTACCGCTTTAAATACAAAATCCCCAAATCTTATCAGAAACGGTCTGTTCAGACCGAGCTCCTCTCTCAGGATTTCGACAGCCTCATCGGTTGCATCCTGCCCCAGCAATAGACGCGCAGGATCGCCGGGCGTCATCTCAAGAAGCAGAAAGATCGAAAACATGACCCCTAAAAGCACAGGGATCATCAAAAAGAGCCTTCGGACTATATACTTGTACACTTGGTTCACTCCTTAGAAGCATTTAAACATTGAAATAGTCTTACATGTTAGAGCAGAGCCTCCAGTAAGAGCTGGCGGCTCTGCCTAACGATGATTTTATGGCGAACGCAAGGAAATCTTATTTGGTAAAAGTGATCAAGGAAAGATCAGGTGTAGAACCCGGATGCGGATCAAGATTCTGCACATTGGCGCGTGTGCCATAGACAACGTTCACATATGAAATCGGAATTTGGCCGTGGTAGTCCCAAGCCAGCTTTTGAGCTGTTTCATATATTTTCGCTCTTTCTTTGGTGTCATAGGTAGCTTTACCAAGAGCACAGGCGTCAAAGATCGCCTTTTCATCATGGACAAAAGATGTTTTGCTGATCCAAAGAGCCATCCCCTGATCCGGGTCACCGGTAGCAGCAGAGGATTGTTGGAAGTAGAACATCAAAGCGCCAGCGGTGGTTTTTGAAGCCATTGTAGCCAAGTCATAGCTTTCGATTTGCGCGTTAACGCCGATTTTCTTCCACATGCTTTGGACAATTTCAGCAGCATCCTTTGCAGCTACATCTTCATTTGTGCTGATCGTGATAACCTTTGAGAAATCAAAACCGGCTTCTTTTAACAAGGACTTTGCTTTTTCTGGATCATATTTGATTGTGCCTGAATTCACATAAGAGAAAATTTTGCTGTTGAGAACACTGTTGGCCACTTCCGCATTTCCCTTATAAACGGAATCGACTAACGTGGGGATGTCAAGCGCAATAGAGAGCGCCTCTCTGACTCTGATATCTTTAAAAAGATCAAATTTCATTGTATTGAAAGCAAAATATCCGTAACCATATCCGGGTCCTTCTACGATTTTGGTATCTTTGTTCTTTTCCAGCCTATCCATATCACCGGGATCAATACCGAAAGAAATGTCAACGCCGCCGGTCTCAAGTTCAATGGCGCGGTTGGCGGGCTCGATAATTACGCGAAGAACAAGATTTTTGTATGAGGGCTTGGTGCCCCAATAGCTGTCATTTCTGACCAGCTCAATACGGTCGCCCGAAACCCATTTGGAGAATTTCATCTTACCAGAGCCAACCGGGTTTCTTCCGTATGCATCGCTTCCTACGGCTTCCATCGTCTTCTTACAGACGATATTTCCGCGGGCAGAGGCAAGATAGTTGAATACAGGCGCGAAGGGGGTCTTCATCTTAATATCAATGGTATAGGGATCAATTACCTTTGTGTTTGCCCCGTCAAAGCTCGAGAAGTAGGTTTTGCTGGCGGTCATAACCTCAGCACGGGCGATGGTGTACTTGACGTCTTCAGCCGTCAGCTTCTCACCATTCGAGAAGACCACATCATTGCGAAGGAAGAATCTGATGGTGGTTGAGTCGAGCACTTCCCATTTGGTAGCGAGCATCGGAACGATTTCGCCTTTCGTGTTCTTGTCAACTAAGCGGTCATAAATCAGGTTTTCGATCATAAACGAATTTAAGCTGGTATTGTTATGAGGATCCAGATTTGTCGCTTCGCTTTTAAGTGCGACTGTCAGGGTATCTTTCACTGTTGTCTGGGAGGACGCCTGCGATTTTGAAGAGCTGGACGCAGTACCTGAGCTACAGGCGGTCAGCAGCATCGCCATACAGAGCGTAAGCGCTAGGATTTTTGTGAGACCTTTCATTTTTTACCTCCAATATATTAAATGTGATGTAGGAAACCCAAAATAAAAGATTGACAGGCATATCACTGTTTTAAGCACACTGAATTCTTCTAAGTGTATTTGTCACAATACTTGTAGCTAGAATGATTTTATTAAAAAAGGTACTACAGATAAAAACCTGCAGCACCTTTGCTATGTGTGCTATTATAATAGCACCTTGCAGGCTTGTCAATATTTTCATGCAAAAGAGTGCCACATGTCATTCAATAAAATCCTTGTCATTTTCTTAACCGCCGATCATATTTTCGAGTCATGCATTTTTCTCATAGGCTTATGCTCTGCCCATTAGATCCTAGTTATGAAGATGTTTAAATTTCTCGAAAACTCGGCAAACAGACACTATTAATCTTATCACTAGGTTAATAATTTGTACAATGCATAAAACGTATATAGCTATCAGAAAAAGTTTGGCTAAATTCATATAAACTCACAAATTAATGAGCGTAATTTGCAATATATACACAAAAGTATGCGATATATTCCTTCTATATATCTTTTCATTAAAAAAAGAGAATATTAGCAGTTTATAATTTATCAAAATTATCCATTTTCTAATTATAGCACAAAAATTAAAAATACATAAAAATTTGTTGCGTATCCCTATTTCCCAATCATAATATTCAGGATCTCTATATCAGTATCGCGCATACCATCGCGCCCCATTCTGGCGATGCTTCTGATGGTGTCTTCCACATTTCCCTTCACCAGACCCTCGTTGACACCAAACACTTCATTGTCCATGGCCATCATGCTTGCCATGATCGCCGCATCCAATGAAGAGGCGATTTTTGCAGCGCAGGAGGATTTTGCGCCGTCGCATACAATTCCTGAAACATTGCCCAACGTATTAGTCACACTTCTGCCCATGGCTTCACGGTCTCCACCCATGAGATAGGTGATCGCGACTGCGCTGCCGCATGCTGCTGAAACCGCCCCACAGTATGCACTCAGCTTGCCCAGTCCGTTTTTTTGATAGATGGCTACCAGATTGCTCAAAGCCAGCGCACGATAAGTGGCTTCTTTACTGGCACCCAATTCTTTGGCATAGAGGACAACAGGCAGAGAAGCGGTCAGACCTTGGTTTCCACTGCCTGAATTAATCACAACGGGAAGTGCACATCCTCCCATTCTGGCATCGCTGCCGGCAGCAGCATAAGCTCGGGCGCGCACCTTGACATCATCGCCATAATGCTTGAGCAAAGTTGCGCCCACATTGGCACCATAGTGATGATGCAGTCCTTCTTCTGCGATATTCATATTGAATTCAATTTGGCGGTCAAGTACCAGTTTTATATCCTCAATATTCACTTCTTCTATAAATTTATAGATATCTATTAAATTCAGAAGACTATGATCCGGTGCATTGGCGTTTGAACAGTTGGGATCGGTTTTTAAAATGACTTGGCCGTCTTTTTCGATTCTCACAATATTAGTATGTGAGCCGAACAGCTCTACGACTACACTTTCATCCCCTTTGATGGCGTGAATCACGATGTTTAATCCGGCGACATTCGGGATGAGACGAACCTCGCAGATATTCTTTTCTACAAGTTCTTTTGCATACAGAACATCTGCAGGCTTTACTTCGGCAAGCACCTCCAGCTTTTTGGAAGAATTGCCGCACACTGCCCCCAAAATCGCGGCAGTCTCAATGCCTTTCATGTCTCCGGTCCCTGGAACAGTGACGCCTTTTACATTCTTAATAATATTGCCACTGCATTCTGCAATGATCTTCTCAGGAAGATCACCCAGCACCTCTCTTGCTTTCGCCGCCGCGTAGGCAATCGCAATCGGCTCAGTACACCCCAGAGCGGGGATGAGTTCTTCTTCCAAAATAGCAATGTACTCGTTATAAATTTTTTGATCCAGCATTTTTTGTTGTTTCCTTTCTCAGTTACCTTTTGATACATTTTTTATTAATAATGGCTTTGTGTCTATGATTCTTGAGAAATTAGCAAAAAAACTATATTCACAGTCTTTTGTCCAATCATCCTGTATGCAGACTGGCGTGATCTATAGCCAATTAACTTAAAAACTGGCTATATATATAACGTCATTTTCTTCCCCCGCCTTCGGCGGGGGAAGAAATCGCAAGCTTGTTTTCAAGTTAATCAACTATATGACAAATTGAATGGGCAAAGCTATTGCGGAGAAGCCTATCCCCTGAAAGGGCTTCTCCGCATGCATGCTAGTTTTTCATCCGTCATTTTATGTCCAATGGGTATTTTCTTCGCTGCCACAGATATACAAGCTGTATACATGCAAAATTTTAATATTTGCTAGCACTCTGTAAAATCTTAGCCTTGCATATTCTGAATCTATACTAGAGCGCTATTTTTCCATTAATAATCACTTTGACTGCTGAAGAGTAATAATCCAGCGGATCCCCGTCCCAGATCACAATATCAGCATCCTTACCGATCTCAAGGCTGCCTATACGGTTTTCAAGTCCGACTAGTCTGGCTGCGTCTATCGTGGCCGCTTGAAATGCCTTCTTGCGGGACAAGCCCTTTTTATGCAAGATAGCCAGCTGTACAGTCGTTAATTCCTGGTTCATGGCAGGATGACCCGTAGAAACAGCGAATGGTATCTGATTTTGCTCTAAAACACCGGCAGCAGCAGCATTCCTGTTTCTGTGCTCATAGTCATGAATTGAACCATAGAGCGGTCCGACAATACATTTCACATTGTGGTCTTTAAGCTGTTGGAGAATCAAATGGGCGTCGCAACACTCGTCTATCGTGTAATTTAGACCAAATTCCTCGGCCAGTCTGATGGCCGTCATGATATCATTGGCCTGATTCGCTTTAATTTTCACCAGCATGCCATCAAACACTCTCATGAGTGAATGCATTTTGATATCAAATTTTTGCGATTGAGCGCTTTTGTAGTTCCCATAATATTCTTTTGCCTTATAAAGTGCTTCGCGTATTAAGCTTGCAGACGCCATTCTGGTTTTTGGCATATTACCCTTGCTGCCGTATGCATTCTTGGGCTCATTTCCCAAAACCATTTTAAAAGCAATTTCGTCTTCGATTACCATATCGCTGACCGTTTCGCCAAAGGTTTTGACGGCTGCAAAGGTTCCGCCTATGAGGTTCGAATCTCCCGGGCCTGTTATAACAGTAGTGACTCCACCTTTTAATGCCATCTGGAAGCCCTCGTCGCCCGGGTTGATCGCATCAATCGCACGAAGCTGGGGTAAAATCGGACCACTCACCTCATCAGCATCATTGCCTTCAAAGCGATATACCTGCTCTTTGACGCCTACTTGACAATGAGGCTCAACAAAACCGGGTGTTACATAGCATCCGCCCGCATCGATGGTCTCAGCGCCCTGAAAGTCCGGAAATGTCCCGCAGTCCACAATCTCTTTAATTTTTCCATCTTCAATGATCAGGTCTTTGGGCTGTTCGAAAATGTCCGCCATATTGATCAAATTACAATTCTTAATGATGAACATCTTACACAGCCTCTCTTTCAAATCTCACCTTGCCATCGACAATGACCATACCAACCTCACTCATGGTCGCCAAAGGATCCACGTTCCAAATCACGAGATCCGCGTCTTTTCCGATCTCAAGGCTTCCGACACGGCCGTCAACATCGGTCACTCTCGCTGCATTAATGGTAATAGCACGTAAAGCGCCTTTTCGTGAAAGTCCATTTTTAACCAAAATAGCCACTTGCATGAGCAGTCCATCCATGGGGATTACGCCGTTGTCAGTGGTAATGGAGAATTCAATACCGTTTTTTTCAAAAATACCTGCGATCTGCGCCGTTTTATTGCGCAGCTCGAATTTCCCCTTGCCGCCGACGATTGGCCCCAGAATGCACTGTGCGTTTCTCTTTTTGATTTCATCTAAAATCAAATGTCCTTCTGTACAATGCTCCAGTGTGTATCGAAGCCCAAATTCATCAGCAATGCGCATTGCGGTTATAATATCATCCGCCTGATGACAATGGATTTTTACACGCATCCCGTCAAACACACGCATCAGCGAATGCAGATGGATGTCATAAGTAAAGCTGGCTGTTTCTCTGGCCGCAATTTTATCCTGATAGCTTTGCCAGTTTTGGCGGTATTCCTTTGCCTTGAAAAGCTGCTCTCGTATGAGGGCGGCGCTCATCATTCTGGTAGAGGGTGCCTTTCCTCTTTTGCCATAGTTAAGTTTGGGGTTCTCTCCGAGCGCCATTTTCATACAGATTTCGGGGTTGATCACAGATTCCTCTACGGTCTTCCCATAGGATTTAATCGCAACAAAGGTTCCGCCGATCACATTGGAACTGCCCGGTCCGGTAATCAAGGTGGTTACTCCATTTTCCAGTGCGTTTCGGAATGAGAAGTCCATTGGATTGACAGCGTCCACTCCACGGATTCCGGGAACAGCGGCATTGGTTGTTTCATTGACGTCAGCATCGTCTGCCGCCCAAGCGGAAAATCCGGTGTGGCAATGGGATTCTACAATGCCGGGTGTCACAAGCCTTCCCGCCGCATCGATTACGTCCCATCCTTCCACAGCCTTGATGTTTTTGCCGACCTCCTTGATTTTACCCTCTTCAATTAATAGATCGTATTTTTCTTCATAGATTCCCGCCATATCAATTAGATTGCAGTTTTTAACCAGCAGCAAGAGACACAGCCTCCATTCTTTTGATTGTTATTATAAAACTTTGTGATAACTCTCTGCTTCGGAAGGGGACGCATATACAAAGTGCCCTTTTGTGATTTCGACAAGACTGGGTTTTTCCACACTGTAATCATGCTGTTTCTTGGGGTCATAAGCGATACGAACCCTTTTCTTTTCTGAAACGGGGTTTGGCTGGGGCACCGCGGAAAGAAGTGCCTTGGTATAGGGATGAATAGGGTTTCGATACAGCTCTTCGCTTTCCGCTATTTCTACCAGCTTCCCATAGTACATAACGCCTATTCTGTCGGAGAAATATTTGACGACCGATAGGTCATGGGCAATAAAAAGCACGGTCAGACCCAGTTCCTTCTTCAGGTCGTTGAGCAGGTTGATGACCTGTGCCCGGATCGATACATCCAATGCCGACACGGGTTCATCCGCAATCACAAGAGCAGGATTTGTAATGATGGCCCTCGCTATGCCAATGCGCTGACGTTGCCCGCCAGAAAACTCATGGGGGTAGCGGCTCGCGTGCTCATGGGTAAGACCCACCTTGTCAAGCATATCATAGACTCTTCGGTCGATTTCCTGCGTGTCCTTGATTCCCTTTACCTTAAGCCCTTCGCCAATAATTTCCCGTACAGTCATACGGGGATTCAGCGACTCGACCGGGTCCTGAAAGATCATCGCAATATTGGAGGTTATGTATTTTCGCAAATCTCCGGTCATTTTTCCAGTGATTTCACGGCCCCTGAACTTTACTTCACCGCTGAGGGGGTCATATAAACGGATAATAGTTCTTCCTGTCGTGGTTTTTCCACATCCGCTTTCTCCCACAAGGCCGAAGGTCTCTGCTTCACGCACGTTGAAAGAAACGTTGTCAATGGCCTTTACCACTGCTTTGTTCTTTCCCTTTCCCGAACTAAACTGCATATTCAGATTTTTCACTTCAAGCAGGTTGTCTTTTTGTGTACTATCCAACGCTATTTACCTCCTCTGACCGCATGCGCGCAATTCTGTTTCTGAGGATTTCCGGCGGCAAGGCTTTGGGTGCGTTGGGATGCAGAAGCCAGGTAGCAGCATAATGCGTCTCACTTACCTTAAAATAGGGCGGCTCCTCTTCAAAGTCAATCTGCATGGCATATTGATTTCTTTCGGCAAATGCATCCCCCTTGGGTGGATACACCATATTGGGGGGTGTACCTGGAATCGCAAGAAGTTTTTCTTTGGTTTCCAGATCGGGCATAGAAGACAACAGAGCCCAGGTGTAGGGATGAGCAGGAGAGAAGAAAATATCTTCACAGGTTCCATACTCGACGATTTTACCTGCGTACATCACATAGACACGGTCCGCTATATTGGCCACGACCCCCAGGTCATGTGTGATAAATATGACCGAGATGTTTCTTTCTTTCTTAATTTGATCGATGAGTTCCAAAATCTTGGCCTGAACGGTTACATCCAGTGCCGTTGTAGGCTCATCACAAATTAAAACTTCAGGATCGTTGGCTAAAGCGATCGCAATGACGATTCTTTGCCGCATACCCCCGGAAAATTGGAATGGGTACTGGTTAAAACGCACTTCTGGCTGTGGGATACCCACCGCGGTCATCAGTTCAATGGCCTTGGCTTTCGCCACTTCCTTTGACATCTTTTTCTCCAGTATCAGAACCTCGGTTATCTGATTGCCGATTTTCATGATGGGATTCAAAGCGGACAACGGATCTTGAAAGATGAGTCCGATCTTTTTTCCGCGGATTTGATGAAAATCATCCTCAGAAACTTTGGTCAGATCCTTGCCCTCGTACGATATTTCGCCGCTGTCTATGATGGCGTTTTTTGAGAGAATACCCATAATGGTTTTAACGGTGACCGATTTTCCCGAGCCTGATTCACCGACGATAGCAATGGTCTCGCCTTTTTTGAGATCAAACGAGACGCCCCTGACTGCACGTACATTCCCTGCATAACCCCGGAAAGATACGCGTAAGTCTTTTACGCTTAATATCTCTTCTCTATGATCATTCATATTTGCACCTCATTATTCTTGACCGCGCATTGTTGGGTTAAGTGCGTCTCTCAGGCCATTGGAGAACATGTTAAAACAGATCATCAATGTTGAAATCAGGATAGCGGGGAACAGTGTTTGATAAGGGTAGAGCAGAAGCACTTTCTGGCCATTTGACAGCAGTATGCCGATTGATGGTTCCGGAGCCTGCAGGCCCAGTCCGATATAGGCCAGAAATGACTCGGTAAAGATGGCTGACGGCACTGCGATCATCATTCTGGTGATAATGGGTCCCATCGAGTTGGGCAGAATGTGTTTGAAGATCAAAGCGCTGTCCTTAACACCCAATGTTTTGGCAGCCAAGACATACTCTCTTTCTTTGAACCGAAAAAACTGTGCGCGAACCATTCTCGCCACTGGAACCCATCCCCTGATGACCAAGGCGAAAATAATGGACGTCATGCCTGTACCGAAAAACATAATAAAAAGGGTGACAACAACGACTTCGGGAAAGGCACTGATAATTTCGGTGATTCTCATCATCACCATGTCCACTGAGCCGCCGTAGTATCCTGCAATGGCACCATAGACAATTCCCATGATTGTATTGACAGCGACGGAAAGAAGCGCAATAATCAGCGACACCCGTGAGCCTCTCCACAGTCTTGTCCACTGGTCCCTGCCCAGATAGTCGGTGCCCATCCAATAATACTTGCCTTCAGCGCCTACATACTTGTAATAATCGACGACTACATCGACCATTTCGACGCCATTGATGAGCCGTTCATTTTGTACAGAGACGATAGAGCCCTCGGGAAATTTGCTGGTGTCGGTCAGGCTGGTTGCTTTTTTGTTAGAAAGCAGCCGCGTTCCATCAGCAATACCCAAATTTTCCAGAACTGGGATTTTAGGCGGCATGTTTGCGTGTTGCACATTCTGATCGTTAAAGCCGTATGAATTCATCGCCGGTCCGAAAACAGAGAAAAAGGCAATGATACAGATGATATAAAAAGCCACCACTGACGCTTTATTCCTTTTGAGCCTGATCAGGGCATCCTTCAAATATCCAATGGGTTGTGTCTCAAACTTGGCATCAAGAATTTTTTCGTCGTTGTGGACGAAGACAAATTTTTCCTGAGGAATATTATCTATCGAATTCATCGTGACTTTCCTCCCAGTCTGATGCGAGGATCGACGATTCCGTAAGAGATATCGACAATCAGCATTGTAATAAGTGAAACTAGTGAATAAAAGATCAGGACGGCGACGGTCAATGAATAGTCGTTACTGTTGATTGAATTGATCATTATATTTCCCACACCGGGAATGGAAAATATCTTTTCTACGACCAGCGAACCGCCGAGAATGCTCGTAAACATGGGGATAATAATGTTGACAAGGGGAACGCAGGAGTTTCGAAACGCGTGCCTCACTGTCGCCTGCACACGCGTCAGGCCCTTTGTCTGAGCCAGCAGCATAAATTCGGAGCCCAAGGTTTCGATCAGTTCGCCCCTCAAATACCGGGTGATTGTGGCAATCGGCCCAAGAGCCAACGCAATAACGGGCACAATCATAGAATACAGTTTAAGCCCCAACGTGCCTGTGGATTCATATAAAAGAGGGAACAGATTTAGCTTAAAGGCCAGAAAATACTGTAGCATTGAGGCAAAAACAAAAGAAGGCACTGATATACAAACCACAACGAAAAATGAAATAACGGTATCTGTCATTTTATTTTTTTTCAATGCTGCAATCGTGCCGGCAATGATACCAAGGGGTATGGAGATAAATAATGAAATCAGATTAACGCTGAGAGATGCGGGTATTCTTGCCTTCAGCACATCAAAAGCAGGTACCGCCGGTTCAATTTTCACCGATGTGCCCCAGTCATTTTCCAGAAGAATGCCCTTTAGGAAATAGCCATATTGAATAATCATGGGCTGATCCAGATGCGCTTTCTTCTCAAGAGCTTCAATGACACTTTGTGGAAGCTCGGGATTGTCATAAACGCTGCCTGGCATCAGCCTCACGACAACAAAAGCGATGGTCATAATAATAAATAGAGTCAGCAACATTGCAATAATGCGCTCAATAATGTACCTGGTCATAGTTCTTTTTCTCCTACTTGCGTTTGGGAATGATTGATTTTTAAAATCCCTGATATATAAAAATGACAGAGCCCAGTCCAAGAGGGAAATCATCTGTCACCGACGGCACCAGCGCCAAAGAGAAAGCAAATAGCAATGCACTTTATCGCTTCGTCATCATATTTTATTCGTTTTTTAAGAAGTGCAGTACAGCGGGATGAATTTAATCCCGCTGTACTGCTATAAAGGAGGAGAAACTAGTTATTTAACAATATCTGCAAATTTCCAGCCCCAGCCTAAACCGGGCAGATTGGTATTTGCAGGTGCCTTTAATCTTTCAGAAAGCAGTACATAATTCTGCACCTGGAAAACAGGTACGTTTAAGACTTCGTCACGGAATATTTTTTCCATTTTTGCACTCAGCTCAGCGACTTTCTGCTTGTCTGCTCTGACTGCATCGGTGATAGCCTCTGCATACAGTGCATCAATTTCTTTGTTTCCATAATTTGCGACTCTGCGCGAAGAGTTACTCAGATAAACCTGGAACTTTGCGGCCGGAGAATAGGCCTCAGCCGACAGACCCCAACCCATCCAGGAAAGCTCATAGGAGGCAGGGTTTGATGTTATCGATGCTTGCATGATTTGCAGGGCTGTTGAAGACGACTGGAGCTTGAGTTCAAATTTATCTGCTCCGAATATCTGGGCAAGGCTCTTCTGCATGTATTCAGACAATACCTTGGTCGCTTCAATCGTGTCAAAATAGTTTAGCTGCAATGTCAACTTTGTCAACTTTTCTTCGGCTAGCGCTTTATCAAAAAGCTCTTTTGCCAGTGTGGGATTATACCCGTTCTTTTCCGGAATATTGGCTTTGGCTACCGGCAAATCTCTGTACTTGGTGCCGTTGTCTAAAGCCATGGATCTGGTGGAAATGATAAGCGGGGAGGGGATACCATAGACAAGCTTAGCCATCGCATCTCTGTCTACGGCATAATATAGAGCCTGCAAGAAGTTTTTATTGTGTAATATGGGCTTATCCGGGTTTGTCCTGTTGATTTCGATGCAACGGATGGTCTGTGTATCATAAGAGATGACTCTTGGGTCATCGGAGTATTTCGAAAGGGTACCTGTCGACAGGAGCATATAGTCAAGGTCTCCCTTTTCGAACAGTTGCTGCTTTGTTCCATCGTCGGCTGCAACGCGTACATTGATACCACTAAGCTTTACTTGGTCGGCATGCAAATAGTTGGCATTTTTTTCGAGAACGATATCAGCACCCTTGACCCATGTTTTTATGCTAAAAGGTCCGGAAGCTATATATTTGTCTTTATCTGTACCATATGTAGTTGTGAGCTTTGAAGCATCCAATCCCGCCTCATACAGCTTTTGGTACACAGGGCCGGTTGTCCGCCAGGCAAAATGCTGCATGACTTCCTGCTGTGTAAACTTTCCTTCTGTTTTGACAGACAACGTATAGTCGTCAACCTTCTTGAAGCCTACGTTTGCCCAATCCACTGGCTTGCCGGTGGAAACCTGGGTATAGTAAGCCATGGCATTTTCAACTTTAATGTAATTTGTCCCACAGGTGGTGCCGCCGGGGGTATTGAGCATCTTGGGGTCGAGGGCCATTTTCCATGAATAAATAAAGGTGTCCGCATTGATCGGATCGCCATTAGCCCATTTCGCTTTAGGATTAATTTTGATCGTCCAGGTGCTTCCGTCCGTGCTGGCAGTTGGTTTCTCCAAAGCTAGATCTACATCCAGATAAGTGGTCTTGCGGTCCGCACCGGGCATCCACTGATACAGACTGGCCTGTACAAGATCGATGATTTCAACATCAACTTTTTCAGTCGTGTGCGCGTTCATCGTAGTGGCTGCGGCATTGGTTGTCCAATTGAAAATTTTTGGGCCCGTGACTGCTGAGCTTTTACTCGATTGGCTAGCAGATTGTGATGCACCCGAAGATCCACAACCAGCCAAAACAGACGAGAGCACTAAAACACATGCCAGTATCGCGATGGGAATTCTTTTTTTCATGTTTTTTCCTCCTAGATATTTATTTAAAATACAAATTTACAACCATGGTTAATTTGTATTATTAAACTTCCGTGTATGATTTTGACATTTAAGTTTTAATCATTTATAATAAGGAGAAGACTGCTGAAATCACGAGCATTACCAAAGCCAGTATGAGAGGAACTTATATGTATCATCCTTTGAAGTTGAATGAAGAAACTCTGTATAACTATCACCTATTGGTTCTCGAGAATATTTCGCGTTGGTGATAATTGAAAAAAATTGTTTAAATCCGTATCGGGGAAGATAAAAGAAACCCGTTTTTTTTACAATCTTCGCGCCGCCCACAATCAAGCAGACAATGCCCACCAAAAAAAAGGTGTCGGAAATTGACATGGCTATGTTTTCTTTGCCGGAAACCAGATAACTCAGAAGGCACAGTAAAGGCAGGCCCCAGCGATATTGATTTTGATTTTTCATAGCCGCTCCTCTGTTTAGCACAAAATAGGACATTGCATTCTTGCCTTTTCGACAAAAGAATTTTCGAATGTATGAATATTAAACAAAAATCAAAAAAGCAAATTGTGCATTATATTCAACGAAAATATGTTAAGTTCACCATAGAAATTCTAGCATTATAACAAGAATTTGTACAATGCATAAAAAACATGCACCCATCAATAAATGTTTTGCCATTTCTATGGGTGCTCGATACTGCGGAAAGGATGTTGTAAATGGATTTTTATAAGCTGAAGTGTTATGTCAGTGTGGCGCGGCATCTTAATTTCACCAAAGCCGCCGAAGATTGTCACATTACACAAACGGCCATGAGTCGACAAATTGCGTGTTTGGAAGAACAGCTTGGTGTAACACTGCTTTATCGAGACAGCCGTGTAGTGGAATTGACGCCTGCGGGAGATCATTTTTTGTGCGAAGCAATTTTTTTGCTGGAGTATTATAGTGGCATGGTTGACCGAACGCAAAAGGCGTCTATGGGGATTACCGGTTCTATTAAAATCGGGGTTGGCCCTTATGAACACGCACTTTTGTGTAAAGCTATGCAAGCATTTTCAGAACTTTACCCACAAATAGAAATCACCTGTTTGCAGTTCTCTTATAAAATTCTTGCATATCGCTATAAGAAAGGGCTTATTGATATCGCCTTATGTTCTAGTAGCTGTGCCGAACAGTTTGATTTACCTGTCTTGAACAATCTCTATCCGGAGTCTTGGGGGATCTGTGCTCATAATGAACACCCTTTCATGTCTATGGAGCCTGAGGATCAAAAAATACTGAAAGAGCAAACCCTGATTATTCTGCAAGATGATTATGGCGACGATATGAAACAGCTTTGTGCACAGCATGGATACCGGCCCCATCATTATCTCCAAACAAACTTTTTATGTGCTCAGCTAGCCATGATTGAATCTAAACTGGGTGTTGCATTCCTACCCGAGTTTTTAAAGAATTCTCTGCCGGCAAATGTGACCATGACAAACATTGGGGAGCATCCCTTTATGACTCCCTTTGTCTTTGCGCATGCACCCAATAACCATAATCCTGCGATTAAGCCATTTCTGGACGTTTACAAATCATTGATTTAATCAAAAAAAGCTCTGCCTGTGTTTATCATGCATCAGGCAGAGCTTTTTTAATGTTTTAATTCTGGAAAATATAGGATTAAAATAAACTGAATAATATCAGGGCGAAAGACCATAATAACTATTGGGTATGACAGTATTCTTTATGAATCGGTACCCAAGTTAACAATTGAATATGAAGAGCAAGCAAGGATTTAGTTCGGAATCGGAGATGATTAAGTTGAAACGATCTATCTTTGAACCCATTATGATACGAGCAGTTTAGCATATAAAGAAAATGGGGGATGGTTAAGTTGGGCTTCTTAATTTCCTACGGGGATACTAAATATTAGCTTGGAAAGACAGGGATTCTTTACAGAGTCCCTGTTCTTTTAATTTTTTGCTTAAACGTTTTTGTATATTCCCCTGCCGAAGGCGGGGGAATATACAATGTTACATTGCGCCGACATATTATTAGGAAGTTTCAATGCCGTTTTTCACCAATTCCTTTTGGGGTATAGATGAGACCCAATTTACCCTTAAAATCAGTATGGTCGTTATCACAGCACCCATATAATTTGAAAAGAGATTGCCCCAGAATACCGAATAAAAGCCGAGATAACGCTCTGTTAGTAAGATGAAGACATACCGCAAAAGCCATACGCGCAGAATGCTGATAACCAAAGTAACACGCGTCAGTCCCAAACCGATAAACGCCCCTTGCTGTACCATACATATAGCAAAGCCCACCACGGAATAGGTATAGATATGTAAAGCGTTATTTGCAATTTCAAGGACATCTTTTGATCGTGTGAAAAGGATGGTAATTCGTGATGACAGCGGCACGACAATTGCAATCAAAATAACGGCGGTGATTGCGCTAATGATACAGCCAACCAAACATGATTCGCGTGCTTTCTGACCCTGACCCGCCCCAATGTTCATGCTGACCATGGTGGTGACAGACGAACCAAATGATGCAGGAACTATAAAGCAAACGGATGAGATGTTATTGGCAATACCCTGGCCATTCAAGACAATCGCGCCGAATTTCTGAACCTCATTGTTAATCAGGTAAAACCCCAGATTGAGCATGACGCTTGAAAGCATGGATGGTAAACCGATATGCAGAAGCTCTCGTATAATCTGACGATCAAATTTAAAACCAGTTAAGATAAGTTTGTCATTGCCGGATTTGATAAACAGTTCATAATACATCCATGTGGTAATTAAAATATTGGATACCAGTGAAGCCATTACGGAACCGATAATGCCCCAACGGAAGACGGCAATGAATAAAGCGTTAAATATTATTTTGAGTACCAGCATGAGCGCCATTCGTGTAAAAGAATCCTCTGGTTTTCCGCTTGCATTCTTGATAGCATTATAGATTGATTCCATAAATGAAAAAGGCAGTACGAAAGCGCTTAGAGAAAGATATAAAAAAACATCGTGAGAAATCTCTGCATTTACATGCGACGACACAGGGAAGGCGAAGGTGATAAGAACCGGAACTAAAATCAAACCCAGCAAGAAAGCAAAGACGATCATCTGGGTTGAAATGCGCTGACCCTCTTTAAAGTCTCCTTTCCCATTGGACTGACCGATAATTGCCATCCCGGCTACACTCAAGCCCTGCGCCAGCGCTACGGCCATGTTGACAATGGGCGTGCAATATGAAACGGCGCTTGCTGCGATGGTACCGGCGATATTGTTGAGAAAAAGGCCATCAATCACCGGTATTGCAGACTGTACGAGACCCATCATGAGTGCGGGGACGGAAAGCAGTAAAATGGTTGTCGATACAGGACCATTTAAAATAAGATCGCGTCTTTGCTCAATGTTTCTCTTCACAGAATTGAAATGCATTAAGTCACCTGTAAGCTTTCTTTTATCATATTATATTTTCAATTATACTCTGTAAAAATTGACGGTCAAGTGGGGAGGCCGGTCAGGCTAACTCCCGTGTTTCTTTTTATGATATCACCAGGTTTATTTAAAGACTCTAAATATTTTCGATAAAGTAAGAGGCTATTAATAAAGATGGAAGTATTGTTTCGCAGGCGACACCACAGATTAAGAAAATTAAAAACACATTTTTGCCATGGTTGACAGTTATCTTTAAAATAATAAAGATAAGGACGTGAAGCAAATGAATGCAAAAAAGAGCAAAGCGGGTACTTGGAGAACAATGACGCAGGTTTCTGTTTTGGTTTTGGTATTTAGCATTTCCATCAGTAAGTGGTTAGCGGAAAAGGGGATTAGAATACCTTTTCTTCCAGATGCATCATTACACGCAGTTTGCCCATTTGGAGGGGTTGCAACCATTTATGAATTCGCAACTTCGGGAAGCTTCATTCAAAAGATCCACAATTCATCGTTCATACTGATGATTTTGGGAATGATTGTCGCACTTCTTTTTGGGGCACTTTTTTGTGGGTATATATGTCCGTTTGGCACATTTCAAGAATGGATTGGGAAAATCGGCAGAAGGCTTTTCCCCAAAAAGTACAACTGCTTTGTACCTCAAAAGCTGGACAACCTGCTGCGATATTTAAGATACGGAGTTTTGGCGATGGTCCTCTACCAAACTGCCGTCACAGCCAAATTGTTATTCCAATCAGTAGACCCTTATTATGCGTTGTTCAACTTTTTTACAAGTGAAGTTGCCTTATCGGCGTACATAGCACTTGGCGTGATTACTGTCCTTTCATTATTTATAGAAAGGCCCTGGTGTAAGTATTTTTGCCCTTATGGGGCACTCCTTGGACTGTTTAACCGGTTCCGCATCTTTAAAATACGGCGCAACAAAGACACCTGTGTTGGCTGTAAAAAATGCGACGCAGTATGCCCGATGAATATTGAAGTGTCAACTTCAAACATGGTGAATGATCATCAGTGTATAAGCTGCCATCAGTGCACCAGCGAAATATCATGTCCGATCAATGATACCGTAACCATTTCTTGCAAGAAAGAA
Organism: Oscillospiraceae bacterium; assembly: GCA_963664585.2. Classification (GTDB taxonomy): domain Bacteria; phylum Bacillota; class Clostridia; order Oscillospirales; family Ruminococcaceae. The sequence goes on along the minus strand of CAXXEO010000015.1, from coordinate 44,679 downwards.
GGTGGCTCATTTGAAAATTAAACCGCAAAATTCCCTGATCGCTTCTATATGTATTGCAATAGCAGGAATCGTTTTAACTTCCTTTCTCGGTCTTTGGACCACCGAGTCCACTAAAATCCCCCAAAAATTAAAGCAAGAGGAATATTCCAATCAATATAATCCTGTCGATATCCGCGGATCCTATACCTTTTTGGAAATCAGTAATCTTTATCACATTCCAATCAAAGATCTGGCAGATGCTTTTTTAATAAAAGAAAGCGAGGCCAGTGAGTTCAAATGCAAAGATCTGGAAACAGTTTTTGTAAATGCCCCTCATGAAATTGGAACCGGATCAGTCAGGATGTTTGTGGCTTTCTATCTGGGCCTTCCTTTGGATATAAACGAAGATACGTATATACCTGACACTGCTGCGGAAATTGTTAAAGATAAAGCGAAAATGACTTCTGATCAGGCGAAATATCTTGAGAGCCATACAGTGATTCTGTCTCTATCATAAAAGTGAAATAGACGAAGAAGCAAAACAAGCTTGTTTTCAAGTTAATCAACTATATAAACCCAACGGGTATGCTTATCCACGTTTCTTGCCATAGACTTATATAGAGAAGTATTGCGATCCTAAAGCTATCTTTGTTTATTAAACTGTTTAATGGCCATAATCCTGTCCTTATAATCCGGCATATATGTCTCGATTTCTTTATAGAACTTCTTGCTGTGATTCTTAACTCTGATATGTGCCAACTCATGTACTACGATGTAGTCAATAGCGCCCTCTGGAAGCAACATCAGTCTGTATGAAAAACACAGACTGTTTCTTCCACTGCAACTGCCCCAACGGGTAGTGGCAGAGGTTATTTTTACACAAGCGGGCGTTACACCCATGATTTTGCTAAAATGTTCTACTTTTTGGGGCAAAATGGCTTTTGCATTCTGTTTCAATCGCTCAATTTCTACAGGTGTTAAAACGTTGCTCTGTTCTTTCTCCTCTAGTTCTTTTCTGAGAACGATGTGCTTTTCTATCCAATCCGAATGAGCTGCGATCATTGCTTCAATATCTTTTACGGATGCTTTGAGCGGCGCTTTTATCAGTACTTTTAGATCCCTTGATATACTGATCGAAAAAGTCTTTCTTTTGGATCGGGTCAGTTGGTATTCAAACTGCATCTTCAGTCTCACCACCTAAAAAAACACACAGCCAAACGCAAGGCGGGCTGCAGGATGTATAGACCACTTTGTGCTTTTCATGGGATTTTAATACAAGCGTATCCCCCTGGAAAAGTGTTATAATTCTTCCATCTTCAAATTGTAATTTTGCCTTACCCATAAGCAGCGCCACAAACTCAGTTTCTGTTTGATCGTACCAGTCAGAAATTTGCCCTGTGCTTATAATGCGTTCTATTCTCGTGCTTTTTAACTCTGCTAGTACTGTAATAAGCTCCTTATCCAAAGGTAAATCTGACAAGTCAAATAAATTCATTATCCATTCCTCCGCTTTGCAGTCGGTTTCATATATTACAAGCTAAGTATAGCCAATTAACTTAAAAACTGGCTATATATAAAACGTCATTTTCTTCCCCCGCCTTCGGCGGGGGAAGAAATCACAAGCTTGTTTTCAAGTTAATCAACTATATATTCATCATTATACTATAGTGAGATCTCGTTGTTAAGATATACGGCCGAAGGCTCTTTGAGCTGTGAAAGAATCCAAGTCAAATCAAGTAAAGCTGTAGATTATAGCCAATTATCTTAAAAACCGGTATAAATAAAACGTCATTTTCTTCCCCCGCCGAAGGTGGGGGAAGAAATCACAAGCTTGTTTTCAAGTTAATCAACTCTAAGCATTGGCTTAGAGGCTTATGTCTATCCCAGACAAAAAGTAAAAAGCGGCTTAAATCTTTTGGTTAAGCCGCTTTTTACTGGCTATAGGATGCAAAATCCAAACTTGTGTATGCCGGTTATCAAAGAAAGGGAAAGCACCCAATAGTCACAGGTCTATAAAAGGCGCTTGTTGCCATCCGTTATTTTCCCTTCATGCATCTGTATCTGCATGATGTTAATTTTAAAGACGTTTTGGTATTTTTTAATGAGTGGCAGTTCTCGTTTAGTTACAATAGAAATGGATAATCCAGGTGCGTCGCCGCGACCTGTTCTGCCGGAACGATGAAGATAATCCAGAGGATCTTCTGAAATGCTCAGGTTGAATATGGTTTCAATGTTCTCAATGTGCAGTCCTCGTGCCGCAATATCTGTAGCAATGAGAAATTGAAGCTTTCCACTAGCAAAATCTGTAAGTGTATTCTTGCGATTTTGTTTTTCACTTGTGCCGTAAATACACTCAGCATTCAGTTTGTGATACTTCAGTTTGGCAGTTGCGGCTTCAATTTCATCTGCATTATTGATAAAAGCGATTGCACGATGAGGGTTAAGGATATGAATCAGCTTACGCAGTGTTTCGGTCTTGTCTCTTTGGTCGCAGACAATATACTGGTGTTTGATATTGTCCGGAATCTTTAATGTTTGCGCAGTCTTTATTAATTCTGGTGTCTTTGCAATTTCTCTGGCCGTTTTAAGTGCTTTTTCAGAGATACTTGCTGATAGCATGACCATTTGGGTATCTCGCATCGTGGACTTTATGATTGCTTTTACACTCTCAATATTTTTTGCATCCAGCATCTTATCGGCCTCATCGATCACGATAGTTTTTATTGTATGGGCACAAATCTTTTTCGTCTTGATTAACTCAAGAATCCTGCCTGCGGTTCCAATAATGATCTGAGGCTTCTCTTTTAATCTTTCGATCTGCGTCTTCATGTTCACATCGCCAAATAGTACGATCGATTTGAGCGCGATCTCGGAATTCTTCGAAAACAGCTCTGCCTGATGATGAACTTGCATGGCGAGTTCATGTGTAGGTACTAAAACAATTACCTGCATAACGCGCAGAGAGGGGTCTAGTCTCGCATAAATGGGAAGCAGATACGCAAGTGTCTTGCCTGATCCTGTTTCAGACTGGATGACAAGATCTAGATTTTCCATTATTTTTGGAATTGACTGTTCCTGTACAGAAGTAGGTGCGTCAATCCCCTGCATGGCAAGGCCTTTGATAATGTTTTCACCCAGCCCCAGCGCTTCGAAATTCATGATGATTCGTATTCCTCTCTGGCTTTACTCGCTTTATCACGTGCAAGTTTACAAGCTTTTATTATATCCTCTAAGCGATCTGCTGATATAAGAAAGCGACCTTTATGACAAAATGTCAGCGAACTCACATCGGAGATTTTCTTTAGCTCTTCTGCCGGCTTACCTGCCCATTCCTTGGGGAAACTACATTTTGGTTCATTTGCATCGAAGTCGGCTGGAATTACCTGCGCATTATACCCTCCCCTTTGAGAGGGATAAACAACAAACTCTGCATCGGATTCTACAAGAACCATTTTCCATGGGGCAAACCTAGGCAGAACAACAATGTTATCCCTTGAATCGGCAAGGGCAGCTTCAACAAGCTCTTTCGCCCTTTGAATGCTTTTGATATTATCAATTTTCTTGTTCAGAATGACAGTTGCAAAGTCGACAGCTCTTTCAAAACACCGGTCAGAAGACTCGTCCGAATCCCAAGTGGGGTTGAATGCACCAATTACACCCGCCAGATCGCTATGGCAACCTGTGTTGTCATTTTCATCCAGCGGCTGGATAAAAGCTTCATCAAAACGTGCTGCTTGTTCTTTTGGACAGTCGGCTCCAAAGATGCTTTCTCCAAACTCGCGCCATAATAAGCCGAATGCCGCATAGGGCACACCGTTTGCCCGCATCTCTGCATCTTCTTGATGGTGATCAAATCTTCCAAGTCCGATATCAAAAATGATTCCATCAAAATTTTCAGGTACTTCAAAAGTACGCACAATTTCGGTACTCGGTTCTATTATTTTTAAAAGTGCAGCTGAAAACACATCATCCGCATGAAATTTTCCGCCATGTGTCATCGCATAGTTTTTGCGCCTTATCATTCTGCTCTCATTTCATCTTGATTATTTATCAATACTAGGGCTTTGTATTTTATGACAATGGGTTAAATGTTTTTGTATTTTCCCCCGCCGAAGGCGGGGGAAAATTTAAGATGTTGCATTGTACTAGAGAGGTTTTTTCTTCTTTTTGATTAATTCAGGCTGTGTTACAACCGGCTTGAATGATGCCGGGGAAGATGAAGTACTGATATCTGCTTTCTTCTTTTTCTTAACCTGATTATTTTTTATACTTTTATCACCCATTTTATTATCCCCTTTATTATTAATATAGTTGAAAAAATAATTATACTTTGAAACCAATACCCATTCACATGGGTTAAAAAGTAATTAAACTGTAAGACTGCATTGCTCACCGGTTGTTGATCCATAGATGACATGGTTTTTCTGATTATTTCTGAGATTACATTTGGCACCTCCAATTTCCAAACGCTAAATACATTTTTAAATATTTTTTTAATGCGATATAGTATAGCTCTTCAAATATTTTTTCTTACAGAATCAGTGTAACACAAAATGACAAAATTCGCACCTAATAACGGTTGAAATAACTAAAAAAGCTATGAGAAAATGTTTATGATGTTTCATCTTCTGCGCGAATCATCGGTCTAATTGAATAAATCATTTTATTGAATTAATACTAGTATAGTTGATTAACTTGAAAACAAGCTTGTGATTTCTTCCCCCGCCGAAAGCGGGGGAAGAAAATGACGTTATATATAGCCAGTTTTTAAGTTAATTGGCTATACAATGCAACATTTTCAACTTTTATATTTAACCCATTGCCATAAAAGATTTAGATTTTAAAAGCACTAGAAGACAGTGCCATTACTTGAATGAAGGGAAAAGGATTAGATGGATAATAATAAAAACAAAATGAAAGACAGACCAAAAAGCAATCCGGAATTAAGAAAAATGAAGCCAAAAGAAAATGCAGATGCAGGGATTATTGACGGACATAAAATTGGTGTGCATGATGGCAAACATGAAAAAATGATGACCGATAAAATTTAAAAAGGATGGATTAAAATGAACACGTTACTTTGTAGTGTTTCAGGGATTCAGAATAAGCAATGCAAAACCCAGATAAAAAATGCGCTGGATAAAATAGAGGGGGTTCAGGAAATTGGCGTCAACCTGACTACAGGCACAATAAAGGTTGAATATAACGAGCCCGCGAATGAAGAGCAAATAAAGGATTGTATTGAAAACACCGGATTTAAAATCGAATATGAATGACGGCTCAATTCGCGGATAAACCCGCAATAAAATAGTGAACTGTACCAGTAAAACGTACATTACGCCAATTCCTCTGTTGTAGAATAATTACTACGACAGGGGGATTGGCGTAATCTATAAAGTGAAGATATGATGGATGAGTGATCATGGCTAAATCCAGCGATTGGATACCTATGAGTGGTTTGAAAATCCCGGTTTATTTGTCGAGGGAAAGCAAGAAGCAGAAACAGCGAAAATTTGCTTTTGAATAAGACTGCTAAATGCCATGGTCGGAATACACAATAGAAACCAATAAAGGCAGTATAAGGGGCAAATTTGTCCCAGTATATTCCCCGGTTGATTGGAATAATCCCATACATTCATGTGTAAAGCAAAATTAAATATACACCCGCTTGCGAACTCAATTGACGTGATTGTTAACGAGCCGATCATACATTTAATTAAGTGACTATGTCTTTCTAAGTTGCAATTTATAAAATGCAGCAGTATAAAACTAATACCGCCGACAATTCCCATAGTCCAATGTGTATATCCCCGCCATAACACTTCAATAGCGCTATATCCTAATGAGCCAATACAGTATACTGTAATATATTTCTTTTGCCTTTTCATCTATTTCACCTCAGTGGTAGGGTTTGCAATTCTTGTTCCAGTATTTAATGAATCGCAAATATATAAATATTACCATTGGCATCTGTGCGATTGAGATTCGTTTATATTCGTGATTCGAGATAAATATTACATAATAAGAATGCCTTTTCTAAAAACAATGCTTGTCTGGCGATCTAAATGATGTGGAATTACAGGCGGACTTCTTCCATGCTGCATATGCTGCATTAAGGGGGAAGCTGAATTATGATAATTAATAATCTGCAGTTTATTAGAATGACAATACAAGAGGAGATGTATTTTAAACAAGAATTGTTGCTAAGCTATAAAATTGAGTACCCTCAGTTTAGGTCTTTAAAATTTTGCAATGCAGTTAACAAGATGAATTATTTTTATAAAACAAGGGCGCTGGAATATCAAAAATATTGTAGGCGGAAGTTATTTGAAATGTCTGTCCAATTGTATCAAGATTCGGTGGCAAATGGGTTTCCAATCAGGACCTTTGAGGCAGTTTTAACATTTGAAATAACGTATCATCAAAACTGCGCAGTCAGCTTGTATTCTGACCGGTATGAGTATACGGGCGGAGCGCATGGCAACACAACAAGATGCTCAGACACATGGAATTTGCAAACTGGCCTATGTATGCTGCTCAAGCAAATGTTTCTGCCATGTGTAAATTATAAAGAATACATGATGACATCAATTATTAAGCAAATTGCTTCACAAATTGAAGGAGGAAGTAATATCTATTTCGAGGACTACCAAAAGAATGTAGCTAATACATTTAACCCAAAACAATTTTACCTTACGCCAGAAGGGATGATTGTCTATTTCCAACAATATGATATTGCACCTTATTCCAGCGGGATTGTCGAGTTTACATTTCCATATTCTTCGAAAACTGTGATTGAACCTCGGTGCAGCTGCTAATATAGCCAATTAACTTAAAAACTGGCTATATATAAAACGTCATTTTCTTCCCCCGCCGAAGGCTGGGGAAGAAATCACAAGCTTGTTTTCAAGTTAATCAACTATAACTCATAAAGAAGTAAAACAAAAAGCGTCTTATCCAAGACGCTTTTCTGATGCCCCAAAAAGGCTTAAATACAATCAAGAAAGACCCATAAAGAACTGCTTTTCACACTTTGAAACTGAATCTTCGGCATCTGACTTTTATGTTGACGGGTTGAGAAGTGGACGCCAATTTCTATTAAATTAAAGCAATTCTCCGCAGCTTTCGCGCGGGATATAAACAATGGGAAGTTCAACTGAATGTGGAGGCTTAATTTGGTTGTTTACCAGATCCAGCAGAAGATCAAAACAAGACACGGCCATTTCTTCCATAGGAAGACGCACCACAGAAAGAGCAGGAAAAGAATATTCTTCCTGCTCTTGGTCGCCGTTGCCCACGCTGATGATTTCAATGTCTTCTGGGACGCGGATATTGGCATTATGAAAGGCCCGAAGTGCGCCAAGAGCCATGGCGTCAGAAGCGCAGAATATACAGTCCGGGCGGTCAGGCAAAGCGCATAACTCCTGCGCTCCTTTAAACCCACCGGCCATGGAATTCTCTTGCTCAATGATCGCAATGGTTTCCATGAGATTTTCAGTCCCCGTCTCTAAAAAACTTTTTGTACGAATATCCATCCCCATAAAAGCAGACCATGAAGTGAGCACAGCCATTTTTCGATGTCCTCTGGATGAGAATACTTTCGCAGGGAGCATTCCCATTTGAGTATCATCCACATTGACTGTGCAAAATTTTTGGGAATGTCGGTTATAAAGCACGATTGGGATGTAAAAGTCCGTATTTTCTAGAAACGCCATGTCCGCTTGAGATGCGTTACAAACAATCGCGGCGTTAAACAGATTCAACCCTTTCAAAAGTGACTCTGTAGAAAGCTGGTCATTTCTATAAGGGCAAATTATAATTTCACATTTTTGGAAACTCTGCAGAACCGCAGTTTGCAGCGCGCGCAGGAAGCGTGCCAGCATAGAAGCACGAAAATCATTAACCCAAAATAGGGCAATCGTAAGGCTTTGCTCTTCAGACTGGTTTCGCAATCTGCGAGCAGCAATATTCGGCTGATATCCTAATTCTTGCACAGCGTTCCATATTTTATCCTGTGTTTTCTTGGAAATTTTTCTTTCCTTTGATTCTCCTCTTAAAACCACAGAAACTGTGCTGGGAGAAACACCGACATGAGCCGCTAATTCTTTTAGTGTAAGCAATGCAAAACCTCCTTATGTAATTAGGTTTAATAGCGAAATATTATACGATCCCCAAATAGCAGTTAAGCTGCGGAGGAAGAAAGAAACCGAAATAAACAAATAAGTGGGAAAATTTAATTCTGTCACAACAGGCGGGGCAGATTAAAATAGTATGATGAATATTATTATAAACGTCTTTAAAAAAAGTGCAACAATTTGAATTGACAAGCATTATTGTTTCCTGTATATTTTAAGTACAACGTTGTAGTGTTTCGTTGTACTAACATTAACACGAAATATGATACACTTATGGCAATGGGTTAAGTGTTCTTGTATATTCCCCCGCCGAAGGCGGGGGAATATACAAGTTTAAGATTTTGCAATGTACTAGTCAGGCAGTCATCCAGAACCTGTTTTCTTCCTTCTGGCAGTCTAAACAGAGTTAAATTGAGCGCCATTGAAACAGGATTAAGTTTGAGAAAACAAACGGATTTAAGAATGAGAGGCAAAATTATGAAGAAGATCGCTATTGGCGGGGGCCAGGGATTTTGGGGTGACAGCAATGACGCAGCAATACATATGATTCGTCACGCAAATCTAAACTATATGGCATGTGATTATCTGGCAGAACTGACACTGTCCATTATGGAACGGCAGAAGCTAAAAAACCCGCAAGCTGGTTATGCAAGGGATTTTATCACGTTGATGAACGAGATTGCAAAAGAGAGCTATGATAAAAATATCGGTATTATCACGAATGCCGGCGGTATGAACATTACCGGCTGCGTCGGGGAGCTTCAAAAGGTTGCGGCGGAAAAGGGACTGCACGGATACAAAATCGGTTATGTACTGGGCGACGATATGAAGGAGCAGCTTCCTTCTCTGATGGCGCAGGGTATAAAATTTGATAATATCGATGATATCGGCGACTTCAATGATATTAAGGATAAAATTTTGAATGTCAATGTCTACCATGGTCATGAACCCATCGTGGAGTGCCTGGAACAGGGTGCCAATACAGTGGTAACAGGCCGCTCTACGGATTCTGCGCTTTTCCTTTCTCCTCTTATGCATGAGCTCGGATGGAAAAAAGACGACTGGGACAATCTGGCGCGCGGTATTATGGCCGGTCACCTGCTAGAATGCGGAGGACAGGGAGCCGGCGGTAACTACCAGTATGACTGGAGAGGCGTTCCTGATATGGACCAGTTAGGCTTTCCAATTGCTGAAATGACGGATGACGATTTTAAAATTACCAAAGCCCCTGGCTGCGGCGGTATTATTTGCGAGCAGTCCGTCAAAGAGCAATTTCTTTATGAAGTACATGATCCGGCGAACTATTTGACCCCGGATGTTAATGTGGATATCAGCAATGCCACGATTACGCAAGTTGGAAACAACCGTGTTCGGATCGGCAACATCAAAGGCAAACAAAGACCCGATCTGCTAAAGCTTTGCATTGGTTACCATGCGGGCTTTAAAGTAGTCACTTATTTGAGCTTCGCATGGCCGGATGCTTATGAAAAGGCACAGGTTGCAGCGGAAATCCTCATGAAGAAAATGAAACGAAAAGGTTTACAGGCAGAGGATATCCATATTAGCTATGTAGGGCTTAACTCTTTGCATTTAGGAGTTGCCAATATGAATCCCGAATTCATTAAAAATATGAATGAAGTTGTACTTCGGATCGCGATTCGCGCGAATGAAAAAACGGAAGCAGCCAAGTTGATACCTGAAATATCGCCGCTTCAGCTCAATGGCCCTCCCGGAGCAAGCTTTTTCGGCGGCCGCGCAAGTGTCCAGGAGGTAATCGGGCTGTGGCCGACCTTGGTTCCGCGAGATGCCGTGAAACTGACTTCTCATATTTTGGAGGTGAAATAAGGATGGCAGAGATATACTTGAAAGAACTAGCGCATGGTCGTTCTGGAGATAAAGGAGATACCAGCAATGTTTGCGTGTTTGCCCGCGATCCCAAAGATTATGAGCTGATCAAACGCGAGGTTACCGTCGAAAAAGTCCGGGCTTATTTTGGGGATATGGTCAAAGGAGAGATTATACGGTACGAGGTTCCGTCTCTGCATGGGTTCAACTTTGTGATGAAGCATGCATTGGGAGGCGGAGCTACGCTTTCTCTTCGCTTGGATTCTCTTGGCAAATCCATGGGCTCCGCTTTCATGAGAATGAAAATTAATATTGATTAATAAAGCACGCGTTTATACGCCGTAACTGTCTGGTCGCATCAAAACTATAAAGCATATAACCTAAAAGCGCTAACAGTTACAATCACAAATTAGGTCATGCGTAAAGGATAACAATAATGGAAAAAAGAGAAGCTTTGGAAAACCTGACCGTTCTGGATTTAACGAGGGTTGTGGCAGGCCCATACTGCGGCATGATGCTTGCAGATTTAGGCGCCAATGTGATTAAAATTGAAATGCCCGGGCAAGGCGACGATGCCCGGGGTTATGCTCCCTATGTGAATGGGGAAAGTGTCTATTTCGCAAATTTAAACCGCAATAAAGTTGGCGTTACCCTAAACTTAAAGCATCCAGAAGGGAAAAAGATCTTTCTTGAGCTTGTGAAAAAGGCAGATATCGTGATCGAAAATTATCGGCCGGGCGTAATGGACAAACTGGGGCTTGGCTATGACGTATTGAAACAAGTAAACGACCAGCTGATTTATGCGGCAGTATCTGGCTTTGGCAGTTATGGCCCTTATTCGCAGCGCCCCGGGTATGATATCATTTCGCAGGCCATGGGAGGACTTATGAGCCTAACCGGGCAAAAAGGAAGCGGCCCTACCCGTTCCGGTAATGCGATGGGAGATATTTTAGGAGGAATGAATCTGGTCATTGGCATTCTGGCTGCTGTTAATGCCCGTGGACTCATCGGGCATGGTCAAGTTGTAGATGTGTCCTTGGTGGATTCTGTGGTTGCCAGTCTGGAAAACGCCTTTGAACGGTATTTCGAATCGAAGCAAGTCCCTGAGCGAAACGGGAATGCCTATGCCTCCATAGCACCGTATGATTCCTATAAAGCGAAGGATGGCTATGTGATTATTGCCTGCGGTAACCAAAAACTGTATGAGATATTCTGCAATGAAGTGGTTCACATGCCTGAGATGATTACCGATGAACGCTTTTTGACCGTCCCTGACCGGGTGAAAAATAATGAGGTGCAAAAAGAATATATTGAATCATGGACAAAAAACTATACCGTCAATGAAGTAGTAGACATTGCTCTGGGTAAGGGGATCCCCGCTGGGCCGATTTATGATCTGAAACAGATCGTTGAGGACGATCACATTGCAAACGCAAGGGAAATGTTTGTTAAGATGGAGCATCCGGTTATCGGCACCATGAAAGTGAATGGTACTCCAGTAAAGCTGATGGATACCAAACCACAAATTAAAGTGCCTGCGCCGACTCTTGGGCAGCATAATAAGGATATTTATATGGGCGTGCTGGGAATGACACAGGACCAGATGGAAAAGTATGCAGAGAATGGCGTCATTTAAGCAGCAGCTAGAGGCGCGGTGAGGGTCATGATCTGAAATTGGAGGAGAAAGATGACTAAACAAGTAGTGATTGCAGGGGCTTGCCGTACTCCAGTTGGTAAGATGGGCGGAATGCTAACAAATGTTTCGGCCGCACAGCTTGGTTCCATCGTGATAAAAGAAGCGCTTAATCGAGCGGGGATACCTGCCGCCAAGGTGGATCAAGTACTGATGGGCTGCGTACTTCAAGCCGCGCAGGGGCAAAATATCGCCCGTCAGGCGTCAATAAGCGCAGGAATTCCTGTAGAAGTACCTGCACTGACACTTAACCTCGTGTGCGGTTCTGGCCTGCAAAGTGTAAATCTGGCCGCTGCGATGATTATGGCGGGAGAAGCCGACATTATCGTGGCGGGAGGCATGGAAAATATGTCGTCTGCGCCTTTCGCGTTAAATAATGCGCGTTATGGATATCGCATGAATGATGGCGTTCTGATGGATACAATGGTCCATGACGCTTTGTGGGACGCGTTTAATGATTATCACATGGGAATCACAGCGGAAAATGTTGCGGAGAAATATGGCATTACACGTGCAATGCAGGATGAATTTGCGGTGTTTAGCCAGCAGAAGTGCGAAGCTGCCCGCAAAGCGGGGAAATTTATCGAGGAAATTGTTCCTGTACCAATCAAAGTAAAAAATGAAACCATTCTTTTTGATACAGATGAATCCCCACGCGATGGTGTTACTGCCGGACAGCTTGCTAAGTTAAGGCCTGCCTTTAAAGAAAATGGTACAGTTACAGCCGCCAATGCTTCCGGAATCAATGATGGCGCAGCAGCAGTCGTTGTCATGAGTGCCAAAAAAGCTGAAGAACTTGGTGTATCCCCTATGGCAAAATGGGTTGCAGGGTCAACTGCAGGGGTTGATCCGTCAATCATGGGAATTGGACCTGTGGTTTCCACCAGTAAGTTATTCGCAAAAACCGGTTTGAACATTGCCCAACTGGATCTGATCGAAGCCAACGAAGCATTTGCCGCCCAGTCTATCGCTGTTGGGATGGAGCTGGGATGGGATTCCACTAAAGTGAATGTGAATGGTGGAGCAATTGCCATCGGACATCCGGTTGGCGCATCAGGATGCCGCATTTTAGTGACTTTACTTCATGAAATGCAGCGGAGAAAGACAAGGCTTGGTTTGGCGACGTTGTGCATTGGCGGCGGTATGGGTGTTTCTGCTCTTTTGGAAGGGATGAAATAAATATTCCGGTTTTTTCGTATTATTTACCACAACCTTTTGAGCATTTGGATTAATGCAAAGTGCGCCTTCTCTATCTAAATGAAACTTTAGATAGAGAAGGCGCTTTTTGGTTGGCAGGGTATAAAGAATGCCTGCTTGAATAAGAAACGTAGTATTGTATATGATAAGTGTTATAGTTATACTCAACCTTGTTTAAATGCCACTTGATTTTTGCTTCTGTTTTCCCGCCTCTGGTGGGGAAAATAGAGACAGAAAACTCGTTTTATTTGGGATTAGTATTAGAAAAATTTATTTTGAAAGGTGTAATTATGGACTGTAATATTATGATTGTGAAAATCGATGCGAGAAGAGAAAAATCCACCGAGGTACAAGAAGTACTGTCTAAATTCGGCCATTCCATAAAAATGAGATTGGGACTGCATGAAACTGTAAACGACTCTTCTGACGAAGGCGTTCTTATACTGCAATTAGCCGGCGGGAACGCTGAAATGTTGGACTTGGATAAAGCATTAAACAAATTAGAAAGCGTGCAAGCAAAGATGGTTATTTTATAAGTCTAATGACTGAAAATCAGGGTCAACAACCACCACCCCTCTCGCCTGAAGGGGGGCTTGCCTCCGACGCATCATAGCCTTCGCCATCACGATACTGCTTTAACGCAAATTGGAGTTTGCTGCAAATGTTCTTACTAAGCTCCTGAGAAACTCCTATTGTTCTTTTACATCCCTATTTTTTATGTACAAACTTTTAGACCTCTTAAATATACAGCCATGTCTTTAAATTTTGATAATAAAAAGCACCTTCTCTTTCTAAAAGAAATTTAGATGAGAGTTGGTGCTTTTTTACAGCCCTTTTTTGTGAGGAGGCTTTGTCAAATAAAAAGACTAACTCGTATAAATCAATATCTAATTCATATAGTGAATAAATTGTATTTAAATGTCGAATTTTGAGTGACATTGTTGTGACTTTATAAGTATATAGTGATAGACGAGGATGAAAAAACAAAGCAGTGATGACTTTAATCAAAACTGCAAAATTGAGAAAATCTAAAGTAAGGTACCGGAATACCAACAAGACGCTAAAAAACGGGCTTTATGAGAACATGATGTTTGTAAAGGGGTATTTTTTGCTGATAGTTTATTGCAAAAACACCCTGAAATAAAAAATGACACTACATAAGGAGACAACAAAATGAAAAAATTTATAGCAGTTTTAATCTCGGCGTTTCTGATTCTTTCAATGTCATCGCTGGTGATGGCAGGGGAAGACATCAAGTATACGGTTGCTTTCAGCTTTGACGGACTCTCACCCAGCAGCGTTGATACACCCAAAAAACAATCAATTGTGGAAAACACTTGCGCAGAAGATCCCAATGTTCCTTTGATAATAGGCTGCTGGTACTTCCGAGGATAGAAAATTGATGGTAAAGGCGAAATTTTTAATTTCTCAGAAAATGAGATCACAAGCAATGTCCATCTGGTTGGCACATGGTATTATGATGGCCGCAGGGTAGATCTCCATTACCGATGCTCTACTGGCGAAGAATTGCCGACGACGGTGAATATGCAAACGACAATTGATGAGGATTTATATAATCCTAAGGCGCCTACCTTTAGCGGTTTTAAATTTACCGGCTGGTATTACAAGGAAAGTGAAGTACAACGACCTATGGTCTGCAGCTATAAAGCTCAAGACAGTGAAGACAAGTCAGATGATGAAGAAGAATTTTTAGAGTATCATACTGAAATATTCATGAAAGAATATCATTGTTACCCGTCAATACTGTATGGCTTCTATGAAGTTGACAGCAGCTCAACCAGCTCTAGCACCTCCAGCACAGCTTCCGAAAAAGACGAAGTCTCCATCTGGGGCGAGGTTACCTTTGTTCCAGAAGTGAAAGTCCCCATGGCCGAGGCGCCTACTGTAACCGTTCCTGAAGCGCCGGTCCCTCTCGCAGGCCCCAACACCGGCAGCAATCTGGGCGCGGCTTTTGCCGCTCTTGTGGCCGGTATCGCTGGCATGGCCTATGTCACTTCTCAATCAAAGAAAAAGTAAGACCTGATTTTCATGATATCCCAACCGAATCATTGATATTTTTTTAAAACTAAAGCGCTTGCCGATTACTTTCGGTAAGCGCTTCTATATGTAATTCGAAATATAAAAAGTAACTGAGATTAATCATTAAATGGGCGTTCCTATATAATTTAAAATATTCGCACTATAACAATTCATAACGCAAAGGGTGCATACTATAGCCAATTAACTTGAAAATTGGCTATAGATAAAACGTCATTTTCTTCCCCCGCCAAAGGCGGGGGAAGAAATCACAAGCTTGTTTTCAAGTTAATCAACTATAAAATGATCGAAGACATTTTTAAAAAAGAGTATTTACAGTTCGTATACAAAAATACATCATCTTAAGGCTATGCAAATTATGGATGCAGTGATAAAATAATAATCGAAAGATAAAGCCTGTGGGGCTTTTTGCATGAAAGGAGATCAGACCATGCCTCTTGTAACCACTACAGAAATGTTCAAAAAGGCATATGAAGGCAAGTATGCTGTTGGCGCTTTCAATGTGAACAACATGGAGATTATCCAGGGAATCGCTGAAGCGGCAAAAGAAGAAAATGCACCGCTGATTCTTCAGGTTTCTGCCGGAGCAAGGAAATATGCGAAGCATGTCTATTTGATCAAATTGGTCGAGGCCGCAATTGAGGACACCGGAATTACCGTTGCTTTGCATCTTGACCACGGAGAAGATTTTGAAATTTGCATGGCCTGTGTGGATGGCGGTTTTTCGTCCGTCATGATCGACGGATCAAAATATCCGTTCGCGGAAAATATCAGAATCACAAAACAAATTGTGGAATATGCGCATTCAAAAGGAATTGTTGTTGAAGGAGAACTGGGAAAGCTTGCGGGTATCGAGGACAATATCAATGTCTCAGACAAGGATTCCGCATTTACCAATCCCGACGAAGTGGAAGAGTTTGTAGCCCGCACCGGAGTCGACTCTCTTGCCATTGCCATTGGTACCAGCCATGGAGCCTATAAGTTCAAACAGGGGCAAAAGCCCCAGCTCAGATTCGATATATTGGAAGAAATCGAAAAGAGGATACCCGGTTTCCCCATCGTTTTACACGGGGCGTCTTCGGTTATGCCTGAATATGTAAAAATCGTGAATGAGTTCGGCGGAAAAATGCCGGATGCCATCGGCGTACCCGAAGATATGCTGAGAAGGGCTTCATCAATGGCCGTCTGCAAAATAAATATTGATTCTGATCTGAGACTTGCCATGACGGCGTCCATCAGGAAACACCTTTATGAGAATCCGTCGCACTTTGACCCAAGACAATATCTGACTCCAGCCAGGGAAAACATTAAAACAGTTGTTGCACATAAGATGAGAAACGTTCTTGGTTGCAGCGGCAAAGCATAATAAGACAAAAATTGATGCAAAGCTGTCTGAAAGGCAGCCAGTTTATCGAAAAATCGGCCATTTCTGTAAATGAAACGGCCGATTTTTGATAAGCTCACTGATGATTTGTATGATCGTGTACGAGTCTTTCCAGTATCGGCAGTATCTCAAAAATGAAGGGAGTGTGTAACATGCAATCCGTTTATGAAAAGAAAGAGGACTGCTGCGGTTGCAGTGCCTGTTACAGCATCTGCGCCAAACATGCTATTACCATGAAGTCGGATGAGGAAGGCTTTTTATATCCTGAAATTGACGAGTCACGCTGCGTGGATTGCCACAGGTGTTCCGCGATCTGCCCACTCAATGTTGAGGGCAGCTACAAGCAAAGCGATACACCCCGTTTTTACGTGGCACGCCATAAATCACAGGATGTTTTGCGTGAATCCACATCCGGCGGAGCCTTTACCGCCATTTCGGACGCAATCCTTCGACAAGGCGGTGTCATCTACGGGGCGGATTTCGACGAAAATTTATATGTACTCCATCAGCGCGCGGAAACGCCTGAACAGCGTGATCGAATGCGGATCTCTAAATATGTGCAAAGTGACATGGGCAGCACCTATGCAAAGATCAAGGACGATCTGAAAGAAGGACGAGTCGTTCTATTCACAGGCACTCCCTGTCAGACGGCGGGGCTGCGCGGATTAATCGGCAGTTCACCGCTCTCAGAAAAGCTGTACCTATGTGATCTGATTTGCCACAGCATACCAAGCCCACTGGTCTGGGAGGAGTATAAGCGCTTGCTTGAGCGTGAACATGGGGGAAAGATCACCGGCGTACAGTTTCGCTCGAAGAGAAACGGCTGGAGTCGTAATAACAGCAATAGAGGTTTTCTTTTTACGATGGACAAAAACCCGAAGATACACGAGGATGACCGCTTTTATCAGTTGTTCTTTATAACGGGGACCATTATGCGGCCTTCCTGCTCACAGTGCCGATTTACCGACATTCATCGCGTCTCAGACCTGACGATCGCGGATTATTGGGGAATTGAAAAATACAGTCCCGAATGGTTTGATTCCCTTGGAGTTTCATTGATTTTGGTAAACTCACCCAAGGGTGAGGCTCTTTTTGATCGGTGCCAACAGGATTTGCTTACAGAAGAACGCCCGAAAGAAGAAGCCCTCCATGAACAAAAACGACTGAGTGAACCATCGCAATTTCCGGAAAATCGCCATCAATTCTGGGAAGATTATAAGCGCTTTGGATTCGCCTATGTCATGAAACAGGCATGCGAAGAGAATAAGCGTTGACTATATTCAGGGCGAGCGTCTCACACACATGAAGTTGATACTGAGCACTTGCATACAATAGAGGATTATGAATTTATTGCAAAGGAACATAATGATGAAGGTTGAAATAGGCAATTCTAAACCGGATTATTTCAGAGAATGTTGGCCGGGACAGTATCAGATATTTTCCCACTTTGAATTCGCAGGTGGTGTTCCGTCTGTTTTGTTTTTGATTACAACGCTTAAGGAAAACGGAAAGCCGAATGTCTGCCTCCATGCATGGAGCGCTTTTTCCGGTGATGGCGGTGGCTTTTTTGCGATCCTAACTGGATTAATGCAGCATACGCATACTTATAAGAATATTTTGAGAGACAAAGAATTTTGTATCAATTTTCTTGCCCCAAGCTATTATGACAGCTGTATCAAAACAATCGAAGAAAACGGTGAAAATACTGATGAAATTTCCATTGGCGGGTTTACAGCAGAACCATCAAAAGTTATAAAGCCCCCCCGTATCCGAGAGGCATTTTTAACCTATGAATGCACACTGGAATCCTTTGCTGATCTCTCAGGCAGTGGGATAAATGCCATGATCATTGGCAGGATACAGCATGCAGCTGTTGACGAAGGCCATAACGGAGTCACTGCCCTTTGTGGGGATAAAGGGTTTATGATCAATATTCATTCTCCAAAAGATCCAAAAAACGGAGAAGGAAGTCAATCTGCCATTGCTTCACTACAGGTTGTGAAGTTGATCAACGAATAGAAATAACAAAAATCCATTAACAAGGCTGTGAAGATCGATAAGTACATCCCTTTTATCATCACCCTATTTCCTACATCGTTCATACTGAATCTTCTCTAAATCACACTTAATTATTCCCTCTGTTTCGCCACCGGAGGCGGGGGAAACAGAGGTGGATCATTGCTGTTGAAATTGGGATTCGTGTTAAATGGAACTTGGATAAGGGCAGTGACTTTTCGTATAGCTTAACATTGACAATCAGTCATTTTGAGTTTAAACTAAAATAAAGAGTCATATTACTGACGGATGTGGATAACCACAAGGGAGTATGACATAAAAGCCGACCGTCTGGGCAAACAACCCGGATAGTTGGCTTTTTTATTGAATAAATTAGAATAGGAGTTTACCTGCATGACTGAAATGGAACTAAAATATGGATGCAATCCCAATCAAAAGCCAGCGAGAATATTTATGAAAACCGGCGAGGTGCCGATAAAGATTCTGAATGGAAATCCAGGCTATATCAATCTTTTAGATGCCTTTAACGGTTGGCAATTGGTAAAGGAACTAAAACAGGCAACGGGTTTTACTGCGGCTGCGTCTTTTAAGCATGTCAGCCCAGCGGGGGCAGCGATAGGTAAGCCTTTGAGTAAAACGCTAAGAAAAATATATTTCGTGGATGATTTGGAGCTATCCGCGCAGGCATCGGCTTACGCAAGAGCTAGAGGTGCGGACAGGATGTCTTCATATGGAGACTTTATCGCTTTATCCGATATTTGCGACGTGTCCACGGCAACGCTCATTGCCAGGGAAGTTTCGGATGGCATTGTCGCTCCCGAGTATGAAGAAAAAGCACTCGACATTTTAAAAAAGAAGCGCAAGGGGCTTTACACGATTATCCAGATCGACGAAAATTACAAACCGAATTTGGTTGAACAAAAGGACGTTTTTGGAATTACATTTGAACAGGGAACAAATGAGGTGAAGATTTCAGAAGAATTACTGCAAGAAATTCCAACCCTGAACAAAGAGATTCCCAGTGACGCTAAAACTGATCTCATCATCGCATTACTCACCCTGAAATATACACAATCAAATTCTGTATGTTATGTAAAAGACAGTCAGGCAATAGGGATTGGAGCCGGACAGCAATCAAGAATTCATTGCACTCGCCTGGCAGGGGATAAATCGGATCAATGGTATTTGCGCCAAAATCCCAAGGTGCTAAACCTCCCTTTTAAAGAAAGCATCCAACGTCCAGAACGGGACAATGCGATTGATGGTTACCTCTCCGTTGATAGCGCACAAATTCTTTCGGATGGCTGTTGGGAAGAAATTTTTACAAAAAGACCCGACCCATTTACCTATGAAGAAAAAAGAAGATGGTTGGATACATTTATGGGAGTATCATTGGGGTCCGACGCTTTCTTCCCTTTCGGTGATAATATTGAACGTGCGCATAGAAGCGGTGTCGAATTCATCGCACAAACAGGCGGGTCAATTCGCGATGATCATGTGATTGGAACCTGTGACAAATATAACATTGCGATGGCATTCACCAGAGTCAGATTGTTTCATCATTAATCAGTTTGTGGTTTAGGGCACAGTTCGTAATTTATCATCTCTTTACTCATTTGCAATACTCGGGATACTCCAATCATGTCGGTTCTAGTTTAGACCGGGGCTGAGATTGGAGAGGTATTGGATGAATAAGGAAAATTTTTTAACAATAATCGTGATATACTATGATTGTAAATATAGCTAAACAGGGATCGGTGAGAGCAAAGTCGCATTTGAATGTTTCTCCTCAAATAACGTATTTGCTGACTGACTAAATAAGGTTGGTTTTTGTATTCTGCAGGAGGTTAAAACATGAAAAAGATAGTACTATTCGCACTAGTCTTAATCCTTTGTTCTTCTTTGACTGGTTGCATCAATGTGACGAAGAAAGAAGAAGTAAAAGAAGTGCCAATACAAACTAGTAAAACAGATGAGAAGACCGACTTGGTCGTCTACAAAAGCACCCAATATAGCTTTAGCTTTTCCTTGCCGCCAAGTTGGAAAGGCTATTCGATAATCACTGACAAATGGGAGGGAGTCGATCTGGAAGGTTCACAAAATGGCAAGACTACCCAGACAGGGCCTCTCATTTACATTAGACATCCTCAATGGACTTCTCAAAACCCACGACAGGATATTCCTATCATGATATTTTCGCTTGCTCAATGGAACTTATTACAACAAGAAAAATTCCATATTGGCGCAGCACCAATAGGACCTAGTGAGCTGGGTCATAATTCCGAATATGTTTTTGCGCTTCCAGCGCGTTACAACTATGCATTTTTGACAGGATACGAAGAAGTGGAGGATATTCTAAAAAACAATCCTCTTCAAACAACCTAAGAAGACAATCTGGATCAACATAATGGTTTGCCAACTATAGTTGATTCATTTGAAAACAAGCTTGTGATTTCTTCCCCCGCCGAAGGCGGGGGAAGAAAATGACGTTTTATCTATAGCCAATTTTCAAGTTAATTGGCTATACATTGCTTTCACGGGCAGCTCCGAAAGGGGCTGCCCTACTATTTTTATAATTAAGCTTGCAGATGAGTTTTGTATCCGATTAGACGATGACTAAACTGACATAATAAAAGTTAAAGATAAATTTTAAATCATTGAGATTTTAAGCAGGTTTTAGGAGGCAGTATCAATGGATGTCATTGAAATCAAAAATCTCACAAAAAATTATGGCAAGGCGAGAGGCATCATTGATGTGAGTCTTACTGTTGAGCAGGGCGAGATATTTGGCTTTATTGGTCCGAATGGTGCCGGTAAGTCGACAACTATCCGCACTCTGCTTGGGTTGATCTACCCTTCGAGCGGCAGCGCTGCAATTTTTGGCAAAAGCTGCAGTGAGTTTCCTGAGGTGCGAAGCGAAGTGGGCTATCTGCCAAGTGAAGTGTTTTATTATGACAATATGAGGGTAATTGATTTGCTGGAGTATTCCGCCAGCTTCTATAAAAAGAACTGCACAAAGCGGATGAACGAGCTCGCAAAAATGATGGATCTTGACCTAAAAAAGAAAATAGATGACCTTTCTTTCGGTAACAAAAAGAAGGTTGGAATCGTCCAGGGACTTTTGCACGAGCCAAAATTAATCATACTTGATGAGCCCACCAGTGGACTTGATCCACTGATGCAGCAGAAATTTTTCGAACTGATCGCAGAAGAGAATCATAAGGGCGCGGCTGTGTTTTTTTCCTCGCATATTCTCAGTGAGGTCCAGAAAATGTGCAGCAGGGTAGCATTCATTAAAGAAGGCAAAATCATTGAGCTTGAAAAGATGAGCACTCTACAGGAAAACAACTACAAAAAAATCAGTTTTGAAGCAAAAGCTGCCATCCCCAGGGAATATTTGAGTATCAGCGGTGTGAGCAAACTGGAGCTAAAAGGAAACACAGCTGATTTCATATTTAAAGGAAATATTAACTCGATAATGAAAAAAATCGCAGATATAGAATTGACCAACATATCAATTGATGAGCCGGATCTTGAGGAAATCTTCATGCATTATTATGCCAAGGGGGATTAAGCGGCATGAATATGTATTTACATGAGCTTAAATCACTGCGGAAGTCGACGATTCTATGGACATGCGCCATCATAGCGCTCGCTGTAATTTATTTTTCCGTCTATACAAGCATTGTGAAAGATGCTGAAGATTTCAAAAGGCTGCTGGGTGGATACCCGCCATCTATCCGGGCTATGCTGGGTATTTCACTTGACAACATTACCACAATTCTTGGCTTTTATTCGATGATATATTCATTTATCACGCTCTGCGGGGCGATTCAGGCGATGAATTACGGCGTATCCATCCTTTCGAAGGAGACGCGTGAGCGAACTGCGGATTTTCTTCTTGTCAAGCCCGTCTCACGTGGTGCCATTGTCAGTGCAAAGCTTCTGGCTGCCCTTACCATGCTTTTAGCTACTAATGTGCTTTATTATGCTGGAGCTTCCATCACCGCCAATATTGTGAAAACATCGGATTACAACAACAAGCTGTTCTTGATGATCAGCCTTACTCTGCTGTTTATCCAATTGATTTTTCTTGCAATAGGGTTTATGATCTCGGTTATCCTTCCAAAGCTTAAATCTGTGCTTCCGGTTTCGCTTGGCGTTGTCTTTGGGTTCTATATTCTCGGCGCGATCATTGCAACGGGAGAAAGCGATCTGGCTCGTTTTATCTCGCCGTTTAAGTACTTTAGTTTACCCTATATCCTTAATAACGCACGTTATGAAGCCCCATATCTGATTGCTGGAGCGCTTATTATTGTTTTGGCCATTTTCGCAAGTTATATTATTTATATCAAGAAGGATATTCATAGTGTGAACTGAGAGGCTGCCATACTAGTACAATGTAACATCTTAAACTTATATATTGCCCCGCCGAAGGCGGGGGAATATATAAAGACATTTAACCCATTGCCATAAGGATTTAGATTTTACAAGGCATTTAATTTAGTTTAAATGACACTGAATTTTCGTTTGTGACCTTGCCGCTGTTAGCGGAGAAATCATCATTGGAATTATCGTTTAATCGCAGTTTGGTATGGGATATAATTAAAGGAGGTCTGATTTTGAATATTTTTTTAAGGGAAATAAAAGCAAACAGGAAATCCCTTTTCATATGGAGCACCTCTATGTTCTTGCTGGTTTTGAGCGGCATGGGCAAGTATACCGCCTATTCTTCAGGTGGGCAGTCCTACGCACTTTTTAATGATATACCATATTCAGTGAAAGCGCTGATAGGAATGGGTTCGTTCGATATAACCACTATGTCTGGCTATTTTGCAATGTTGTTCCTCTACATTGAACTTGCGGCTGCAATTCATGCTGCACTGCTTGGCGCGGGCATCATCGCCAAAGAGGAATACGACAAGACCACAGAATTCTTAATGATAAAGCCTGTTTCAAGAAATGCCATTATTACTTCCAAATTTCTTGCTGCTTTTGTGAATATAGTGATCCTCAATATTGTCACGCTTGTCTCTTCAATCGTTATGGTCGCCGCTTATAATAAGGAAAACGATATTTCAGTTGAAATTACTTTGTTTATGGTGAGCATGTTCATCATTCAGCTTATTTTTATGTCGCTTGGAGCAGCGCTGGCTGCTTTTATGAAAAATCCGAAATCCGCGGGCTCTTTTTCTACGGGGATACTGTTTATTGCCTTTGTAATAGCAAAAATAACTGACCTGACGGACCGGCTGAACGTTCTAAACCTGCTTTCGCCCTTTAAATATTTCAGCTATAAAAATCTTGTTGATGGATATGGTCTTAATATTTTTATTGTCATACTGTCGCTTATGCTTATTGCTGCTTTTTTTGTTTTTGCATATTTCTTTTACCCGAAAAGAGATTTACATGTTTGATTGAACCAAACTGTTTTTTGCAAATCCACCTTAACAAAATAGAAAATGCGTTAAATTTATCATTTCCCCACCTCGGACGGGGAAAATACATATGATATAAATTTCAACTCCTTCTGTCCAGTTGCAGGCGGGGCAGAAAGATAGAAGTCTCGTTTTTTAGATAATTGCAATAGAGTGCATTTAAAAACACAGATATACTTGCTTTAGTATATCTGGTATGATATTATAATCGGAAAAACTTGATTGAGGAGTGACGAATATGGCTTTTTATTTTAAGGAACCATCACATACGTTTGGAGAATATTTACTTGTGCCCGGGTATACGTCGGCAGAATGCACTCCGACAAACGTAAGCCTGAAAACACCTGTTGTGAAATACAAAAAAGGCGAAAATGCAGACATTCAGATGAATATTCCGCTTGTATCCGCTATAATGCAATCTGTCTCTGACGACAAAATGGCAATTGCTTTGGCAAAAGAGGGCGGAATCGCTTTTCTCTACTGCTCGCAGACGATCGAAAGCGAAGTGCAGATGATTGCTCGTGTCAAAAGCTATAAAGCAGGGTTTGTGGTGAGTGACTCAAATATCACACCTGAAAGTACCTTGGCTGATGTTTTAATGTTAAAAGAAAAAACAGGACATTCTACCGTTGCGGTAACGTCGGATGGTACGGCGACCGGAAAATTAGTGGGCCTTGTAACAAGCAGAGATTATCGTGTCAGCAGAATGCCAGCCGATCTGAAAGTATATGAATTTATGACTAATTTTGAAAATCTGGTTTGTGCTGACGAAAAAACGACACTCAAAGAAGCGAATGATATGATCTGGGAGAACAAACTGAATGTTTTGCCATTGATCGACAATCAGCAAAATCTTAAATCCATGGTATTTCGCAAAGATTACGCCTCTCATAAAAAGAACGAAAACGAGCTTCTCGACAGTTCCAAAAGATATGTTGTCGGTGCCGGTATTAATACAAGGGATTATGCCAAACGAGTTCCTGCTTTAGTGAACGCAGGAGCGGATGTGCTGTGCATTGATTCGTCCGAAGGGTTTTCGGAATGGCAGAAAATAACGATCGAGTATATTCGTAAAAAATACGGTGATTCTGTGAAAGTCGGTGCGGGAAATGTGGTTGACCGCGAGGGCTTTTTATTTCTGGCCAAAGCGGGCGCTGACTTTATTAAGGTTGGCATTGGCGGCGGATCTATCTGTATTACCCGTGAGCAGAAAGGAATTGGGCGGGGACAGGCAACCGCTTTGATTGAAGTTACAAAGGCTCGTGACGAATATTTCGAAGAAACTGGTATTTACATCCCCGTATGTTCTGACGGAGGCATTGTTCACGATTATCACATCACTCTTGCACTGGCAATGGGTGCTGATTTCGTCATGCTTGGCAGATATTTCTCTCGTTTTGATGAAAGCCCAACAAACAAGATCAATATCAACGGTAATTATATGAAAGAATACTGGGGAGAAGGATCTAATCGTGCGAGAAACTGGCAGCGCTATGACATGGGCGGAGATGACAAGCTGTCTTTTGAAGAAGGTGTTGATTCCTATGTTCCCTACGCTGGGAAACTCAAAGACAATGTATTGCTTTCATTAAGCAAAGTTCGTTCAACCATGTGCAACTGTGGCGTTTTAACGATTCCGGAGCTGCAAAAAAATGCAAAAATTACGCTTGTATCAGCGACAAGCATCGTTGAGGGAAGTTCACATGATGTCGTTCTCAAAGATAATAATAGTATGAGTTATGGTAAGTGATTCATTTACTTCCGTCCGCCATTGCCGGACGGTTATGACTTACCATCAAAAGGGAACAGACAACTGTGCAATGCAGAATTTCAAATCAATACTGTAAAAAGGACGGGTACACTGATGACGGAATACCAAATTGGACTCTATGGGCTGGGCGTTATGGGCAGCAGTCTGGCGAAGAATTTAATCCATCATGGGGTAAACACTGCACTATACAGTAAACCCGAAAAGGAACGCAAATCGTTTAGTTGTCCCGAAAACAAGAACTGGCAGGTCTTTGAAGAGATGACTGCATTTGTGGAAAGCCTTTCCACGCCCAGAGTCATACTCCTTATGATTACCGCGGGATCGCCGGTTGACATGGTCATTGAGGAACTTTCACCCCATCTTGTGCCGGGTGATATATTGATTGATGGGGGAAACTCCAGATACACGGATACCTTGCGGCGGCTTCAGGCCTTACAGGAAAAGGGTATTTGCTATTTGGGAACAGGCATTTCAGGCGGTGAAAAAGGCGCTCTGGAGGGCCCCAGCATGATGGCTGGCGGAAGCCGCGAGGCTTGGGAGCATTGCGGCAGCATTTTACAGTTAATTGCCGCTCATGCCGGCAGTGATTCCTGCTGTGGCTATGTCGGCGGCGGCGGAGCGGGACACTATGTCAAGATGGTGCATAATGGTATTGAATACGCAATTCTTCAACTGATTGCAGATGTCTATCACTTGATGCGGACGGGGTTAAAGCTTAGCAATCAGGAGATCGCAGGAACCTTTAAGGACTGGTCCAAGGGCGCTTTAGATTCCTACCTGATTGATATCACCTTGCTGGTGCTAGAAAAAGAGGATCCACTGACAGGTGGCCAGTTGGTTGATTATATTTTAGATGTGGCGCAGCAAAAAGGAACAGGCAGTTGGACCCTCATTGAAGGAATGGAAAGAGGCGTTTACATACCCACTATCTCTGAAGCAGTATTTGCCCGTTATCTTTCCAAGAACACACATCTTCGTCAGATGGGGAATGCACTATTTACACCGCCAGAACATAACTTCGTTTTACAGAATGGTCAAAACAGCCTGGAAGAGGCACTGTTGGCCGGAATTATCTGCAGTTATGCACAGGGGATAGAGCTGATTCGAAAAGCATCCAAGGATTTCGGTTGGGGGATTGATTTGCCGAATGTCATTTCTCTATGGAGAGGCGGATGTATCATACGCTCAAGCCTTCTCGAGAAAATTACCTATGCACTCAGACAACAACCGGATATCGATAACCTTATTCTGACCGAGGAGTTTGCTCCACAACTAAATCAACTGCAAAAAACATGGAGAGAGGTTGTTGCGCAGGGCATGATGGCCGGTCTTGCCGAGCCTGCTCTTGCCTCCACGATCACTTACTATGACAGTATACACACGGATAAAATGCCGCTTAACCTTGTGCAGGCACTGCGGGACTGTTTTGGTGCTCATACCTATCAACGTATTGACCGCGAGGGAGACTTCCATACCCAGTGGGAAAGCGAAGCCTGATGATAAAACGGGCTGATATGAAAGTAATGTCAGCAGTTTAGACGCTTCCATTTCCCGACGACATGGAAAACATGTGTATCAACAGTATAAGCCCCAATGAATAGGAGAAAAGAAAATGGGTAATCTGTGCCTTTATGCAAAACAGGACTTTCCGATCAGTGACGAGCAGATTAATGAAGCCATATTAAACGCACTCGCAAACAGGGATATTAAAAAAGCACTGATTATTCCGCCCGATATGTCACGTTCCAATTCCTATGCGGGCCCCATCACCCGGATGCTGTACCGGTATTTGACCGACAAAAATGCTCAGGTGGATATTCTGCCAGCCTTAGGTACCCATGTGCCCATGAGTGAAGAAGAGCTGGATGAAATGTATACATCCATTCCACATGATCGTTTTTTAGTACACAACTGGAAGACTGATACCATCAAGATAGGAGAGGTGCCGGCGGAATTTGTCAAGGAAATCAGTGCCGGCTATTTCTGCGAAGCGGTTCCCGTTGAAATTAACAAGCGCGTTCTTGATAAAAGCTATGACATCATTATTTCGGTCGGTCAGGTAGTGCCCCACGAGGTGGTGGGCATGGCGAACTATAACAAGAATATTTTTGTGGGCTGCGGCGGCAGTGGGATGATCAATGCCAGCCATTATATCGGAGCGCTGTACGGTATGGAAAAAATGATGGGCCGCGACCACACTCCGGTGCATAAACTGTTTGATTATGCTTTGGAGCATTTTTTGCAAAATGTACCCATCCTTTATATGCTCACTGTTACTACAGTAAAAGGCTTGGAGCCTCAGGTAGAATGTCTTTCGATCGGTGAAAACAGAGACACCTTTGAAAAAGCCATTGCCATAAGCCAGCAAAAGAATCTTACCTTTTTGGACAAAAGACTTAAAAAGGTGATTGTCTATCTGCATGAAAAAGAGTTTAAAAGAACCTGGATCGGTAATAAGGCGATTTACCGCACCAGAATGTGTATAGAGGACGGCGGAGAGCTGGTTATCATTGCCCCGGGTCTGTGCGGTTGCGGGGAGGACAAAGAAAACGACAGGCTGATCCGAAAATACGGCTATGTGGGCCGGGATAGAATTTGTCGTCTGACGCAGGAAAATGAGGATTTGCAAAAGAGTCTTTCTGTTGCGGCACACATCATCCATTCTTCCTCTGATGACAGATTTACGATTACCTATGCTCCAGGCCATATGACAAGGGAAGAAATTGAAGGCATCAACTATCACTATATGTCTTTGGAAGAGGCGATGGAGAAATACCCAATCCATAGTATGAAGGATGGGTTTAATACCATCGACTCGGAAGAGGTGTTTTATATATCTAATCCAGCTGTTGGCCTTTGGGCGGAGCATGAAAGCTTCTGGGGCAAGGAATAGCCTCTCATATGCCGTCAGCGCGGATAAAAAGCTTAAGGAAAAGCAGATGAACCCAAGAGAATAGATATATATATAGCCAATTAACTTAAAAACTGGCTATAGTTAAAACGTCATTTTCTTCCCCCGCCTTCGGCGGGGGAAGAAATCACAAGCTTGTTTTCAAGTTAATCGCTACATTGTCAAGCCAAATGCGACAGTTCGAGTAGAAAGAGCTGGGAAGGTGTATTCCAATTAAGACATTTTCGGGGTCTATTGTTTATAAGCAGAAGAGAAGAAGACAGGTTTTGATGAGAAACAGTTGACAGAACAGTACCTTTCGGAAAGAACTCTCTGAGCAAACCGTTACCGTACTCATTGCTTCCTCTCTGACGCGGACAATATGGATCAGCGAAATAAAGAGTTAAGCCTAGATCTTTCTGGATTACATCATAACAGGCAAATTCACCGCCACGATCTGTTGTTGCTGTTTTGAATGTGCCTTGTGGCAATAAAGTGTGCAGGTGCTTGATTGCAGCTTCCATGGAAGCTGCCGTTCGATCAGGAATGGGAACGGCTGTATAGAACCTTGTTTTTCGTTCCACAAAGGTGGCCAAGCAACTACTGGAACCCCTAGAGGAAACCACCGTATCAAGTTCCCAATGCCCAAATGTTTCTCTGGTATATACCTCTTTCGGTCTCTTGCGGATAGAAGTACCACGAGCATAATGCGCAAGATTTTTACAGCTTCTCTTTTTTCCATTACGGCGCAGCACATCTGCGGTGAGTCCGTTCAGTCGTCCGGCATAAAGCCAGTTGTATATTGTTTTAAAGCTCAGTTGGCTTGAAGTAACGGTATGTGATATTTGTTCTGGCGACCAGGTCTCTTTCAGCTTTTCTGCCACAACTGCGCACAACTCCTCGTTCCATTTCCCTTGAGGTTTGCTGTTGTGCCGTTTCTTCTGGTAATCCAGTTGTGCTTCTTCTGCGTTATACGCTCGGGCACCGTAAAAACGTTTCAATTCTCTAGCGATACTGCTGTGTGACATCCCAGACGTGATGCGATTTTCCGGGTCGTATATCCGATTTGACGGAGTTCCTCTATCTTTCCTCGTTCGAATGTTGTAAAATGGTGGTGGCTCATGGCTGCCTCCTTGTGTGAATGTTGTTGTTGCAAACTCTATTCTACACGTTTTGGCTGCCTTGGGCTATCTTTTTTCTGTCGCATTTCATTTTACAATGTAGCAATCAACTATAGAAGCAATATCTTTAAAGGCCAACCTTTACTTTGTTTGATAAATGGCTTCAGGTTATGCTGTTTAAATCGGATGATTCTTTGCTTTTAAAAGGCTTTAAGATGAAAAATTCAATAAAAACGAACTAATCGTATAGATTGATATGGGAGTGATTTTAAGTTTGAATATACTCATATTGGAGGCCAGTACTTCTTCTGCGAAAGCGATGATCTATAACAGTTTAAGCGGCCCCGTCAAAACAAGGACGATTCCTTATGATGAGTCTTGCAGCGATGTTGTTAGTCAGGATGCTGATCAGGTGTTCGAATATATCCTGAAGGTGGGCCGGGAGCTTATATGCGATAATCCGATTGACTGTATCAGTATCTCGTGTACTTGGCATAACCTTCTTGTAGTGGATCAAAATCTCATTCCCAAAACACGTGCGTTTACATGGGCCTACACCGGAGCCTATGCCGAGGCAGAAGAGCTTCGAAGGGATACCGACTGGGCGATACGGCATTATCACAGTACCGGCGGCATGGTTCATGCAATGTATCCATTATTTAAGCTGATACATCTGAAGAAAAGCGGCCTTCAGATTTTGCCCGGGGATATGATTATAGATCAGGGAAGTTATATTTTTTCCAAATTGACGGGGGATGTGGCACAATCCATTTCAAACGCATCGGGAACCGGTCTTTTAAACATACATACCCTTGACTGGGACCAAAATGCTCTTGAAATAACAGAAACGCAAAAAAGCAATCTGCCTAAACTCGTTGACCATACCTATACGCAGCCGCTTCTTGCGCAGTACGCACAGCTTCTGGGCGTGAGAGAAGACATCCCCGTTCTTTCTGCGCATCCGGATGGCGCCCTGAATCAGGTGGGGAGCGGTGCTTTAAAAAATGGGATCATGACCCTTTCCGTAGGAACCAGCGGTGCTTTGCGTGTTGCTTATGACCGTCCTTATATGTCCGATGTCCCAAGCCTTTGGTGTTATTTTGCACCCGGAAAGTGGTTGGTAGGGGCCGCAACCTCAGGAAGCACGAACTGTCTTGAGTGGTTTGCGGGCCGCGTGATGGCAAATGCTTATTCCCTGCGCCAGCTGGACGAAATGATCACCCGGGATGATCACGATCTGCCGATCTTTCTGCCGTTTCTTTTTGGTGAAAGAAGCCCCGGCTGGGATGATAAGCGTTTAGGCGGATTTAAAGAACTCAAAAACACCCATACTGTAGGTGACCTTTACGGCAGCATTCTGGAAGGCGTTTTGTTCAATTTGTTCCAGTGCTATGAGGTTCTTATCAAAGAAAATGCGATCCCTAAGGCGATCAAGGTGTCGGGCGGCATTGTAAGATCTCCCGTATGGCTGCAAATGCTGGCAGATATTTTTCAAAAGGAAATGAAAGTCTCCGATAATGAGCAGGCTTCTTTGTTAGGAGCCGCCGGTTTGGGAATGCTTGCCATGGGCGAAATCTCACATCTGGAGGAATTCGATAACGGGCAAGAGTTTATCATTGCCCCTCATCCGGAAAACCGGGAAAAATACCAACGCCGTTATCAGCGGTATCTGGAATTCTACCATCAAAATAACTAGCAAATCTGCTGTACCCCCAAAGCTAAACAGTATATATACTGTTTAGCTTTGGGGGTGTTTCTATGTCGAAAGGCGTTCCAAAATAGCGGTAAACCGGCGGGATTTAAAATGCATCAGGCTAAGTCAATTCTCCGAATGATCAGCGTCAGCACTATAGTTGATTGCTACATTGTCAAGCCAAATGCGACAGTTCGAGTAGAAAGAGCTGGGAAGGTGTATTCCAATTAAGACATTTTCGGGGTCTGTTGTTTATAAGCAGAAGAGAAGAAGATAGGTTTTGATGAGAAACAGTGGACAGAACAGTACCTTTCGGAAAGAACTCTCTGAGCAAACCGTTACCGTACTCATTGCTTCCTCTCTGATGCGGACAATATGGATCAGCGAAATAAAGAGTTAAGCCTAGATCTTTCTGGATTACATCATAACAGGCAAATTCACCGCCACGATCTGTTGTTGCTGTTTTGAATGTGCCTTGTGGCAATAAAGTGTGCAGGTGCTTGATTGCAGCTTCCATGGAAGCTGCCGTTCGATCAGGAATGGGAACGGCTGTATAGAACCTTGTTTTTCATTCCACAAAGGTGGCCAAGCAACCGCTGGAACCCCTAGAGAAAACCACCGTATCAAGTTCCCAATGCCCAAATGTTTCTCTGGTATATACCTCTTTGGGTCTCTTGCGGATAGAAGTACCACGAGCATAATGCGCAAGATTTTTACAGCTTCTCTTTTTTCCATTACGGCGCAGCACATCTGCGGTAAGTCCGTTCAGTCGTCCGGCATAAAGCCAGTTGTATATGGTTTTAAAGCTCAGTTGGCTTGAAGTAACGGTATGTGATATTTGTTCTGGCGACCAGGTCTCTTTCAGCTTTTCTGCCACAGCTGCGCACAACTCCTCGTTCCATTTCCCTTGAGGTTTGCTGTTGTGCCGTTTCTTCTGGTAATCCAGTTGTGCTTCTTCTGCGTTATACGCTCGGGCACCGCAAAAACGTTTCAATTCTCTAGCGATACTGCTGTGGTGACATCCCAGACGTGATGCGATTTTCCGGGTCGTATATCCGATTTGACGGAGTTCCTCTATCTTTCCTCGTTCGAATGTTGTAAAATGGTGGTGGCTCATGGCTGCCTCCTTGTGTGAATGTTGTTGTTGCAAACTCTATTCTACACGTTTTGGCTGCCTTGGGCTATCTTTTTTCTGTCGCATTTCATTTTACAATGTAGCGATTAACTTGAAAACAAGCTTGTGATTTCTTCCACCGCCGAAGGCGGGGGAAGAAAATGACGTTTTATATATAGCCAGTTTTTAAGTTAATTGGCTATAGCAGCAACTTCCTCTTTCCAGTATCGTGAGCCATCTCTTGTTCTGCAAAGGAACTTCTGCTCGATCAGTTCACGTCGCAGTACAAAATAATCGCCGAAGGTGTGCCAGCTGTCAATGATTACGTTTACTTCTTTTTCTGTATAATCCCTGTCACAGGAAAACCTGGTGGCAAGATACTCTAAGACAGCACGTCTGGGCTCTCTTTTTGCTGGGAGCTTCTTAATCTTTCCTGCTTCATCCAAAAACGTTGCAATCGAACGCATCGTCAATCCTCCTGTCAATAAAGCTCAATGGCAGCCAGCTTTTCAAGCCAAATTTCTTTTAAAACTTCAATGTCTTGGCTAAACTCTTTCAAAGTTTGTGTATCCTTTTTCTCCAGCTGCTCCAATATTTCAAATGTAAAGGCGACAGCACCGAATATTTTCCAGTCTTCATGCAATTGTAAAGCAGCACAGCCTCCCGTTTTCTGTGCAAACTCAAAGCGGTTTTTACAACCATATAAATCAGCGGCGGACTGTAAAAGGATTTTTCCGTTTGCTGTATTTTTTATCGCATAAACGCCGCCTATAATAGCACGCTCTTTATAAGCTGCCAGCAGCTCTTTTTTGCTTTGCTTTTCCATCTGTCAATACCCCATTTCTTTCAGTATGCGCGAAAGGGTAAAGAGACGCTCGCCAATTAATTCATCATCGGTGCTGAGGACTGACGAAAACAGCTTGATGTCCTCATCAATCATCGGATTATCTGTACAAATCGAAACCGTCATGACGTCGCCCTGTAAGCCGATGCGGTCGATTGTTGTCTTTTCAGTGTCATATAGCTTTTGAAAACGGTATGCTTCTTTGAAATGCTGCTTTGCCCGGCAAACCAGTATGGCCAGATCAATAACTCTGTGCAGGGGCAATTCTTCTGACTGACGCGACCATTTTTCCCCCGTATATCGCCATACCTTTGCAGAAATATCCACCTTCCCGCGATCATTCCATTGCGCCAGACCAAGGGAAAGTCCTTTTGCATCGGATTTATAAGCGTTTCTTCCGTCAACATTTTCATAGTTTTCGGATACAATCACCGGCTTGTGTTTTAAAGTAGTTGGTATTTTCATATTTGATCCCTCACTAAATGTTTATTAAATTACTAAATTACTAAATTACTAAACCACTAAGTACATAGTATTGTAAATGATAGAAAATGTCAAGGGGGGATTTGAAATCATAAACTTTATGAGCGAAGAAAACGCCACCCGAAATAAATCGGAAGACGTTCGTAAAGAAAGAATTGAATTTTTATAGTTGATTAATTTGAAAACAAGCTTGTGATTTCTTCCCCCGCCGAAGGCGGGGGAAGAAAATGACGTTTTATATATACCCAGTTTTTAAGTTAATTGGCTTTATTTGCCCAACTGACGAACCGGTCTCGCTTCTATATAACCCCGGTATCCCATCGGTGCAAGTTGAAATCTAGGTCCATCCTCATCGGCCCATTCAAAGCCATAAAGCACGGGGTTATAGCTTTTCATCACTTCCCAAAGCTCGCTGATTGCCTCTTCGAATTTCTCATCGTCATAGGGCGGGCCCTGAAAAACCATCATCTTGCACGGTGCCAGATGAACCAATTCATATCCCTCAGGTACTTTACCAGAATAATCTTCAGCTACTTCTACACCCTGTGTGTACACCGACGTGCCGGGCTTTTTTAAGCTTTCCGGCAACCACATGCCAATTGGCTCATATAGAGCTTCTTTAATGCCAGAAAGGACATCCCATACTTCGCAGCCGACTTCCTCACAGAATTCAAAGTAATGTGCCGCTTTGATGCCGCGCTTTAAAATCAGCTTTCTTGCTGGACGGTCAACCACCTGAACAAATACAGTATGAAGATCTTTTGCCATTTTGCCATCTCCTTTTTGCTGAGTAAGGTAATAATCACGGGCATGGCTGGGAAGAAAGAGCTTTAACAGCGGCGTGTTCTTGCTGTAGTATTTCGGAGTCATGCCAAACTCTCGCGAGAATGCTCTTGTGAAGCCTTCGTGCGAATCAAAGACAAAGTCAAATGCTACATCAATAATCTTGACATCCTCATCATGCAGTTTAGCGGCCGCATGGGACAAGCGCAAGGTGCGGATGTATTCAAATGGTGCTTTGCCTGTAATCTCTTTGAAGATCCTCGCACTGTGCCAAGGCGAATACCCGGCGGCACTTGCCAGCATTAAGAGGGTGATCGTTTCTGTCATATGCTCTTCGATATAATCCTGCATATGCTGCACGGCAACTATCTTTTCCCAGCTTTCCATAATCTCACCTCCTGCTAAAAAGAATACCATGCTGGGAGGAAGGTTTTCTTGACCTGTATTGCTCTATTTTTAATTACTTTCGGGTATAAACAAATTGTTGACAGTGATACCCGAATTCTTCTATGAGCGCTCCCGGTGTAAAACCCAGATTCGTGTAAAATGCCCGTGCTGCTTTCCCTTTTGGGTCATCTTGCCGGAATGTGCTTACGGTGATTTTTGCCTCTTCCGGCAGCTGTTTTAGCATTTCGGTTACTAATGCAGTCGCAATACCGTTTTGTCTGTACTGGGGGTGCACCGCAAGAAAGCATATTTCATTGTTTTGATAAGAAAACAGCATCGTACCCACTGCTTTACCTTCTGTTTTTACAAGAAGCGCCATCTTCTGTGTGATGCTTTGTTCCAACGCTTTCTTATAATCCTCGATGACTAAACCGGGGAAGTTGTCCTGTACCAGTTCGACAAGCTCCATCCAGATTTCAATGTCTTCTTTTGATGCGAATGTTGGTATGTAGTGAAGCTCCATAATTGACCCCTTTGCACTTTTAGGTTTCGTTAAATACAAATATGTTGTCGCATAATTGATTATATAACAAGGCAGTATCCCTTTCAATAAAAGTCTGACTGTCTTTCGAATGAAAAAAGCATTTCTCAATTGACAAGGACTTACCACTCTTGTACATGTTTTATATTTCGCTATGATATAGTTGATTAATTTGAAAACAAGCTTGTGATTTCTTCCCCCGCCGAAGGCGGGGGAAGAAAATGACGTTATATATATAGCCAGTTTTTAAGTTAATTGGCTATAATCTCAAGCAAGCGATTTTGGTAATTTGTTTTCATTGCAGTTGACTAAGTCTTCAATTCCTCCTACAATAGAATTGTGGACAAAGTCAACTATATTATTTTATTGTATGGAGAAGATGGATATGAAAAATCGATCAGATTCTATTGCTCACATCAGAAGCTTTAATCGTTTTTATACCAATGTGCTAGGGTTACTTGACCGACACCTCCTAGACAGCGGCTATTCTTTGACGGAAGCACGGGTTTTATTTGAGATTGGTAAAATGGATTATTGCACTGCAAATACCATGGTAAATCAGCTGAATATCGACTGCAGTTATATGAGCCGAATCATTAAGCGGTTTGAGCTGAATCAGCTTGTTGTAAAGACTCAGTCCCAAAAAGACAGTCGGGTGAACTGTATCATGCTTACAGAAAAGGGGAGACAAGAAGTCGATGAGCTGAGTCAAAAATCTGATGCGCAGGTTAAAAAAATGATTGAGACGCTAAGTCAAGCCGAGCTTATTGAAGTGATGGATGCTATGGAAGTCATTCAAAACAGGATATCTAATGCAGTCAGTCCCATTATTATTCGGAATTTTATAAAAAGCGATATTGATTATGTCATTATGCGCCATCAGGATTTATATGAAAAAGAATATGGCTTGTCCTCTGTATTTAGGAGCTATGTAGAAAAGAATGTACATTACTTTTATGAACATTTCGATGACCAAAAAGAGTGCATGCTGATAGCGGAATTGGATGGACATCCTGTAGGAAGCATTGTGATTGTCAAAGTGGATGACAAAATTGCACAGCTCAGATATTTTCTTCTTGAACCGGAAACACGGGGGAGAGGCTTAGGAAACAAACTTGTGGATATGGTATTGGATTTCTGCCGAGAAAAAGGTTATCAGCACATTTTTCTTGAAACAATCAGCTTTCTGCAAGCGGCGAGACACATCTATAAGAGCAAAGGCTTTGAGATCACGCAAACCCACGAAAATCCAGAATGGGGAAAAGATGTTTTGGAAGAGCGTTGGGATTTGGACTTGTGATATAAAAAAACAAGCATTGTAATAGCAAGAGAAACATAATGAAAGGGAGGCTTTGCATGAACCGTATATTGCTGGTTGAAGATGATTTGAGCCTGATCGACGGGCTTGAATTTTCTCTTCAAAAGAATGGCTTTGATGTCAGCATAACCAGGACTGTGAACGAAGCCTTTTCTATGCTCAGGGATCATAAATATGACCTGTTAATTCTTGATCTAGCGCTGCCTGATGGCAGTGGTTTTGAAATCTGCAAAAAAGTGCGGCAGTCATCGGCTGTGCCTATCATTTTTTTAACTGCTTCCGATGAAGAAGTGAATATTGTAATGGGGCTTGATATTGGCGGTGACGACTACATTACAAAGCCGTTTAAATTAAATGAGCTTGTATCCAGGATCCACGCATTACTTCGCCGTGCCAAAATATCCGACCAGGGGCATACTGAACTGCAGTCCAACGGGTTTACTGTCAAACTGGCGGAAGGCCGCGCATTTAAGGATCAAAAAGAGCTTGATCTTACAGCGGCCGAGTATCGGCTTTTGTGCCTGCTGATGCAAAACCCCAATATTATATTAACAAGAGAAATGATTCTGGACAAGCTTTGGGATGGTAATGGCAGTTTTGTGGATGACAATACCCTGTCCGTATATGTGCGCAGGCTCAGAAGCAAGATTGAAGACGATCCTGAAACTCCAAAGTTTCTGCTTACTATCCGTAGATTGGGCTATAAATGGGATGTTATGAAATGAGGCTGTAAGATGAAGCTATTCGCCCAAAAAGATGTGAGGAATTTTTTGATTGCTGTCATCATGATTCTGCTATGTTTCATTATAGCGGGACAGGTCGCGGCAGGCATTATTTCTGAGAATATTAAAAAAGAAATGATCTCACACGATTATGCAGTCGCAGGGTACTTATATCGTAATAGTTTAGAAAAGCAGCAAATTGCTACTGCCTTTACAGCCGAGAAAACAAATGAGGATCTAACGGCAGGACGGGCTCTACTGCAGCCAACGGGATATGACAGCAGTGTCAACAGCAGCCTGATACCCGAGGTCAGAAGCTTTCATCAAGAATACGCAGTGAGGGCACTTTTGCTGACCGTCACCTTGTCACTTGCAATACTTGCGCCACTGCTTCTTTTCGTTGCCGGACAAAGCAGAAAGCTTGAAAAGGCCAATGCTGATCTTTCACAGTTTTTATCAGGCGATCACAACATTCGCTTAAGCGATAGTGAAGAGGGGAGCTTGTCTAAGCTTTTTTCCACTGTCAATGTAATGGCCACTTCGCTGACTGCCCATCTCACGAAGGAGAAGCAAAACCAAGAATTTCTGAAGGATACGATTTCAGAGATATCGCATCAGCTCAAGACGCCCCTCACCGCGCTTCAGATGTATAATGAAATTATCCGGGATGAAAACAGCGGCAATGACGTCGTGGACCGCTTTCTTTTAAAAAGCAGGAACGAATTGGATAGGATGGAAAATCTAATTTCAAATCTTCTCAAACTGGCCAGACTTGATGCAGGTGCGGTCAATCTTGAAAAACGAATTTATAACGTAAATGATTTTTTGAAAAGTGTAATCGATCGGTTCCATACTCGTGCTGAAATCGAGGACAAGACGATAACCTTAGCGTGTGACAATCAGATTACCCTTTGTTTTGATAAGGATTGGCTTTTAGAAGCGGTGAGCAATATCATTAAAAACGGGTTGGATCATACGAAGCCAGAGAACAAAATTGAGCTTCTGTGCGATGAAACATCCGTTGTAACAAGAATTGCAATCAGAGACAATGGACTGGGGATCCATCCGGAGGATATTCATTATATATTCAAAAGATTCTATAGAAGCCGATTTTCAAAGGATAAACAAGGGATCGGAATCGGACTTACTCTCTCAAAATCCATTATCGAGAAGCATGGCGGCTCCATAGTCGTGGAGAGTGAACTGGGAAAAGGAACGACATTCTATATGACTTTTCCAAAGCTTACGAATCTGTAAGCTTAAATTCACTTGCCCGTAAGATGAGTTTGTTATCATCTGATGGAAATGATGAGTGAGGTGTTTATGTTGGATATACTGACAGCAAAGGATTTATGTAAAACATATGGTAAAGGCGATACAAAGGTGGAAGCGTTAAAAAACGTGACGTTTTCTATTTCTAAGGGCGAATTTGTTTCCATCGTTGGGCCATCTGGGTCTGGAAAAAGCACGCTTCTCAATCTGTTGGGCGCGCTTGATAACCCAACATCGGGAAAGGTTAGCTTGGACGGCCGTGATATATTTTCTATGCGGGAAAACGAATTGTCGGTTTTTCGCAGACGCAATATCGGCTTTATTTTTCAGGCTTACAATCTGGTCCCAGAACTGAATGTGGAAGAAAACATCGTTTTGCCGCTATTGTTAGATTACAAAAAGCCGGACCAGCACTATATCGATGAACTTATGGGCATTTTGGGGTTGTCGGACAGAAGGCACCATCTGCCAAATCAACTGTCCGGCGGTCAGCAGCAGCGTGTGGCCATCGGACGGGCACTTGCTGCAAAGCCTGCGATTATTCTGGCAGATGAGCCAACCGGAAACCTCGACAGCAAAAACAGCAAGGATGTAATCAATCTCCTAAGGCTTTCTGTTGACAGATATGATCAGACCTTGATTATGATCACGCACAATCAAAGCTATGCTTCCTTTGCCGACAGGGTCCTAAGTGTCGAGGACGGCGTTGTCTCCGAGCTTGGAGGTGCAGGAAAATGACCTCCTATCTTACTCTTGTATTTCGGTATCTCGGGGCGCATAAAAAGAAAACAGGGTTGACTATTCTGAGTGTTGCTATCTCTGTTGCCCTTGTCACTGGTGTGTTTTCTATGTTGGATGTGCTTTTGCAGTTTGAAAAAGCACAGGTTATTTATGATTACGGCAATTATCATATAGGGCTTATTGATGCCACTAAGGAAGAAATGCGTGTCATTGGCAGCCGGATCGATGTAAAAAACGCCGGAAGATGGAAAGTGCTGGGCAAGGGAAGCATCAATGGCGTTGCCTGCGAACTTGGGGCGTTGGATGAAAACTTTGCGGAGAATCTATGTGTTCAGGTTATCGAGGGTCATTATCCAGTGGGCAAAAATGAGATTATGCTGGAACGTTGGGCGGCCGAAAGCCTTCAACTGGCTCTTAAAGCAGGAGATACCGTATCTATCACTTTGGCAGACGGTTCAATAAGAGAATTTACCATCAGCGGAATCTTTAACGATCTGGGGAATATGAAGGCTGAGGGCGTGCCGGGTATTTTCTTGTCTATGGATGGTGCCGATTTGATTCCAGCGCAAAAAATCTTTTATCTCATTCAATTTAAACAAAAAGCCAACATCATTCATGCTGAGCAAGAAATAAGGAACAGTTTGAATATTGCTGAAGACAGGATTGCGCATAACGAACGCCTGCTAGCCGTCATTGGACAGAGTAAGTATAAAGCGGCGTTAGGGCTGTATGAGGTCGGTGCTGTTTTGTTTGTAATCGTACTCATCGCGGGTGTTGTGATGATTTATAACACTTTTCATATTTCCGTGATGGAAAGGGTTCGGCAATTTGGTCTTTTACGCTGCATCGGCGCATCGAAGGCACAGATTAAAAAGCTTGTAAAAAGAGAAGGATTTGTGATTACCTGTATGGCGATTCCTCTGGGCTTACTAGCCGGAATGTTCATGACATTAGTATGCTGCGCTATTCTTAAATTTTATAACAACAGTCTTTTTGGCCAGATACCGCTTTTTAGTCTGAGTTTCACCGGGATAGGCACAGGAATCGTAATCGGGTTTCTGACAGTTTTCATTGCCTCGTTGCTGCCGGCAAAGAAAGCGGCACAGATTTCACCGGTTAACGCTGTCACGGGAAGCAATGATATTAGAATTTCTAAGACACAAAAGCGGGGATTGCTGACAAAAGCATTGCCTGCTGAAATAGCGATGGGCATCAACAATGCCGTGATGAAAAAGAAAACACTTTTTTTAATGTCGTGTTCGATTGCAATCAGTATCATCATGTTCTTGGGCTTTCATGTATTTGTCGACTTTATGTACGCCGGCCTGAAGACCACCAAGCCCTATACGCCAGACATTTCTATAACGTCGCAACAGGGGATAGGGCAGAAACTTTATAACAGTATGTCGGATATCGACGGGGTGAAAAGAGTCTATGGGAGGATGTTCGATTATGTCAATGCCACTTTTGATTCTTCAAGACTTACCGACGCCTATAAGGAAAGTTTGGGGGGCGTTAAGACAACAGAAAATGGTTTGTTTGTCCCCCCAGAAAGCTCGTGGCTTATTTCTTATGAACAAAATCAATTGAAATGGGCGACACCGAATTTAATCGCAGGGGAATTTTCTGAGGAGAAATTGAATGCGCAAAACGGGGTGATCGCTGTCGCCGCTAATTCCAGAAAAGACGGTGTTAAAGAGACTGCAAATTTGCGGATAGGTGATAAAATTTATATTGGGACATCGGATGGGACAAAAGAGTTAACAGTCATGGGGATACTGAATTCTGTTCCTTTCAGTGATTCAAAGCAGAATTTGGCGACGTTTATTACGACTGAAAAGATATTTATTGAGCTGACCGGCAAGTCAACCTATGACATCCTGGATATTCAGTTGAATAAAAAGAACCAGGAGCAAACCATGAGTCAAATAAAAGGCATGCTGAATCCTTCGATCACTTTTCTTGATTCGCGCCAAAAGAATACTGAGATTAATCAAACCTTTTTGACTATGGCTGTCTTTGTCTATGGATTTGTGGCGGTAATCGCCCTGATCAGCATTTTGAATATTGTAAACACCATGAATACAAGCGTGGCGTCAAAAACGAAATATCTGGGAGTGATGCGCGCTGTTGGTATGTCGGGTACGCAACTGGATAAAATGGTTCTGACGGAAGCCTTAACATACAGTCTGACCGGCTGTTTCTTCGGCAGTATTCTTGGAATTATTCTGCAAAAGGTTTTGATCACCTATTTGTTGACTAGCTTTCATGTGATATGGAAATTCCCTTTATTACAAATCGTTATGGTGTTGGTTTTCACTTTTTTTGTCACGGTATTTTCAGTTATCAGTCCGTTAAAAAGAATAAAGGCCAAGGGCATTTCTGAAGTAATTGCGTCACTATAAATGATTAAAAGCAACAAGGCAGTTCACAACCCGGTAACTTTTATATGCTATGGAGTACGGCAGGCGGCTTATCCAATTTTTATTGTATCCTCCCTTTTTAAATATGACATACAGATGTCATACAATCCATGTTAAACTTGATAAAAACAGAAGGGATGATGAAACATGAAAAATGAAATCACTATGAAACAACTAAACGCGCAGCCTGTGCTCTTTGTCCGCCTGCGGACAAAGCTCGAAAACCTGCCCCAGGTGATTGGAGAAACCTATTGCAGGATGATGGAACACTTAAATAAGATTGGCGTGCAGCCTTCGGATGCACCCTACACCGCCTATCATAATCTGGGATATGAGCGATCTGGACGTAGAAATGGGCTTTCCCATATCCGAAATGCAAAAAGATGCCGGGGATATAAAAGCCGGGATACTTCCCGAAGGAAAAGCCGTTACCTATATGTATAAAGGCGCCTATGCCGGCATGAGCGGCGTTTATGACGAGATATTCCGCTGGATAGAAGAAAATCCACTGTCAGGCGACAGGAGTTTACTATGAGTACTACTATAACTCGCCCGCTGATGTGCCTGAAAGTGAGCTTTTGACAAAAATTGTGATGCCGTTGATAGACCGATAAGGACTTGTGTTCTAAACAGAAATAATCGAAAAACGTACTGTAAACGCATTATTATATTGATGCGCAAGCATGAGAGACCCTCCAGTCGTCGAATATGAATATCTTGCATTGTAAAAGCTCTGCCTGAAGCGTTTTAGGACGCAGGCAGAGCTTTTAGTGATTATTGCATAGCTTTTTGCTTGTATAGTTGATTAACTTGAAAAACAAGCTTGTGATTTCTTCCCTCGCCGAAGGCGGGGGGAAGAAAATGACGTTTTATATATAACTGGTTTTTAAGTTAATTGGCTATACCTATAATCCATCTATTCAAGACTATCATAAATAGTAATTATTTTAACTTAGGTACATAAAACGCTCTTGGATCATTACTAAGTTTGCGTGTAAACGCAATGACTGTTGCGCTTATAGTTATTCAGTACTCATTATAAACACAACATTAAAAACCCGTCGACAAATGCTTCTTTCGTATGATATACTGGAAAAATAAACAATCTGTGGTTTAAGGAGTGCAAAGTATGAAAAGAAAGCCTGCTATCCTGATCGCGCCTGCCCATGATATCGGACCCAGCTTTCCACTGCCAGCAATATATGGTTAATAATACTTACCCACTCGCAGTTGTCGCCGGAGGCGGTATTCCTCTATTGGCGGTTGATCCTTCTTTATTTGAAGAATATACCAAAATTGCCGATGGACTGGTAATGGTTGGCTCAATGCCCGTACATCCTGATAACTTTTTGTCCGGTAAATTTACGAGAGGAGGACCAAAGCAAGTATATTAAAGGTACGCGTGAGCCGTTTGATTTGGGCATTTATAAAGCGTTTCGTGATGCCGGCAAGCCCGTTTTGGGGATCTGTTTAGGGCATCAGATGATCAATGTAGCGCAGGGCGGGACTCTTAATCCTAAAGCGATTCCTGTGGTGTTTGGCACTGAGCATGGCTCAAGCATAGCACATACGGTCAAGGCTGAGCCCGGTTCTGTCCTTGCAAAGCTTTTGGAGAAGAATTCCTCGTCAACAGCCGTCACCGCTTTTTTGTGGATAAGCTAGGGGAAGGCATAAAGATTACTGCCTGGTCGGAAGAGGGCGTGCTGAGGCACTGGAACATGATACACTTCCCATTATCGGGGTACATGGCATCCTGAAAGGGGAAGAGGGGAATTCGCTGATCCTCCATATGGTGCCGATATGACAAAATTATTTGAGTATTTTGTCAATCTGTGCAAACAGTATCAAGCTTAATAATTGTGTAAAGGAGTTGCCGATTATGGAAAAGAAACCGATTATACTTGTAACCAGTGAACAAGACTACGGAGCGGCTATGATGCGTTTTGCCCCATACTATAATATCAATAAACCCTATACTCATTCCATTACTGCCGTCGGCGGCATTCCAATATCGCCTTTGGCAACCTGCATGGATGATCAGTACTGCGATATGGCTGATGGGCTTCTGCTCACCGGTGGAAAATATGATAATCATCCGGGACGTTATAATACACCTTTGTTTAGATGAAAAGTCAGGCCAATGTGCATATATATCGCGACGCGCTGGAATTTGAAATGTTTTAAAGCATTTTATAAGGCGGGGAAAACCGATTATGGGGATCTGCCGCGGGAACCTTCTGATTAATGTCGCCCTGGGCGGTACCCTGATTCAAAGCTTGAAGAAAGTAAAGGGGCTGGAGCATTCCGACGGCAGCTCGCACACGATCACAGCAGAGCCGGGCTCGATACTTGAAAAGCTGTACGGTAAGGAGTTCAGTGCCAACACCTTCCATCGTCAGGCTGTTGAAAAGTTGGGTACCGGATTAAAAATTACCGCTCACTCGGCTGATGGTGTACCCGAGGCATTGGAACATGAAAACAAGAAGATCTTCTCTGTTCAGTTCCATCCGGAGTTGATGTTGGGAGAAAATGCAAAGAATTTTAAAGGGGCCGGATATGCTGAGCCCTTTTCGATTACTTTGTCAACCTTTGCCGCTGAGTGTACCATCTCATATCCTTAAAAAGGTCATAAGCAACTACAGTTGACTTACTTGCAGTAACCCCGGCTCTACAGTGCATAATTTTGAAGCAGGCAAAAGGATAAATGATAAATACCCCCAATCGTAGTTTTCACACTGCGATTGGGGGTATAGTTGTTGTGAAAACACCACCGACTATGTCGGTGGAGCCAAAAAAGCTTTAGCGATGAAGCGGACAAAAAAACTCCTTTT
>CAXXEO010000014.1:0-477747 GCA_963664585.2 Oscillospiraceae bacterium | reverse complement strand
GAATATTATTGTTATTTCACTTGAGATACATATTCGTGTCTATGCTATAATA
Organism: Oscillospiraceae bacterium; assembly: GCA_963664585.2. Lineage (GTDB taxonomy): Bacteria > Bacillota > Clostridia > Oscillospirales > Ruminococcaceae. The sequence goes on along the minus strand of CAXXEO010000014.1, from coordinate 477,695 downwards.
TTAGCACTAAGACCCTGTGTCCGCAATTGTTGCCACGCAAAGCTTTCCCGTGTAATATGTGAACATCGGCAAATAATAGACTGCTATTAAAATATAAAGGGGGGTCTAAAATGCCTTGGCGATTTTTGTTCTTTGCTGCCATCATATGGGTAATCACCTTTTGGATCCCTTATTTTGTTCTTTCTTTATTTAAACAACAGCGAGCCGCCCTGATTGTCCCTGCGTTGCTGGCGAGCGCAGGCCTGCTCCTATCTATGGGAAATGCAATTATACACACAGACATGAGGGCGCTTGGCGATACTGTGATAGCCTTTGCATTTGGAATAGCCCTTTTGCTTAATGTGGTTACCGCCTTGATTATTTGGCGACTCAGAGCCGACAAGCGAGTGAAATAGGCAGAGGAATGCAACAAAAAACAAAGTACCATTGAAACAGCTTAAACTATAAATTATTTTGTGAGTGACTATGAACGTTCTTAAACTTAAAATTAACAAATATAAAATACGGCTTCCGATGCATATTACACCGGAAGCCTTTTTTGGATTTGCTCTGTCGTCTACTTAATATTTAGAAATTTCTTTCGGGAAATCTTAAGCTGTTTCGTTATTCTGTCTAGAATTTTTGTTGGAGTATTCAATTTTATCATCTGTATATTCGGACTTCTCATCAAAGTGCTTGGGTTTTTATTCTCATCAGTACTTGAAGATCATCTCTTTACACTTTTGTTCCTGTTTGTAGTTCTCCTAGCAGAAACACTTAAGCGGCTTTGGTTTCTTCTCAGCAATAGCTTTTGAGTGGCGAGGGTTTAGTAAAATGATGGCTCCTCTTTTTCGCAGCAGCACTCATGCTTGGGTGGCTCGGGCTTTTTCTCTTCGTAGCAGCAGCACTTGAAGATCTTCTCTTCGCATTTAGGCGGCTCAGGTTTCTTCTCTTCGCAGCAGCAGCAGCACTTAGGTGGCTCGGGCTTTGGCTCGGGCTTTTTCTCTTCGCAGCAGCAGCAGCAGCAGCAACACTTAGGCGGCTCGGGCTTGTGCTCAGGCTTCTTCTCTTCGCAGCAGCAGCAACACTTAGGCGGCTCGGGCTTGTGCTCAGGCTTCTTCTCTTCGCAGCAGCAGCAACACTTAGGCGGCTCGGGCTTGTGCTCAGGCTTCTTCTCTTCGCAGCAGCAGCAACACTTAGGCGGCTCGGGCTTGTGCTCAGGCTTCTTCTCTTCGCAGTCGCAGCGTTTAATCCAATCCTTACCGATCCCGTAATCCGCTTTATTGTATATATCGTCGCGCTCAAACCAGTCAGAGTGCCAGTCAATCTTATTCTGTGATTCGCCTTTCCAAACTTTTGTTTCCATAACGTACCTCTTATTATTTATAATGTCCACGGAATGTGGCCTCTATATAATATGTGCGTCCACTCAATAACGGCACCGGGAGTAATCCCGTTTGGAAAGCGCATATTGTGGCGATACTGCATCAATGGCAATGAAAGATTGACTGCACGGTCCTTCGGAGAAAACGAAGCACGATAGTAAAAATATTAGTTGCAGATGAATATAACACGAACTAATCAGAATGAGTGAGCAGGAATACAACACACTTGCATCAAAGTTATCATCTGGATATGTAAAAAGCATGTTGGTGCCAACAACAAATGATATAGCCAGTTTTTAAGTTAATTGCTACATTGTCAAGCCAAATGCGACAGTTCGAGTAGAAAGAGCTGGGAAGGTGTATTCCAATTAAGACATTTTCGGGGTCTGTTGTTTATAAGCAGAAGAGAAGAAGACAGGTTTTGATGTGAAACAGTGGACAGAACAGTACCTTTCGGAAAGAACTCTCTGAGCAAACCGTTACCGTACTCATTGCTTCCTCTCTGATGCGGACAATATGGATCAGCGAAATAAAGAGTTAAGCCTAGATCTTTCTGGATTACATCATAACAGGCAAATTCACCGCCACGATCTGTTGTTGCTGTTTTGAATGTGCCTTGTGGCAATAAAGTGTGCAGGTGCTTGATTGCAGCTTCCATGGAAGCTGCCGTTCGATCAGGAATGGGAACGGCTGTATAGAACCTTGTTTTTCGTTCCACAAAGGTGGCCAAGCAACCACCGGAACCCCTAGAGGAAACCACCGTATCAAGTTCCCAATGCCCAAATGTTTCTCTGGTATATACCTCATTGGGTCTCTTGCGGATAGAAGTACCACGAGCATAATGCGCAAGATTTTTACAGCATCTCTTTTTTCCATTACGGCGCAGCACATCTGCGGTGAGTCCGTTCAGTCGTCCGGCATAAAGCCAGTTGTATATTGTTTTAAAGCTCAGTTGGCTTGAAGTAACGGTATGTGATATTTGTTCTGGCGACCAGGTCCCTTTCAGCTTTTCTGCCACAGCTGCGCACAACTCCTCGTTCCATTTCCCTTGAGGTTTGCTGTTGTGCCGTTTCTTCTGGTAATCCAGTTGTGCTTCTTCTGCGTTATACGCTAGGGCACCGTAAAAACGTTTCAATTCTCTAGCGATACTGCTGTGGTGACATCCCAGACGTGATGCGATTTTCCGGGTCGTATATCCGATTTGACGGAGTTCCTCTATCTTTCCTCGTTCGAATGTTGTAAAATGGTGGTGGCTCATGGCTGCCTCCTTGTGTGAATGTTGTTGTTGCAAACTCTATTCTACACGTTTTGGCTGCCTTGGGCTATCTTTTTTCTGTCGCATTTCATTTTACAATGTAGCAATTGGCTATAGAAGTAAAATATAAGCTTTTAACAAAAAAACGGGCATCTCCGGCAGGAGACACCCGTCTATTAAGTCTGTGGCTATTTTCTCAGATCAGCAATGATGCCAAGGACATTGGCCTGTAGGAGCTTCTCAATATTGTTGTTCATAATTTCACCGCTCTTAAGTTTTTCACGGAAAGCGACTTCTCGTGCAACTGCCGCTTCGGCTTTGATCAGATAGGGCTCAAAATCGTCCTTAGGAAGTACAACAACACCATCTGCATCGCCAAAGATGATATCGCCTGGGTTTACAATGGCACCAGCGCACTTGATGGTGATATTCTGCTCACCATAAATTCCGAGGATATTGGTGGTTACCACCGAAATCCCCGTGCAAAAAGCGGGGAAGCCTGACTCTTCAATGGCAATCGAATCGGTGATGGGGCCATCAATTACAAATCCCGCAAAGCCTCTCACTTGCATACCGAGCGCAACCATCTCACCGATACACGCATATTCGGTATTGTCAGAGCAGTCGATCACGATTACAGAACCTTTGGGCGCCTTTGTCAGCGCAAGATGAAAAGCGCTGGAATCTCTGCCTTCCATTCTCACCGTATAGGCCGGTCCAACAACCTTCATCGTCTTGCTGAGGGGCTTCATTTTGGTGTTCATAAAGCCATTGGCTTTAATAAAGTGACCGATAGTAGCTGGGTCAACCTTCATAAATCTGTCTCTGTGTTCCTGTGTAAATTCCATAACTGACAGCTCCTTACTCTTTATCTTTATAATAATTCAAAATGAAACGAATTTCCTGTCTTTATCCCACCCGCCTGCGGTTGGGGGATAGAGACAAAATGCGATCCTATAATCTAGGATTTATGATAATGACACTATTCATTTAAGCACTTGTAATTTCTTTGCAAGTTTGTAGTTCCCCCACCTATGGTGGGGGAACTACAAACACTCGATAACGGATCTACTTTCTGACTGCCCCATACGGCGGAGCAGTCAGATCAAATTTTCCTCTTTATTTAGATTACTTGACTCTGATATCGTAAACATCAGAGCGCCTGTTTTTCAGACCGGGAAGCATTCCTCTGATCTTATCCACATAGTCAAGATCGATTTCCGCCAAAGTCACGCCTGGGCGCTCACTGGCCTTTGCGATCACTGTTCCCCACGGATCGACAACCAGACTGCTGCCAAAAGATGATCCCCCGCTGGCCTTTTTGCCAATTTGGGCCGGTGCAACGATATAGCAGCCATTTTCGATGGCTCTTGTTCTTAAAATAGTCTCCCAATGGTCCTTACCGGTTGGGGTGGTAAAATTGGCCGGCGTAAATATAATCTGCGCCCCATTAAGGGTAAGAAGTCTGTACAACTCAGGAAAACGGATGTCATAGCAGATGGTAAAGCCCAGATTGCCAAGCTCAGTATCCACATTCACGATCTGATTACCCTGTTGATTTCTCGAGGATTCAAGCGCCTCTGTTCCATCGGGAAGGGTCACGTCAAACAGATGAAGCTTTCTGTATTTGGCAATGATCTCGCCCTTGTCATTCAACATTACAGTGGTATTGAAGGGCTTTTCCCCTTTTGAAGTTGCTTCTTTGAAGCTTCCGCAATGGATAAACATCTTATGCTCTTTTGCCTTGGCCATTAAAATTTCTGTTGTGTAGCCGGGTATTGTCTCAAAGCCGCCGCCCTCACCGACATTATCTCCCATTACGTTCATTGCTTCAGGAAAAGCGATCATCTTGGCGCCCTTAGCAGCCGCCTCGTCGATATATTCGCAGATTTGCTTCATGTTGGCGCCCTTATCATTCTTGGTATCTAACTGAACGATGGCGATCATATACTTTCTCATACGCACTAACATCCCTTCATGCCTGCACAGGTTTCGCTATTACAGGCCGTTGATTTCTTTTACAAAGTGGCAAGCCACAAAATGATTCGGTTTCGCTTCGATAAGCTGAGGAATCTCACAATGGCATCTTTCTTTGGCAAACTCACACCGGCCCGCAAAACGGCAGGCAACCTTTGGATTGACTGGCGAGGACAGTTCACCCTTCAGAATGTGCCTTTCTTTCTTTGCGCCAAGCTGCGGGATGGGCACGGCTGCTAAAAGCGCCTTGGTATAGGGATGCAGTCTGTCCTTGAACATATCTTGTGAGCTGGCAAACTCGACCATGTTGCCAAGATACATCACAAGTATATTATTGGAGATGTGTTTTACCACAGACATGTTATGGGTGATGAACAGATAGGTCAGATTTCTTTCCTCCTGAAGGTCCTGCATCAGGTTCAGAATCTGAGCCTGAATGGACACATCCAGCGCGGATACGGGCTCGTCACAGACGATAAATTTAGGATTGAGAGACAATGCCCTCGCAACGCCTATTCTCTGTCTTCTGCCGCCGTCAAGTTCGTGCGGATAGGAATTGGACAGCCTTCTTGCCAGTCCGACGGTATCCATCAGCTCCGCAACCTGTTTTGCCAGGTCGGCCTTATCCTTAGCTTTCTTATAAATAATAAGTGGCTCAGCAATGATCTGGCTCAGTGACATTCTGGGATTCAGCGAGGAAAATGGGTCCTGAAAGATCATCTGCATATCTTCGCGCAAAACGCTCAGCTGTCTGCTTGTGACGCTGCTGATGTCCTTGCCCTCAAAGATGATCTGTCCGCCGGTGGGCTCCAGAAGGTGGATAATTGATCTTCCCAGGGTTGACTTTCCACACCCTGATTCTCCCACTACGCCCAGCGTATCGCCCTGCTCTATTTTGAAGGTGACCCCGTCTACCGCATGAAGCATCCCGCGGGGTGTTTTAAAATACTTTTTCAGGTCATTGACCTCTAACAGCGTACTCATTTTGACCCCCCACAGTACTTAATGCATTTGACTAAATGACCCGGTTCAACCTCGATCACAGAAATGTCGCCCGTTGTACAAGCCTCTGTGGCATCAGGGCATCTGGGTGCAAAAACACAGCCCTTTGGCAGGTTGGCAGGGTCAGGCATCAACCCTTTGATCGGCTTAAGCCTTCTGACATCTTCATTAAAATTAGGAATTGATTCAAAAAGGCCAACGGTATAAGGGTGCTTCGTATTGTTATAGATATGTTCCAAAGTGCCGTATTCCACAATTTCGCCGGCATACATAATGGCCGCCTTGTCGCAGATTTCGGCGACGACACCCAAGTCATGCGTAATCAGAATCATGGACGTATTAAACTCTTTTTTCAAATTATCGATGAGCTCCAGCACCTGTGCCTGAATAGTGACATCCAGTGCCGTGGTGGGCTCGTCCGCAATCAGAAGAGCAGGGTTACAGGCAAGTGCGATAGCGATGACTACCCTCTGCTTCATGCCACCCGAAAACTGATGGGGATAGTCCGTATATCTTTCTGGTTGAATGCCCACCATTTGCAGCATCTGCTGTGATTTGATTGTGGCATCCTCTCTGGAAATCTTTTCATGCAGGCGTATTACCTCTGAAATCTGATCACCGACCGTCAGCACAGGATTCAAAGCTGTCATCGGGTCTTGAAAGATCATCGAGATTTGGTTTCCCCTGATCTTTCTCTTTTCCCCCGTGGACATCTTCATCATGTCCTTGCCATCATAAAGAATTTCGCCGCTGATATATTTGCCGGGAGGCTCTGAAATCAGCTGCAAAATGCTCAGCGCCGTTGTGGTTTTACCTGCACCCGTTTCGCCGACAAGGCCCAAGGATTCACCGCGGCCCAGGGAGAGGGTAATATGATTGACCGCCCTGACTGTCATTTCATCAGTCACATAATGAACGGTTAAGTCTTTTATTTCTAATATATTATCACTCATTTTTCTCACCCTAGCTCTTTAATCTTGGGTCAAGGGCATCCCTTAGACCATCGCCGAACAGGTTAAAAGCGAAGACGGTTATCATAATGATCAAACCCGGGAAGGTAACCACATACCAGTAGTCACGCATATATTGTCGTCCCGCGGACAACATCGAACCCCATTCCGCTGTCGGCGGCTGTACGCCCAACCCGATAAAGCTTAGTGAGGCCGTCTGCAGAATCGCCATCGCGATGCTCATGGTGGCCTGCACGATGATCGGCGCCATGCAGTTTGGCAGGATATGCTTGAGAATAATTCTAAAGTCATTGGCACCGATCGAGTGTGCCGCCTCAATGTACTCCTGCTCCTTCACCGACAGGATTGAGGCCCGCACCACACGGGCATAGCCCGGTATGGAACCTATTCCAATGGCGAGAATCAAATTCTGGAAACCAACGCCCAAGGCAGAAACGATGGTAATCGCCAGCAGTATATTCGGTATTGCAAGCATAACGTCGATGCATCGCATAATGAAATTATCAATCTTATTTCCATAGTAACCGGCTATGCATCCGATAAAGACGCCGCAAATGCACGAAATACTAACAGCTGTAATGCCAACAGTCAGCGAAACCCTACACCCATAGACCACGCGACTGAAAATATCACGTCCAAAGTCGTCTGTGCCAAAAATAAACTGACTGTTTGGTGCAACGAATCTTCTGGAGAGCAGTTGGTCGTCTACCCCATAAGGGGCGACAAGATCGGGAAACAAGGAACAAAAAACCAAAATAGTAATGATAATAAATCCAAAAATAGCAGTTCTGCTTTTGCAGAAACGTCTAATGATTTCAGAAGCCTGACTGCGCTTTTTTATGGATATATCTTCGCTGACATTTATATTCTCAGGCACCGGTCGTCACCGCCTTCACTTCAGAACTCTTGCTCGGTTTTTTCCTCACATACTGTGAGCGTATTCTGGGATCGACAAACGCATAAAGGATATCCACGAGCAGGTTCATCAGGGACATGACAACCGCGATAAACAAACAGCCACCCTGCACCATGGGATAATTATTTGCCTTAATGGCGTCGATCAACAGTTTACCAAGGCCTGGTATGGAAAAAACCGTCTCAATGATGACTGCTCCGCCCAGAAGTCTGCCGAACTGAAGACCTACTACCGTGATAATGGGGATCAGGGCGTTTTTTAATGCATGTTTCCAGATAACAATTCTTTCTGTCTGGCCCTTGGAACGCGCCGTACGGATATAATCCTGACGGATAACCTCGAGCATGCTTGATCTTGTCATTCTCATGATAGTAGCCGACGCCGCCGTACCGATAGTCCATGCAGGCAGAATCCAGTGCGCCGGAGTGGCAAAACCGGAAGAAGGAAGCCAGCCAAGCACAACGGAGAACACGATTATCAACATCATCCCCTGCCAGAAGTTCGGCATGGATACGCCGATCATCGACAACATCGTACAGATGTTGTCAATAATAGAATATTGTTGCGTCGCCGAGATAATACCCATCACAATCCCGATAATCACAGCGACCATCACGCTGAAGGCCGCAAGCTTTAAGGTTGTCGGAAAACGGTCAAGAATCTCAGTGCTGACCGAGCGCTTTGTTGTATAGGAAATCCCCATGTCTCCCTTTGTCACCAGTTTTGTCATATAGTTAAAATACTGAGTTGCAAATGAACCGGTGAGACCGTTTTGTTCACGAAATAACTGTTTGTCACTCGGAGTCGCCATTTCTCCAAGGATCATATCCGCAGCGTCTCCGGGTGTAAAATACATGATGCTGAAGATGACAAAAGTAACGCCTATCAGCACGGGAATCATCATCAGCAGTCGCTTCAAAATAAACCTTAACATCGCCTCAACCCTTCTTATATAGTGATCGTATAATAAAGAGGCCCTACGCCGCATTTGCATTGAGGGCGTAGGGCCCCTTTACTTGTCTGCCACAGCAATCTTCAAAATAAACTGGCTTTCTTTTTAGCTGTTTGCCATACATTTGGCATAGCAGACAGTGTACAAATCCTACATTTTATTTGCCCAATCGCTTTGTAGACGGCCATCGTCCAATATTCTACTATTTGGCAACCTTGATAGGTGCAAGTTCAATACCGTAAGAAGGATGGAACACGAAGCCTTCGACTTTATCACTTACGCCATAAATGGAAGGAGTGTAAGCGAAAGGTACCGTGTAACGTTGGTCATTGAGCCAGTCCTGAATTTCACCGTAGGCTGCCTTTCTCTTGGTGGCGTCGAGAATAGTCTTAGCCGCGGCAAGTTTCTTATCCAGATCGGCATTATTGGATTGCAGTCTGTCTTTAAAGGCAGATTCGTAGATGATGAAAATATTTCCAGCCTCGTTAGCGTTACCAGATCTCAACGCAGCCTGAATATGGCTTCCCTGTGCGAGGTAGGTTGCAACAGCCATCGAAGTAATGTTGGTTTTCACACCGATAACGGACCACATGTTTTGAATTGCTTCGGCACACCTTTTGAATTCATCGGTTCCATCGATCAGAAGATCGATTGTCAAACCATTTTCATAGCCGGCTGACTTCATCAGCTCTTTCGCCTTTGCGACATCATAGGGGAGCATACCAAATTCTTTAAAACCGAAGACATTGCTGGGCATATAGCCGGTGGCTACCGTGGCCGTATCACCATAGACGGCGTTTGCGAGAGACTTTTTGTCAATTGCATAGGAAAGGGCGTACCGAAGGTCTTTATTACTTAGAACCTTGTCCTGCATGCTGAAAGTTACCAGACAATAGCGATTGGACTGGCCGACAACAGCTTTGACACCTTTGATTTGTCCAACTCTTTTCGCGTCAGATCCCGCAATACTGTTGGCGATGTCCGCATTGCCGGTTTCAAGCTCGATCACGCGGCTGGCGCCCTCAGTAATTACATTGAAAACAACATTTTTGGTCAGCGCTTTCGTACCCCAGTAATTATCGTTTCTGACAAGTGTGATTTTCGCGGCAGTCTGCCAAGAGACGAACTTGTAAGGTCCGGTGCCGATCGGAGCACGGGCATACGCAGCGTCGCCCATCTTCTCAACGGCAGCCTTTTCTACGATGCTACAGCGGCCGCCTCCTAGGGTATTAAATATAGCGGCGTAGGGCTGTGTAAACTTAAGATCTAAAGTGTAATCATCGACAATCTTCGTATTGTCTAGATCAAAATACACCAAAGTAGACGCACTGATGGGATTGGCTTTCGCTCTTTTAAAGCTGAATACAACGTCTGCCGCTGTGAACTTGCCACCGTCGTGGAAAGTTACATCTTTTCTCAGATGGAATCTGAGTGTCAGGTCGTCCAGATATTCCCAGCTAGTTGCCAGTCTGGGCTCGATCTTTCCGGATCCGAGCGGATCTTCGTATAGCAGAGGTTCAACAATCTGTCTTGTGACAAGACTAATACCAACCGTGTTGGATTCCATCGGGTCCATTGTCTTGGGGTCTTCATAGGTGGCTATTGTAATGGTGTCCTTGTACTCCTTTGCTGCCGTGCCGCTTGAGCTGCTTGTTTTTCCGCTGCTGCAGCCAGCAATTGTCGCGAGCAGGAATGTGCATGCCAGGATAACCGCGAGTGTTCTCTTCATGCTTTTTTCTCCTCTTTCGTTTTTTGCTTTCTATTTTCTAGCCTTTATTTGCTATGGATACCAAATTTAGTTTCCATGAAACCAACAATTTTATCAACGCTTTTTTCGACCAGCAGCCTTCCCTTTTCGGCGGTTCCGATGGTGGCATCGCCGACCGTTCCTGTCTCTGTTTTTTCTTCCAGCCCATAATACTGAATGATATCGGAGGGCTCGTAAAAATGAGCATCCGGATCCACACAGGTGGCCTTTTCCATATGCACCAGATCAGGTCTGAAATACAGCAGAACCGACGTGCCGCATTCGCTTGCGTGGCCATGGGCCATGCGTCCTTTGAGTTCGAAAATATCATTTCCATTTACTGCAGCAAAACGCCACCAGTCAATCTGCGCACAGGTTATGCCATATTCTTTTTGATATTTAAAGGCCAGTGTATTGATTGGGCCGACACTGCCGGCATGGCCTGTGATAAACATATAATTCTTAAAACCATATTTAATCAAGTTTAAAAACAACTCGTTCATGTTGGTTTCAAAGGTGTTTCTGCTCACCGAAAAAGTGCCGGGGAATCCTGTCAAACTTGCAGAATCGCTCATTTCTATTGTCGGCGCAATCAACGCTCCCGTTCTAGCTGCAACCATTGAGGCAATCCCTTCGGCTGCAATGCAGTCAGAACTGACGGGCAAATGGTGTCCATACACTTCAATGGCACCAGATGGTATAATGACCGTTGAAGTTTCCTTTCTGCGTTGGTCAAATTCAGACCAGCTCATTTCTTTGATTTTGTTGGTCATTTTTGTTTACCTCCCTTAAATATTTTTCCCAATATTCTCTGGTTATATTTCATTTCAATATAATGTGGATATCAAAATAAAAGTGCTATCTCCAAAGGCTAACGCCTTCATCAAAAATATCTATATCATGCATTGTTTTCTTAAGCAACTAAATGATCTTGTAGTAAGAATAATCGATTATTATTTTAGTGTCAATGGTTTTGTATAACCCACAATATACTTTGTTACATTTGAACAGAAGTATGACTTCATCCTGCAAATAACGGTAATAATGATTTTGTTATAACATGATTACAATTGCTAAAATAGACGTTTTAATGGATTTTTAAGTTGTAAAAAAGCAATCTTATCCCAGCTTTCTAATCGTTAGTTTTTAATTATTAAACCGATAAAATACATCTTTCGTCAAGTAATAAAAAGGAAGCTCAAAATACGACCGAAATTTAAAATAAAATTGACTCAATTTTTCCTACAAAGTCATCTAAAGAATTATTGTAATAGAGTTAATTAATAATATTCTCTTCGAAACAGCGGTTTACGTATATGCGTGATTTCCCATTAAGTGATTAATAAAATGATATATATATAAGGAGTAAAAATCAAATACCATTCTGTTTGCATTACAAGTTTTAGAAATAAGCAAAGGCGCTGTAGTTTTCTTCTCAGCGCCTTTGCTTTGTATTCCGTTATAGATATAGCCAATCGACTTAAAAACTGGCTATATAAAACATCATTCTCTTCCACCGCCTTCGGCGGGGGAAGAAATCACAAGCTTGTTTTCAAGTTAATCAACTATAAAAATAGAGAGTAGCACTATTTATCATAATTTCTTTTGTATTTTTGCCTTTGTGCACGCGCCAAGTAAACAAAGGCTGAGACATAACCATTTCTGATCAGCTTTCTCCCTTTTCATCTTAAAATACTGTATCATTCGCCTTCTTTTCAGATAAATATTTTCTGGCATAGGCAAATTCACCCTAAAAATGCCGGACCTTATGCGAATAATTACTTTGACAAGCAATAGTTGACATAATCATTTAATATATATAGGAGGTCATGAAAATGAAAAAGCTGGTTGTTGAGACAGATGCGAAGCATCTTTACGTCATGGAACCGTCCGGCAGAGTTTCCCGCATGCCCATTCGCAAGAATACAGCGGTTGGGGATATGATTGAATGTGGTGCTTTCCGACCGCTTCTGTCACCGGCATTCTATCGCATTGCCGCCGTACTTATGCTGGTGCTGGGCATCACCTGCTTTCCACTTCTGCAAACGGCTGCAGCAGATCCTGCCTATTTAATTGTTGACATAAACCCCAGTATTGAGTTAACCTTTAAAAATGCAAACCACGTCGCATCCGTTAAGGGTCTCAACGCCGACGGTGTAGAGCTTTTAAAGGAGCTCTCTCTGAAAAATCTTTCTCCAGAAGAAGCAGTCTCTGCAATACTGGAGAAGGCGAAAGAGTACGGATATATCAAAACGACTGACACTACAAGTTCGCCTAGTTCGTCCAGTTCGTCCAGTTCGTCCGGTCCGTCCGGTTCGTCCAGTTCGTCCAGTTCGTCAAGTTCGTCAAGTTCGCCAAGTTCGTCAAGTTCGTCCGGTTCGTCCAGTACGACGGATACTCCATCTGTATTCATTACTGTGTCATGTAAAAAAGATTCCTTGTCGAAGAGCATTCTGGATGCTGCCAAAAGTGCCGCCACTTCGTTTGAAGACAGCGCAGGATTTTGGAGCGTCGTCGTGGAGTCAATCTCCATCCAGCGCCATGAAGAAGCCGCCGAGCTTGGAGTTTCACCCGGTAAGTTGCTTTTGGCCGAGCGTCTTTCGGAACTGGATCCTTCCGTCAAAGCCGAAGATGTAGTCAATAACAGCGTACGTTCAATCATGAAGCAGATCATCTCCATTTCCAAAGAGGAAAAGGCAACAGAAAAGTTCGGCGATGAAACCCTAAGGTTCCTGACCGGACTGGAAAATGCGGCACAGAGGAAGTTTGCCGCCAAGGAAAGACACGGAAACGGTAAAGGCGATGATTCTTCCAGTTCTAGCTCTAACTCTAGTTCCAGCTCCAGCTCTAGCTCCAGCTCCAGCTCCAGCTCCAGCTCCAGTTCTAGTTCTAGTTCCAGCTCTAGTTCTAGTTCCAGCTCCAGCTCTAGTTCTAGTTCCAGCTCCAGCTCTAGTTCTAGTTCCAGCTCCAGCTCTAGCGCCACTGTCAGCGCCAGCGGCGAGAAGCATGCGGACGATGAGAAAGGCAATAAGAATAAGAGCAGCAGCGCGGATGGATCTTCCGCATCATCCAGCTCGTCAGATGTGAACAATCAAAAGAAAGACAAAGACGTTTCAGCAGAAACCACATCCCGAACCTCAAAAGGGAAAAGCTAAGGTTCCTATAAATCAAAAAGTAAATCTCTTTTCTTCGCCAACAACGGGGAAAAGAGATTTATTGACTAATGACATTACAGAAAAAATAAGTATAATGAGTATAAGAATTAAACATACAATCAGGTTTGTTTTCTACAAATCTTAAACTTAATCTCAATTTTGTCTTTGTCACCCTTCTGAAAGGAATACAAAGACAAAATACTATGTCTTTTGAAGGTTCCGCAACAGTTTCTAAAAATCTCGGGTAAGCGATTATTCTTAAGTGATTTTTCGAATATTGAGGCTTTTTTCCTCTTTATTTACCGAATTGCTAATTTGGCAACCATCGCTCTTCCTGATCTTGAAGGGATGTGACATCAATGGAAAAGCAAAACCTTGATGAAGATGTAATTTCCATACGAAATGACGGCGATATGACGAATATTTTCGTCGATCAATATAGGCCGTTTATCGCGTCATGCTGTCACAAATTTCTTGGCAATGGAAATCTGCAATATAGAGATGATGCTATCAGCATTGGAATGCTGGCGTTTTACGAAGCGATGCGTTCTTTTAACATGAGTCAGGGACATTTTCTTTCCTTTGCCGAGCTTGTGATCAAGCGGCGGCTCACCGATTGGACGCGTAAAGATGCGAATTATCAAAAACACACTATTTTGGTAGAAAAGCTACCTGAAAAAGCGTATGTTCCGAAGCTAAAAGACAACCTGACCGAAGAGATTGCTAGACTTAAGACAGAGATGGCCCTATGGCAGATCAGCTTTGAACAGCTTTATAAGGATGCTCCGCGCCACTCTTCTACACAACTGCTGTACCGTGAGTTAGCATCTTACATATTGAATAATCCTACACTTAAAGAGCAGATACTACAGAAAAGATATCTTCCCGTCAAGGAGATTGTAAATAATACTGGCATTTCTTGTAAAGTAATTGAGCGTGCGCGCCGTTATCTTATCACAGTACTACTAATACAGACGGGTGATTACCCGGACGTCGCGTCCTTTCTTGAATTAGAGACATGGCGCGCATAATACCTGTTGGCAAAAGAATGTACCACAGAATGGAATACCTTTAGCAGTTTTTTCAATGAACGGGACTTTTTGAACTTTTTATTCTTCCAGTTGCTAAATGGGATATGTCAAATAATCTCAAACAGTTAAGATGAATAACGGGTTATGCTTACCTTCTACCCTATTCTTTTCCCCACTAGTATAGCCAATTAACTTGAAAACTGGCTATATATAAAACGTCATTTTCTTCCCCCGCCTTCGGCGGGGGAAGAAATCACAAGCTTGTTTTCAAGTTAATCGCTACATTGTCAAGCCAAATGCGACAGTTCGAGTAGAAAGAGCTGGGAAGGTGTATTCCAATTAAGACATTTTCGGGGTCTATTGTTTATAAGCAGAAGAGAAGAAGACAGGTTTTGATGTGAAACAGTTGACAGAACAGTACCTTTCGGAAAGAACTCTCTGAGCAAACCGTTACCGTACTCATTGCTTCCTCTCTGATGCGGACAATATGGATCAGCGAAATAAAGAGTTAAGCCTAGATCTTTCTGGATTACATCATAACAGGCAAATTCACCGCCACGATCTGTTGTTGCTGTTTTGAATGTGCCTTGTGGCAATAAAGTGTGCAGGTGCTTGATTGCAGCTTCCATGGAAGCTGCCGTTCGATCAGGAATGGGAACGGCTGTATAGAACCTTGTTTTTCGTTCCACAAAGGTGGCCAAGCAACTACTGGAACCCCTAGAGGAAACCACCGTATCAAGTTCCCAATGCCCAAATGTTTCTCTGGTATATACCTCTTTCGGTCTCTTGCGGATAGAAGTACCACGAGCATAATGCGCAAGATTTTTACAGCTTCTCTTTTTTCCATTACGGCGCAACACATCTGCGGTAAGTCCGTTCAGTCGTCCGGCATAAAGCCAGTTGTATATTGTTTTAAAGCTCAGTTGGCTTGAAGTAACGGTATGTGATATTTGTTCTGGCGACCAGGTCTCTTTCAGCTTTTCTGCCACAGCTGCGCACAACTCCTCGTTCCATTTCCCTTGAGGTTTGCTGTTGTGCCGTTTCTTCTGGTAATCCAGTTGTGCTTCTTCTGCGTTATACGCTCGGGCACCGTAAAAACGTTTCAATTCTCTAGCGATACTGCTGTGGTGACATCCCAGACGTGATGCGATTTTCTGGGTCGTATATCCGATTTGACGGAGTTCCTCTATCTTTCCTCGTTCGAATGTTGTAAAATGGTGGTGGCTCATGGCTGCCTCCTTGTGTGAATGTTGTTGTTGCAAACTCTATTCTACACGTTTTGGCTGCCTTGGGCTATCTTTTTTCTGTCGCATTTCATTTTACAATGTAGCAATCAACTATATATCAGTCTTTGTCTTACATAGCCATTTCATTAGAAATGCATATTAGTAAGAAGTCAGAGCCTCCCGCTAAGCGGGAGGCTCTGACTTCTTGAACCCTATTAAAGCAGATTTAACAGTTCTTCATGATCGGGAACATCTACGCTTTCAACACCATAAAAAGAAAAAATCACTTTTTTGTCCTTGTCAATGATGAATGTAGCCGGAGATTGTGCTTCATTTCCTTCAAATTTGCCATGTGAAATACCAAGCGCACGTGCTTCTTTAATTTTTTGAGTTAATTTTTCAGAATGAACATCGGGGTTTGGGTTAGACCCTATATCACACATTTTATAAAGGCTCTGCTCTGGATCACAGATAATATCAAAAGGAATATCGCTTTCTTTCGTCTCATCACGCAGTGTCTGCGGATCACTCTGAAGAACAACAA
The DNA here is from genome assembly GCA_963664585.2 of Oscillospiraceae bacterium. Classification (GTDB taxonomy): domain Bacteria; phylum Bacillota; class Clostridia; order Oscillospirales; family Ruminococcaceae. The sequence goes on along the minus strand of CAXXEO010000014.1, from coordinate 461,555 downwards.
ATACCTTAACGCCTTTTGCCATGAATTTGGGATAGTCGTGTATTAAATTGTGAATTTCGAGTTGACATGTTGAACATCCCAGATATCTCAAAAAAAACAAACAACACATCTTTCCATCAATTTCTTGATAAAAATTTTGTTTGTTTTTCCATGGCGTCACAAAATTAAAATCAATCATTTTCATTCTGGGTCTCAATTTTTCTTGCACAATTCCTCTTCCTCTCTAATGAGTATGTTGAAAATTATTATTGAATTGGGATTAGTATCCTTCTCAATTTACTTTAAATTATCATTTTCGATAGTTCTCTATTTCGCGCGCGCAGCGGGATTAAACATATAGCATTAATAATCCAGAATGAGAAAATCGCGATTTGCGAAAAATGCCGTTTGCTTAATAACATTTCAGCAGCAGCATTCTTCTTACAAATCGCAATTCACAATAAACTAGCTGATAAATTAACGTAATATGAGAACGATTTACTTTTGATTCTTTTTCATTTCGTTGTAAGCTGTCGAAACTCTTACAAGAGCCTCGTCGATAATCTTTCTTGGGAAGGCAAGGTTCATTCTGACATAGCCTGTACCTGCTTCGCCAAAAATGGAGCCAATATTGATCATGACTTTTGCTTTGTCAGTAAAAAAGTCATTGAGATCCTTGTCATTCATGCCCCATGCTTTGCAGTCGATCCATAAAAGATAGGTAGATTCCAGCTTCATCACCTTGGCATCCTTCATGTGCTCTGCAAAATATTCCGTCACATGGTCGGCGTTCGCCTGAATGTAAGAAGTCAGCTGACTGAGCCACTCAGCACCATAGCGATAAGCGTTTTCTGTGGCAATAGTACCAAAGGAGTTTGTAGACAAAGAATGCTCTGCATCTAGATTATGCATGTAGCGCGTTCTAAGTTTTTCATCTGGAATGATGATATTGGAAGTCTGCAAGCCAGCTAGATTAAAGGTTTTGCTAGCAGCTGTACAGATAATGACATGAGACTCGAATTTATTCTTTGATTCGGCCAAAATCGTACCTAAAGCTGTGAATTTATTGCCATAAAGAACAATGTCACAGTGAATTTCATCGTCTATTAGCAGCACATCGTTTTCCACACAGATTTCTACGATCTTGGTCAGTTCTTCCTTTGTCCAAATCCTACCTGATGGATTATGAGGGCTGCACAGAAGCATCATTTTCACATCGGGGTCGGCTGTCTTGGCACGAAGGTCCTCAAAGTCCATATAATAACGCCCGTCTTTGAGAATCAAAGGGTTGTTAACGACAACCCTGTCATTGAGACGAATCATATTGGCAAACTGCTGATATACAGGGGGTTGAATCAATACTTTATCGCCCGGTTTTGTGAATCCTTGAATACAGTAAGTAATAGCTCCGACTACGCCTGGGCTATTGCAAATCCATTCTTTTTTAACATCCCAATTATATCTGCTCTTCATCCAGCTGATAACTGCTTCATAATAGGAAGCCGGGCGGCAGTTATAACCAAAAATACCATGCTCAAGTCTTTTTCTCATTGCATCGATAATCGGTTCTGCAACACGAAAATCCATGTCCGCAGTTGTCATCGGTATTATGCCCTCTTCTACATCCCATTTGCCGGATAATGTATTACTGCGATCATACACATTATCAAAATTGTACTTCATATATTTACATCTCATTTCTTTCATAATCGGTTATATTCTAGAAGGTAATCATCAAGTTTTACTCTTTCCAAGCCTATCGCAATTTTCCAATGTAACGGGACTTCTTTTTATCTGTCTGCCTCGCCTTTGGTGGGGCAGACAGATAACAAATTTTCCCCTTAATTTGCCCAATTGCTAAATGGCAGAGAAAAGTAAATATTTCTTTTGTTTTTTAAACAGAAATTAATAAATAATACATATGCGTAAGAAATGTCAGCCGATAACAGATAATACATCTGATTTTCGGCTGACACTCCTTCACTTAATTGAATTTAACTGTTTTAAAATAACTTCGATTACTTGCTTGATGTAGCGCTTGATGCTGCGCTAGATGTGGTGCCTGTTGGGCTGAATCTCTCAATAAATACCTGCTTGCCGTCTTTAACCTGAAGCATTGTGGCGGCCTTATTGAGGGGGTTGTGCGTTGCGGGATCCATTGTAAATGTGCAGTGGATCATTTTGAAATCCTTGGTTTCGTTGATGGCTTTCTGCAGGTCTTCACCCTTTGTAGACTTCGCACGGGTAATGACATCTTTAGCAAGCATCATGAGGTCATACTCAAATACGCCGTTTGGCTCGGGAGTAGAAGTCAGTTTGTAGTCTTTCACGTATCTAGCAAGGAAGGCAGCGATCGCAGGATCTTCCTGGCTGAAGTGGCTGACGATGGTAGCGCCGTTGAAAGCTGCGCCGGCCATATCGATGATCACCTTAGACATGCCGGAGTCACCGCACATAATCTGTTTGCCAGTGATGCCGAGGTCAGCCATTTGCTTGGCAATCAGAGCGATATCTTTATAGTTGTTTGGAAGAAGGATGCAATCGAAATCCTTTGCTTTCAGTTCAGAAAGCTGTGAACGGTAGTCAACGTCGCCAGTCTTGTAAGCAAGCTTGGAAACGATTGTACCGCCGCCTGCTTTGAAGGACTCCTCAAAGTACTGGTTCAGACCGATAGCATAATCGTTTCCCACATCATAGAGGATAGCAGCTTTGGTCTTCTTCAGCTTATTGATCGCATACTCAGCAATAACCTTACCCTGATAAGGGTCAGTAAAACAAATTCTCCAGACGTAAGGCTGTACTACGCCGTTAACAACCGTTACTGCAGGGTTTGTGGCAGTAGAAGCGATTAGCGGGACTTTTGCTTCGTTAATCATAGAAGCGACAGCTATCGTTGTTCCGGATTGGCCTGGGCCTAAGATCATTTCGCATTTATCCTGCTCGAGCAGTTTGCGAAGTGCGTTAACGCCTTCCTGAGCAATACCACGTGTATCTCCAAAGTAAACCTCTACAGGTCTGCCAAGGATACCGCCGGCAGCGTTGATGTCAGCTTGTGCCATTAAAGCACCATCACGCTCAGCAAAGCCAATATTAGCTTTGTCACCAGTTAACATTGTCATAATACCAATTTTGATAGGAGTTCCAGAAGGACCGGAGGTCTTACTGGAGGTGCCAGAAGCTGTGCTGGGAGCTGCACTGGAAGATGCGCCACTGCTGCAGGCAGTAACCGCTGCTACAAGCACGATGCTCGCAAGGACGACAGACAAAATGCGTTTCATGTTTGGGTTCTCCTTTTGTTTTGAATTTTATAGTTAAAATAACTATAATCACAATGAATGTATGAAAAGCTCTTCCTTGCTCACGTTTTTATAATGATAAAAGCAAGCAGGAATACAAAACCTTCCTATACAATACCCCAGTAAACTCAGGCTACACATAAATACTTCCCTTTTGCAGTCTGTGTTATAAACTAAAACTACTTATTCTCTTTGCGTGTACCCAGATATGCCTCTTCCACTTCAGGATCGTGAAGAAGATCACTCGCCTTGCCTTCTTTAATGACATTACCTGTCTGAAAAACATAGGCGCGATGTGCACACATGAGAGCCTGCTTGGCGTTTTGCTCAACCAGAAGAATGGTAGTTCCTCTGTCATTTAACAACTTGATGGTTTTGAAAATATCGCGTACCAAAAGCGGGGCGAGTCCCAAAGACGGCTCATCAAGCATTAAAAGTTCCGGTTTTGACATCATCGCCCTTCCGATTGCCAGCATTTGCTGTTCACCACCGGAAAGCGTATTGGAAGCCTGATTAATGCGTTCTTTGAGTCTTGGGAAGATATTAAATATCTCAGCAATATCCTGCTTGATTTGTTCTTTATCATTTCTCAGATAAGCACCCATAATCAGATTTTCATTAACGCTCAGATTTCCAAAAATCATACGTCCTTCAGGAGAAAGAGCGATCCCTTTTTTGACGACCTGATAAGAAGCAGCGGGCAGCTTTTCGCCTTTGAAAATGACTTCGCCCGAAGCAGGCTTAATCACACCGGCGATCGCATTCATCAAAGATGTTTTTCCGGCGCCATTTGCGCCAATGATGGTCACGATCTCACCTTTATCAACGCTGATGTTAACATGATTCAGAGCCTTGATGGCACCATAACGGACAGATAAATCTTTTACTTCTAGCATCATTCAGCCTCAACCTCCCCACCAAGATACGCCTCAATAACAGCAGGGTTCGTCTGGATTTGCGAAGGGTTTCCGGCTGCAATAGTAGCGCCAAAGTTCAAAACTGTAATTTGCTCACAGATGCCCATTACAAGTTCCATATGATGTTCAATGAGGAGAATAGTTAAATTAAATTCTTTCCTAATTTTTTCAATCATATACATGAGTTCCTGTGATTCTTCGGGATTCATACCTGCCGCAGGTTCATCCAGAAGAAGAAACTTTTGGATGTGTAGCAAGCGCACGGGCAATCTCCATTTTTTCTCTGTGAGCCATAGGGCAGATTGGTCGCTTTTTCCAGTTCTTTTGCCTTTAAGACCGACTAGTTCAAGAAGTTGATATGCTTCTTCTTTTACTTTTCTTTTCCTGCTCCTTATACTTTTTTGGTTTTGAAAATTGTATCAAAAAAGTTATATGTCGCGCCATGCAGCTGTACTGCAATACGGATGTTATCCAAAAACTGACAGCTTTTTGAAGAGACGCAGGTTCTGGAAGGTGCGCGCGCAACCTAAATTTGGTGATATCACTTGATAAAAGGCCGTTAATTTCTTTGCCATCCAGCTTAATGCTGCCGGAGGTCGGTGTATAAATACCGGTAATCAGGTTAAATACAGTTGTTTTTTCCTGCACCGTTAGGTCCGATTAATCCACACAAGCTGCCCTCAGGGAGGTCGATTGAAAGATCATCTACCGCTGTCAAGCCACCGAACTTTTTTTTTGTAACATGTTCCAGTGTGAGTACTCCCATTCTCTTACTCTCCCCTCTTTGACTTCGTTGGTGTTTCTTTTTTTAATTTACCTATAATCTTGTTCCAGGTACTTATTACCCAAGAAGGTGAAAAACTCCCAAGTACCAAACAGGCCTTGTGGACGCAGAGCGATGATCAATACAAGTGCTAAGCCATAGAAGAACATCCTATAAAGTGCAAACGCACGGAATGTTTCTGTCAGTGCCGTGAGAAGGAAGGTTGCAAATAAACCACCTGTCAAGCTTCCCAAACCACCAAATACAATCCATGTACTCAAAGAGGAAGATACATCCGTACTGAACATTGTTGGTTGTATATAGGTCATGTAACTTGCGTATAAGGCGCCGCCAATGCCGCAGTAAATTGCGCTGATAAAAAGGGCGGTTTGTTTTGTTTTCGCAGTATTGATTTCCCATCGCTTCCGCAGCCAGGGCATCATCCCTAACTGCGAAGAAAGAACGACCAAATCTTGAATTGCGGATATTGATAACGACGATCACGCCGATTATCAAAAACAATACTGATATTTGTTAAGCTTGAAAATTTTCTTGGAATACCGATCAAACCACGGGGGCCACCGATAATTTCCATATTCTCAATGAGAAGACGTACGGCTTCGCCGAAGCCCATGGAAGCAATGGCGAAGTAACCGGATTTGAGTTTCAGAGCTGGTTTGCCAATCACCAAGCTTATTATGCCGGCCATAACACCCCCCCAACGCAACCGCTACAGGGCCACGCCAGATGTAATTTGATAATCAATAAAGAACTTGCATAGGCGCCAATTGCAATGAAGCCCGCATGACCTAAACTGAAGATACCTGTCCAACCCGCTAGAAGGATAAAAACCTGTAGCCTCAATCATATTAATGGCGATCAGGCGTAATACACCAATATAATACTGCATTATTTTCTTCCTTCCGTTAAACTTTCTCTTCTAATGATTTGCCTTTAAGACCTGTCGGCCTGACGATTAGGACTATAATTAAGATCGCAAATACAACGATATCTCTAACGGTGGAGGAAATATATCCGGCTACAAAAACTTCCAGTAAAACCAAGAATCCACTGATCCGTAAATAGCACCTGAAATACTGCCAAGGCCCCCGAAAATAGCACCGATCATTGCTTTGGTTTGGATCAAACCCAACGTTGGGTAATACAGTATATTTGATACCTAAAAACATACCGCCGACACCGGCAAGCATACCAGAAATAAAAAATACTTTCATGATCAGGTTGTCAACGTTGATCCCCCATCAGACCGGCTGTCTTCATATTATAGGCCGCTGCTCTAATAGCGATGCCGGCTTTTTGTTCTGTTGATGTAGAATTCCAAAGCAAACAAGTCCGATAAATGGCAACAACCGCCGCAACAATATCGAAAATGGCAATGTTTGACACCAAGTAATTCGAAGGTACGAGACGGAATAATATCCGGATAAGTTTTGAAAGCAGGGCCGATTGTCACAAACGATTTGTATTCTCGATGAGGATACCGACACCAAGAGATGCAATCATAAAGAAACATTGGGTCACCGCCTCTTTCACGCACAGGCTTGTACGCCAAGCGCTCAGACAAAAACGGCTACAGCACCTGGAAGCGGGCGATCGCAAGAATAAGCGCGATCGGAACCGGAATGCTTAAAAAATCTGAGGGCAAAAATAACCCGCCATAAGCGCCGGCCACCATGAATCCACCATGAGAAAAGTTTGAAAAAGACAAAATACTATACACCAAAGAATAACCTACAGCGATTAACGCATAAATTGAGCCTACACTCAAACCGTTAACCAATTGTTGTGCAAATTTAATCCACATAATCTTCCTCCCTGTTTTTTTGATTTGTTTAGTCTGCACAGGATTCGCAGTTGTCAAAAAGGCAAAATAAGATACGAGTTGTGCTTCGCCTTTGGTTCATATTGATGGTAAATATGAAGGTTAACAAAAACCAAACCAAATGAGTGTCTGCCTTTCTAATGTTGGCTATTGGCACTGGTTATAAGACCCGGTTCTTTTTGATAATCTGCATATTCTTCGACCTTGGCATCATCAACTGTTCAATCTCGCTGGTTGCTTGTAGTTTGCCATTATATCCCGAAATTAGTTTTTTAATGTTAAATCAGGAAGCATCTGTCTCTGCTTTAACAGTTTAAAAAACCAAAACACGGCAAAAAAATTAATGTAAAAGGTTCCTAATCATTAGCAGAAAACAGATATTGCAATAACATATTCTGAAATGCGAAAAGAGCAGGAGTGCCTCCTGTATGGATAAACACTACAGGGGCCTTACCTTGAATATCCTTTTTCTTAATTAAATCAATCATACCGCCCATTGCTCTGCCTGTATAAACAGGGTCCAGAAGGATTCCTTCACAGGCAGCTGTCATTTGAATTGCATGAAGATCTTTTTCACTGGGTTTCGCATAGCCTTCGCCCAGATAGTCATCATAGATTTCAACATCATCATCTTTTATATCAACATTCATTTTCAGCATTTGTGCGCATTCTCTGGCAAGCCTGAGAGTTTTTTCCTTTGCGGCCTCTTTGTTATTTCCCACTGAAATGCCAATCAGCCTATGTTCCATATGCAAAAAACATTTTGCTAAGAGAAGACCCGACAAGGTGCCTGTGGAACCGCATGCACATACAACCGCTTCCGGTGTCACCTGTTTTTGCACAAGCTGATCTGCTAATTCAATTCCGCCGTGCAAATACCCCACTACGCCCAAAGCGTTTGCGCCGCCGGATGGGATGATATAAGGTTTACGGCCTTTTTGCCTCAAGTCTGCAGCAGCTTCATTTAAGGCCAGAGCCCAGGACTCAGGCGTGGGAGCATATGCAAAACGTATATCAGCACCCATGATCTTACTGAGGAGTATATTCCCCTGGAAATCAGAGGTTTTAAGATCAATATGTTCTTCATCAGTTCTCAGAATTACCGTTGCATTAAGACCGACCTTTTTCGCCGCAGATGCTGTTAAGCGCGTATGGTTAGACTGAATGCCCCCAATGGTAATGACGGTATCGGCGCCTTGTTTGATTGCGTCCGCCAAAAAAAATTCCAGTTTACGAAGCTTGTTACCGCCCATTCCGATACCTGTGCAATCATCTCGTTTTATGTACAGTTTTGAAATGCCAAGTTCACGCGCAAAATTATCTGCTTCATCCAAAGGAGTCGGACCTTCAATCAGCTTAATCCGTGCAAGATCAACATTAAAAAACATTCTACCACCCCTTCATCTCAGCGAAACAGGACTTTGCCATTTATAGAAAGCTGCCGTTTCTCATCGTTGCACAATTGCTTCCGCTTCGACCAACGCACCTTTCGGCAACTCTTTGACTGCAAAGCAGGACCGGGCAGGGTTGCTTATAAAATATTTGGCATAAATAGTGTTCAAGGTTCCGAAATAAGACATATCTGCCAAAAAGCACGTTGTTTTACTGTCTTTTCGAAACTTGTCCCCGCTGCTTTGAGTATAGCAGCCAGATTTTTCATCACTTGTTCTGCCTGAGCCTCTATGCCTTCAGGAATCTGCCCGTTTTCAGGATTAATCGCAATCTGACCTGATGTATATTACATTTGGTCAGTAAGAATTGCCTGTGAATATGGTCCTATCGCACCAGGAGCTTTTAAGGTTTCTATTTTCTGCAACATGTTTACTCTTTATTATTTTTGTATTTCTTTTATATACCGATAAACGGTTTGCTCGGAAACATTTAAACGACTGGCCACAATAGGGATCGTACCTTTTAGCATAAAGGCTCCACGTTTTTCCAACTCTGCCACAATTGTCCTCTTCTGATCCACTGTCATGTAGAGTGGCAGCTGCTCTTCAAACATAGGAACAATGATATTGTCGATCATCTCTTCGACCGAAATGTTGAAATTTTCCCGTGGAGAGTCTCCCGTCAATTCTCCTACATCTATACGAATTGCGTTTTCAATTATCTTTTTTGCCTGCACAAGTTCTGTAATATCAACGTTTAAACAGAGAAGGCCTAAAAGCTTTCCATTTTCTTTTAGAAAAAAGGTTGACGAGCGAAGTATCATATTTTCTGATTTCAAATATCCAACATAATTGACAACATAATCAGAGTCTTGATGATGTTTCTCCATCAGCATTTTTAAAGCATAATCGGTAATAGTTCCCCCTATTGTTCGCTTGGTAATGTTCTGGGGAGTTATATAGATAATTGAGTGCTCAAGATCAGAAAGATCATGAATAAGGACTTCACTATTAGGCCCATTCATTTCAGATATAAAGTCCGCAAGAGGAGCATATTTTAACAGATACTTGGCATTTGGTGACATGTCGAATAGCATTCACTCCCGATAATAAAATTTTCTCATTATTCGTTTTAAATTATAATTAAACAGTGAAAATAACATTTGCAGTAAATCTGTCTAAATTAATAATTTTTTTCTCATAATATTATTATATCTATTATCATATAATGTGTAAATGCATTGTTTCGACAATAAATTTCATTTTATTTTGTGCAATATTCGCTAATTTAGAGTGAATGGTTATTGATTTATTGTTTGGCCTTATTACAATTTATCGGTTGTTTTTTAATAATTTTTTCTCATTCAATTCCAATATATGTAAAATAAAACCATTATTTTTAATTAAAAAAATGGCAGTTTGAATGTGTGTTAATTTGAAAATCGCTAACACCATGTAGAAGTTAAAATTTATACTCAGTCATCAATAATTACTACTGGCAATAGTTTCAGTTTCCCCCTAAGGCGGGGGAAACCGAAACAGGGAACTCGTAACATTTATAATTTTCAGCAAATAAGCATACTGCTCTGCTGTCAGGATTTCTTTTTTCTTTCAAAAAATGCAAGGATCTCCGTTTTCAGGTTTCCCGCGTCCGCTACCTTACGGGAAATTTTCTGCTGCAGGTCGTTCAAATAGGGCATGTCCGGCAAAATCATACCCATAATATTTTCCTTAATCGTGCGGGTGCCGATTTGGGGCTTCGCAGCAATTTTTTTAGCCCATTCCATCGCCAGTTCTAACGCAGTACCTTGGTCTGCAATGGCGTTGATCATACCCCACTCAAGCGCCTTCTGTGCGTTCATCGGCTCGCCGAACAGCAAAAACTCCGCCGCTCTGGATGGGCCAATCAGTCTCACAAGGCGGCATCCACCGCCGGCGCCCGGAAAGGAACCGATATCTACTTCAGGCATGCTAAGAATTACATTGGATGCGGCAATACGCATGTCGCATGCCAGTATCGTCTCGAGCCCTCCCCCATATACCGGTGCGTCCAGCGCGGCGATCGTGGGCATGGGCAGGTTGGCAATACGGTCGCGGACTCTAAGCTCATTAATCATCTTGATGTCAACATAAGTATTCGTATCCAAATATTCTAATAGCTCTTTCATATCGGAGCCGGCGCCAAACGCCCGTCCGACAGCACAGAAGATAACGACATGAACGGTGGGATCGTTTTCCATCGCGCCAAGCGCGTCTGAAAGCTGGCCAGCCATTATTTTGTTGCCGATATTGAGAGGAGGGTTGTTAAAGCGGATGATACCGATGTTTGCATTTTTTTCGAATTCGATCAGGTTTGTTGTACTCATATTACATTCTCCTCTTGTCAGTTGTGATTGAATTTAATGCAGCTTATTAAATAAATGGAGCTTTTGAACTCTGTCTGCCGGCCTACAGCGAGACCGACAGAGTTCAATTTTCCTCTTATTTACTCCATTGCTATAAATCCTGTTTATCTGACACTGTATTGTCCCCGATTTAAATCAGGGACAGGAAACTCGTCACATTGGTTTCATCTGAGGCGTGGCGCATCTGCAATCACTTTTTATTTATACTCATTTTCCCACTTTTCTTTAATCCCCATGAGGCCAGGCATAAACAATGCGGCATCCATCTCCTTGAGATTCTGAGAAATAAGCGGACGGAAGCCCATATGCGCCATGATATCTTTTTCCACATCCATGCCGGCGGCAATCTCGATCAGTTCAAGCCCCTGTTTTGTAAGCTGGAAAACAGCGCGTTCGGTGACATAGATGACCTCCTGGCCTCTCTTTACGGCATCCTGCCCGTTGAATGAGATTTCCTCGACCTGTGGGATGAGTTTTTGAAAACGTCCTTCATTTTCTATATGCATACGGCCATCCCTGACAGAGGTTTTCAGTCCACCGGCCGTGAAAGTGCCGCTGAAAATGATTTTTTTACCTGTCGAAGAAATGTTGATAAAGCCACCAATCCCCATGATCTTTCCATTAAAGCGGCTTACATTGACATTTCCATGCTGGTCCACTTCGGCAAAGCTTAAAAAGCAAATATCCAATCCGCCGCCGTCATAAAAGTCGAACTGAGCGGGCATATCGATCATGGCCTTAATGTTAACGCTCGCGCCGAAGAAAATCCCTTGGGCTGAAACACCGCCGATCGGTCCTAGTTCGACCGTCAGAGTGAAGTCTTCGCTGACTCCCTCTTCCATTGCAACCTTGCCAATTCCGTCTGAAATACCTACGCCGACATTTCCAACGTCACCCGGCGTGACCTCTGTGAGTGCTCGGCGTGCGATAACCTTGCGCTCATTGAGTGTAACGATCTCCGCATCGCCCATGGACTGTACAAAATCGCCCGACATAAACCGGTTGAGCGGAGCACCGTAGAGCTGCGGCTGATCTGATTCAACGACAATCGCATCCACCAAATAGCCGGGAATACGCACAGTTTTGGGATGCAACGAACCTTTTTTGACCAGACGTTGCACCTGGACGATGACGAAACCGCCGTTTTGTTTAGCTGCCTGCGCCATGGGAAGGCTGTCCAAAAAAGCTATCTCATCCTCCATCGAGATATAGCCTTCCTCATCCGCACTGGTTCCGCGGATAAGCGCCACATCAATTTTGGGGGCAGAGTAATAAAGCCATTCCTTACCGTCGATGCTGACCAACTTAATCATGTCATCTTTTGTGCGTTCATTAAGCTTACCGCCGGTCTGCCGCGGGTCGACATAGGTTCCAAGCCCAACATGCGTCAAAAGTCCAGGTTGTCCTGCTGCGGCGCACCGCAGCAACTGGCTCATAACGCCCATTGGAATACTGTAGCCCTCAATTTCATTTCGTTCGGCCATCTCAGCAAGCCTTGGGGACTGTCCCCAGTGTCCGCCGATGGCGCATTTCACCATCCCTAGCTGCGCCAGTGGTGACATTCCTTTGTCAGCCCGGTCGCCAAGACCGGTGGGATGGAAGTAGGTCAGGTTTTTCGGTGTCTGCGTTTCACGGTAGCGATCCGCAAGCGCGAGGATAAGCTTGGTAGGCTCCAAAATACCACCGCCTGCTCCTAAGAAGGCTACGACTGCATCAGAGGGGATCATCTGCACTGCCTCTTTTGCTGTAATAACGGGAACCTGTTTCGCTCGTCTTCTTGTTTTCAAGCTCTCTTCACTCCTTCACTTTTACATAAGTTGCGTTTTCCTGCGCTATATCTTTGTAGCAATTTTTAAATATTCTTTCTATCTGTCTGCCGCGCGATAGGCGGCGCAGATAGGGTCAAATTCTCTCTTTATTAGCTTCATTACTATAATCGATAATTTATTTTTGTTCGCTAATTAATGCCAAACAGCGCCTAAGTTCACGGATAGCAATCTGCCCTGGGGCGGATGCCTCTTTTCCGGCACCAAAAGTAACAGCAGAGCCAAACACACTGCCCGCCATCCTGCTAATAAGACCTAATTGACCCATCGACATGGTGATCAGCGGAATATTGGCATACTCGTTGTACATCTGCTGCGTAGCAGACATCAGCGCAATCACATCCGCCGGGGAGTTTGGCATCACGGCAATCTTGGCGATATCAGCGCCCATTTCCTGTTCTTCACGCAGAATCGCAATAATGGTTTCACAAGTGGGTGTCTTATTAAAATTGTGACTCGAAAGTACTACGGAGACACCGTGATCCTTAGCAACGGTAATTACGCTGTAAAGGCCTTCTTTGGCCGTAGCCAGTTCAATATCCACCATGTCGACCTTGCCTGAGCAGACTACCTCTTGAATCAGTCTCATACGTGTTTGAGCACTCAGCTTTCTGACACCGCCCTCCGAAGCGTCACGGCAGGTGAAAAGTAACGGGAAATCAGCAATTTTTTCGCGTAATTTGTCTAACGCGTCTATCACACGGGAGATATTCTCCACTTGACTAAAAAAATCGACACGCCACTCGACAATATCCGGTTTTAACTCCAGGACCTCTTCCGTACTGGCCAGCAGCTCATCCATTGTTTTTCCAACAAGCGGCATACAAATCTTTGGTGCGCCCATCCCTATTTTAATGCCTTTAATTTGAATCGTTTTAGGGGATTGCTGCATAATTTTTTCCTTTCATAAGCTAAGGTTTAAAAAACCAGCCGGCTTATAGCTATATAGCAATTAAAAAGGATCATTTATTCTCTGTCTTACCCGACTGTGGCTTAGTAAAAAGACAGAAAGAAGTCTCCCTTATTGACAAATGAATTTTTTGTTTCGTTAATGATGCTCTGACATAATATTATTGGTAATTTGTTTCATCTGCTCGAAGGGAGCAGATATCCCAGTCCAAATTTCAAATGCTTTTGCGGCCTGACCCACAAACATTCCTAAGCCATTGAGAATCGGGCATCCGATCGCCTCAGCATCGAGCAGAAACTGTGTTTTTTCAGGATTGTATGTAAAATCGCAAACAGTTGTCCCACTTTTGAGCCACTGCTTGTCAATTGGTGTACGATCAGTGTGAGGATGCATCCCAACGCCACTCGCGTTGATAATGCAGTCGCAAGCTGCAATGGCCCGGCGCACCCCTGTTTCGTCATAAGGAACAGTCTGTGCACAGGATCTGATGCTTTCGTTGATATGCTGTGCAAGTCCTTCTGCCGCTTCGGGGTACAGATCAGCAATCAAAAGATTCCCGGCACCCTGGAACGCCAAGGTAACAGCAACAGCACGTGCTGCCCCCCCTGCTCCCAGCACAAAAAAGGTTTTTCCCTGTATAACAAAGCCCAGCTCCGATTTCAGCGAGTCAACAAAGCCGATACCGTCGGTGTTGAAGCCAATAAGTTTGCCATCCTGTTTTTTCACTGTATTGACCGAGCCGATTATCTGTGCCAGTTCATCAAGTTCGTCGATGTGCTTCATAATCTCCACTTTGTAAGGCCTGGTAATATTAAAGCCCGCAAAATTCATCTGTCTGATTCCGCGCACAATGTCGCCGATCGCTTCCAACTCCGATTCAATCGGTAAATATAGATAGTCGAGCGACAGGTTCTGAAAGTTCTGATTGTGTAAAGCAGCCGAATAGCTGTGTGCAATCGGATTGCCAAGCAGTGCCACCAGCTGTGTTTGTGTACTAATCATCATATTCTCCATTCTGCCGCCAACGCCGGCACAAAAATAGGAAAAACAAGCCCTTTTACCGTTATAAAACAGTAAGCAAGAGCTTATAAAGATTGAAAACGCCTCAATAACTGCTATATTCTTTGATTGAGATCTACTCGCAGTCTGTCCTTTTCTTATAATCTCAATTTTTTGAAAATCGCGCCTTCCATCTGCCTGCCCAATTGTATGATAACTTACCTTAAAAATTTATGCCGGTACGTCCTCAACAACTCATACCAATTGCTTTAAAATAAGCATTTAATCAATTCTGTCCCCCGCCTACAACAGGTGAAGAGAAGTGCAGAGTTAAGCCAGTTTTAATGCAAATCAGTTTCATTATCGTTGATTTCGTGCCGGCACATTCCAAACTCATGATAAACAAAAGGCATCTGTTGTAAAAATGGTATCATCGCAGCAATATCATTTTTGGCAAAAAAGAGACTTTTTTCTATCTGTATGCCAGATTCGCGCCTTCGTTATATGAGCAGTTAAAAGAATCGCTTAGTCGAAGAGCTTGCCATCAACCACATTCTCCTTGGGGGTATAAATGTCGTTAATATTCCAGATGCCATCGGTGGGAACAGGGATGTTCTCCATCGGGGCGTCGATCAAATAGGGTTCATTGGAGGCAAGTGCCTCAGCCAGAACAGTCTTAAACTCATCCGTACTGGTGATCTTCTTTGCCTTGATGCCATAGCCTTTGGCGATTTCAGCCCAGTTTGGCGTATAGCTCTCTCCGTCGCGCAGGAACACTGTGCCGAACTTGGTTTTATAATGCTCATTTTCCAGACCCGCGATGGTACCGAAGGCGCTGTTGTTCATCACGACCCAGACAACAGCAATATTCTGTTCTACCGCAGTGGCAATGACAGAAGGATTGGTGCCGAAACCACCGTCACCGATCAGGGTAATGACCTTCTTATCGGGAGCTGCAAGCTTTGCGCCAAGAATCGCGGCAGAGCCAAAGCCCATGGTTGCCAGGCCGGAGGGATGGTGAATAGTACCGGGAACGGTGATGTCAAACTGCTGACCCACGCCGTTTTTGTTCCAACCCACATCGGTAAAGATCAGGCTGTCCTCAGGTAGTACAGCACGCACGTCGCGCAGGATGCGCTGAGGAGTCATGGGGAAGCGGCCGTCATCCGAGATGGCCTTGTTGCGCGCTTTGAAATTCTTCTTGTACTCGGCGATCTTTGCGATCACCTCAGGGTGCTTCATGCCCTCAGGCTTAAGTTGTTTGGCGGCGTCAAGAATAGCCACAAGCGCCTGCTTCACATCGGCAACAGCGCCGATCTCAACCGGGTAATTACGGCCGATTTCCATCGGATCGATGTCAATCTGCATAAACTTTGTGGTACTCATATCAAAGGTGACACCCTTGTACCAAGAGGAACTGTCAGCCTCTGCAAGGCGAGTGGCCAGTGCAAGAATAACATCGGCGCTATTGGCGATACCATTGATAAAATTGGTGCCCCAGAAGCCTGTCATGCCCGTCATCAACGGATGTGTGTCTGAGATGCAGCCCTGGCCCATCAGCGTTCTGGTCACAGGAATCTGCAGAAATTCCACTAAATCCTGCAGTTCCTTGCTGGCGCCTGATAACAGGATACCGCCGCCCGCGTGGATGACAGGGTTTTTGGCCTCAATAAGCTTTGCCGCAATTTTTTTTGCTGTCTCAGGATCGAGTGCAGGCTTGACGGTCTCATGGCTATCAAGGTAGGTCCTTTCGAAGTGGATGGTATCGATCTCACGAGAGAACATATCCATCGGGACTGAAACCAGTACAGGTCCGGGCTTGCCTGATTCGGCCAGGCGAAATGCCTTGTCGAGGATTTCGGGAAATGCCTCAGGACGGTCTACACGCCACGCGCGCTTGACGAATGGCTTATAGATGTCATATTGCGAGCCGTCGCAGTGCATATTGACTTCCTGATGGGGGTGCTTGCCATAATAGTAACTGGGAACATCGCCCGCAATGACCACCATAGGAATAGAGTCAAATGCGGCGTTGGCCACACCGGTCGTTGCATTGGTCAGGCCGGGTCCGAGGTGACACATCACGACACTAGCCTTTTTGGTCACTCTGGCGTATCCATCGGCTGCGGTTGAGGCGATCTGTTCGTGGCGAACAGAGATATATTTGATTTTCTTGCTGTCTTTTAGGGCATCAAGCATCGCAATAACAGTGTGTCCGCAAAGTCCGAACACATACTTGACGTCTCTTCTCTCAAGGTAATCAACAAGCTGGTGGGATACTAGCTTCTTCATGCAGTTGCTCCTTTTTTCTGGATTATGATTTTTCACAAACACCCGATTTTATTTTTTGTATAGGCGGGCTATAGCTATTTTTAGAGATAAAGGTACTTATTTCTATCAGTCTCCCCACCATAAGGGGGGGGAGACTGATAGAAATCAGCTGTATTACTAAAAAACCGGCCGCACAGCGTTTTTTGATAAAGTGAAAGAGTAAACTTCTAGGAGGAAGTTTAAGGAGATCGAAAAATCAAACTGCCGCTGTGCGCCCGGAGGAAGTATATCTTCTTATTGGTTTATCTATCCAGCTCAGGAACATAGAATTCGCCGAACAGCTCTGCATCAGAGGGACGATCCATCGGAATAGGTCTCGAAACCCAAGTGGTGTTCATATAGTGCTTCAGCGCGATATTCTCGGAAACGATGTTACCGCCCCATGTGCCGCAGCCCATGCTGGAGGTCATTGGCATACCGTTGTCAAAAGCACCCGCGTTGGCCTTGGACTGCGCCTGACGCACCATGATGCGGCTAACCGGCGCTGCCATGCCTAGTCGATCAATATGGCTGTCGTCGAACGAATAGATACCGACCGAGTGGCCCTTGCCGCCCACTTCATAGATAGCGCGCATCATATCCAAAGCATTCTCGAACTCGCCTTCGTATCTGTGTACGGCCAGAAGGGTGGTAAGCTTCTCGCTGCAGAATAAGTGATCTTTTCCGATACCGTCACCCTCAACAAAGATGAACTTTCTGTCGTCAGGAACGGTAAATCCGGCTGCCTTCGCAAGCTGCTGCGGTGCGATGGCCACTGTATCGCTTTTGCGATGGCCTTCTTCGTCCCACATGGCGTTTTTGAGCATTTCTCTCTCTTTCGCGTTAGCGAAATAGCCGCCCTCATTCTGGAGCTCTTCGATCATCGCTTTGTAAATCGAGTCGTGGACAACCAGGTTGCCATCCGCAGAACAGCCCGAGCCATAGTCAGAGGTTTTGCTCAGCATCGTGTTGTGTGCGGCTTCTTTTACATTTGTTGTTTCATCCATGATCATGGTCGCGTTGCCCGCGCCGGAACCATAAGCAGGTGTTCCAGAGCTGTAAGCCGCTTTTACCATCGGTTTGCCGCCAGTCGCGATGACAAGATCAGCTCTAGCCATCAGGGCCTCGGTCATCGGAATACCCGGCAGGGAGATGCACTGCAGGATGTCTGCCGGAGCGCCTTCTCTTTCCAGAGCTTCACGCATGATTCTTACGCTCTCAAAAGTTGTTTTCTTCGAGCGCGGATGGGGGGAGAAAATCACTACGTCGCGTGCCTTGATCGCGTATACAGCCTGTCCGCCAGGGGTCAGGTCGGGATTCGTTGTCGGAACCAAAGAAGCGATGATGCCAACCGGCTTCGCATATTTTACGATGCCTTTCTCAGGGATCTCTTCGATGATGCCAACACTCTTCGCCCTCAAAGCATCACGCAGGATGCCTCTGATCTTAAAGCGCTTATTCTGACGGCTGATGGGATCGCCCAGTCCGCTTTCCTCTATACCCATTGTTACCAATTTATCAAAGGTGGTTTTATTGGCGATTGCCCACGCTACCGCCTGGCACAGACGGTCTACCCGTGCCTGATCATAGGTTTCGATAATTTTCTGCGCCGCCCTCGCCTTTTCAAACAGTACGTCAAGTTCTTTTGCCTGCTCTGGTGTTAATTCCTTTGCCATTATGTTTTCCTCCTTCTAGTATGCATATTTTTTATATTACTTATTTGCATGGAAGCGTTATTGAAGAGTTTTTACCGGCTCTCAGAATGCTGCCGGAGCCCGGGTGTCCGATCATTCCTTCGACCTTCTGTCCAAGCCTGATCAGCGCGTCAAGGTCATACCCCGTGTTTACACTCATTTCTTCGAACATATGGACTACATCCTCGGTGGCGATATTCCCCGATGCGCCCGGCGCAAACGGACAGCCGCCGATTCCTGCAAAGCATGCGTCAAATCGTGTCACGCCGGCAAGCCAGCCTGCGTAAGCGTTGGCAAGCCCCATGCCGCGTGTGTTGTGAAAATGCAGATTCCACGTTACCTGTGGAAATATCTCCTGCACCCGGCGGCAGTAGTCATACACCTGTCCGGGGTTTGCCATCCCTGTCGTATCCGACAGCGAAAGCTCTGTCACGCCAATCTCTAAGAAGCAGCGAATCACCGGAAGCAATGCTTCCACAGGAGTCCGCCCCTCCACAGGGTATCCGAACGCCGTCGAGATCGCACCCGAAAGCGTCATCCCATTTTTCGCCGCAAAATCTGCACACTCAGCGAACCCTCTGACCGCCTCTTCCGGCGTTTTGTTCAAGTTGCTTTGCGAATGCGCCGCGCTTGCAGACACCGTTAGCTTCGCCTTGTTGATACCGGCAGCCAGCGCTCGCTCAAGACCCTTTAGGTTCATCACAAGCGCACGGTACTCGACGCCGCTGGATCTCCTGATCCCCCGAGCAACCTCGTCTGTGTCCGCCATTTGCGGCACCGCCTTCGGATGCACAAACGACCCAATCTCAACAATCATGGCCCCTGCCGCTACCGCGCACTCGATCAGTTCAATTTTTTGTGACGCTAAGAGCAGTGCTTTTTCGTTTTGCAGCCCATCTCTTGGGCCAACCTCGCTAATTGTCACAGATGTATTCGATTTCATGTTTTCCAGCAAATTATCCGTATCGATATCCTCCCTTCATTAAAAATGAGAGCCATTCTCGTCATGCTTTTTGGTGATGCACTCTCATTCAAAGGCATTTTCGACTAGATTTGTATTCATACTAAATCCTGTTTATATGGCACTGTTTTTTATCTTTGATTTTTCGGCAAAGACAGAGAAATCAAGATTGGATATCTGCAGTATCATTTGGAATTAGTATCCTATCCATTGCTTAGTTTTGCAGATCTCTAGCCTTATTCATCATATCGACACTGATGTGAATAGTCCAATACCAATCTTAGATAGAAATGATAGGTATGCTCTATAATCAAGCCTACATCATTTTGGTCTTTTCTTTCCCCATTACCGAAGAACAATCAGAGGCATGATAATTACTTGAAAAACAATTCGCAGAATTCTTGGTATTCAAAATGTGGTACTTAGGTTATAATGGTAAATGAAAAGGTATTCTATGATAAAACGTCTAATACTGATCCCTGTTTAAAGAATATTGAGTTTTACTTCTATTTGCCCCGTCACCGGTAGGAGAATCAGAAATATGATGATTGAAGTTTGTTCTGGAATTCGTCTAAACCGTTTTTAAGAGAGGGTGACAAAATGACTCTGCAGCAGCTTGAATATTTTCGCGTTATGGCCAAGGTGCTTCATTATACCAAGGCATCCGAAATGCTTTACATTTCTCAGCCCAGCCTCAGCTATGCGATCAGCGAACTGGAAAAAGAGCTGACCGTCCCGCTGTTTGAAAAAAGCGGCAAGAAAACGGTTCTCAGTAAGTTTGGCGTGCATTTTTTAGTCTATGTTGAAGAGGCATTGGACAAGCTTTCTGAAGGGCGTGAAATGATTGCGCAGATGATTGATCCCCTTTGTGGAAGTATCAATTTAGGCTATATCTACAGCCTGAGTTTTGATTTTCTGCCTTATATGATAAAATCATTCTGCGATGACATTACAAATAGTAAAATTACGTTCAACTTCTTTCAGCATCAAAATGAGGACATCATTCAGAACCTCTTGGATGGCACTCTTGACTTGGCCTTTTCGGTTGGGACTTCCTCTCCTTTCATTGATTCTGTTGCCATCCTTGATCAGGAGCTGTTTTTGATCGTTCCAAGAAGGCACCCGCTAGCCGGGCAAAAAGAAGTCAGCCTTCTGGAGCTAAAAGACGAAAACTTTGTCACTCTTAAAAGCTCCAGCGGACTTCGTATGCTTTTAAACAGCATCTTTCATTCTGCCGGCATAACGCCGCGGATTTCGTTCGAGGCAGAGGAATGCAATGCCATGGCGTCCTTTGTAAGCGCAAACCTCGGTGTCGCCATCCTGCCCAACATCCCGTCGTTGGACTGCCATAACCTTGCTATTTTAAAAATTAAGGATCCACCCTGCCGACGTATAGTCTACCTCTCTTGGTCGAATAAAAGATTTATGCCTCCACCTGTGCTTAAATTTAAGGATTTTGTCATCAGCAAACTGCAAATCCTGTAAATAAAGACCCTTGCTCTATTTCTCCGCTTAAAGTGGTGAAGTAGCGGCAAAAGCACAATTTGATATAAACAAGCTCTCGAAATGGCAAAGGTGCTACTCCGGAAAACCTACACAGAAAAATCCCCCACTGCACGCAGTGGGGGATTTACTTCTTTCTATCTGTCAGTCCTACCAACGGCGGGGTAGATCCATTATAGACTTTGCGACAGCAAAGGAAGAATTTATTCGTCCAGTATACCAGTTGCGCGCTGTGAGTTCAGAATATGGTTTTTCGTAAAGGTGGCTGCAGCCTTCATGTTTCCTGACAGTAGACAATCAAGTATTTCAATGTGTTCTTTGGCAACCAGTTCCATTCGCGCGCCCATTTTGGAAATAATCAGATACCAAAAGCGCTGGGATTTACATATCATTTCAGAGCAAAACCTCACCAGATGGGGATTGTCGCATAGGGATATCAAAAATAGGTGAAATTCCATATCGGCCTTGACAAAATCACGGTAGTTTTCGTTGGTTGTAACAAGGCCCAGCATCGATTTCCAGTGTTCCTGCATTTGCTTAAGAGACTCAAGCAATTCTGGCTGTTCAAAAGGGCCAAGCGCTTTTATTAGCGGAACTTCCACTAGAATTCGCGCCTCATAGACCCGTTTCATATTCTGCACGGACACCCTTGTCACCCTTGTAGACTTTCTGGGGATAATACTGACGTATTCCTCACGTTGAAGCTCTAATAGTGCCTCGCGCACCGGAGTTCTGCTAGTTTTCAATTCGAATGCAATGGCAGCCTCATCAATAATGGAGCCTGGAAGCAGCTCGCAAAATATAATTTTATTTTTCAAATACTGCAGTGCGGTCATCTTTAAGTCCTGTTTGTCTTTTTCGTCTGCCAAAATTATGGCCCCTTTCGTCCTGCTTGGTAAGCAAAATAGGAAGCATGTGATATATCAACAAAAATACTTTTAAAATATATGTATTTGTTTTATCTCCTTCAGTATAATCGAATTGCATGGAATGTCAATAAGCGTAGTATTGCTTTCTTGCTGGTAATTTGTAATGGTTGTTTCTTTTGCTATTTACTCGTTCCGAGCGGTATAACAAAGAATGCAATTGACAGACATCTTTAAATTGAGTATATTAATTGTGGAATGTAATATATCACAAATACACATTTTGGAGGCAGTTATGGAAACGATGAGAGCACTTGTTTATCAAGGTCCCGGAAAGTTGGAAATGGAAACACGCAATAAACCCGCGCCCGGTCCCGGCCAAGTGAGAGTGAAAATTGACTCAGCCTCAATCTGCGGCTCTGACCTCGGTGCCTATAAATCACTGTCAGATCGTTTTGCCCCTCCGCTCGTTCTTGGTCACGAGTTTTCGGGCACGATCGACGCAGTGGGAGCCGGGGTTACCCGTGTCACCGTCGGACAGACAGTCACCGCGAATCCGATCCTCTATTGCGGTGAATGCTGGTATTGCAAAAACGGAATGATCAATCTTTGCTCCCACCGCACAAGCGTGGGAACCAGCGTTGGCGTTGGCAAATGCGATGGTGCGTTTACCGAATATCTCTATCTTCCTGATTTCTCCATTATCCCGCTGATTGACGGCGTCAGCATGCGCGACGGCGCGCTAATGGAGCCGCTGGCTGTCGGCATCCACGCCGCAAAACTCGGTGGCTTTCAAAAGGGCGAGACAACGGCCGTGATCGGAACGGGACCGATCGGTCTTCTAACGATCATGTGCCTCAAGGCACTGGGCGCTGGTAAAATTATCTGCACTGATATTAATGACAAGCGCCTCAGTCTGGCAAAGGACCTAGGCGCAGATGTTATCATCAACTCCGCTAATGAAGACGCTGTTGAAAGAGTAAAGGCCGAATCGGACGGACGCGGTGCCGACCGGGTGATTATCTGCACGGGAGCTGCTTCTACCTTCAACCCCTCCATCTATATGACCCGCAGCGGCGGAAGCGTGATTGTCGTCGGTCTAATACGCAATCAGGTTGACTTAAATCCGATGGATTTCTTTGCGCGCGGCATCAATATCTACGGTAGCTACATGTACACAAATGAAATGTTCGAAGCAATGGAAATGGTAGCCTCCGGTAAAATTGTACTGGACAAGCTGGTCACATCGACATATGCGCTGCAAGATGCCCAAAAGGCCTTTGATATTCTGGTTTCTGCTGAAAACGAGGAGATTAAGGTCATTATTAAGGCCTAGTGCTAAACATTGCATTTCTGATAACAATCCCAAATAAAATGACTTTCCTGCCTCAGTTTCCCCTACTTCCGTTGGGGAAAACTGAGGCAAAAATGAAATGCCATTTAAACAGGTTTTAGCAGGAAATCTGTATTTACAATTGAAAAGGGGTAGAACTATGACCGAGCAAGTTCTTAGTAAGTATTATCTGGACAAGGGCATCAACTGTGCAGAGTCTATGCTTCGTGCCGCTGCCGAGTCTTATGGGTTGGATCTGGATGAAAGCAATTATATGGCGTTATGCGGTTTCGGTGGCGGAGTTAGCTGCCACCACCTGTGTGGCGGGATTATCGGTGGAGTCGCGGCCATTTGTACAATTCTCAATCACGGGGATGAGGAGAGCATGAAACGAGCCAAAGAGGCGACTGTCACGTTCTTTGATGCGGCCAAAGAAAGCCTCGGCAGCGAAATGTGTGTTGATATCATGAAGGATTGGCGTTCAGAAGACATCCGCTGTTACAAGGCAGTCAAGAAACTGACCGAAATTTTGGATGAAACGCTGGCAAAATATAAATAACAATGTAGACCACACCAAACGGCTGTTTTTTATTCTTCTGCTATTTTCTGGTTATAGGCCATGAATTTATGACTCTTTCCCCGCCGCAGGCGGGGAAAGAGTCATAATCATATAATGTCATTTAAAAGGCTTTTACAGAAACAATTTCGCTCCCCTTTCGTATCGAACGACTGTTTTATATCAATACTTCATATGAGAGAGTGAGTGGATTGAGTAAAACTGTATTAGTATAACTATGTAAAACGGTAAGACGAAAATTTAAATCCTCTTGACTCGATGTGGGGAAATGAGGGCGGCCTCATTTTTGAGTCGCGGCACCCAATGCAGCCTTGAGGCAGCATTTGTCTGCATCTTCAATGCAAACCACCAGTTATGCAGATCAGTTAATATATATTCATTTTTCGAATCACGATTATCTATATTTTTTCAGTATCACATCTAATATTGAAAGATTTATCATAATATACGAATAGTGTTGCAAAAATATCCAAACTTTATTCAATATTGCTGTTGCATATTTATTCTTAATTGCTTATAATTATATATCATATTATATTTTTAGGAGAGTTAACGATGAAAGAGATAAAGAAGATTGTATTGGCGTATTCCGGCGGACTGGACACCTCCATTATCATACCGTGGCTGAAGGATTATTATCCCGGCTGTGAGATTATCGCCGTCGCGGCTGATGTAGGCCAGGGTACTGAGCTTGAAGGCCTTGAAGCAAAGGCTCTCAAAACCGGAGCTTCCAAGCTGTACATCGAGGATTTGAAGACCGAGTTTGTCGAATCCTACATCTACCCCACCCTGAAAGCAGGCGCAAAATACGAAGGCAAGTACCTGCTTGGCACCTCATTTGCCCGTCCGGTCATCGCAAAGCGCATCGTCGAAATCGCAAAGATGGAAAATGCCGACGCCATCGCCCACGGCTGCACCGGCAAGGGCAATGATCAGGTGCGTTTTGAGCTGACGATCAAGGCTTTCGCCCCTGAAATGGAGATCATCGCTCCTTGGAGAATATGGGACATCAAATCGCGCGACGAGGAAATTGATTACGCCATTGCAAAAAATATTCCAATTCCCGTCACTCGTGAAACAAACTATTCGAAGGATAAGAACCTGTGGCATCTTTCCCATGAAGGTCTGGATCTTGAGGATCCGGCCAACGAGCCAAACTTAGATAAAATTTTAGAGATGGGTGTTTCGCCCGAAAAGGCTCCAGACAAGGCGGAATATGTGACCATCAGCTTTGAAAAGGGAATCCCCGTCGCTATAGACGGAAAGAAACTGGGCGCAGTCGAAATCGTCACCACGCTCAATAAGATTGGCGGTAAGAACGGCATCGGTATCGATGACATCGTCGAGAACCGCCTTGTGGGTATGAAGAGCCGCGGCGTATATGAAACCCCCGGTGGCACAATACTCTACTTTGCGCATGAGGCGATGGAAACCCTGACTCTCGACCGCGATACAATGCACACCAAGCAGGAGCTTGCGGGTAAATTTGCTGATCTTGTCTATTTCGGCCAGTGGTTCACTCCGCTGCGTGAAGCCTTGTCTGCCTTTGTGGACAGCACACAACAGACAGTCACCGGTGACGTGAAATTAAAACTATATAAGGGAAATATCTCGATTTCCTCTCTGACATCACCTTACTCCTTATATAATGAAGAAATCGCGACCTTCGGTGAGGATCATGTCTATGACCAGATGGATTCCAAGGGATTCATCAATCTTTTCGGCCTTCCGATCACAGTAAGAGCGATGGCGGAGAAAAAGTGGAAAAAATAATCTGCAGCTGATATTTTGTTTTGTTGAAATAGATCTATTTCTTTTCCCCATCTGTTGCAGGAGAATAACGTAAAATCCTGTTTACATGACCTTGTGCTTTTGCCTCTGTTTTCCCGCCTCCGGTAGGGAAAACAGAGGCAGGAAACTCGTTTAATTTTATAATTTATAATTAGTATTACGCTTTATTAATAAATACCGTATGAGGACATAATGATGAAAATGTGGGCCGGGCGTTTTAAAAAAGAACTGAACAAATCTGTGAATGATTTTAACTCTTCTTTAGGCTTTGACAGCCGCTTGTATAAAGAAGACATTACCGGCAGCATCGCACACGCGGGGATGTTGGGAAGCTGTGGCATTATTCCTAAAGAGGATGCCAATAAAATCCAAAGCACCCTTACGAAAATTCTCGCGGATATTGAAAGCGGCAAACTTTTGATATCCGGAGACGCTGAGGACATTCACATGTTTATTGAGGCGGAACTGACCGAGCGGATCGGCGATGTTGGCAAAAAGCTGCACACCGCCCGCAGCCGCAACGATCAGATCGCCCTGGACCAAAAGCTTTATCTAATAGGAGAATGTGACGAAATAGTCTCACTTCTTTTGCATTTGACAGGTGTTGTCAATACGATTGCCAAAGCGCACGCGGGAACAATTATGCCGGGCTATACTCATCTACAGCGTGGTCAGCCAATTACCTTCGGTCATCACCTTTGCGCATATTCCAACATGTTTCTGCGGGATCTAGACAGACTAGCGGACGCTAAAAAGCGAATGAGACTGTCTCCTCTCGGAAGCGGTGCGCTGGCGGGGACTACATATCCCATCGACCGCGATCTTACCGCTCGTGCTCTTGGCTTTGAGGGTGCCATGACGAACAGCATCGACGGCGTTTCAGACAGGGATTATATGCTTGAATTGGCAAGTGGCCTATCCATCTTGATGATGCACCTTAGCCGCTTTTCAGAGGAAATTATTCTTTGGTGCAGCAGCGAATTTTCCTTCATCGAGCTGGATGATGCCTATTCCACCGGCTCCTCCATCATGCCACAGAAAAAGAATCCCGATGTTGCCGAACTGGTGCGTGGAAAAAACAGGTCGTGTATACGGCAGCCTAATTACACTTCTGACCATGATGAAGGGTTTACCCCTCGCTTATAACAAAGATATGCAAGAAGATAAAGAGGCGATTTTTGACGCTGTAGACAATGTAAAGCTATGCCTTACTATATTCGCACCGATGCTTGAGACGATGACCGTGAAGACGGGCAACATGAAATCTGCCGCTTCAAAAGGCTTTATCAACGCCACCGATTGCGCGGATTATCTCACCAAAAAGGGCCTGCCCTTCCGCGACGCTTATAAGGTTGCGGGTACACTGGTCGGACTGTGCCTCGAAAAGGATATTACCCTTGATTTTCTCGACCTGTCTGAATATCAAAAGGTCTGCCCGCTTTTCGAGGAGGATATCTATCAGGCGATTGATCTAAAAACCTGCGTCGACACACGCAAAAGCTATGGCGGTCCTTCCTCTGAATCGGTCATGCTGCAGACATCGCAAATCGACGATTATCTCATCAAGGCCAAATCGAAATAAAACGATTTTTATCTTATCTTTCTTTCCGCGCCTGGGTTGGGAGAAGAAAATAGGTGAATGCTTAGAATTCAGAAAGGGGAATGAGTAATGTTTTCACATTTGTTAAAGCTTTCCGATCACTCGAAAGAAGAGATACTGAATATACTGGATTTGGCGGAAGAACTCAAAAGAGAAACAAAGGCCGGCATCCCCCACCCCAAGCTTGCGGGCAAAACCCTGGGGATGATTTTTCAAAAAATCCTCAACCCGCACAAGGGTTTCTTTTGAGGTGGGCATGTATCAGCTCGGCGGCCATGCGCTCTTTTTAAGCGCGAAAGATCTGCAAATCGGCAGAGGTGAGTCCATCCAGGACACTGCCCGCGTGCTTTCCCGCTATGTTGACGCCATCATGATCCGTACGTATTCCCATCAGGAAGCTGAGGATCTGGCGAAATACGGCACCGTCCCGGTTATTAACGGCCTTACCGACTATGAACACCCTTGTCAGGTCCTTGCCGATCTGATGGCGATCCGCGAATTCAAGGGCGAGCTTGACAAGCTGACCCTATGCTATGTCGGCGACGGCAACAATATGGCAAATTCTCTGATTGTTGGCGGTCTGAAAGTCGGCATGAAGGTTCAATGTGCCTGCCCCGCGGGCTATCTCCCCGCTGCGGATATACTCGAGTTCGCCGCCGGGTATGGCAGCCAATTCCTGCTGACAAACGATCCCAAGATGGCTGCAAAAGATGCCGATGTCCTGATTACAGACGTCTGGGCCAGCATGGGACAGGAGCAGGAATCCGAAGCGCGCCACCTCGCCTTAAAGGACTATCAGATCAATGCTGAGCTGATGAAGTTTGCCAAGCCTGATGCGATGGTACAGCACTGCCTTCCCGCGCATAAGGGCGAAGAAATTACCGAGGAGGTCTTTGAAGCCCACGCAGACGAAATCTTTGAAGAGGCCGAAAACCGTCTGCATGCCCAAAAGGCCGTTCTGGTCAAGCTCATGTTAAAGTAAGACTTTACTTTATACTAAAGATTCCCCCGTCCGCATAAACGCAGGCGGGGGATTTTATATGGTGCAAAAACTCTCGAGGCGCAGATCATCCTGTACAGTGCTTAAAATCCGTTTTTCTTGTTATTGGACTCTTCCTTTTCGATTTCATTTGTAAGTTGCACCCTTTTTAGAATTATTGCAAAAAAGCCTTGTAGTATAAAAACACATTGGTATACTGAATATAACGGCGCCGTGAATAATCTAAAATTGGAGATTTGTTTATGGAACAATTTGTTGTAAAACCGATTGGCAAAGTTAGCATCGATGACAAGGGGATGCGATTAATATTAGATAAAGAGTATATCCCTGCCCTTACGAGTCTTGAGGATTTCAGCTATATCAACGTGATATGGTGGTTCGATCGATTCGATAATTCCTTTTCGCGCTCAAAACTGGTTGAACAAAGTCCTTACAAGAATTCCCCAGAGATATTAGGGACTTTTGCCACTCGTTCTCCAGAACGCCCAAACCCGATTGCACTGACATCCTGCTATGTTACGTATATTGACTCTCAAAACGGCATCGTTGGCTTAGCCTATATTGATGCTGAGGATGGAACCCCTGTTTTGGACATTAAGCCTTATACCCCCAGTCTGGATCGAGTCAATAATCCATCCGTGCCCAAATGGTGTTCCGATTGGCCTAAAAGCGTCGAGGAATCCGGGGACTTTGACTGGAGCAACGTATTTAACTTCTGATTTTTAATACATAAACATCATAAACGACCTGAATGGTCTGGTTTTCAAAAAGAAAACCAGACCATTCTTGAAAATACGGAAAGTTAACTTTGATACTCATCAATTTTACGAATTTGAAAAACCTAACACGAAAATTTTGTTTGGGTTAACTGGCAACGCTTAAAAACATCAGAAGAGATGCGATTAAGTATTAGTACGATTATGTTACCCGAGATTGCAAATACTTTTGTTCACCTAATATCAGGAATTTCACCAGTTAAATTATCCTCATATTTACACTCATACAATAGATGCGGCCTTTTTTTGTCGCATGTTTTCTCTTAGACTTTGCGTTTGATTGCAAGGTCTTTTTCATAGTTTTTGCATTTTTATTTAAGAGCAGCACAGAATATAAAAGACAGTTATTGATTGGAAGCGAAAACATGACGAACAGCATCTCGAACAGACAGATGTTTTTTTATACTATTTACAGCTATCTCAACATATACCACAATTGATCTTCCAAAAAAAATGGCTCAAACGGCAGGCAGAAGCAGCTGGATTCCCATTATAATAGCTTCTATTATATTCGGCGTTGCTGCGGTGATCATCACGAAATTAAACAACATCTTTTTGGGGGAAGTCTTTTTTGACTATAGTCAAAAAATTGTAGGTAAGTTTTTTACTTATATAATAGCAGTTTATTTTATATTAAATTTTCTAATAATGGGCGTTTATTTAAATCTAAAGTTAGTTGCTACATTGTAAAATGAAATGCGACAGAAAAAAGATAGCCCAAGGCGGCCAAAACGTGTAGAATAGAGTTTGCAACAACAACATTCACACAAGGAGGCAGCCATGAGCCACCACCATTTTACAACATTCGAACGAGGAAAGATAGAGGAACTCCGTCAAATCGGATATACGACCCGGAAAATCGCATCACGTCTGGGATGTCACCACAGCAGTATCGCTAGAGAATTGAAACGTTTTTACGGTGCCCGAGCGTATAACGCAGAAGAAGCACAACTGGATTACCAGAAGAAACGGCACAACAGCAAACCTCAAGGGAAATGGAACGAGGAGTTGTGCGCAGCTGTGGCAGAAAAGCTGAAAGAGACCTGGTCGCCAGAACAAATATCACATACCGTTACTTCAAGCCAACTGAGCTTTAAAACAATATACAACTGGCTTTATGCCGGACGACTGAACGGACTCACCGCAGATGTGCTGCGCCGTAATGGAAAAAAGAGAAGCTGTAAAAATCTTGCGCATTATGCTCGTGGTACTTCTATCCACAAGAGACCCAAAGAGGTATATACCAGAGAAACATTTGGGCATTGGGAACTTGATACGGTGGTTTCCTCTAGGGGTTCCGGTGGTTGCTTGGCCACCTTTGTGGAACGAAAAACAAGGTTCTATACAGCCGTTCCCATTCCTGATCGAACGGCAGCTTCCATGGAAGCTGCAATCAAGCACCTGCACACTTTATTGCCACAAGGCACATTCAAAACAGCAACAACAGATCGTGGCGGTGAATTTGCCTGTTATGATGTAATCCAGAAAGATCTAGGCTTAACTCTTTATTTCGCTGATCCATATTGTCCGCATCAGAGAGGAAGCAATGAGTACGGTAACGGTTTGCTCAGAGAGTTCTTTCCGAAAGGTACTGTTCTGTCCACTGTTTCTCATCAAAACCTATCTTCTTCTCTTCTGCTTATAAACAACAGACCCCGAAAATGTCTTAATTGGAATACACCTTCCCAGCTCTTTCTGCTCGAACTGTCGCATTTGGCTTGACAATGTAGCAGTTGGCCTTCTAACATCAAATTTTTTGCCCCAAACACCAGAATTTATATTTTTGATAGTTGGTATAACGTTATTTGCTTTTGTGTCCTATAAAGGAATTACAAATGTGGCAAGGATATGTGAAATTTATGGGTTATCATTTCTGATATTAACGGTAGGAATATGCATCCTTATGCTGACGCAAGGCACAAAGTACAACATTTTGCCTTTTTTCAATACTTCTGAAATTAAAAATTATGCAAAAACAATGAAGGACTTGATTATCCCATTCGGGGGTTCAGAAATTCTTTTAATCATACCGTTTACTGCAAAAAATAAGAAATCCCCGAAAATTGCTTTCTTTACTATCATGTTTATCGGACTGTTTTATATTTTAATCGTTGAAAGCAGTATCATGATTTTGGGGATCAATAATGCGATTTTAATGAATGATGCATTTATTGAAGCAATAAAAATAACCGAAGCACCTGTTATTGAAAGAATGGATTTATTTTATCTTACTTTTGGTTTGTCCAATTTGATTTCCGGATTGATTAGTATCTTTTCCGCAATTGTAGAATTTACTTGTAAAATATTTCCAAAAATTAAGCGTTATTTTATTGTTTTAACCATCGCTATTATCCTTTTTGTTACATGCTTATTTTCCTTAAATGTACAATATTTGGATGAATTGTACAGTGAATTCGCTATTTACCTAGTTTTAATCTCATCTTTTCTGATTCCGATGACCATATTCATTTTAGCTAAATTGAAAAAGCGTGCTTGAATTTATTAAAGGAGAAAGGTACATTGAAAAAATCAAATAAAATACTTTTCATACTTATCTCTTTGCTCCTTTTTGGGGGGCTTTTATCAGGCTGTGCGGATTCTAAAGATATAAACGAAAAGTGGATTTTGACGGCTGTTGCCCTTGATAAAAAAGGCGATGAAATATACTTATATGTTGAAATTGCAAATATTGAAGGTGGCAATAAAAACGAGGGGAAAAGCACAGGTGCAAGCAATAAATACATCTATGTTAAAGGCCATGGCAAAACCATACCTGAAGCCAGGAATAACGTTGACATGCAAATCGATAAACGATCTTTCCCAAGTACAATCAGAACGGTTTTATTAACTGAAGATTTTGCAAAAGAAAATTTGGTTGAATATTTATACAGGCTTAGGGCGGATGAATTATATAGAAAAAAAGCAATAACTGTTATTACAAAAGAGGTACCCGAAGAGCTTTTTGAAATTAGCCATGCGAAAGATATATCTGTAGGGTTCTATATAGAAGAAATGTTAAAAACTCTTAAGGAAGCGGGAGAGTCTTTTGCTAGAAGAACTTCACGATTGCTTGAAAATTTATCCGAAACATACACAGGTATTTTGCTTCCCTGCATAGGCCTACAGGATAAAGAAATTTCTTTAATAGGGTATTCAGTGGTAAATGGCACCACAATCAATGGCTTTATCCCTGTGGGAGATTCTAAAGGTACGTTATTTCTAAAGACGGATAAACCTAGGTTTCATTATATCGTGCCTTATAACGATAATAAGTACACGATAGAGGTAAGTCTAAAAAAACCAAATATAAAACCATTCTATAAAAACGACAAGATAAGTTTTGATTTGAAATTTAATTTCGAAGCAAAGCTGATGTATGGGGATCAAAAAACGCCTTACAATTTTAATGATGTTTCCAATGCAGAGGTGACAAAAATTCTCACAGAGACGCTTAAAAATGAGATTTCAGATGCAATTGAGCAAGCGCAAAAAGTTTATAAGTGCGACTATCTTCAGTTTGGTGATGAGTTTCGTATAAAATTTCCTGTAGAATTCGAAAAGATGGATTGGCAAAATGAATTTGAAAAGGCAAGTTTCAATATTGATGTAAAGGTAACGCTGAACGAAACGTGGATGATGGATTACGAAACCAACGAAAGAAAATGAAAGTAGGGATTTCATTCTGGAACAGTTCGATTTTGAAAAAATAGCAGCTTCGCTGAAATCAAAGCATCTGGATTTTACGGAGAGGTCAGTTCCGTTCAAACGCGGAATGGTCAAGCTGTTTTACATCATCCAGTTAACCGATAGGGCTGCACTGACTGAAAGCGTTATAAAGCCACTTATGCTACATTGTTCTTCAGACAAAAAGTCCATAAACGCGCAAATAACAGTAGACAGCATCATATTTGCCGATGATTGCAAACTAGAATCAGATATAAGCAAAATTGAAGATTTTATCCTTTCCGGTATGGTGGTAATCCTTTTTTCAACAGATCAGGAATATATCGTGGCTAACTTCAGAAAGGTTGAACACAGATCGATTTCAACGCCACAACTTTCATACACAATCCGAGGACCACAAGATTGTTTTACAGAAAACCTTGATGTAAATCTTTCGCTTATCAGATATCGTTTGAAGGATAAAAATATGCAGATCAAAAAATACGAGGTGGGCGTTAGGACAAAATCAACTGTTGCTGTCATTTATATCGAAGATATCGCAAACAATACCGTCGTTACCGAGATTCAAAAAAGAATACAACGCATTGTCGTTGATGGTATAGGCGAATCAGGCGAACTCCAATCATTTCTGCTAAATAATAAATTAGAGTTGTTTCCCAATGTCGGCTTAGTAGAACGCTCTGACATGGCATTCCATTCGCTTCTTGAAGGAAAGGTTTTGGTGCTGATAGACGGCAGTGGAATTGCTTTGCTTGCCCCTAAAACTTTTAGCGAATTTTTTTATTCTTGCGATGACAGGTACGACAATATGTTTTTCGGACTTTTTGGAAGATTACTGCGATATGCTGCTTTAGTAATTGCCTTTACCGCTTTAAGTGTATTTGTCGCCGTCACATCATTTCATACGGATGCTTTACCAAGCAAGTATGCCATATCTCTTGCAGAAATGCGTGTAAATGTACCATTTACCGCATTAGTTGGAGCACTGGTTATTGAATTTATTGTTGAACTGCTTCGAGAATCTCTGCTGAGGGTTCCCAAACAGATCGGTCCCGCAATCGGTATTGTGGGCGCGATCGTAATCGGTCAGGCTGCTATAGCGGCTGGCATTTTCAGTCCACTGTTGCTTATCATCGCGTCGCTATCGCTGCTTACATCTTTTGCAATTCCCGATTATTCATTAGTAAACCCATTTCGGTTATTGAAATTTATTCTTTTGCTATTTACGGGCGCATTAGGGTTTTTTGGATTTTCTGTCTTTATAACCTTCGTTTTGGCCGAACTCGTTTCGTTAAACAGTTTCGGAGTACCTTATTTGGCACCTTTGGCACCATTTAATCTCCACGACTTCCTAAGAACTTTTATGAACAATTTGACGATCGACCCAAAACGGCCTGATTATTTACTTACAAAAGATAAGATTAAGACAAAACAATAAACCAAATTGCGTTGTGGTTGACAGTTTAAAGTGACCCAAAAACACCAATTTGAGGTTAAGTACTAAATATAAAAAAAGCTGCTGATTTCTCAACTCAAAAATTCCGCTGTTCCTTCAAGCTTTTTTGGGATATTGTGATCAAGCTTTTAATAACCTTCTATCGTTCTTATCCAATTTTTTCTTTTCAAAACAGCAGTTTGATTGGATCAATATCAATTTATTTGATAGAATCTTGAAAAATCACATCATTAAAGCTACAATAAATAAGCAAAGATAAAAACACAGTTCCGGTTGGTAGTCCGGACGCAGTTAAGTTATAATACGAATTCTAAATATAACAAAGGCAAAAATCAGACTGTAAAAGGATATCGTATAACTGTCAGTAACCTGCCTCCTAAGGTTGTCCGATCTTTGTCGCAATATATTTAGGAGGATTTCAATGGATTCTGTAAAAAGCAAACTGACAGTCTTTTTTGAGGAACCTTTTTGGGTTGGTGTTTTTGAGCGGACAACGGATGAGAAATTGGAAGTAGCCAAAATCATTTTTGGTGCCGAGCCAAAGGATTATGAAGTCTATGTGTATTTTCTCGAAAATTGGTGTAAATTACGCTTTAGCCCACCTATCGCCGAAAAAACTGTGGTAGAAAGAAACACCAATCCCAAACGAATGCAGCGAGCTATTCAGAGCCAGTTATCACAGACAGGAATCGGTACAAAAGCGCAACAAGCATTAAAACTGCAGCATGAACAAAACAAGTTGGAACGAAAGTCTATCAGTAGTCAAAAGTCAGAAGACGAGAAGCAACGACAATTTGAACTGCATCAACAAAAAAAGAAAGAAAAACACAAGGGCAGGTGAAAGTCCGCCCTTGTGTTTTTGCATTTCATCCCTACATGCCACTTTTCGCTTCATATATAGTTGATTAATTTGAAAACAAGCTTGTGATTTCTTCCCCCGCCAAAGGCGGGGAAAGAAAATGACGTTTTCTATATAGCCAGTTTTTAAGTTAATTGGCTATAGAAAAAACAGGCAGGTCCATATCATAAGGCCCGCACCGCAGCCCGTCTTGTCGTTCTCAACGTTATTTCTTTCCAAAATCTCCTTTTGCACGGGCAATTTGAAGCTCTGAAAAATCGACGACCTTTCTTTCGTACTCTTCATCCATCAGCGCTGAGGAGAACAAAAAATCTGCCGTAGACCAGTTAGTCGCAACCGGAATATCATACAAGACCGCAATGCGAAGCAGCGCTTTGACGTCTGGGTCGTGGGGCTGTGCCTCCAACGGATCCCAAAAGAAAAACATGAAATCGATGCTGCCCTCGGCAATGCGGCAACCCACCTGCTGATCTCCCCCCAAGGGGCCGCTCTTAAAAGCATAGACCGATAAGCCGGTCGCCTCAGAAATAAGTCTGGCCGTCGTTCCTGTTCCACAAAGGTTGTGCTTCTTTAATTTTTCCTTATGTACCGTTGCCCACTCGATCAGTTCACTTTTTCTGTTGTCATGTGCGATCAGCGCTATGTTTTTTCGCTTTTCCATACGAAAATTCTGATATGAATATGTATTCATAAACTTCTCCTTGTCTTTGTCTTCATGGCGACATTTAATTTACATATAAATGGTACTCTTCACATCTCTGTTTCTCTCGCCTTCGGAAGGCTGAACAAAACGAAAACACAATCAATTTGAGTTCGAGTAATATAGTCTTATAATAATCGATTCGCATGATACTTGCAAGAGTGCTGGGAGAGTGCTGTGGTCTGCTCATTAGTGGGCACGGCGAGACAAATTTAATATGAAACAATTTTTAACTTGTAAACTGTCCAATTTCTCCATTTTTTAACATTATTTTTTAAAAAGTACTTATTTTGAATGTGAAAGTCCCGAGATATAATATGAAAAAATTTTTGGGAGGGTTATTCATGAACATTTCATCTGTTTCTTCCGGTGTAAGTAGTACTTCCTCCACCACACAGGATAGTGAGCTGAAAGCATTACAAAAGCAAATCACCAAACTACAACAACAGGTTGTGGAAGAAAATCAAAGCGACGATGACGCAGATACAAAAGAAGCGAAAATCGAACTGCT
The DNA here is from genome assembly GCA_963664585.2 of Oscillospiraceae bacterium. Lineage (GTDB taxonomy): Bacteria > Bacillota > Clostridia > Oscillospirales > Ruminococcaceae. The sequence goes on along the minus strand of CAXXEO010000014.1, from coordinate 425,605 downwards.
CAATACCCAGATACAGCAACTTCAAATGCAGATGCAGAAAATCCAGACGGAAGAAGCCAAGAAAAATAGCGAAGCTCAGTCAAGTGCAATCTCAAAGACAGAACAAGCGGCCAATACACTCGTTGCGACAAATAATATACTTGATATAATGGCATAATGCATCGTTGATACTAAGCTTATTTTTTTCTCCTACGGAGAATTCTCGTTTCAAAGAAGCAGCTGTTTGTTTAAGCCTTTTTAAGTCGTGTTGGTAAATAGAAAAGCAATCAGGGCTACCACAGCAACTGTGGCAGTCGATTGCTTTTTGTAATTCTATATCAATCTGATTTTCTTGGTTTTCAATGATATAGCCAGTTAACTTAAAAACTGGCTATATTTATAACATCATTTTCTTCCCCCGCCGAAGGCGGGGGAAGAAATCACAAGATTGTTTTCAAGTTAATCAACTATAAGATTGGTCTCATTGGGTAGTTAATTCTGTTTATATGTTTTGAACAAACTGTTTACATGTTGGTTATTCAAGTACTTTATCACTATAGCTGCAATCAAAATAATCAATATGGGATATAGACAATTTACATACAATAATATGATTTTTCCCAGTAACACTCTTATTAACAGTGTTACTGTCCACAGTGCCGTAAAACCAACAATAAATAATATTTGTGTTTTGCGATTATGCTCTGATAATTCAAAGGAATTTTTAGTGAAATAATGGTAAACACCAAAACCCAAGAACACCGCAGACAAGGTTGATATAATAAAACCCGTGGTAATCGGCATGCTGAATTGACCTGTCTTAAATATATTGATGATTGTTGATGAAAAAATAATCTCAACTACATATAACGCTCCTATGCCATAAGTAAGGACATATAAAACTTCCAATGCTTTTTCATATAATGTTTTTTGACGGCCATTTCTCATCAGCTCATCGCACAATGCTTTATAGTCTTCACCTGCAACATCATTAAACTTTTCATTTCTCAATTGTGATTCCAGCGCCATTCCCGTAAGTTCTTTACGGGTGATTTCGATATCATAATCGCATAAGTCTGAAGATCGAAGATAGCACACCATATCTGTTAAAATGCTGTTGTTTTCCTTTGTTAATTGTTTATCCTGCGCATTGTTTTCTTTGCGCAGCTTATCCAACTGATTTGCCAATTACTTTCCCTCCAAAGACAAAATATCGCTTACCACCGTGGAAATGCTGTTCCAATACGCTTCAAAAGATTTTAATTCGTCAATACCATTTTTTGTAATAAAATAATATTTTCTGCTTGGCCCCAATGGAGAAGGCTTGAACTCAGCATAAATAAAATTTTTCTTTTCCAGCCTTAAAAGCAGTGGATAAATTGTACCTTCGCGTATATCATTAAAACCATAGTCCGTTAGTTTTACCATGATTTCATAACCGTATGTTACCTCTAAGCTGATAATCTTTAAGATGCATCCCTCAAGCGTCCCACGCATGAGTTGAGATTTATCAAACATAGGTCCTCCTGATTTCTGATTTCACATGAAAGCTATATTGCGGTGCATAGTAGACTTCCTATATTGTAGTACATGGTAGCGATCATGTCAAGAAGTTGTATAATAATTTTTTCATCGTCAAAGACAAACAGAAAGATCCGTATCCTTTCGTAAGAAAAAATTCATACAGTATAGTTGATGAACTTGAAACCAAGCTTGTGATTTCTTCCCCCGGCGAAGGCAGGGGAAGAAAATGACGTTTTATGTATAGCCAGTTTTTAAGTTAATTGGCTATAAAACTCCAGCCCTTCCTTTATGTGGGAAGGGCTGGAGTTTTCGATTCTCATCAGGCGAAATAATTGAGTTTTTTTAGATCAGCTCAGCAACCGTCATGGCCATCTCTTCTGTTGAAAGAACCCGACCCATTGATGCGCCGTGAAGATCTGCCGTCCTGCTTCCGTTTTCGATGGCGCGTTTGACTGCGTTTTCAATCGCGTCAGCCTGCTCCTTCATATCAAAGGAATAGCGCAGCATCATGGCGGTGGATAAAATGGTGGCGAGAGGATTGGCCTTGCCCTGGCCAGCGATATCGGGTGCCGATCCGTGGATAGGCTCATAAAGCCCATGTGTCCCCTTGCCGAGCGACGCCGATGGAAGCATCCCGATAGAGCCAGTCAGCATCGAGGCCTCATCGGATAGGATGTCGCCAAACATGTTGCTGGTTACTACGACATCAAATTGAGACGGGTCGCGGACGAGCTGCATTGCGCAGTTATCCACCAGCATGTCGCTGTACGCAATCTCGGGGTACTGCGCGGCGAGGATGTGCATTGTCTCGCGCCACAGGCGGGAGCTTTCAAGGACATTGGCTTTATCAATACTGACAAGCTTTTTTCCACGCTTTTTCGCCATTTCGAAGCCGACGCGCCCGATGCGCTCAATCTCATAGGTACTGTAGCATTCGGTATCGAACGCCTCGGGGCCGTTTACACCATCCCGCCTGCCGCGCTCTCCAAAATACATACCACCGGTGAGCTCACGGACTATCACAAGGTTAAATCCTTTTTGCGCAATGTCACTGCGAAGAGGGCAGGAATCCCTAAGCGCTGGATACAGGGTAGCCGGCCTGATGTTGGAGAAAAGCCCCATGGCAGCGCGCAGATCGAGCAACGCACGCTCAGGCCGCAGATGTCCCGGCAGGGTATCCCACTTTGGTCCTCCGACTGCGCCTAACAGTACGCTGTCACTTTCAAGGCAGCCCTTGACTGTTTCTTTCGGAAGCGGCACACCGTGCGCATCAAGCGCACAGCCGCCCGCCAGAAATTCCGTATAGGAAAATGAATCGCCGAACCGTTTCGCCGTCTTGTCGAGGACCAATACCGCTGCATCGACAATTTCCGGACCGATCCCATCGCCTTTTATAAGTCCTATATTATACTTCATGTGCTTCCTCCAACATATTTTGCCCGACGGCCGCGATCAGCCCGCCAGCGGCAATAATGCTTTGCAAGAAAGGCGGAAAGGCAGCGGTCACATACTGTTTGTTTTTCGTGAGATTCATGATTATCCCCCGGTCAAAATCCACCTCTACCATATCCCCTTCACTGATGTCAGAAGCGGCCTCGGGACATTCCACGATCGGCAGGCCAATATTGATCGAGTTACGGTAAAAAATTCGTGCAAAGTTTGCAGCAATTACGCACGAAATGCCTGAACCTTTGATCGCCAGCGGAGCGTGCTCACGGGATGAGCCACAGCCAAAATTTTCGCCGCCTACTATAACATCCCCCTGCTTGACCCTATCAATAAAGGTTTTGTCAATGTCCTCCATACAGTGCTTTGCCAGCTCGTGGGGATCGGTCTCACTCAGATACCGTGCCGGGATGATGACATCCGTGTCAATGTTGTCTCCGTATTTGATGACTGTGCCCTTTACCTTCATGTTCTGTCCCTCCCGTTTTCAAACTCTTCGGGTGAGGCGATCCTGCCTGCTAACGCAGATGCAGCCGCGACAGCCGGGCTCGCCAAATAGATTTCGGAGCCTGTATGGCCCATGCGCCCCACAAAATTCCGGTTGGTAGTGGAAACAGCGCGTTCACCGTTTGCTAAAATACCCATATGTCCCCCCAGACAGGGACCGCAGGTCGGCGTAGATACCACACAACCCGCCTCGACAAAGATCTTGAAAAGTCCCATCTCCATCGCTTCGAGATAAATTTTTTGTGTTGCCGGAATGATGATCACGCGGACATTCTTTGCAACCTTTCGGCCCTTCAGGATAGCCGCTGCAATGACCAGATCCTCAAGCCTTCCGTTGGTGCAAGAGCCGATGACAACCTGATCGATGGGCACGTCGCCCCACTCGTCCACCGTTTTTGTGTTTTCAGGCAGGTGTGGAAAGGCGACAGTCGGCTTCAAGGCGGACAGGTCGATGGTATAGGTTTTTTCATATTCTGCGTTTTCATCTGCGCAGAAAACAACAGGCTCTTTCGCGCCATGCTCTTTCAAATAGTCCAATGTTTGTTGATCCACTTCGAAAATGCCGTTCTTGGCCCCGGCCTCGATTGCCATATTGGCCATGCAAAGCCGGTCACTCACCGTCAGATGGGCAAGACCGTCCCCGCAAAACTCCATAGATTTATAGAGAGCCCCGTCCACCCCGATCATGCCGATGATGTGCAGAATGATATCTTTGCCCGAAACCCATTTGGAGGGTTTATTTTGCAACACAAAACGGATTGCGGCAGGAACCTTGAACCAAGCCATGCCGGTCGCCATCGCCGCGGCCATATCTGTCGAGCCGACGCCGGTGGAAAAGGCTCCGAGGGCTCCGTAGGTACAGGTGTGCGAATCGGCTCCGATCACGAGGTCTCCCGCCGTCACCAGCCCTTTTTCGGGCAGAAGCGCATGCTCAACCCCCATATCGCCAACATCATAGAAATGGGTAATCTCCATTTCACGTGCAAAAGTCCTGATCTCCTTACATACCTCGGCAGCCTTAATATCCTTATTTGGGGTAAAGTGATCCATCACCAGCACAATTTTGTCCCGGTCAAACACCTTTTCCCGACCCAGTTTTTTAAATTCATGGATCGCCACCGGAGCTGTGATATCATTCCCGAGAACCGTGTCAACCTTTGCGAGAACCAGGCTGCCTGCTTCAATGCGGTCGACACCGCAATGGGCGGCCAAAATCTTTTGCGACATTGTCATACCCGTCATACCTGTACTCCTTTCCATTTTGTGATGTATCTGTCCCCGCCTGCGACGGGTGAAAGATACATTCATTACCATTTTCGTCAGCTTTTTTTCTTTTGAATCGGCCAGTTCAAGCCAGCATACCTCTTGCACGGTTCTCTTTCTGCTTTCGGCAAGGAAAGAAAACTAGATTGATGAACATCCTATTTTGATTTGGGTTCGTCCTTCATCAGCTTGTATTCAATTGAATCGGCAAGCGCAAGCCAACTTGCCTCTATAATGTCAGTCGAAACACCCACCGTGGTCCAGACGGCTTCCCCATCGGTTGATTCAATCAAAACCCTCACCTTAGCAGCCGTGGCGCTGGTCGTTCCGAGAACGCGCACCTTGTAATCGGTTAGTCGTACTTCACAAAGCTGGGGGAAAAACACCAGAAGAGCTTTCCGAAGCGCAGAGTCAAGGGCGTTGACCGGCCCGTTTCCGAGAGATGCACTGATCTCGTTCTGACCGTCGACCTTGATCTGTATCATCGCCGAGGATTGCATTTCGCCGTCCGGCGCCGGATACTCACCCGTTGTTTTGTACATTACAAGAGTAAAATAGGGTTGGTGTATGCCGCAAAGCTTTCTGACAAGAAGCTCAAAACTCGCGTCCGCTGCCTCGAACTGGTAGCCCTGATGTTCAAGCTCTTTGAGGCGCTCAACAATCAATGCGGTTTCCGGCGAGTCCTTTGTAAGCGATGGCAAGAAGCTTTTCGCCTTTTCCAACACGGTCGTCCGCCCGGACACCTCGGACATCAAAAACCTGCGCTGGTTGCCCACGCTTTCCGGTTTTATATGTTCAAAGGTTCTTGACAATTTGCTGACGCCATCGATGTGCATGCCACCTTTGTGAGCAAATGCACTTTTGCCGGTGAAGGGTTTATTGCCGGGGATGGTTACATTTGAAATTTCTGCGATTCGTACCGCTGTAGAAAGCAGCCCATCAAGATTTTCGCCCACACAGTCGTATTCGTTTTTAAGTTGGAGGTCGGGGATCAATACACTTAAGTCGGTATTCCCGCACCGCTCACCATAGCCGATAAAGGTACCCTGCACATGACATGCCCCCGCATCGACAGCCATCATGGAGTTTGCAACTGCGCAGCCGGTATCATCATGGCAATGGATCCCGACACGCAAATGTGGAAAGCGCCCCGTCACGTTTCTGGTGATCCGGTAGATGTCCATGGGCGTTGTCCCCCCGTTGGTATCGCAAAGGCAAAGCACATCGGCACCGGCAGTGACAGCGGATTTGAGTACCGCAAAGGCATAGTCGCTATCTTCCTTAAACCCATCGAAAAAATGCTCTGCGTCAAAAATGACCTCTTTACCATGCTCCTTAAAAAAAAGAATCGTATCCGAAATCATCCCAAGATTTTCTTCAGGCGTAGCCTTCAGAATATGTGTCACGTGAAGCATCCATGATTTTCCGAATATGGCAACCGCCGGCGTATTGGCTTTTAGCAGAGATCGAACGTTTTCGTCCTCCATGGCGGAAAGGTTTTTTCTGCGGGTGCTGCCGAAAGCGCACAGTTTAGCGTGCTCGAGCCCCAGCGTGCCAACCCTTTCAAAAAACTCGATGTCCTTGGGGTTTGACCCGGGGTTGCCCGCCTCGATATAGTCGACGCCGAAAGCATCAAGTGCTGTGGTGATCCGAAGCTTATCCTGTACAGAAAATGAGATTCCCTCGCTCTGCGCTCCATCGCGCAGGGTAGAATCGAATATTTCGATTTTTTTCATGAGGTCACCCCACTTCAAGAATTTTATTGATCCCGTTAAGATAGGCCAAAATACTGGACTCGATAATATCGGTAGACAGTCCTCTGCCCGTGATAATCCGGTCGTTATGCTTGAGCTTAATCATGACTTCGCCCAGCGCATCCTTGCCTTCGGAGGTTGAATGGATCGCATAGTCTTCCAACACATGCCCGTTAAAGCCAACAGCCTTGTCAATGGCGTTATAAGCCGCGTCCACCGGACCGTCACCTAGCGCGACCTCTTCAATAATCTTATCGCCGCATTTGAGCTTGATAACACAGGTAGCGGTCGCAAAATTGCCGGAATGGACATCAAACCGTTCAAGCACATAGGCCCCTTGCTTGGTGGACAGAGTATGGCTGATAATCGCCTCGAGATCCCTGTCTGACACGACTTTTTTCTTATCGCACAATAGTTTGAACTGCTCAAAATACTCGTTCACCTGATTATCGCTAAGGAAATACCCAAGCTCGGTCAGGCGTGTCTCAAATGCGTGTTTGCCTGAATGCTTGCCGAGTACCATGGAATTTTTACTCAGCCCGATTGACTCGGGTGTCATGATCTCATAGGTGCTGCGCTCGGCCATGACGCCATGCTGGTGGATACCAGCCTCGTGAGAAAAGGCGTTGGCGCCTACAATGGGCTTGTTAATCGGCGCGGGTATGCCAATGATGTTGTAGATCAAGCGACTGGTCCTGTAAATCTGTGCACTGTCGATCCCACAATCTGCATCAAACCAAGCACGCCTTGTTTTGAGTGCCATCACAATCTCTTCCAGCGCCGCATTTCCGGCACGCTCGCCAATTCCGTTGATGGTGCATTCCACCTGACCGGCACCCGCGCGAACGGCGGCAAGTGAGTTGGCCACGGCCATGCCCAAGTCGTTATGGCAGTGTACCGAAATCACAGCCCTGTCGATTTCCGCCACGTGGTTTTTAAGGTAGGTGATCATTTCAAACATCTCATCCGGTGTGGCAATACCTACTGTATCGGGGATGTTGACCGTTGTGGCCCCGGCGCGAATCACGGCAGAGACAACCTTGGCCAAAAAGCCGGGGTCGCTTCGCATCGCATCCTCAGCGGAAAACTCCACATCAGAACACAGCTTTTTGGCGTACTTTACCATTGCTTCTGCCTGCTCGAGCACCTGCTCGGGCGATTTATTCAGTTTATACTGCATATGAATCGGTGAGGTGGCCAGAAAGGTGTGAATTCTTGGAGACGCCGCATTTTTAACCGCCTCATAGGCCGCGTCGATGTCCTTTTGAAGAGCTCTGGCCAGTGAGGCCACCGTACAGTTTTTAACTGCTCCGGCGACGGCCTGAACAGATTCAAAGTCTCCCGGAGAAGAGATTGCGAACCCCGCTTCAATGACATCCACCTTTAGCCTTTCAAGCTGACGGGCGATTTCAATCTTTTCGCTAAGGTTCATACTGCAGCCCGGTGCCTGTTCGCCATCGCGCAGCGTGGTATCGAATATCTTCACCGTCTTGTTCATACAACCGCTCCTTTATCCGCTGATGATACGCTTTTCGCGTATCGTTTTAAGTAACCTGTCAGATTATTATTTTCTTTGAGCGGCATCTCGCCCTTGCGTCGTTGCATCTCTTTCGGCTCAACTTTTAGAGTAATACTGAAAGCCGGTATGTCAATCGCAATTGGGTCGCCGTCACGGCAATACGCAATTGCTCCGCCTTTAGATGCCTCAGGGGAAACATGCCCGATACAAGCACCGCGGGTCGCACCGGAGAATCGCCCGTCGGTGATCAGTGCCACCTGCTTATCCAGACCCATGCCTGCGATCGCCGAGGTGGGCGAAAGCATCTCTCGCATGCCGGGGCCGCCTGAGGGGCCCTCATAGCGAATTACCACAACATCCCCGGCGGTGATTTTGCCCGCGTAAATCGCGTCAATTGCCTCTTCCTCACTGTCAAACACGCGTGCCGGACCTGTATGCGTTAGCATTTCAGCGGCCACCGCGCTTCGCTTGACCACTGCACCATCCGGAGCCAGCGAGCCAAAAAGCACCGCCAGTCCGCCGGTCTTGGAATACGGCTCTGTCACGGGACGGATCACTTCCGGATTTTTCACCGGGAAGCCACTGGCAAGCTCGCCCACCGTTTTGTCCGATACGGTCAAGCAGTTTTCTTGTAGTAGATTTTTCTTCTTTAGCTCATTCATGATGGCGAAAACACCGCCTGCCGCATCCAGATCCTGTACATGGTGCCCGCCCGCCGGGGCAAGGCGGCACAGATTCGGGGTTCTGGCGCTGATTTCATTCACGCGCTTTAGATTGAAGGAAACACCCGCTTCATGGGCGATGGCGGCTAAATGCAAAACGGAATTAGTTGAGCAACCAAGCGCCATATCCACCGTCAAAGCATTATCAAAAGCGTCAGCCGTCAGGATGTCTAGGGCTTTCAGATCCTTTTTGACCAGTGTAACGATTTGCTCTCCTACATTTTTAGCAAGCCGAAGCCGTTTGGCATAGACAGCAGGGATAGTGCCGTTGCCTGGAAGCGCCATACCAATCGCCTCGCACAGGCAGTTCATCGAGTTGGCGGTAAACATCCCCGAGCATGAGCCGCAGCCCGGACAGGCGTTGTCCTCTACATAAGAAAGCGCCTCATCACTTAATTTGCCCGCCTTATAAGCGCCAACCGCCTCGAAAACGCTGTTGAGATCCAGTGGCTTTCCGTCGTCGCCGGGGAGAGAAAGCATCGGCCCGCCCGATATGAAGATTGAGGGCAGATTCAGCCTTGCCGCCGCCATCAGCATACCCGGCACGATCTTGTCGCAGTTGGGGATGAACACCAATCCGTCAAACCGATGGGCTCGAACTACACATTCGATACTGTCAGCGATCAGCTCACGTGAGGCCAGAGAATACTTCATGCCCTGATGTCCCATAGCAATACCGTCGCATACCCCAATTACGTTGAACTCCATGGGGGTTGCGCCCGCCGACAGCACACCGTCCTTGGCTGCCCGTGCGATTTGGTTTAAATGGATATGCCCGGGGATCACTTCATTAAAGGAATTGACAATGCCGATGATCGGCTTTTCAATTTGTTCTGAGGTGTATCCCATGGCCTTTAAGAGCGACCTGTGCGGCGCCCTTTCGGCACCTTTTTTTACCGCATCGCTTTGCATTACACTAACCTCACTTTTTCTGCCAGCTCATTTTCTCACGCAGCTCCTTGCCGACCTTTTCCACCTGATGTTCGGCCTCCATGCGGCGGCATGCGTTGAAATGGGGGCGATTTGCCTGGTTTTCCAAAATCCAGTTGCGGGCAAAGGTTCCATCCTGGATCTCATGCAAAACCTTTTTCATTTCCTTCTTGGTCTCGTCTGTGATGATCCTGCCGCCAACTTCATAATCGCCGTATTCGGCGGTGTCGCTGATCGAATATCGCATATAGGATAGACCGCCCTGTACTACCAGATCGATGATCAGTTTCATTTCGTGCAGGCACTCAAAATAAGCACTTTCCGGCTGATAGCCCGCCTCCACCAGTGTTTCAAAGCCTGCTTTCATCAGGGCAGATACACCACCGCAGAGGACAGCCTGCTCTCCGAACAGGTCGGTTTCAGTTTCTTCCTTAAAGGTAGTCTCCAGCACGCCCGCTCTGGCTCCGCCGATACCGAGGGCGTAGGCAAGCGCCGTCTCTTTGGCCTTTCCAGAGGCGTCCTGCTCAACCGCGATCAGACAGGGAACGCCGCGCCCCTCTTGATATTGGCTTCTCACTGTATGGCCGGGGCCCTTCGGTGCAACCATGATAACGTCTATGTTCTCCGGCGGTGCAATCTGTCCATAGTGTATATTGAATCCGTGGGCAAATGCAAGAGTCATGCCGGGTTTGAGATAGGGTGCGATATCATTTTTGTAGAGAGATGCCTGCTTCTCATCATTGACCAGAATCATTACGATATCGGCCACTTTGACGGCATCCGCAGTGTTCATCGCCGTCAGTCCCGCTTGTCTGGCCTTCTCCAAGGACTTTGAGCCTTCATATAGGCCCACCACCACTTTGACACCGCTTTCGTGAAGGTTTAGCGCATGTGCGTGGCCCTGGCTGCCATAGCCGATGACCGCCACCGTCTTTCCTCCCAGAACATTTAAGTTGCAGTCCTTTTCATAGTAAAGCTTAGCCATTTTCCATTTCTCCCTTATCATTTTTATTTTGTGTGGTTTGTTTTTCGGACAGCCTCACGCTGCCCCTGCTGATTGCTGTGATACCCGTTCTGCAAAGTTCCACGATACCAAAGGACCGCAGATAATCCACAAATGCGTTCAGTTTGGTGCTTTCACCAGTAATCTCAATCGTAATCGCATGCGCGGACAAATCAACGACCTTTGCACGGTAAACATTCACTGCCTCCATGATTTCGGCGTGCTTTTCCTTCTCAGCACAGACCTTGACAAGCATCAACTCCCTTGACACTGTCTGGTCATTGGACAAAATCTGGATTTCTTTGACTTCGTGGAGCTTCGCAAGCTGCTTGACGATCTGTCCCTTGATATAATCATCACCCCTTACAGAAATGGTCATTCTGGAGATAAGAGGATTTTCAGTTTCGCCGACTGTCAGCGAGTCGATATTGAAGCCCCTGCGGGCAAACAAGCCTGCCACTCTTGTCAGAACACCAAAGTGATTGTCAACCAGAACACCAAGGATAAACGGTTCCAAACCCATCTTTTTTCTCCCCTTTCTCTGGGTTTTCTTTGTGTAATTCCCACCAGCGGCTGGAATGACAGAGTACAAATTTTTGTTGCTTTGTGACTCTGACCCGCCGACTGCGCGCGCTAAGTTTAGAACGGTTTAAAATATGATGTCGTTTATCGAGCCTCCCGGCGGGATCATCGGAAGCACCATTTCGTCCCTGTCAATACGACAGTCGATCACGACAACGCCCTCTGCCGCAAACGCCTTATCGAAAACCCGATCCGCTTCCCCGGCCTCTGACAGGACAAAGCCCTTAGCACCGAAAGCTTCGGCAAGCATCTTGTAATCGGTTTTTCGTTCCAACGTTGTATAAGCATAACGCTTATCAAAAAACATTGTCTGCCATTGCCGTACCATACCCAATACGCTGTTGTTCATGATGACAACCACCAGAGGCAGGTCCTGTGAAACGGCCGTGGCCAGCTCGTTTAGATTCATATGGAAGCTGCCGTCCCCTGTAATCAGTACCGTTTTTTGTTTCCCGGTTCCGAAAGTAGCGCCAATCGCGGCCCCCATCCCAAAACCCATGGTGCCGAGCCCGCCCGAGGTAAGAAAAGTGCGTGGCTTGGAAAACGAGTAATACTGTGCCACCCACATCTGGTGCTGGCCAACATCCGTGGCAATGACGGTATCCTCGGTTGTATATTGCCTGATCTTCTCGATGATGAATTTGGGTGTCAGCCTTTGCGGCCCTGCCGTATCATTCTCAGCTTGTTCTTTCATCTTTGCAAGCTGCTCCCACCACAGTTTATTTTCTCTGGGGGCGAGTCTTTCGTTAAAAATCTCGAGTACTTCATCAATATCTCCGACCAGACTTTTAAAGGTTGGGATGTTCTTATCGATCTCAGCCGGGTCGATGTCAATATGTATGATTTTTGCATTCTTCGCAAACTCGGATTTGTTTCCAGTGGCCCTGTCGCTGAAGCGCGAACCCACTACCACAATCAAATCCGCTTCGTACAACGCCCGATTGGCCTGAAGTCTACCGTGCATCCCCGTCATTCCCAGAAAATAGCGGCTATGGTTGGGGAAGCCCGAAAGGCCCATGATGCTGGTGCCGACTGGAGCGTCCAAAAGCTTTGCAAAGGTTTCAAGTTGTTTCGATGCCTGGGAGTTCACGACTCCACCGCCAGCATAAATGAAGGGCTTTTTGCACGAGTCAAGCAGCTCAATTGCCTCTTTGACCTGACTTTCAGGCGGGCGGTTATAGGGGCACCTATCTACCTTTTTGGCGGTTTCAAACTCACAAACCGCCAACTGAATGTCCTTAGGAACATCTATGAGAACCGGCCCCGGCCTGTCTGTGATGGCAATTTCAAAAGCCTCACGAATGGTGTCTGCCAGCATGCGTACATCTCTGACCATATAATTATGCTTCGTGATCGGCATACTGATTCCAAGAATATCCACTTCCTGAAAACTGTCCCTCCCGATCAGTGAAAGAGCAACATTGCCAGTGATAGCCACAAGCGGTGTGGAATCGAGATAGGCTGTGGCAATACCCGTCACCAGATTGGTGGCACCCGGCCCGGACGTTGCAAAAACGACTCCGGTTTTGCCTGTTGCCCTGGCATAGCCGTCGGCGGCGTGGGCGGCCCCCTGTTCATGGCAGGTGACTATATGTTTTAAGCGGTCGCTGTTTTTATAAAGCTCATCATAAAGCGGTAATACAGCCCCGCCGGGATAGCCGAACACCACATCTGTCCCCTGCTCTATCAAGGTTTCTATGATGATTTGCGCACCGGTCCGTTTCATCTGACCCATCCTTTCTCTGCGAATAATAATAATTTGCTTCTATTCCTCACGCCTGCGGTGGAGGGAATCATGATAGGATTACCGTTTTACTTGGAAAAATAACATTATTTCCTTTTTAGTTGGGAATCGGTATAACAAAAAGGACCTGTAGCGGCATTTCGCTACAGGTCCTCTGTTATCCTAATCCGGTTTATTCCGGCTGGGGTATAACGATTCTCCCACATCTTGCGAAACACCAATAGGCACTATCGATAACTTCTAGTACTACTACTAGAACGATAATGCTAATTAGTATAATAATCGCAAATACAGAGAGTGTTGAAAACATTGTGATTACCTCATCTTTTCATCCGGCTTGCTATGGTGGATACCTCCGGTAAGGGTTTTCTGTGTTTCCAAGACTATACCATGAGGAAATATCTCTTGTCAATACTTTTATGTTCAAAATATTAATTTATGCCATATTTGTCGTGAAGCAACAAATAAATTGTTTTTTCGATTTTAGATCTGCGCCGCATGATCTATTTTTGTCTCTGCTTCCCCCGAAGAAGGCGAAAGGAAAAAGACGATGGATGACCGTTTGGTTAATCAAGCTTGGCGCGGCGCTGTGAGGACTGGTCAAAGCATGAAATCAGTTCGTCTTTATCCATGCGCTCCAGAGCCGTTTTAATCCTATCCAGCTCCTTTTCAAAGTCAGCAATTGCTTTCAGAAGCGGATTGCGGTTTTCAATAAAAAGCTCACTCCACAACTCCCCGTTGATATTGGCGATTCGAGTCAGCTCGCGGTAGCTGTCGCCCACAAATTGACCGGTGCCCCGATCAGGCTTATCGCTGTTTACCAAAGCCACGGCCATCGCATGCGGCAGCTGAGAGGTAAAGGCAATAATTTCATCATGCTGAACGGGTGTAATCCGGCGCACCCGCTTAAATCCTAGAGACATGACCAGATCTTCAATCTTTTTCAGATTTTCCTCACGATTACTCGGTGTGGGCGTCAGGATATAATTGGCTCCTTTGAACACTTGCGCTGAAGCAAAATCAATTCCCTTCTTTTCTCTGCCCGCCATGGGGTGTCCCAAAATAAAATCCACGTCATGGGGCATCCACTGTTCTATGTCTATAAGCATTGGGCCTTTGACGCCTGTGACATCCGTCAGGATGCTGCCCGGTTTGAAATACTCCCGGTTGGCGGCCAAAAACGATTTAATCTGAAGGGGATAAATGGCCAAAATCGTCAGATCGGCCAGCGGCAGGATATCTTTGGCTTCACAGCTTCCCTTCAAGATCACATCCATGGACAAGGCTTTGTCCAGCGTATCCTGATCGCTGTCTACCCCATACACCTCTTCATAGCCCGATTCTTTCAGAGCCAGCGCAAAGGAGCCTCCGATGACGCCCAGCCCAACAATTGCGATTTTGAGAGGTCCCCTCTGTAAGCCGAGAACCTTCAGCTCGGTGTCAATCAATCCGAGAAGATCGTCTAAGGTTTCCTCATGTGTGCCCGTATTTTCAACCCGCACTTCCGTCTGTTCCATGTACAAGGGATAACGCTGGTCATACAGGGTATTGAGTCTGCCGATACCCTCTTTCAACAAGGGGCGTGTGCTGATATCAATATCTCCGGCGATCAGCTCCACGGGTCGGTCAATAAACACAATTCTGCCGTGTGCGCGAAGAATCTCAAGGTTTTGGGGTCGCAGGACAACACCGCCACCACAGGCGATTACCGTTTTTTCCCTCTCGCACAGCCGGCGACAAGCCTCTGTTTCCCAATGGCGAAATACGGCCTCACCCTCGCTAAAAAGCTCGGAGATACTGCGCCCCGCTATTTCCTGAATATAGTCGTCTGCGTCGATGAAGTCCCAGCCAAGGCGCTCGGCCATTAATCGGCCAAAGGTGGTCTTTCCGCAGCCCGGCATCCCAATCAGTGCAATAAACTGTTTCTTTTTCATCGTATTAATTCCTTTTGCTCAATTTCTTTCCATAAACGACCGTAGATATCGCGAATCACTATCTCATCGATTTCTTTTTCCTGCCAGAGCTCCTGGGCCTTGACCGCCTGCGCCACAAGCATATATAAGCCCCCGCAGACTTGCTTACCAGCCTTCTTGCCCAGACGCAGAAATTCTGTTTCCTGGGGATTATAAATAACATCAACCAGCACCGAGTATTTGTCAATTACCTCTGCCGTGACAGGGGAGATGCCGGATTTTGGGTGCATGCCTACAGGCGTGGCGTTGATCAGAATGTCCCCTTGGATTTCTTGCAGTTCTTGATAATCGATCACTTTTATCTCTCTGGCCAAATCTGTATTCCCTGCGGCATACAGGTGCAGCTCCTCTAAGTCGCCCTGCACTTTTGTTTTTGCGGTTCTCATGGCATAACTACTTTTTTGACGAGTCACCAGATAAACGCTGCCGATACCTCCATCCGCCAGTACAGCCTGTATCGCTTTGGAAGCTCCACCGGTGCCAAGCACAACCGCTGTTTTGTCCTTAATGTCAATTTTGTTTACCTGCAGCAAACGCCTGAATCCGAAGTAATCCGTATTGTGACCGATAAGCTGCCCGTTGGACAGGAGGACCGTGTTGACCGCCCCTATCGACCTTGTCTCAGGCGCTATGTGATCCAACTGGGTCATAACAGACTGTTTATAAGGCATGGTTACATTGATACCACGGATACGCAGAAGCTTTAGCGCTTCACCCAGCTTGTCGATGTCGCCCGGAGGAATTTCAAAAAGTCCATAGGCACCCGGTATGTTTAAATGCTCTAATATCATTTTGTGAATCCGTGGTGAAAGACTGTGCCCTAGTTTTTCGCCAATCAGTCCGTAAAACTCCATATATATTCCTCCAGTCTCTATAAATTCGGTTTTTCATTGTGTTTTCGTCTACGTTCCCCCCGCCTTCGGGGTGGAAACGGATAATGGGAATATTGCCTATTCTCTGCCGTCTCGGCTTTTCACACAAAATCCAATTTAGGGTCTTCGTTCACCCGTCAAAGATAATGAAAACGAGGTCATCCTCTATTGCTCAAGTCTTTTATAAATGCCAAGCAAGCGGAATTTCTCAGCTGCTTCTTCAGCTTGCTGCAGCGTTTTTTCCATGTTGGCGGTCTCAAGGTTGCCGTCAAAGTCGGCGTAAAACACATATTCCCAGGGGCGGTATTTGATCGGTCTTGACTCGATTTTTGTCATGTTGAGACCGTTTTCTGCGAATAGATTCAGCATCGCGGCGAGGGAACCGGGCTGATTTTTTAGCCAAAATGCAACGCTGACCTTGTTGGCAATGTGTGTGTCGATTGGTTTTTGACCGATGATGATAAAAAGAGTGTTATTGTCCTTCTGATTATTGATTGAAGGGCTCAGGATTTCCAACCCGTAGATGGCAGCCGCCTGCCTGCTTGCGATCGCTGCCTTGGAAACGTCCCCCGTATCCTTCACAAGCTTGGCGCTGACCGCCGTATTGAAGTAAGGGATCTGATGCCAGTCACTATGCTTTTTTAAAAATTCACTGCTTTGGACAAGTCCCTGAGAGTGGGAATAAACTTCTTTAATTTCATCCAATCTGGTGCCCGGAAGGCCCATCAGATGCTGCTCAATTTTGATACTTTGCTCTCCGACTATGGCAAAGCCATACTTTAAAAGCAGATCATACACTTCGTTCACAGAGCCCGTCGAAGAGTTTTCAATCGGTAGAACGCCATAATCGATCTCTCCTTTTTCTAGAGCCAGAAACACATCCTCAAAGTTCGGGTAATTGCTGCATTGATTTGATTCCCCAAAAAAGGCAATTAACGCTTCTTCTGAAAACGAGCCCGCAACCCCTTGAAAGCCGAGTCTTGCTGTTTCTGAAACGGATGAAGGAAGGGATGCATCCGTTTCCTCCGATAAAGACGCGGACGGTATTTTTCTCTCCTGAAGCTCGCGGCTGGCCTTAAACACTGCCCGAAACAGTGCATCAACCTCCAGTTCAAAATCTGTGTTTTTCAGCAAGGATCGCACCTTCTGCAGAACAGCTTCTTCACGGCCGGCCTGCAAAATCGCCATGTGATTTGCCTTCTTAAAGGCAGCCACATCCAGCACGATTCCCATCCGCTCTTCCAATAGGCGCACCAGTTGCTCATCAATCACATCGATTTTATCACGGTAAGTGCTTAAATCCTGCATGCTTTTCCCTCCATGACCAGTTCTAAAATTCCAATCGCGGCGACGGCTTCAATTACCGGAACCGCACGGGGCACAATACAGGGATCATGCCGGCCTGTGACTGATAGCACCGCGTCTTTGCCCTGACAAAGGGAAACCGTATCCTGCAGCTTCGCGATAGAAGCGGTGGGACGGATAGCGGCCCTAAAAACAACCGGCATGCCGTTGGTGATACCTCCCGTTACGCCGCCGCAGTTGTTTGTATGGGTTTTTACCTTTTCCCCTTCGAAATAATAAGTGTCATTGCACGCCGAGCCGGTGCGCAAAGTGGTGTCAAATCCAAGGCCGAACGCAACGCCCTTAACACCCGGAATGGAAAACAACAGATGAGACAATGTGGACTCCACCGAGTCAAAAAACGGTTCACCCACACCGGCCTCCAGTCCCAGCACCATACATTCCACGACACCCCCGACGGAATCCCCCTCCGCTTTGGCATCCAGAATGGCCTTTGCCATGGCTTCACCGCAGCTTGCATCCAAAAGCGGAAGCTCATCGGTCCCCAGCCTTGCCAGAAGGTCCGCGTCCGTTGGGCACTCGCCAAAGGACAGATCGCGAATCCGGCCGATGCTCTCGATATGAGCGCCGACATGTACCCCCTGAAGGGCAAGAATTTGCTTGCAGACAGCACCGGCGAAAACAATCGGCGCTGTCAGACGCCCGGAGAAGTGTCCGCCACCACGCGGATCATTAAAGCCCTGATAGCGCACCGAACCGGGATAATCACCGTGACCCGGCCTCATCAAATCCGGCACAGTGTCGTAGTCTTTAGAATGGGCATCCCCATTGCGGATCACAGCGCAAAGTGGCGTCCCTGTGGTTTTACCTCGATAAAGACCGCTTAAAATCTCAGGGATATCCGCTTCTTTTCTGGCCGTCGCCAAGGGGCTTTTGCCCGGCGCACGGCGCTGAAGTTCCCGGTTAATCTCCTCTAAATCAAGCGACACACCCGAAGGCAATCCACTCATGGTGATGCCAATTGCCTCGCCATGACTCTCGCCAAATATCGCAAGTTTCAGGTTGTTCCCCCAGCTTCCGCTCATCTGTCTTATCCTCTTTTCTTTTTGACTCTTGGAATGAGCTTTGTTATCTTTCCCACCGGAGGGCGGGGGCGATAACATCCTATTTTTCTGTTTTTATTTGTAATTAATATAGGTTCTGGTTTTATACAACTATTTCCGTTTGGCCGCCTAGATGACGATAATCACACCAAAAATCTGGATAAGATTTTTTAACGCACTCTGGGTCATCCAAGATGATCGGCTGGCGGCAGCGCGTTGCAGCAATCGCCAGCATCATGGCAATGCGGTGATCCTGATGACTCCATACCCGTGTACCGCCTTCAAGCTGCGCGACACCCTCGATGACCAAACCGTCAGGCTTTTCAGTAATGCGCGCCCCCATCTTACAAAGCTCTGTCCTGACCGCCTCCAGACGGTCGCACTCTTTGAATCTCAGGCGCCCGGCGTTGATAATTTCTGTGGTGCCCCGTCCCAACGCCGCTGCTGCTGCCAAAATCGGAATGATATCCGGGCACTCAGCCCCGTCTATGATCGTCGAATGTAAACCATCAGAGCCGACGACAACCATCATTCCGCTTTTTCCCTCTGTGCAGCGTGCCCCCATTTGTTCAAGGATGCTAAGCACCATCCGGTCGCCCTGCAGAGAATCGGTCGAAAGACCGGATACCTCCACTGGTGAGCCCATAGCTCCGGCGGCGAGGAAAAAGGCCGCCTGTGAATAATCCCCCTCTACTGCATAGCTGCGGCTTTGATATCGCTGCCTTCCCGGAACAAGAAATTCGTGATAATTTCGGTTTTCCGCCTCTACGCCAAAATCCCGCATCACTGCCAGCGTCATATCAATATAGCTCCTGGATTCGGGCGTTGAAGTCGGTATAATTTTCGAGTCACCTTCCAAAAGCGGAAGGGCGAACAGCAGTCCGCTGATAAACTGTGAGCTGACATCCCCCGGCAGTCTAAATTCACCCGACTGCCAGTTACCGTGAAGGCTTAGGTCCAGACCTTCGTTCGGATTTCCTCTTTGATACCGAATTCCCTGTTTCTCAAATATTTCATAATACGGTGCCATCGGACGCTTGCCCAGATTGCCCTCGCCGATAAATCGGGCCGCCCCTCGCACGGTCAAAGCAAGCGGAATTAAAAAACGCAATGTGGAGCCGGATTCGTTGCAATTTATGCAAACCGTATCATCCTTTTCAGAAGGCTTCCGGTCATTTACACCTCGCTGCCCCAAACCTGTGATTTGCAATCGATCACCCTGTTTTTTAGTTCGTGCGCCTAAAACTTCCATCCCTTTCAGCGTCGCCCGGATGTCCGCTGATTCGGCCATCCCTTGTAAAATGCTTGTTCCGCTACCCAAGGCCCCACAGATAATTGCCCGATGGGCGAGACTTTTAGAAGGCGGTACCCGTACGGTTCCCTGCAATTTTCCGGGATATATTTTGATACTGGACATGCCTAAGCCCTCGCTTTCTAAAAGATATGTTTGCATGTACCCCACGCGATAGGTGTCTTTGACAATATGGTTCACTTTTTTTCGATGTATGGGAGCTATAATGAATGTCTTTTAATTTAAAACCAGATTATATTATTCTCAAAATAAGCCATGCCGTCATTCTCAATAATGCCTTTTCCTAATTCCTTTATCAGGATAATTTTTAAAGTATCACCAAGATTTTTTTTATCTATGCGAATAGCCGGAAGCAGATCTATAATCCGGTACGGCTCTATTTCATACGGCAAGCCATATTCCTGCAAAACCTGCCGCAGCGCCTTCGCCGTCCCGGGCTTTGTCACTCCCGCCGCTTCACTGATTTGCGTAATTGTATGCATTCCAATCGCCACCGCTTCTCCGTGACTATGCCCCTCATAGTGTTCAAAGGACTCGACTGCATGGCCTATGGTATGGCCAAAATTGAGAAGCATTCGGCGATCCAGGTCTTTTTCATCCGCTTCCACAATGTTCTTTTTCATATGGCAGCAGGTGAAAATAATCTTGGTAACCTCACGCATCACGGCTTCACGGCTTTTAAGTTTGACTAATTTATCAAACAAACCTGCATTCCCGATGCATGCGTATTTAATGACCTCAGCCATTCCGTCCTTGAAATAACGCTCGGACAACGTTGCAAGCAGCAAAGGGTCAATCAGTACCGCTTTGGGCTGATAGAAACTTCCCACGAGGTTTTTGCCCTGTGTTAAATCCACCCCCACCTTGCCGCCCACAGAACTGTCTACCTGTGCCAGAAGCGAGGTCGGCACCGAAACGAAGGGGATTCCTCTCAGAAAGGTTGCCGCCGCAAAACCACCCAAATCACCAATCACCCCTCCACCCAGAGTGATAAGCAAATCCTTGCGGGTACACTGAAAATCAATCAGTGCCTGATAAATGAAAGGCAACGTGGCAAAGGATTTGGTGGCTTCACCCGGCTCGAGGGCCAGACGTTTGGTCTCAAACCCGGCCGCCTGCAGGATTTTCTCGGTCTTGTCACCGTAAAGTGCATTTACATGGTGGTCCGTAAGGATAAATATTTTTTTACCCCCATAGACCTCTCCAAGCTTTTCACCCAGTTGATCCAGAAGTCCTTCACCAATCCAGATCGGGTAGCTGGCTGAACCTAAATCTACATGCAGTGTTTTGATGGCACGCCTTACCGTATTTTCATTTTGCATCTTAGATATCCTATTGGCCATCATTTCACCTTCTTTATTAAAATTCCGAATATGATACCCTTATAGGACACATTTAAAGCTCACGCCCTATGGCCTCTGCGATCATTTTCAGCTGAGGCAACAGCTGACCGAAAACTTTGGGTTTCAGTGACTGCTGTCCGTCACAAAGGGCATGTGCAGGATCGCTATGCACTTCAATAATAAGGCCGTCCGCGCCTACCGCTATCGCAGCTTTTGCCAAAGGCTCCACCATCCACCACTTGCCCGCCGAATGGCTGGGATCTACCAGAACCGGCAGATGACTGAGCTTCTTAACTACAGGGATCGCACTGAGATCCAGCGTATTCCGGGTGTAGTTTTCAAAGGTCCGGATACCTCTCTCGCAAAGAATGACATTTTCGTTGCCACCGGCCAAAATGTATTCAGCCGCCATTAACCATTCTTCAATCGTCGCCGACATTCCTCTTTTAAGCAGAATAGGCTTGCGTGTTTCGCCCAATAGTCTGAGCAAATCGAAATTTTGCATGTTTCTGGCACCGACCTGAATGATATCGACATCCTGTACAAAGCGTTCCACATCTGCGGTAGACATAAGCTCTGAAACAATCGGCAGTCCTGTTTTTTGGCGAGCTAGCTTTAAAAGCTCCAGTCCTTCATATTTCAACCCCTGAAACGCGTATGGCGAGCTTCTTGGTTTGAATGCCCCGCCTCTCAAAAAGTTGGCTCCCATGCATTTGACATCCTCGGACACGGATAGTATCTGTTCCTCACTTTCCACTGAACAGGGGCCAGCGATGATCGTCAATTTTTTGCCGCCAATCCTTTGGCCGCCCACCGATATGACAGAATCCTCAGGATGAAACAAACGGTTGGCTTTTTTGAAAGGTTCCAGTACCCTTACTACTTTCTCAACACAGTCATGTGCTTCAAGTCGTGCTGCGTCAACCAGGCTACAGTCACCAAGTAAGCCAAGGATAACCAAATCCTTACCAACAACAGGAAAAACTTGTACACCCTGCTCTTCAAGAATGTTAGTTATTTCACTGATTTTTGATTGAGTTGTGCTTGGTTTTAATACGATTATCATAGATTTACCTCCTCGACTTATTTTCGGAGATAAAGACGCCGTTTCCCCCGCCGTTTTTTAGATCAATGAACGCGGCAGATGCAAAATAACCCAGTTATTATTTTTCTTCTTTTCACGAACATATAAAAAGGCGAGGGCACCATTGCGCCCTCGCCTTCATTTACAAATATCAAACCAATAAAATCTTGGTTATGTAATGAGTAAAAAGGATTGACGCTGCAGGAAGGTTTTTGTATACCAAAAATAACCGAAGCTAAAAAAGCAACGGTAGCTAAAGTAAAAATAATTATTCACTTTTGCTATTATTTCTGTGCAAAGATCCTTCATGAGGTCCTCCGTTATAAATGTGATTTATTGAAGTCATTATAGCAGATTCTTAAGGTCTGTCAATAAAAAGTTTCTATTTCGTAAATATTTACACTTTAATCCTTCAATTAGTAAAGAAAACACTATAGCCAATTAACTTAAAACTGGCCATATATAAAACGTCATTTTCTTCTCCCGCCTTCGGCTGGGGAAGAAATCACAAGCTTGTTTTCAAATTGATCAACTATAACTGAGCCAAACGACCGCAAATCATACAATCTGTCAATATTTTCTATCCGACCTAATAGGCGGTGCAGCCCAAATCAAAATAGCATAGTGCGTACAAAAACCTTCATCCGTTACTGCATCTACCCCACCTACTACGGACAGACATATATGTGTTTTGACATAATTTGATGTTGTTATTAATAATACTGTTGACAAATTATTATTTTTGATTTACAGTTAATAGGACAAGACATTACCTTTGTAGAATTCCAAGCAGCAAAAATAAAACAGTTTTTTTCGACTCATTTTTTCCAATCCTCAGCAGGGAATCCTTGATCAAATGGCCAACGGTTATTTTCGTAGGGTTAATATGCTCTTATCTGTTTTCCCCGCCCCCGGTGAGGAATTTCATTGCTCTCTTAACTCTGGAACGTGCATTGTTCCTGACTAAAATGGCTACCTTATATTTTGCAGGAATAATATACATTGTATTCATGTATCATGCAAATTTGTGCCAGCTTGGAATAGTAATTTTTTAATAGAAGATTCCTTTTCTCTATCTTTCCTACCGATGCTAAGACAGGCAAAATACGTATTTTTCTCTTCATTGCTAGTGCCTTGTAAAATCTAAATCTTTTATGGCAGTGGGTTAAGTGTCCTTGTATATTCCCCCGCCGAAGGCGGGGGAATATACAAGTTTAAGATGTTGCATTGTACTAGGCTATATAATAAATCAAAGGGGTATTTCGCATGAAAAAAAGCATTTACAGCTTGCTTCTTCTTGACAGTGTGGTTGGGGCGATTGACAGCATTGCTTACTCCTCCGGCACCAGCAGGTCCAACCTGATTAACCGTATATTAGCCGAATATCTTTCGTATACCACTCCTGAAATGCGCATGAAGAGCATTTTTGAGGAGCTGGAAAGGCAAATTGCTGGAATTGAGGCTTTCCAGAAGCAGCCGCAGCCTTCCGATTCGATGTTTTCTTTTCGAAGCCTGCTTCGGTTTAAATACAACCCTTCCATCCGTTATTCAGTTGAGCTCTATCCCGGGGCGCTTCCCAAATTTGGTGAGTTACGGGTGAGCTCACGGACCCAAAGCGAGCAGCTTCTCGAGGTGCTGGACAGCTTTTACGCCGACTTTGCCAGAACCGAGCAAAGCTTTTCTTGCGTGAACAATGCCGAAACACCAACTCACTATACGATCGGCGAGGGGCGATTTTCCCGTCCTCTATATATTCATTCTGCAACAGTAGCTCCTGACGAAAACAGTCTTGGCAGGGCAATTGGAACCTATATATGTATGCTGGACAATGCCATGAAGGGCTATTTTGAGCACATAGACAATCCCCCAGCGGCGACCGCCGCTCTGCGGGATGCGTATGCGCGGTATATCAGGACTTCTCCCCTTTTGCTATAAGAATGTCCCAGTATAGTTGATTGCTACAATGTAGCGATTAACTTGAAAACAAGCTTGTGATTTCTTCCCCAGCCGAAGGCTGGGGAAGAAAATGACGTTTTATATATAGCCAGTTTTTATGTTAATTGGCTATAACAGAAATTTTTTCAATTTAATTTTATTCTTGTGGTAAATAACAGATGGGGGTTTCTTTACTGCTTAATCATAAGTAAATCTTCTCATAAATCTGCTTTTGGGGATATTCAAAGAGTTGCAAGCTTTTTGCAAAAGCTGCGCCTACTTGACCAGAGTGATCAAATATACTTTTACACGCTTCTGGCCTTCACATATATTATTCGTTAAAACTATTGATGAAAAACACCTGTTTAAGGAGGATACAATATGAATACACAAAAATTCACACAAAAATCTCTAGAAGCCATCGAACTGGCGCAGTCGGCGGCAATCGAGTACCAAAATCCGCAAATCGGACTGGAGCACTTGCTACACGGCCTTGTTTCTCAGCAGGATGGCCTGATCCCACAGCTGTTGATCAAGATGAATATTGATCTCCCTTCCTTCACGAATCGGGTGTCAGGACTTCTTGAGAGACTTCCCCACTTTTCTGGCACGTCGCGCGAGCAGGGCAAGATTTACATCTCGCAAGAGGTGGACAAAGCCCTAAACGCAGCCGAGAGCATCGCGGCTTCAATGAAGGATGAGTTTGTTTCTGTAGAACACTTGATGCTGTCGCTGATCGAGAATGGAAATCCGGCCCTCAAAGAATTGTTTTCCTCCATCGGGATTCAGAAAAATGCCTTTCTAAAGGCGCTCTCGACGGTCCGTGGCAATACCAGGGTAACGAACGATTCTCCTGAATCCACCTATGACGCTTTAAAAAAGTATGGTGATGATCTGGTTGAACGCGCCCGATTAGGCAAGCTTGACCCAGTGATCGGACGCGATAATGAAATACGAAATGTGATCCGAATCCTGTCGCGCAAAACGAAAAACAATCCCGTTCTCATCGGAGAGCCTGGTGTAGGAAAAACCGCCATAGCCGAAGGGCTTGCGCAAAGAATCGTTCGCGGCGACGTACCCGAAAGCTTAAAGGACCGCACCGTCTTCGCCTTGGATATGGGCGCACTCATCGCTGGCGCAAAGTTTCGGGGCGAGTTTGAAGAGCGGCTTAAAGCGGTGTTGAATGAGGTTAAAAAAAGCGAGGGACGCATCATCCTCTTTATTGATGAGCTGCACAACATTGTGGGCGCGGGCAAGGCGGAGGGTTCAATGGATGCGGGCAATCTGCTCAAACCCCTTCTAGCGCGCGGTGAACTTCACTGCATCGGCGCCACCACGCTGGACGAATATCGCAAATACATCGAAAAGGACGCAGCACTCGAGCGAAGGTTCCAGCCGGTGCTTGTTGACGAGCCGTCGGTTGAGGATACCATCGCCATCCTGCGCGGACTGAAAGAAAGATATGAGGTATTCCACGGCGTCAAAATCCATGACCAGGCGATCATTGCTGCAGCAACCCTGTCCAGCAGATATATCTCCGACCGTTTTCTCCCCGACAAGGCAATCGACCTTGTGGATGAGGCATGCGCCATGATCCGCACAGAGATGGACTCGATGCCCATCGAGCTTGATGAGATATCCCGTCGGATTATCCAACTTGAAATTGAAGAGGCCGCGCTGAAAAAGGAAAAAGATGCCCTTTCTCTGGAGCATCTCAGTGAGATACGCCGAGAACTGGCCGGGCTCAGGGACAAATTTGGCTCAATGAAGGCACGGTGGGAGAACGAAAAGAATTCGATCGGCAAGGTACAGAAGCTACGCGAAGAGATCGAGCAGATGAATGTGCAGATTGAAAAGGCACAGCGGGAATACAACCTCAACAAAGCGGCCGAGCTACTTTACGGAAAACTCCCCACTCTGCAGGCGGAACTGAAAAAGCTGGAGGAAACCACCAAAACAGAACCCGGGGCCTCATCCCTTCTCAGAGACAGCGTCACTGAGGAAGAAATCGCCAGCATTGTCGGCCGTTGGACAGGAATCCCCGTTTCAAGACTGATGGAGAGCGAGCGCGAGAAGCTTCTTGGGCTTGGCGACATTCTGCATAAGCGTGTTATCGGCCAGGACGAGGCTGTCGTGAGCATTACCGAGGCAATCATCCGCTCAAGAGCGGGCATACAGGACCCCGACAGGCCCATCGGCTCCTTCTTGTTCTTAGGTCCCACTGGTGTGGGTAAAACCGAGCTTGCCAAGGCCCTTTCTCAGGCGCTGTTCGATACCGAGCGCAACCTCATCCGCATCGATATGAGTGAATACATGGAGAAACATGCAGTTTCCCGTCTGGTTGGCGCGCCTCCCGGATATGTGGGTTATGAAGAGGGCGGTCAGCTTACTGAAGCCGTCCGGCGGAAACCATATTCCGTCATCCTGTTCGACGAGGTGGAAAAGGCCCATGCCGACGTCTTCAACATCCTATTACAGGTTCTCGATGACGGACGCATTACCGACTCGCAGGGCAGAACAGTCGACTTTAAAAATACGATTATCATTATGACCTCAAACATCGGGTCCGACCTGTTGCTTGAGGGCATAGACGGCGAGGGTAACATTCTCCCTGAGGTGAAGAACCAGATTGAGCGATTGCTCAGACAGTACTTCCGCCCCGAGTTTCTCAATCGATTAGACGAAACGGTCTTCTTCCGTCCTTTAACCAAAGAGGACATCTCCAGCATCGTCGATCTTTTGATGGCAGAGCTTCAAGTTCGCCTTAAAGATAAACAGCTTACTGTTACTTTATCCGCGGCTGCCAAAGACTATATTGTGCAAAATGGTTATGATCCTCAGTACGGTGCACGCCCAATGAAGCGGTTCCTGCAGCGCCATGTTGAAACCCTGATTGGGCGGATGATCATTGCTGAAAACCTGACCCCGGGAACCCGCCTAGAGGTGAATTACACTGAAAAAGGACTGACCGTGGCGAAAAGAAGCGGTGAGTAGTCCCGTGATTTCTCTAGATCACATTCAGAGTCGGATTGGGAGATGGCACTTTACTGTATAACCAATTTAAGCGATGCAAAGGCGCTGTGATTCACATTCACCAAAAAACAACAGAAAAACCTCGGGGCTTTTGTTCGTGATTTTATACTATATGTAATCATACAATTATTCAACTTTACCCGCTTACAGCCGCAAAAGTGACAGAGATGAATTTCCTATTAACTTTCAAAGAAAAGATGGTTGACTTGTCAACCATCTTGTTTTATTATATAGTATATTGTGCAAAAAGGTGGACCTGAGACAGATGAGCAATAATAGACTTTTAATCAAAACATGCACTCACATTATACGAAAAACACAGGCCCATTTTGACTGTGCGTTCAAAAAATATGGTCTGAGCAGCGGCTCCTATCCTTATCTTCTTGCACTTTCGGATGAAGAAGGAATCAGTCTGGACAAGATCAGTAAAAAGTTGGGAGTAGACAAAGCAATGTCTACCCGGACCATACAAAAGCTATTGGCACAAGGATACCTGACAAAGACACCAGATATGGAGGATTTACGGGCTTTTCGGCTTTATCTGACAGACCGCGCAAGAGACTGTATTCCCAAAGTTCGTGGGGAAATTATTCGATGGATTGATGTCATCACAGACGGTTTGACCGAACAGGAAAAAGATACGGTCGTTCGCCTTTTGCTTCAAATCGAAGCAAACGCGGATAAGATTGAAAGCAAAAGGATGGATGAAACGCAGTGGAAGTAAAAACAAATATTTATGGCCCCGACAGATGGATTATATTACTGATTACCGTGATATCAACCTTTATGTCCACACTTGACAGCAGTATTGTCAATGTTGCACTGCCCACTATGTCTAAAGCGCTTCATGTTAATACCGGACAGATCACTTGGGTGGTCACTTCCTATCTCATAGTCATTACCGTATGTATTTTAATTTTCGGGCGTCTTGGCGATCTGAAGGGACAAAGTAAAATATTCCGATTTGGGCTCTTAATTTTCACAATTGGTTCTTTTCTCTGCGGTGTCACGCATACTTTGCCTCTTCTCCTAGCGGCCCGGGCGGTCCAGGCGGTGGGTGCAGCGGCAAGTATGGCAAACAGCATGGGAATTATCACACGATCTTTTCCTCCGGAGGAACGGGGCCGTGCACTTGGAATTAGCGGGACATTCGTCGCACTTGGTACAATGGTAGGGCCTTCATTAGGTGGCTTCATCATTTCCTTTGCGAGCTGGGAATATTTATTTTGGGTGAATGTACCCGTTGGCCTAATTGCCTATCTTGCAAATTTAAAATTTTCCGGACAGGATAACGTATCGACAGGCGAAAAACTGGACCTGTGGGGTTGCATATTGTTCACCCTTGCCATCGCTCCACTTTTTATCGCACTGGAATATGGACAAACCATAGGTTATTCGAATCCGTTGATTCTTTTCCTTTTTGCGGTTGCGATTATCGCTTCAATATCGTTTTTTGTGTTGGAACGCAAATCAGAAGTTCCATTACTCGACCTTCATATTTTTGAAAACAAATGGTATTCCATCAGTATTTTTTGTGCATTTACCTCGTTTTTGGCAATGTCATGTTCGAACATTATTTTGCCATTTTACTTACAGAATGTGCTAAACATGACACCAGGGACGGCGGGGCTCTATATGACCATTTACCCGATTATTCTTGCTTTGGTCGCGCCAGCCAGCGGATACCTTTCTGACAAAATCGGTTCAGAGGTGTTAACGGTCATCGGCCTTACACTGACCAGTGGTGGATTATACTTAATGGCCACATTAAATGAGACTCCGGTCTATTGGGTTATATGCCTGTATATCGGTTTCATGGCTCTTGGAAACGGCCTGTTTCAGTCTCCCAACAATTCTCTTGTCATGTCTATGCTTCCTCGTAAAAAACTCGGTATTGGTGGAAGCATAAACGCACTCGTCCGAAACATCGGTTTCACTATTGGAATTTCTCTTTCTACTGCCGTCCTGTACGGTGGTATGAGCGCCAAAATTGGCCATCACGTCACCGGATACGTTTCTGGACGTAACGACGCATTTATTTTTGGTATGCGCCTTTCCTATATTATGGCCGCCTCCATTTGCATGGTTGGCACACTGATCACGGCATTTAGACTATTTAGGCGACTCAAGCAGAAGGAAGATGGCACTGTGCATCTGACAGACTTGTAGCCGAAACCTATGGTATATTGTAAAATCTTAACCTTGTATATTCCCCCGCCGAAGATGGAGGAATATACAAGAACATTTAACCCATTGTCATATAAGATTTAGATATTACAAGGTACTAGCAATTAGAAATTGTCTATATGAGTAAACATCCGCCGGCTTAGCCGGCGGCTTTTCTTATGCGGGTATAACCCGCTGTTACTGGCTGCCATTGCAATGGCATATTACGGTCTGACATTTGCAAAAACTTATTACTTGCTACCCTTGAAAGGGTCTTCATATTCCCTGAATGTCAACTGATCCTGCAGCTTATCTTCTTTTAATTGGTTTTGGATATATTCAGCGATCTTTTTGGTGTTTTTCCCCACTGTGTCCACATAGTATCCACGACACCAAAAAGATCGGTTGCCATGTTTATACTTTAAATTCGCATGTCGTTCATGTATGATCAGACTGCTTTTGCCTTTGAGAAATCCCATAAAGCTTGAAACGCTCATCTTCGGCGGGATTTCCACCAGCATGTGAATGTGATCCGTACAAACTTCTGCTTCAATAATGTTAATACCTTTCCAGGAACACAATTCTCTTAGAATTTTGCCGATTTCTTCTCGCTTTTCACCATAAAATATTTCCCTGCGGTATTTTGGCGCGAACACGACGTGATATTTACAATTCCACGTTGTATGTGCTAGACTTTTATTGTCATTCATTTCGAATGTCCTCCTTTTGATGTACTCTTGCAGTTGCCAGACCGCAAGTTTATTCTACATCAAAAGGAGTTTTTTGGTCCGCTTCATCGCTAAAGCTTTTTTTGCTCCACCGACATAGTTGGTGGTTGTTTTCACAACTACAAGGTTCGCACTGACAATATTGACAGCGCGATCCCTTATTTTTTTATCATGAATTCACAACAAAATATAGCCAATTAACTTAAAAACTGGCTATATATAAAACGTCATTTTCTTCCCCCGCCTTCGGTGGGGGAAGAAATTACAAGCTTGTTTTCAAATTAATCAACTATAATTGGCAAAATGGTAAAGAAAAATGCATGATTAAAAGCATGCGATAAGCACTTTATTTAGGACGTCATCATGAAACGTATCTATTATCCCCACCACCGGCGGTAATAATAAATACTGCTGATTATCACTGTGTTTTAGAAAGAAAAGTGCCAGATCGCTACATTTTTATTGAATTTAAGTCGAATGTTGTCACTATATTTTCGCATTGAGTTGTATTTTGCATATATTCTTGTTATAATATTTGGCAGCGCTTTAGGGGGAAAGATATGATATCAATAGATAAAAATAAAAAAAAATACATCATTATTGTCGTTGTTACCATTGCTATTTTGACATTAGTACCGTGTGCCGCTTACTTACTGCAGCCATGGATAAATAGCGGCAATAAAATCATCCAGCCTTCCAATACTTTGGATGGTAAATCAGACGATGACGTCAAAAACATAAAGATTCTTGTCTGCGGTGTCGACGAAAGTGAGAAGCATACTGACATGATCATGCTTGCCTCAATCGATTTTGAGAATAAAAGCGCAAACATTTTGAGGATACCACGGGATTCATTTGTAGGCTGGGACTTTCCAACCGGAAAAATCAATGCGGTTTATGGCGTTGCCAAAAACGAAAACGAAGGAATAAAAAGCTTAGCAAAGACCATAAAGGACATGACCACCCTTAGCACTGATTATTATGCAACCATCACTTTAAGTGGCTTTCGCAATATAATTGACAATCTTGGTGGTATTCCGATCGAAATTACACAGAGCGTGGCTTATTTTTCGGATGGTCTCTTGAAACCTGGATATCAGGTTTTGGATGGAGGAAAAGCCGAGTGGTTTATCCGGAACCGCCATAGCTATGTCAACGCGGATATTGGCAGAATCGGCGCCCAGGATGATTTTATGATCGCACTTCTAAAAATGATCAAAGGAAAAGGAAGCACAGAAGTACTCAAAGCGATCGCTAAAAATTATTCAGAAATCAAAACGAATATTCCTTTGAATCAAATGCTCGTGATGGCCAATAAAGCCCTTGATATGGGAACCGAGAATTTGCACTTTTTTGTTGCAGACGGTGAAGGTGTCACATCCTATGGCTATTCTGTATATAACCTTAACACGAAAAAGCTTGCTGAAATTTTAAGCGCAAATTTTACAAATGGGAAGCTGATCACTGCGAGTGACCTGATCATTGCACAGGCGGTGGCTGACCCAGTGGTCCATTATGAATCAAGCTCGAGTGAGTCCAGCAGCAGCTCATCTGGTTCATCCAGCTCATCCGGTTCATCCGGTTCAACCAGCTCATCCGGTTCATCCGGTAAGTCAAGCAGCAGCAAATCAAGCAGTAGCCAAAATGGCGAAGAGGACGACTCTAACGATGGAGTGGTCATCAAGGTTCGCCCGAAGTAAATAATAGCACTGTGTTATTATGTTTCAATGGCACTCTGCTTTTACCACTCCCCGCCGAAGATGAGAACAGGAAACTCGTTTTCTATTGATATTGATTTGGTGAAGTATAATGTGCCCTGTCACCGTCAGGTGATAGGGCACCCGGTATTTTTATAAGGAAAAACGGGTGAAACCATACAGAACTTTTATGACTTTCAAAGAGTATTCGTTAACTTCTCATTTCTGTGCCTATGGTTGAGACAGAAAAGCAAACACAAAAGAACATTTAAACTAATTTTAGCGCAAAAACCGCATGAAAGCTTGTAAAGTGAAGTAAAAAAAGGTAAAATAATATAATATTCGATTGGCTGTACCTGACAGAACTATATGAGCTTTCCAAGGCAATGTAACTTCTTTCTTTCTTTATGCCCTGCTAGTGGCTGGGTATAAAGAGATCAATTTTTCTCAATATTTGTTTAGTGCTATATGTCGCCGAAAAACCACTTTGCCCCATGGGGAAAGGATGTTGTGATTGCAGATTAAAAAGCGCAAAATGATAATACTCTCCATAAAGTTGCTGTTGCTTTTGCTGATTGTAGCGCTGTTTTCTTATACCTTTTTTCGGTATTACGAGCCAGCCTCCCAGTTTGTCAAGGGTAATTTTTTTGTAATCGTAATTTATGGCGCAATTCTTTACAAACTGCAAAAAATTTATGGAGCCTTTGAGGTTGGCTTTTCCCCTACCTGGGAGCTTACCTATTCGGGAAGCCTGGCCATTGTGATGTCTAATGTTCTCGCCTATTTGCTCATTTGTTTAATCGCCAACAAATCATTCTTATATATCAACTTTTATCCTCTGCTTTGGCTGTCTGTATTGCAAGGTGTAGTTTTTGGCATTTTCTGTGCGTTCGCCAACAGGGTGTACCGGCAGCTTTATCCCATCAGCGACCTTGTAGCCATCTGCACTGGACAGGATGACGCCATTCTGGAAAAGCTGCAAGCTGCAAGCACACGTTACAGGATCTGCCGGATTGTGGTGACAGGCGACAGTATTCCCGCGGGTGTGTGGACGTCGATCGAGCAGTGCGATACTATTTTTATCGGCACCATTCACTCCAAGCTTCGTGAGTTGCTGGAGACCTACTGTTATGCTCAAAGTAAAAAAGTCTATCTGGCACCCTCTATTCCCGATATTCTCACACGCTATGCCACCAATATACAAGCCTTTGACTCCCCCGTATTTCTCTGCCGCAACAAGGGTCCCTCTGTAGAACAGCTCTTTTTAAAACGTACGATGGATATTTTTTTGTCTGGATTGGGGCTTATTATTGCAAGTCCCCTGATGCTGGCAGTGGCGGTAGCCATTAAACTAAATGACGGCGGCCCCATCTTTTTCAAACAGGCTCGGATCACCCGGGGCAACCGAATATTCACTCTTCTTAAATTTCGCAGCATGGTTATAGATGCCGAGAAGAACGGTGCTCAAAAAGCTGTAGATAAAGATGACCGTATCACGAAAGTCGGTAAATTTATAAGAGCCACCCGTCTTGATGAGCTTCCTCAGTTGCTTAATATCTTCATTGGGGACATGTCCCTTGTGGGGCCCCGACCGGAAAGATGCGAAAATGTGGAGGAATACTCCGAATTTATCCCCGAGTTTTCACTTCGCCATAAGATGAAGGGCGGTCTAACCGGTTATGCGCAGGTTTATGGCCGTTATAATACCTCCCCAATGGATAAACTGAATATGGATCTTCTCTATATCGAGGATTACTCTATCTTTTTGGATATTAAGATTCTGCTGCTTACCGTGAAAATTATCTTTATGAAAGAAAGCACGCAGGGCTTTTAGACTTTGGATTTGAACTTTGGTAAGGGAGACCGGTAGAAAAACTAGAGGGATCAAGAATCAAAATACTGAAAATATGCGGTTCGTGAGGAGCTTATGCAAGAAGAAAACGCAGAAAAAGCGTCCACAAAAATTAAGCTGTCGGCTGCCATTGTTACCTACAATAACGCCCAGCTCATCACCCATACGGTAGATACGATACTTCAATTTTCCAAAGATGTTGAGCTTACCCTTTTTCTTTCCGACAATCATTCCACCGACGATACGGTAAAGATTGTCCGCGAGAAATTTCCGCAGGTCGTCGTGCTGGAAAATACAAGTAACGGCGGCTTTGGCCACGGACATAATCGCGTGCTTTCACAGCTTGATTCCAAATATCATGTAATCATCAACCCGGATATCTCGTTGACGGAGGATACTCTTTATGCCCTTGCCTCTTATATGGAGGAGAATCCAAATGTTGTCATAACCACGCCCATGATACTAAACAGGGATGGGACACGGCAATATCTTCCACAGAAAGCGCCGAAGCTTCGCTATCTGCTGGGGGGAAGGCTTGAAAAGCTTCATCCTTTGTTTGCCGGTTTGCGGAAAGAGTACACCATGCACGATGCTCCACTTACCAAACCAAGGGAAATCGACTTTTGCACCGGCTGCTTTATGATGATCAGAACAGAAGTGTTTTTGCAGCTTGGAGGCTTTGATGAAAGGTTCTTTATGTATATGGAGGACGCGGACCTGACCCGCCGTGCCAAAAGCCTGGGACGTGTCGTATTTTGCCCTCAAACATCTGTAGTACACGATTGGCACCGGGCATCGAAGAAAAGCCTCAAATTTCTGCTGGTTCATTTAAAATCAGTGGGTCAATATATGATAAAGTGGCGTGGAAAAAATGACTAAACAGGACAAAGTAGCCATTCTTATGGCCGTTTATAACGGAGAAGAATACCTTGCCCGTCAGATCGACTCAATTCTCAACCAAACCTTCAGCGACTGGGAACTATATTTATCGGATGATCTTTCAACAGACCGCAGCTTGGCGGTATTGTCTGATTATCAAAAGCGTTTCCCAGATAAAATTTTTGTGCTGGAAAATGGGTTGCATTATGGAAACGCCCGGGATCACTTTTTTCATCTTTTAGGACAAAACTCAGGTCGGTATGTCATGTTCAGCGACCAGGATGATGTGTGGCTGCCGGACAAAATCTGTCTTGCGCTTGAGCGGATGAAGGCCACAGAGGAAGAGTCCGGGGGAAATATACCGGTTTTGGTACACACCGACCTCAAAGTAACCGACAGCGAACTTCATGTGACAGCAGAGTCCTTTCTCTCGCTCATGAATCTGGACTATAGACGAAACAAACTCAATAATCTTTTGGTGCAAAATATTGTAACCGGCTGCACTGTCATGATTAACCGACCCCTCATCGATAGGGTGGGGGAACCGCCCAGACATGCGCTGATGCACGATGGATGGCTAGCGCTGATTGCCTGCTGCTTCGGCCGGATCGAGTTTGTCACTACCCCCACGATCCTCTATCGGCAGCATGCGGCCAATCAGGTGGGTGCCAAAAATGTCGGCAGCCTTCATTATAAGCTGGGTCAGGTCAAAAACTGGCAAAGGCTCAAAAGCAATCTGAACGACACTTATGCCCAAGCAGATGAATTTGTCCGACGGTACGGACAAGAACTGAACGAGGAGCAAAAAAGCCTTCTCCTGGCTTATGCGGATATCCCACGTAAGGGAAAGTTTAACCGAATCAAAACGCTTATTGAGTTTGATTTTCTAAAAATCGGAGCCTCGAGAGCAGCCGCGCAGATCATGATGGTGTGACAAAAGACTTTTCATGACTTGAAATTGCCCGCGGGGCGTTATATAATTCGATTGTTTGCTGTATACGGGGAAAGATTTGCCCGTTTATCGCATAAAGCGAAAAACCAAAGAGATTTGTGGAGGAAATGGAATGAAAGGCATTGTTTTAGCAGGCGGCGCAGGTACAAGGCTCTACCCGTCAACCATCGCGTGTTCTAAGCAGATCTTGACAATATACGACAAGCCGATGATCTACTATCCCCTATCGACGCTGATGCTGGCTGGTATACAGGATGTCCTGATTATCTCAACACCAAGGGACATCAAGGCGTTTGAAGAACTGTTTGGCAATGGAAGCCATCTGGGTCTTCGCGTTTCATATCAAGTGCAGACCGCTCCTCGTGGTCTGGCTGAGGCATTTATCCTTGGGGAAGAATTTATTGGCGACGATAATACCTGTTTAGTGTTGGGAGATAACATATTTTACGGTTATGCGTTTTCTGAGCGCCTGAAAGCAGCGGCCAACCGCAAAGAGGGCGCCACTATATTCGGCTATCATGTCAGCAATCCCGAGGATTTTGGCGTAGTCGAATTTGATAAGAACGGCAATGTACTTTCTATTGAGGAAAAGCCCAAAAACCCAAAATCCAATTACGCCGTACCGGGACTTTATTTCTATGATCATCATGTAGTTGAAATTGCAAAAAATGTCAAACCTTCATCGCGCGGCGAACTGGAGATTACGGCAGTCAATAACGCCTATCTGGAACAAGGGAACCTCAAGGTCGAACTGTTTGGCCGTGGTATGGCGTGGCTGGACACCGGCACGCATCACGCGATGCTGGACGCAGCTAACTTTGTGCAGGCTGTACAGACCAGGCAGGGGCTTTACATCTCATGTCTTGAGGAGATTGCCTACCGCAATCACTTTATCACCCGTGAGCAGCTTTTAAAGCAGGCCGCCCTGATGAAATCATCTGATTATGGCAAGTATCTCTATCAGGTGGCAGAGCAAGTTAAGGTTTAAATTTAAGATATTCACCTCTCAATATAGCCCACCCACGGACAGA
Source organism: Oscillospiraceae bacterium (assembly GCA_963664585.2). Taxonomy (GTDB): domain Bacteria; phylum Bacillota; class Clostridia; order Oscillospirales; family Ruminococcaceae. The sequence goes on along the minus strand of CAXXEO010000014.1, from coordinate 389,367 downwards.
CTATTTCTCCCTTGACTCACCGCTTCGGGGTAATCGACGAGGGATGACAAATAAGCTCTTATCATCCCTCTGTTTTTGCATGGTAAGAGCTTAGCTTAGTACTAAAGTAGTATCATGCCGGTGCAAAGCGGCGGAATGGAGCTTATACTTGATGAAGATTTTAATTACAGGTGCGAACGGTCAGCTTGGCAGCGAGCTGATGAAGAATCTGCACGACCAGGATTCTGAGCTGGGGAAGCTCCCCAAATGTTTCGCAAACGCCGAGATCGTTTCGGTAGATGTGACCGAGCTTGATATCACCGACCCTGATGCCGTCACTCAGTTTACAGATAAAGCCGGTTTTGATTTGATAATCAATTGCGCCGCGTATACCAATGTAAACAAATGCGAAACCGAACAGGAAATAGCCTTCAAAGTCAACACACTGGGCGCGCGCAATCTGGCTGTAGCGGCGGAAAAAACGCGGGCCAAGCTCATTCATGTTTCCACCGACTATGTTTTTGCGGGTGACGGCCACCTTCCCTATACCGAGTGGGACGTCTGTGATCCGCAAAGCATTTATGGCAAGACAAAGTTTTTAGGCGAACAGTATGTGCGTGATTTTTGTTCTCGATATTTTATCGTCAGAACTGCATGGCTTTATGGCTATGTGGGCAATAATTTTGTGAAGACCATCATGAAAGCGGGCCGCGAGCGCGGCAGTCTCAAGGTGGTCGACGACCAGCGCGGCAATCCCACCAACGCGGCTGATCTGGCCTTCCATATTTTGAAAATTGCAGCCACAGAAGAATATGGTGTATATCATTGCACAGGAAACGGCGAATGCAGCTGGTTCGACTTCGCCAGTGAAATTATCCGGCTTGCGGGAATCAACTGTACTGTCAACCCCTGTACTACCGAGGAATTTCCGACTCCGGCGAGGCGCCCCGCTTATTCCTCACTTGACAATATGATGCTCCGGACCACGGTGGGAGACCAAATGCGACCTTGGCAGGATGCTCTCGAATGCTTTATGAAAAATTTTAAGGATGGTGATCGGTAAACAATGAAAATATATCTAGTAACAGGCGGGGCGGGCTTTATCGGCTCCAATTATATTCTCTACATGCTGGGTAAATATAGTGACGTCAAGATCGTCAATGTGGACAAGCTGACCTATGCGGGGAATCTTGAAAACCTGACAGAGGTTGAAAATCACCCAAACTATGTTTTTGTGCAGGCAGATATCTGCGACAAAGACGTAATAGAAGGTCTGTTTAAACAGTATACGTTTGATTATGTCGTCAATTTTGCGGCAGAAACCCATGTGGACCGTTCCATCACGGATCCCGAAGTTTTTGTGAAGACCAACGTACTTGGGACTGTTAATCTTCTGAACACTGCTAAAAGCTTCTGGCAGATCGGCGATGACCAGTATAAAGAAGGCGTCAAGTATATGCAGGTTTCCACGGATGAAGTGTATGGCTCATTGGGTGCGACAGGCTTCTTCACAGAGACAACGCCGCTGGACCCACACAGCCCCTATTCCTCCAGCAAAACCTCCGCTGATCTGTTCGTCAAGGCCTATGCCGATACGTATAAGATGCCCGTGAACATCACACGGTGCTCTAACAATTATGGGCCATTTCAGTTCCCCGAAAAGCTGATCCCCTTAATGCTAAACAACACGCTGCGGCATCAGCCTCTTCCCGTTTATGGCGACGGGATGCAGGTGCGCGACTGGCTTTATGTCGAAGATCACTGCAAGGCGATTGATATGGTTGTGCGAGGCGGCAAGATCGGCGAGGTTTATAACGTTGGCGGTCACAACGAAAGGCCCAATATCACCATTGTCAAAACGATTATCGGCTATGTCAAAGAACATGTTGACCCCTCAGTCGGAGAGCAACTGATCAAGTATGTGACCGATCGTAAGGGCCATGACCGCCGTTATGGGATCGATCCCGCCAAAATCAAAAAAGATCTCGGATGGTACCCTGAAACCCCTTTTGAAGAAGGCATTGAAAAGACCCTCAGGTGGTATCTTGAGCACAAGGATTGGATGGAAAACGTGACCAGCGGAGCTTATCAGGCTTATTATGACAAGATGTATGCGGGCAGGTAGCTTTTGATTGATGCAACGCATTAAACAAATTGAATATTTGAAATTTGTCTGCTCCGTCGTAGGCGGGGCAGATAGATTAGAAAGAAGTCCCTTTTATTATAAAGAATACTCATAGAGTGAATACCCAATCGTTTCACTCTTTTGCCTTTTATAAAAGTTTTTTGTGCCGGCGCAAAGCGGCGGAATGGACTGTGTCTGAAAAAACTTTCAGACCAGCTCGAAGCGGGCGAACAATGTCCCCATCGCCTCTCCGCTTCGCGGCAACCGGCGAGGGATAACAAATAAGCTCTTATCATTCTTCTACTTTGCGTGGTAAGGGCCTGACGTTAAAGATTTTTTGTGCCGGCGCAAAGCGGCGGAATGGAGCTTATTATGGGCAAATTTCAGTTTATCGATACGGGAATCAAGGACTTATACATTATCGAGCCCACTGTTTTCGGTGACCATAGGGGCTATTTTTTAGAAACCTACCACTTTGAAGAATTCAAAAAAGCCGGACTGGATATGGTATTCGTACAGGACAACCAGTCAAAATCCAAAAAAGGCGTGCTGAGGGGACTTCATTTTCAAAAAAAGAACCCACAGGGCAAGCTGGTGCGGGTCATCAGCGGTGAAGTGTATGATGTGGCCGTCGATCTGCGCGCAGGCAGCAAAACCTATGGGCAATGGCATGGAGTACTGTTAAGCGACCAGAACAAGCGACAGTTCTATGTCCCCGAGGGCTTCGCCCACGGCTTTCTGGTCGTGTCTGAAACCGCTGAATTCGTCTATAAATGTACTCGCTATTATGACCCAAGCGACGAGGGCGGCTTACTTTGGAACGATCCTGACATTGACATCGAATGGCCCATCTCCAACGACATAGAGGTTCTTCTCTCTGAAAAGGACAAGGTTAACCCTACACTCAAACAACTTAAGTAATCAGATTGTCTTTTCCCCATTGTTGTCGGGGCAGACGGTATAAAAAATCCAGTTTAGCTATAGTTTCACTTTTCGCGGAAAAGACAATCTATAAGTATGAACAAGGTTTTTAGAAGGAGCTTCACATTGAAAGGACAACTGCAGACCTTTATGCGTTACCGGTATCTTCTTGAAGATCTGGTCATAAGGGATATCAAGGTAAAATACCGGCGCTCTTTCCTTGGATTGGTTTGGAGTATCTTAAATCCGCTTTTGATGATGATGGTCATTACAGCGGTATTTTCTCGCGTTTTCAAGATCAGTATCCCCAATTTTCCAATCTATTACCTAACCGGTTCAACCCTCTACAGTTTTTTTTCCGAGGCCACCAGCAATGCGATGACTTCCACCATTTACGCGGCGCCGTTGATTAAAAAGGTGTATATCCCCAAGTATATTTTCCCGCTGGAAAAAGCGATCTTCGCCTTTGTCAACCTGATGTTTTCATTTATCGCCGTTATCATTATGTTTTTGGTGCTGCGCCATCCGATCACCTGGACGATTTTGCTGTTTCCTATTCCCGTTTTATACCTTTTGGTATTTTCAATCGGTGTGGGTCTGATTTTAAGCGTACTCTGTGTGTTTTTTAGAGATATGATGCACCTATATGGGGTGTTTTTAACCGCGCTGATGTATTTGACACCGATCATTTATCCGGTTGACATTCTGCCCGAAAACATCAAGTTCTTCGTGCAATGCAACCCGCTTTACTATTATGTAGATTATTTCCGCCAGGTCACGATGTATGGGACGGTTCCAAGTCTTTCAATGAATTTAATATGCATCTTTCTCTCCCTGCTTTCGCTGACTGTAGGGCTTTTGATATTTAAGAAATACCAGGATAAATTTATTCTCTATATATAAAGGGGGCGTGTTCTTGCAGAATGCTATTGAGGTCAGGGATGTCGAAATGCACTTTAATATGAGCAAAGAGAAGGTCGACAGTCTGAAGGAATACTTCATTAAGCTGGTAAAACGGCAGCTCATGTTCGAGGACTTCATTGCCCTTAGGAATATCACACTAAACATTCAAAAAGGTGACGTTTTTGGCATTGTTGGACTGAACGGCTCGGGTAAAAGCACCTTGTTGAAAATTATTTCCGGCATATTGAAGCCCAGCAAGGGTAATGTGAAAATTTTCGGGACCATCGCACCGCTGATTGAGCTGGGTGCCGGTTTTGATATGGAATTGACCGCCCGCGAGAACATTTTTCTCAATGGCTCTGTACTGGGCTTTCCCAGAGATATGATGAGCAAGTGCTTTGATGAAATCGTTGCATTTTCCGAAATGGAAGAGTTTTTGGATGTACCGATGAAAAACTATTCCTCGGGCATGGTGGCCAGAATTGGTTTTGCCATCGCGACAATCACACGTCCGGAGATTTTGATTGTCGATGAAATATTGGCTGTCGGCGATTTCCACTTTCAGCAAAAGTGCGAAGAGAGAATCCGTGCGATGATGGAAGGTGGCACGACCGTCATCATTGTTTCCCATTCAATCGAGCAAATTGAACGCCTGTGCAAACATGTTCTATGGCTGGAAAAAGGTCATATGAAAATGCTTGGGGATGTGCTGACGGTATGTGAGGCCTATCGAGCTAGCTAGAGGAGAAATAACACGTCAGGTGAAAAGTGGGTACAGAACCTTCCACGGTGAAATATATAATAACATTTAACCCATTGCCATAAATTATTTACAAGGCACTAGTTTATTATTGGTATTTATATGCCGCTTCCAGTACACACATAGATATAAATTGCTTCTTTCGTATAACGGTTCAAAACAGAAAGCTGGGTGAGACAATTGAGCGAGATCTATAACCAAAACTATTATGAGCAGTACGATATGGGCGGTGAAAAGGTTTCCTATCAAAATTTCGAGCCTCTCAAGACCTTTTTGGGTGGGGTTGCCGATAGAATTGTGGCTGATTTTCATCCCGAGACAGTCTTAGACGCCGGATGCGCTATGGGACACCTTGTCGCGGCACTGCGAGATAGAGGTGTTAAAGCGTATGGGATTGACATTTCGGATTATGCGATCAGTCAGGTGCGCGAGGACATACGCCCCTATTGCCGTACGGCCTCGCTGATAGAGACGCCGCCGGTGGATTTCCCCCAAAAATTTGACCTCATTACCAATATTGAAGTGATTGAGCATCTGTATGAAGAGGACGCTTTAAAGGCGATCGCTAATCTCTGCCGCTATACGGATCGTATTTTATTCTCCTCCTCGGCAGACGACATTTTAGAGGCAACGCATGTCAACGTCCAGCAACCCGAGTATTGGATGAAGCGCTTTGCCGCACAGGGCTTTTTTCGTCAGGCCGATTACAATGCGGGCTATATTGCATCCGCCGCCTGCTTATACCGTACGACCGATATCGCACGCGTGGTAGAGGATTACGAGCGTAACCGTAGGCTGGATGCAGCAAAGCTACTGGCAGCCGGTGACGGGCTGAGCGCATTCGCATCCACGGTATTTTTTAATACCGGGACAGGGTTCTCTGCAGAAAACATGTCCAGCATCAATACACCCGGGCACGAGTTCTTTCACACGATTACGCTGCCCGAGGACATAAAGTCGGTGCGTTTTGATCCAGTCGAAGGACGGGGCTGTGTTGTTCAAAATTTAGAAGTGATCTCAAATAATGGCCCTTTGACTACCGAAAACTGCAACGGAATCCAGTTGGATCACTTTGATATCTTCCTCAATTCAGATTCTCAACTTTTAATCGATTTTAAAAATGAACCGACAAGCTGGATCAAGATCAAGGCTTCCATCTTTCCATATGACGAGGTCGGACTCTACGATTTGTTTTCGCAGTTTCGCCAGTTCAGACAAAAAATTGATAACTTGGAAAATTGTCTTTGCCAGTCAGAGCAGAACGAGTCTTCCCTCCTTTTGCAACTGGAGGAATACCAGGACGCCTATGAGAAAGCGGCAAAAGAGCGCGATAAATTTGATAGGGCCTATCATGCCGTGATCCATTCCACTTCTTGGAGGGTCTTGGCTCCGGTGCGAAAAGTGATGGATGCCATCAAACGCTTTATGAAATCAAACCGAGTCACAGCGCTTTTTTATAGGGGTCTTGTGAATCTGAGACATAAAGGGGTTAAGGACACCGCACGCCTCGTCAAAAAGTGGCTGGGGCAAAAAAACAGATGCAAAGAGTATTTATCGGCAAACAATCTGACCGAACAACAAAAGCATGAGCAGCGCGAAACCATCTTCTCGCATAAAATAAAAATCAGTGTTTTGGTGCCTCTTTATAACACACCCCCGCTATTTCTTCGTGAGATGATCGAATCCGTGCAGAAACAGACGTATGAAAACTGGGAGCTTTGTCTCGCGGACGGAAGTGATGAACGGCATAAAAATGTCAGAGACATTTGTCAAAAATACGCACAAAAGGACAGCCGAATTCACTATGGACAGCTCAGTGAGAATCTTGGTATCGCAGGGAATTCCAACAAGTGCATTGAAATGGCCACTGGAGAATTTATTGCGTTGTTCGATCATGATGATATACTTCATCCCGGTGCGCTGTTTGAGGTGATGAAGGCTATTTGCTGGCAGGGCGCCGATTTTGTTTATACTGATGAAGTGACGTTTGGCCACAATCTCAATCATATCATTACCGCCCATTTCAAACCTGATTTCGCCCCCGACACTCTTCGCAGCTACAACTATATCTGTCATCTCAGTGTGTTCAGTCGCAAGCTTTTGGACCATGTGGGCTGGTTCTCCAGCGAATTTGACGGAAGTCAGGATTATGACCTTATTCTTAGGCTCACTGAACAGGCAAAAAAGATTGTGCATATTCCAAAGGTTCTGTATTATTGGAGAGCACATCGAAATTCAACTGCTGCCAATATCTCGGCTAAACCGTACACGATTGAGTCAGCCAAAAAAGCGCTTACACAGCATCTTAAGCGTCAAGGCCTCACTGGAGAGATTGTCGATTCCGCTGTCGTTACCACCTATAAAATCAATTATGAGATTGATGGTAATCCACTGATTTCCATACTCATTCCCAACAAAGACAGTATTGAAGACTTAAACCAGTGCATCACGTCCATTCGTGAGAAATCAACCTATCGTAATTATGAGATTATAATCATTGAGAATAATAGCACAAAAAAAGAAACCTTCGCCTATTATGCGCACTTAAAAGAGCACGACAACATCAAAGTCGTGACCTGGGAGGATAGGTTCAATTACTCTGCCATCAATAATTTCGGTTTCACCTTTGCCAAAGGTGAATATGTGCTGCTTCTCAATAATGATATTGAGGTCATCACTCCGAATTGGCTTGAGGAAATGCTGATGTTTGCCCAACGCAAGGATGTGGGCGGGGTTGGAGCTATGCTTTATTATCCTGACAACACCATCCAGCACGCTGGCGTAATCACGGGACTTGGAGGCGTCGCCGGTCACTCTCACAAGGGATTTGCGAAGGGCAGCAAGGGATATGTAGCCCGTCTGACGATTGCACAGGATTTGTCAGCCGTCACAGCGGCCTGCATGATGTTATCAAAAAAGGTTTATGAAGAGGTCGGCGGTTTGGATGAATCCTTTGAGGTGGCCTTCAATGATGTGGATCTATGCATGCGCATCCGCAAAGCGGGGTACTTGATTGTTTTTACTCCTTATGCGGAGCTTTATCATTACGAATCCAAGACGCGCGGCTATGAGAATACCCCTGATAAGATCAGGCGTTTTCAGGGGGAAATCGATCGTTTTCGGGGTCGCTGGGCGACTGAACTTGCCGCGGGCGATCCATATTACAGCCCAAATCTGACACTGGACAGAGAAGACTTCTCGTTTAAGTAAACATGCGTTAAATCCCCTGTTCCCTCGCCTTCGGCGGTGGAACAGGGGATTGTTTTGTATTTGTGTTTATCTATTCTTGGCGGGTAAAGCTTTCAGAATTTTTTCTTTAGAATCAGCAACCGATCCGTCATCTTCCGTTATTTCAAGAATGACTTTCCCATCAAAGTCGAATAAATACTTTGAAAAAATAAGGTCAAAGTCTATGTCACCTTTTCCAACCGGAAGATGCTCGTGTTTAACTGAAAAATGTTTATCCGCTATATGTAAGCATTTGGGGTACTTAATATCAATGATTTGTTGCAAATGTTCATAGCTGTCGATATGAGCAAGATCCAGCAGTAGTTCTATATCAGGGTTTCTATCAAAGACAGCCTTTAAGTCGTGAGGTGTGTAATTGATTGTATCGATCACACTGTTATTTTCAATGTATAAAATAACACCCATATCAGTGAATATCCTCGATAAATTACTGATATTATCAGAAAGCTCATAAATAGTTTGATCCGTAATGGGTTTATCTTCACATACAGGGTGAATGATCACTTCTTTATGATCAAAATATTTTACTAAATCAATTAACTGATTCCCAAATGTTATAAAATCATCGACATCAAAGACAGCATGGAAAATGATTGGGAAATTCATTTTTTTGAAATATTGCGCTTTTGGTTCATCAGCTCTGTCGATCAGAATTTTTCCCTTGTGGAACCAAACTTGCATAAAGTCAAACCCGTTCTGTTGGGAAAAAAGAACTTCTTCTTTATAGTCATTAAACCATCTCACGCTTCTACCGATTGTAATCATATTTCACCTCGCTAAAATAATGATCTTGCTTCGTATACCATACTGATTAATTGAATGAGTCGATTTAACAAGTCACATTATCAATTACAATTTTATCATTTTTTATTAACTCTTTTTTGGAACACCCTGTAGGTACCATTCTCAAAACAATAAACTCTGAGTTATAATCGGTATTGTTTTCAATATTATGTATAGAGTTTTTAACCCTTAAAATTGAATCCGTGGACACAATTTGCCTTCTCACTTCCCCATTCTCTTTCCAATTTACAGTAATATTTCCTGCAACAACCACAATCACTTCTTCAATGATTTTATGAATATGCCATTCCTGTATTGAATGAGGGGGTATAACACATTTATGAACCTCGAATTCATCAAATAGATAATAATCAACTATAGTTCTATTCGGTTTAGTCACTGATATCGCATCTTTTTTTGATAATACTTCTATTTCTGACATCTAGTTTTTCCTCTCAATTTTCTTACTTGTATGTTTGTCGTATTTACAGAATAATACAAATTAGCACTTAAGGCAATCATGAAACAAGGAACAAACCTCGGCCACAATGCAATTCGTTTTCCAGCCATAAATAAAAGCCTCCGCATTGATGCTTTTTCTGCATCAACGCGGAGGCTTTTGGTTATTTGAGAGCGGCTGAACTGCCAATCCACGTTGGCATCCAGTCAGCGTATATACATGATTTCTCGGCTTTAACCGGTCCCAGCATAACTGCCTATGAGACGGTACGCTTCATCTTGTACGCTCATTGGCAGTTCAGGTTCTGTAAACCCTCGCATTTTAGCCATACCCGGCATGGCATTTCATTGTCAAAGGGTAATTTCTTTCCTTTGTAGATTACATCGCAACTTCCCATCACTCGCTTAGGATGATGCTTTTATATGTCTTTTTGGAAATGATCATGACATACTGACTATCCTGAAATATGTCGTGGGCCTATTTATTATCCGCAGGAAACATTTTACAAAGCACCGCTACGCATACCATAATAAACCCGATAACAATGTATATACCGCCCATGCCATAAATGATAACCGGAATTGTTTTTAAAAAATTAGCTACATCAAACATTATTTTACTCCTTACTTCACAAGTTGTTCAACAAGGGTAATCACTAAGCCACCCGCAATAACCGATGCGATTTGGCCTGAAACATTGGCGCCAACAGCATGCATCAAAAGGAAATTATGCGGATCTTCCTTAAGTCCCATTTTGTGGACAACTCTGGCAGACATTGGGAATGCAGAAATTCCCGCCGCGCCTATCATCGGATTGATCTTATTCTTGGAGAAGAGATTGATGAATTTAGCCACCATGACTCCGCCTATGGTATCAAACACAAAGGCAACCAGGCCAAGTCCCATAATCAACATGGTTTCTTTATTAAGAAAATCCTTCGCTTGCATTCTTGCCGCAATCGTAAGGCCCAAAAACAGGGTGATCAGATTGGCAAGCTCATTTTGAGCGCTCTGAGATAGTGAATTTAGAACTCCACATTCCCTGATTAGGTTTCCAAACATTAAAAATCCGATCAAAGCGACAGAACGCGGTACAACGGCTCCGGCAATGATAGTAATGATAATGGGGAACAGAATTTTGGTTGTTTGAGAAACAGACTTCTCAGCATATGGCATTCTGATCAAGCGCTCTTTTCTTGTGGTGATCATTCTAATAACGGGGGGTTGGACGATCGGCACAAGTGCCATATAGGAATAAGCCGCCACTACGATAGCGCCAAGATATTTCGAATTAAAATAGTTGGCCACAAAAATTGATGTAGGACCATCCGCTGCTCCGATAATGGCAATGGATGCCGCATCTTTAATGTCAAATCCGAATAAAGCAGCAACACCCAAGGTGAAGAAAATGCCGAACTGAGCAGCCGCACCGAATATGAACATTTTTGGATTCATCAGTAACGGGCCAAAATCGATCATCGCACCAATGCCGATGAACAATATCAGAGGGAACAGTTCATTGGCAATTCCCATGTTAAAAAGCTCATCAATAACACCATGCTCGGTTGCACCATTAACGATTTGATTCACAGCTCCTGAAAAAGGAAGGTTTACAATCATTGCGCCAAACCCAATTGGCAAAAGAAGAGCAGGCTCCATGTTCTTTTTAATTGCGAGCCAAATTAGAATACCACCGATGAGTTCCATGACAATCTGCTGCCATGTAAAATTAAGAATATTTCCGAATAACTCCGCCATTCATTCACGTCCTCATGCTAGTTTTTATATTAAAAAAAGACTAATATTGCGAAAAGCCACAATAACAGTCTTGTTTTCCAAAGTATGTTGGATTCTTCAATCGTACTGACGCACACATACTACAACAAAATCTGTTGCAAGCTACTTCCTTATGTTGAACGAATCATAATATTGTTATTGGATAAGGTAATTGTCTCAAAAACACCTTACTAATACTACAACAGAGTAACTCTTTTGTCAATTGAATTTTGGGCTAAATAGTCGTTTTTTGAAAGATTTGCGTCAATGGTAGATTAATATTGAAGTTCCAAATGCAAATTTTGCAAGATTAGGCGACAATTTCGTTTACCTGATTCTATGATTTCTCTAATTAGTCTTTTTGGTTTTTCTCTTTCTGTAGACCAGTATGCGGTTTGATTATTGAGTTAACACAACAGCTTGCTATAGCCAATTAATTTAAGAACTGGCTATATATAAAACGTCATTTTCTTCCCCCGCCTTCGGCGGGGGAAGAAATCACAAGCTTGTATTCAAGTTAATCAACTATATTCAATGCTCCGTCAGTCACAAAATCACATGTCGCGTATGCATAAAACGATGTCCACGTGCGTTCTTATCATCCCAAGTTGGTAAAAAGGAGTACTATAAGCGTTGTACCGCCCCAGCGTAGTGCCGGGGCGGTACAGTTTTTACTGTTCATTAGCTACCATCATGTCTTTGACTTTCATCAGACGTGTACGGTTTCCTCTTTCGTTCTCATCAAGCTTCATGGTAATAAACCTGATAGCCTGCTGCATTTCAGGGATCATGACATGCTCTAGCGCATTCACTCTCCGTCGCGTCTTCTCAATTTCGTCGGCTAACAAGTTACAAGTCTTTTCTACCTCAGCGAGCTCGATTAACTTAGGCAGCAAGGATGCCAGATCAAGCACAGCATTGTCTAGCTCACTAGATGTAAACGCGAAGCTGTAGGGCAGATCAGCCGCATCGTCACTGCCGATATAGGTAATCGTCGGGACATCAACGCTCATGATGTTCCTTTTACCAATTTCGACTTTGGCCTCGCGGGCAGGATAAAGAAGCGCCTCAGATACGGCTTCGGTTCCCATTTGCGCATTAGCTATGGCAAATCTGCCCATCGCCGCGCCAAGGGCTGTTTCCACCTGCTCACGCAGCTCCTTGTCTCTGCGAATAAGCTCGATAAAACGGCGTACCATCTCATCTCTTTTATCCTTGAGCAGCTTATGTCCGCGCACGGCGGTCTTTAACCTCGCCTTTAGGCGGGTAAGCTCCATACGCGTTGGGTTTACGCGGATAGCCATAGCTTATTCCTCCTTGACGGCTTGGGAGGGGAGATACTGATCCAAATAGGCGTCTCTGATACGTTTCAGCTCATTGCGCGGCAGAATGGACAAGAGTTCCCAACCGATGGAAAGCGTTTCTTCAATCGTACGGTTGGTCGTATATCCCTGCGAAACATATTTCTGCTCAAACTGTGTAGCAAACTGGGCATAAATCTTATCTGTATCAGAAAGCGCAGCGTCGCCGAGGATAACCGCCAATTCCTTGGCATCCTTGCCTCTGGCATACGCGGCAAACAGTTGGTTCATCGTGTCAGCGTGATCCTCGCGGGTTTTGCCCTTGCCGATTCCCTTGTCTTTCAGACGGCTTAGTGAGGGAAGAACATCGATCGGTGGGGTAATGCCCCTACGGTTCAGTTCACGGGACAGGATGATCTGGCCCTCGGTAATATAGCCCGTCAGATCTGGGATTGGATGTGTTTTATCATCTTCAGGCATGGACAAAATCGGGATCTGGGTGATCGAGCCCTTTTTTCCCTTGATACGTCCTGCGCGCTCGTAAAGTGACGCAAGGTCGGTATAAAGGTAGCCTGGGTAGCCACGGCGACCGGGGACCTCTTTACGGGCGGCAGACACCTCGCGCAGAGCCTCAGCATAGTTGGTGATATCCGTCAGGATAACCAGTACGTGCATCCCCAGCTCATAAGCCATATATTCGGCACAGGTGATCGCCATACGAGGCGTTGCGATACGCTCGACGGCAGGGTCATTCGCGAGGTTCATAAACAGAACCGCGCGTTCAATCGCGCCGGTCGCTTTAAAATCGCTGATGAAGAAATCGGCCTCTTCAAAGGTAATACCGATTGCACCGAACACAACAGCAAAGTTTTCATCTTTTCCCAGCACTTTAGCCTGTCTGGCAATTTGCGCGGCAAGCTGTGCATGCGGCAAGCCTGAACCAGAGAAAACCGGAAGCTTCTGTCCACGGACAAGGGTATTTAGTCCGTCTATCGCAGAGATACCGGTCTGGATAAACTCAGCGGGATAGTCACGGGCGGATGGATTAATTGGAGAACCGTTGATATCCAAACGCTGCTTGGGAATGATGGCCGGGCCTCCGTCAATCGGGTGTCCCATGCCGTCGAACACGCGGCCAAGCATATCCTCACTGACGCCAAGCTCAATGCCATGGCCCAAAAAACGTGCTTTAGCATCGCTGATTTTAAGGCCCTGTGACCCCTCAAACAGCTGTACAAGCGCTTTCCCACCATTAATTTCGAGAACCTTACCTGCACGGCGGTCGCCATTGGCCTGCTCAATTTCAACAAGCTCGTCGTATTTTACGCCTTCAACGCCGTCGACAAGCATAATCGGGCCTACAACCTCGCGTATTGTTTTATATTCCTTACGCAATATTGCCGCCCCCTTCCGTTAAAGAATCATACTCATTATCAATTTGCTTGGCAATTTCTTCGAACTTCTTGTCGCATTCTTCCATCACAATATATTTCATACGCGCAATCTGGTCGCGTACAGGCATGGATGTGATTTTCGAAAACGCCACATCCGCACTTAATGCCGCCACGCCCTTGTCATACCAGTTCAGAATCGCTTCGATCATTTTGAACTGTTTCTCGGGCGGTGTGAAGGTATCAATTTCGCGGAACGAATTCTGTTGCAGAAAATCTTCTCTGATTGATCGTGCACATTCCAGCGTCAGCCGGTCCTTGAATCCAAGTGCGTCAACACCGACCAGACGAACAATTTCTTCCAGCTCTGATTCTTCCTGCAGGGTCATCATAACTCTTTGCACATTTTCAGACCAGGAAGAATTGACAGTACGATCGAAATAGTTTGTGACTTTATCTTTGTAAAGTGAGTAACTCTGCAGCCAGTCAATGGATGGGAAGTGACGTTTATAGGCCAACTGTGCGCTTAATCCCCAGAAAACCTTCACGATTCGAAGTGTGCCCTGTGAAACCGGTTCAGAGGTATCTCCACCGGGAGGCGACACAGCGCCGATCGCAGTGACCGCGCCTATACGCTCATCCGAGCCCAAGCAGCGGACCATTCCCGCACGCTCATAGAACTCTGCAATACGCGAGGACAGGTAAGCCGGATAGCCTTCTTCACCGGGCATCTCCTCAAGGCGTCCCGACATCTCGCGAAGCGCTTCCGCCCAGCGGGAAGTGGAATCCGCCATGATGGCCACTTTATAGCCCATATCTCTGAAATACTCCGCGATGGTAATACCTGTATAGATGGACGCCTCACGAGCAGCCACAGGCATGTCCGACGTATTGGCAATCAAGATCGTACGTTTCATCAAAGGAAGCCCTGTTCTGGGGTCAGAAAGCTCTGGGAATTCCATCAGAACGTCGGTCATTTCGTTTCCACGTTCGCCGCATCCGACATAAACGATTATATCCGCATCCGCCCACTTAGCGAACTGATGCTGAATCACGGTTTTGCCCGAGCCAAACGGTCCGGGGATCGCCGCCACGCCGCCTTTTGCAATCGGAAACAGAAGATCGACAACGCGCTGGCCGGTAATCATCGGCTCACTGAGCGACATCTTTTCTTTGTAGGGACGCTGGCGTCTGACAGGCCACTGCTGCAGCATCGGCAGCTCGACCATAGTGCCGTCCTTTTGTTCAAGGCGGACAATTGGTTCTGTAATGGTCGCTTCGCCGTTAAAAATCCATGTGATTTTGCCACTTGCGGTGGGAGGTACCATGATCTTATGCAAAACCGCAGGCGTTTCTTGGACGGTTCCAAGTATATCTCCGCCGGTGACACTTTCACCGACCTTTGCTACGGGAATAAATTCCCATTTTTTCGTTCTATTCAGCTTTGGAAGATCGACGCCGCGTGTAATGCGGTCGCCCTCTTGTTTATAGATCTCTTCCAGAGGGCGCTGAATTCCATCAAATATGCCTTCGATAATTCCCGGTGCCAGTTCAACAGAAAGGGGTAAACCTGTCGAATAAACAGGCTCACCGGGGCCCAGGCCCGCGGTCTCTTCATATACCTGAATTGAGGCCTTGTCTCTTCTCAGCTCTATGATTTCACCGATCAGACGCTTGTCACTTACCCGTACCACATCATACATCTTTGCGTCTGACATACCGGTTGCAACGATCAGCGGACCAGCGACTTTTACGATTGTTCCAACTGTCTCACCAGCTTCAGAAGCTTTACTGTTAGCTTGACTCATCGGCTGTTCTTACCTTCTTTCCCCAAATAAGATATCCGCTCCGATTGCTTTTTCCACATTTTCGCGTATCCCCTGCATACCAAGGCCATTGCTGCCAAGTCTGCTGGGGATTGGTATGATGGCCGGAAACGCCTCGGTTTTGTAGCGTTTGATAGCCTCCGGTGCAAGGAGAGCGGCTTGCTCTGTGATATAGATAACGGCATATCCTTCGTGTGCCAACTTATGGATGGCTTTTTCCGTATCCTGTGGCGTATCGGCATAGACCGTTTTAACACCCAGTGCATTAAAAAGCATAACGGAGTCACGGTCGCCAATCGCTGCTATTGCGTTTTTATTACTCATATGCACTGCCATTTCTCCGGTGACATGATCGTGCTTGTGTTTTCGAATATACTCTCTTCTTCAGTCTGTCTCCGGTAGACAAAAGAAGAACATCATAATTTTTATCAAACTAGACCGGCCGAAAAGATTAAGTGTCTTCAGCAGCTAACTGTTTATCGCTGTCCCCGTACGTTTGGAAGCGAACAAAACGCGCAGCTTTTTTGCCTCTGACTCGCGGCTAAGCAGATAGCCGATAAGAGGGCCAATCCCGAAAGAATCATACTGGTCGCGCATCGCAATGGCCATCAGTGCTTCTTCCATACGCTTCTCAAGGGCTTTCGAACGGTTTGTCAGCAGGAATTCATCCAGCGCCACACTGATAGCCCTGCCGTTTTTACCCTTTGACAGAGCTTTTGGCAGCTGTTCGAGCGGGAGCTCCAAAGCATCCAAAATATCTTTATATGAGATCTCACCGCCGGGTATCAGAAGGTTCTTAAGTTTGTCCGCCTCCATTTTCAAAGAACGGGCGCGAACAAGGCTCTGAATGTTGGTAAAATCGATCTGCGCTGTAAAATAATCATGCAGAAAAGCGTTGCGGTTCTTTTTGAGCACATTCTTAATATGCTGGAAAACAGCCCGGTCTACCGCGGCGCTCAAAAGCTGAGGATCAGGACCATCCTGTTCCATTGCCTTTTCCACTGCATCCAGCTCTTCAGTAAACGCATTCGGCAAAAAGGAATAATCTTTGTTTTTAACGCATTTTTCCAGAAGCTCGATGGAAAACAGCCCGCCTTCCAATAGGAGTTCTTTGGACGATAACCCTAAAATCCGCGTTTTTAACAGTGTTTTTAAATTATGCGCGTCAGCAGGCAGTAAAAACAAATCGGTAAGCTTTGGATTAGGTGTAATCTCATAGATTAAGCTTCTCACCGTTGCAAGCTCCGCTTTGATGAGAGGCTCGATGTCATCCCTAGAGGTTACGCCTGCACCATATCCTGTTTCAGTTAAGACTCTTATCCCGTCCTGCAAATCAGTTTCTTTCAGTCTGTTCCATTTGTTTTGATCCAGTGCGCGCGTTTCCAAAACCTTAATGCGGCCAACAGCATAAGGGTAACTATCCTGAGGCATCTTATTGCACCTCCGCCCGAAACAGAAGTGCTGCAACCTCGCTCTCATACTGCTCACGTATGGTGCGCAGCAATGCTTCGAATGAGCCGTTCACGTCGCTGTCGTCGCCGACGACCAGAACGCCGCCTTCAAAACCTGCCGGTGTACCGTCAAGCTTTAATGCGCCCGTTCTTCCCTCTTTGACAAGTGCTGCGTTGAGCTTCTGAAGCAAATTGCCTTTCGTATACTGATCCATATTTTTTGCAGGTACGCGAAGAGTCTCTTCGCCGGTGCTCACTGAATCCAGAACAATCCGTGTGATTAATCTTTCAAAGCGGTCGCCGTCAAGGTTGCCCAGTGCTTCAAGTGCCTTGTCAAACACTTTGTCCAGAACCACGTGCTTGGAAATCAGTGTATTTTTACGGCTTTCCAGCTCTGCCATCAGTATATTTCTGCGCGCAAGCTCTTCAGCCTCTTTTTTTGCATGATCGGCAATCGCTTCCGCTTTTTCTTTAGCTTTTCCCAAAATTGCTTCACGGACATCATTTGCTTTCATTTGCCCTTGTGCAACAATCAGTGCAGCTTCCTGTATGGCATCCTGTTTTATCTTTTCTAATATTTTATCTGCACCCACAGCGTATCCTCGCTTTCCTATTCTGATGGCTGTTTTTACAGCGAAACACCAAACACCAAAAGAATCGATATAAGCAAGGCCAGAATCGCGTATGTTTCGACCATAGCGGTCATGGTGATACCTTTTGCGGATGAATCAGGTTGTTTGGCCGACATATGGATAGCGGCAACAGCGGTTTTACCCTGTAATATGGCAGAAATCAAACCAACAATTCCGATAGGCATCGCGGCAGCAAACAATGCCCAGCCCTGGTTCATTGTCAGATTCATAGCGTTTCCGCCCAGAAGTCCGATACGAACCATGATGATAACGGCTGTTAAAAATCCATAAATACCCTGTGTACCCGGCAGAGCCTCGATAACAAGCACCTTACCGAAAAGCTCAGGCTGTTCAGTCACGACACCGGCAGCAGCCTCACCCGTCAATTTTACACCCCAGGCCGAACCGATACCGGCAAGAGCGGCACTAAGCGCAGCGCCCATAATAGCAAGAGTTGTTCCCATAGTGATGTCCTCCAAATAATTAATTTTATATTTTTAATAATATTAAGATCCAATGATTATCTGTCTACAACGTCCACATACTTGGAACGGATGGCCAGCGGCGTAAACGCGTAACCGTTGCCTTCATAGAACTTACCAAAAAATTCTATATACTGTAACCGGCTGGAATGCACATACGCTGACAGAAGTCCCATAACCAAGTTGAAGGTATGTCCAAAAAAATAGATGAAGAGCGAACAGAAAAATCCAAATATCGATGTCTGTACCATGCCGGCCAAAAGGTTCATCACCATTGCGACAACACCGGTGGAAAGGCTGAGTGCCAGAATACGTGAGTACGACATAATATCACTGCACGGCCCCACGATATTGTATAGGCTTAAAAAACCTCCGCCAATCTTACCAACAATGCTTTTCTTGTCCCGCCCTGCAGTAAGAAATATGATCACTGCACATGAAATTGCCATGATTTTTCCGATACCTGCAAGCTTTGGCAGGAACATAAGCCCCAGCCCCGTCAGCAACACAATCCAGGTCAGCTGATCCAGAAGCGCTCCGACAATATCTCCGCTTTTAATCAGGATGTACATTTTGATCCCCATCCCGGAGAATATATGGAGAGCACCAACAACAAAGCATAAAATCAGCATATTGACTGGTTCATCGAGCGGTACCATCAAAATGGGCATCCAGGTGGCGCCGAACCAGCTTCCGAATAGTACCCCCCAAATAAAGGTCGTAATGCTGGAAAGCTGAAAAACATCGATCAATTTGCCAAATTCTCCTTTTGGCTTTTTAACCTTTTTGAAAAGTGAGAAAAAGATCAGCATAACGATGCCATATCCTGCATCACCCATCATCATGCCAAATATCAGCCAGTACCATGGCCCCAGAACTGGGTTGGGGTCTACGTCTCTGGGGTCCGGACGAGAAAACATGTCTGTAATGACTTCGAATGGTGTGATAAACCAATTGTTTTTTTCCACCGTCGGCGGCTTTTCATCATCCAAGGGATCAGCAAACGTAAGCTCAAAAACCTGAGTGGTATTCTCCACTGCTTTTTGCACCTTGTCGATCCTGTCGCTGCGGACCCAGCCTTCAATGTAGATGACAGCATCTGTTTCAACATGCCCGGCTGCGAGACGTTCGTTGTGAGCCTGGCTTTGATCATGGATAATTTCAATTTCTTCCTTACGCTTCGCATATTCTAAAGCCTGAGCGTCAAGAGAGATGATTTTTTGCTGTGCTTTTTCAATAAGAACCTGACAATTTTGATAACTTTCGGCCGCTGTCAAAGAAGACTTGGGTGGCTTGGCCTCGATAAATCCGCTTGCTTTTATATCTTGCATAATTGCTTGCGCTTCGTCCACATGGCACGCGATCATCACCGCACGCCCTTCCGAGGCAATGCCAAGAAGTTGAATAAATGCGCCTTTTTTATCGGCGATTTCTTTTATCACTTCGCTGACACCGGGGCTTACATAACCGGTATAGAATTCAACGCATTTTGTGGATGATAATGCATCAAGCGGGATATTTAAATCCATCCACGGTATAAACAGATCCAATTGAGATTTAAGTGAGCCTAATTCGCCCTGGACAAAGGACATTTCCTTTGCAATGCGTTCAATCTCGTCCTCCAGTTTATCCGCTTCTAGATTATCATGCATAAATTTTTGATAATCGATCTCAGGGCGCTGCGCAAAAAAACTTTTTTTCCCTTGATATCGAGCAATGAATTTAAGCATATTATCTGCGCGCTGTACTGTTTGGTCGTCACCGCTTTTTCCGGCTGTAAATTCTGAATTCTGCGGAGGGATAATCATCAGCTCCCCGCAACGCTGCAAGGCTACGATTAAAGCTTCTTTATCTTCCTTAAAAGCAACCAGAGTAGCTTTTTTCATCGGAACAATCAAAGCTGATCTATCCTTTCCACAATGTAGTGAACCGCTGCGTCGGATTTTTCTTCCGCCAATGCCGCTGTTATCTTGTCCTGCGCACTTTTCTGGGCTAAAAACCCTTTGGTTTTTTCTTCCGCTCGGATTTTTGCATCAATAAGGTAAGCATCCGCTTTTTTCTGGGCGTCACTGATCATTTGGGCTGAAAGGCTATTTGCCTCTTGCTCAGTGTTAAGTACGAGTTCACGTACTTGTAAGGTTGCATCTTGCTTGATTTTTTGTGCCATCTGCTCCGCTTCTTTTATGGAATCAAGAATGGACATTCATTCATCACCCCCTTACTGTATTTTTTCTGTCAATACGCTTCGCAAATGAATAATTATTCATTTGTTGCCGAGCGGAAACAGCCTGGTAAAACGGCGTTTCTTTTATGACGTCATTTTCCCCTTCTTACAAGGATATCTCAAAGGTCAAAAAAGGTCAACAATTGTTTTAAAAATAACTATTCAGAGCCATGCATAGTTAGCGATTTATTCAGTTTTATGAATTTGAATTAAATTACAAAAATGCTAAAATATTGTTATTCAATATTAAACAATATTTTATATTTAATTTTGTTTATTTTTACACAGTATTTCTAATCAGATTCCCTTCTAAGGCTGTATTTTTGATTCTGCCAGCCCAGTCTTTGCATTTTTGTCAAACATAGTATTACAATCGCAAGCTGATTCTTTTCAGGCGCTTAACTCATATGGTTGCGCATAAACAAAACTATATCGAATGGCTCCTAAAGTCAAGGTCCAAACAAGCGATTTTTCGTTTGAGCCCTGTCTTATTATTATTGTATATTACAATAATATTTTAGTATAAAAAGTCAAATTGCTATTGATTAATAGTAATTTCAAACGAAACGTCTCTTTTTCCTCCATAAAATGCTAACTGCATGTCCAGCTTTTTCATAATGGTGGCAGCATTTGTTCCAATATCAATATCGACCTGTTTTCAAATTAAATAAGCATTAATCAGGTTCTCATTTCTCACCTGATGTGGGAAAACGAAAACCTGATTATAAAAGCTTATGACTAATGCTTAGACTTAGACACTTTTGACCCACATCAAGTGCCAAACACAGCCACAAAACTGGAGAGAATTATAACTTTGTTGTTTCTTTATAAAGTGGTTACAAATTTAACCGAATATAGATCACACATTATGTGTGCACGTGTGAAAAGGTCTTCCAATACAAAAAAGTTTACACCTACCTCGACGATTTTACCTGCTTTATCTACAAATTGATTTGTGCCAATGATAAATTCCGCTCTAACATTCTGACCAATGTGCTCCGATAAGTAACCGGGTATGTATAATCTGTCCATAACGGGTGGCGGTCCCTGCTGATTCTGTGAGGGAGTAGATGCTACAATGTTGATTTGTCTCGTGGGAGGCGGTGCCGCATTAGGTGAAAAAGAAGGCGCAGTATTTACAGGGGGGGATGGGGTAGTGTTTACAGAGGACCGGTCCGGCATCACAGAACCTGACGGCTGGCGTGACTGGCTTTGATCAAATATTTTGTTTCTGACCCAATTGATATTATTGTTATCCATAATAGCACCTCACAACTAATTATGTATCTGCATAAGCAGGCATGGGATTGTAAAAACAATGCTTATTTATTCGTGTAAACCAATATCCATTTCTATTAAATGGAAAAAAATTAGGGCAGTCAGGTATGAATGGGTTCATATACCACAGCGAATCACTGCCGGCGCCATTAAGAATCCCTCCGTTTATGGCCCAATCAGCGACTTGATAATGGATTGCCTCCGGTGTGCTGACCCAGACATTCTGCGGGTTTGGCTCACCGCTAAGCACTGTCTTATAGCAAGAGAACTGGCATGTCTGTTCAAGCACCCTGCGCAGGCTTCCCAAGCACTCTCTTTGATATTCCCCGTACGGGACCCGTACACGATTCATAATTACAGTTGCTACGGCTCTCATACCGTTTAATCCTTCGCCTCCTGCCTCACATTTAATCATTCTAGCGAATAATTCTCTTGTGTCCACCACACTCACCTCAATAATAAGCTATTCACTTTTTTTAGAATTTATCACATATATTTGTAATTGCTTTTAAGTTGTTCATTTTAATAATAATGGCTTTGGTTGGTGCATTAAAAAACATAAGCATTATTCCATTTTGGAAATTGGCTTTGCGTTAATTTTAAGGTTGAAATCAGGCCGCTTATTTGTCCGAGCTATCAGCTGAATGTTTGTCTGGCTTATTTTAAGGGCAAGCCTTTATCTGCCTCTAAGAGTTCTTTTCTCAATTTTGTAACAGAAAAATACAGCTTACAGGATTAAGGTAAAGTGCCCATTCGAAAAGGGCTAAATAGTTCATTCCAGAAAAATACCGAACAGGGGTTAAATCCTGTTCGGTATTTTTTAATTTTTGAGATCCACCTTGTATGACGCTGGATTCCAAAAGCTTATCGCTAACCATAGACACAAGGACGTCGGGATACATCCATTGGCTGCACATTTATCTTATATCACTCGGAATCCTAATTTGAGACAGCACTTCTCCAATACTGCCTTGGATCAGCAGACTGGCGCGCTGGTCGGCGGGGGTAGCACAACGGTTGATCATCACGAGGCGATCGCCGCAATAGGCTTCAATCATCCCCGCAGCAGGATAGACGGACAGTGAGGTTCCGCCGACAATCAGCAGATCGGCCTGCGCCAGTGCCGAAAGTGCTCTCTTAACCGTACTTGTATCTAACCCTTCCTCGTACAGTACCACATCCGGCTTGATGATCCCGCCGCAATGGCAGGTTGGGACGCTTGCGCTTTGCAGAATTGTCTGTGCATCAAAAAAGTCACCGCAGCTTTGACAATAGTTACGGTGAACCGAGCCGTGCAGCTCCAGCACATTTTGACTGCCTGCCATCTGATGTAGACCGTCAATATTCTGTGTCACAATAGCGGTCAGACGTCCCGCCCGCTCCAATGCCGCAAGAGTGTGGTGGGCAGCATTCGGCCGTGCGTTGAGGTTGATCATTTTGGTACGGTAAAATTCATAAAATTCAGCAGTATTTGAAACGAAAAAATGGTGGCTGAGAATGGTCTCAGGCGGATATTTCCAGTGCTGACGATACATGCCGTCCACACTGCGAAAGTCAGGTATGCCGCTCTCAGTCGACACACCCGCGCCACCAAAAAAAACAATCCTCTCGCTGTCTTCAATCATCTGGTTAAGCTTTTCAATCACTGTGTCTTCACCTTGCTTCTTTTGTAGTCTTAGGCATTTATCGGCTGCCGTAACTTCACACAATTTCAAATGATCTCTTTCTCTTACATCCATAGTATAGCGTTGATCCGATAAAATCCAGTGCATTTTTACTCATAATCAAGCCATATTAACATTAAATAAAAAGCAAATGCAAGTTTTAGCCGGGAAATGAGCATAATAATTGCGGTTAACACTGTATCGTAACCCAATTAAAATGAGTGCAGAGCAAAATCAAACCTATTGCCAAAGCAGCTTATTCGGCTGAAAAATACATTTTTTTAGCTGCACTGAGCATATGCGAATCAAGGTATCTTATATTTTACAGGGAGATGTTTTAAGCAGTGATCAGAAAAATGAAAAAAGAAGACGCAGAGATTTTTTTCAACATGTCTGAATTGTTTTATGCATCGGATGCTGTAATAAATCCCATTCCTCAAAAAAATCATATTGATGCATTTAATGAAATTATGCGTTCCAACGTTTATCTTGAAGGATATATTTTTGAATATGAAGATAAAGCTGTCGGTTACGTAATTACGACCAAAACTTATTCACATGAAGCTGGTGGAATTACACTTTGGATTGATGAATTATTTGTTTTGGAGGAATATCGTTCAAAAGGTATAGGCATGGAGTTCTTCAACTATCTTAAAACCGCGCTAGATACTTCAATTATCAGGTTAAGGTTAGAAGTAGAATCAGAAAATGAACGTGCAATCAAATTTTATCAAAAAATGGGCTTTAATGTATCAGAATATGGTCTAATGTTTAAGAATAGATAGTGGGGCAGATTGATTTCGCATGCTACATGAAAGGGAGTTAATGATGAATACTGAAAATAAAAAACGGAGTACAAGAAACAACAAAAAAGGAGACGGTAAGTTTCATTCCAAGAAAATTAAACATGATCCAAACGCAGAAAGCGCCAGAGCCGTTTTTGGGACTAATGATGTCAGCATAGAAATGAAAAAACAAAAATGACAGCGAAACAGCAGCTTTTTGTTGAAATGAATGCGCATTTGCTTAAGGATGAAATGCCGTCACAGTATTTAGATCGTGTTTCGGAAAACTCATTTTTTAAAGAGCTTCCATTTACTGTACTGAACAGGCTGAAAGAAACGCCTCAATCGCCAAAATATCATCCCGAGGGCAGTGTTTGGAGGCATACAATGCTGGTCATCGACGCGGCAGCTAATGCAAAATCACAAAGTGAAGACCAACAAGCTTTTATGTGGGCGGCCTTGCTGCATGATATCGGGAAGCCGGACACTACCAAAAATCGGAGTGGAAAAATAACGACCTATGACCACGATAAGCTTGGTGCAGAAATGGCGAAAAAATTTTTAATTGAGTTTACAGATGATCTCGACTTCATCCAGCGGGTTACTGTCCTGATTCGATGGCACATGCAGATTCTTTATGTAGTTAAGAGCCTGCCTTTCGCAGATATAAAGACAATGAAGCATCAGACAAATATCAGCGAAGTGGCACTTCTGGGCCTTTGCGACCGACTGGGGCGACTTGGAGCAGACGATCAAAAAGAAGCGGAAAATGTGAGGACTTTTCTGAAAAAGTGCGATGTCCGATAAAGACATGTTGAATATTGGCATCTTAATACTTTAAACAGCACAGAACGCACGCTGAAGTCTTCTTCAGTGTGCGTTCTGTGCTGTGAACTATATAATTATAATTGGGAGGCAAAAAAAGTCTAAATTCTTGTGCGTCCTAATGCTTATATAGTTGATTAACTTGAAAACAAGCTTGTGATTACTTCCCCCGCCGAAGGAGGGGGAAGTAAATGTCGTTTTATATATAGCCAGTTTTTAAGTTAATCAGCTATAGCATTCTATTGCCTTTCACAATGGTTTTTACCATTACAGAACCATCTTCGGGATTAAACTGCACCGTTCTTCCATAATCTGCACCGGTATCGGCAGCTAAAAGTTTGATTTTAAGCCTTTGGAGCTCTGAACGAACCGTCTCAACATTCCGTTCGCCAATACTTTTTCCTGTTATAGCAAACATGTTGGCGCCTCCGGCGATTTTAGCAGTTAACTGAGAACGTATGCACCCACGCCTTTCCATCGTCCTCAATAATTCTTCTATTGCTGTATCTGCGAATTTGTAAACGTCCTTTTTCCCTCCATCAAATGTTTCTGGAAGCAAAATATGAGCCAGTCCACCAATCCGTCGCAGATGATCATAAATACAAATGCCTACGCAGGAACCCAGCGCGTATGTAATAAGGATATCTGGTGAAGTTGCTATCTGTTGATCCGAAATACCGACTATCACTAATTTCCCCATCAGCAAACTCCCAAGCTTTCAAGAATGAGCGCAAGGGATTTGGGTTCAGGCATAATAAGCAGATGCGTTTTGATTTTCTTTTCACCGCTTATAAAATTTTCCTCAATAAACAATAGCTTGTCGTCCATCATGCCAAACTGGGCAGCCGGATAACTGAGTATGGCTCCAACCATGTCATTGGCGATATGAGGAGGAGACAATCTTATATCCAGATCCGTCATTGTGGCAATTGCACTAATATAAGATCCCGCCAGAATATTGCCGATTTCTTTAATTGCCGACATGTCTATTTCTGAAATGTCAGCGAAGCTTTCAATGTGTTCACCCAACAGGACATCGATCAGCATGCAAATAAAATCCTTTTCCAACAGAAAAAGCAGCATGCCCTTCACATCGTCGGTCATGTTGACCAGAATCCCAATCACTTCATTTTCTGGGCCGCCAAGGATATTGGCCATGTGATTGACGTCGATAATTTGAAGATCCGGAACCGATATCATGACCCTGTCGCCCAAAATATCAGAAAGCGCTGTAGCAGCTTTTCCGGCTCCAATGTTGCCAATCTCGGAAAGAACACTAAGCTGAAGTTCGTTAAGGTTATCATAGTTATCCATGCAAGATCACCTCTCTTAAACATAATTGAGAAGGGGTTGTTGCTGTTAGCGGTATATGGCGGATGATTATCTCTGTTCGCCAAATAAGACAAGAGAATTGCATAAGTGTCCTCACATCGGTAAGCCTTTGATTGGAAGCAAAAAAGACCTCAATGAAGTATATTGAATCCCTTCATGCCAGTTTTATATATCTCCCAATACTAGTGCCTTGTAAAATCTAAATCTTTTCATGGCAATGGGTTAAATTTTTTTATATTTCACCGCCTTCTGCGGCGGAATATAAAAGTTTAAGATGTTGCATTGTACTAGTTAGTTCAACTTATGTTGGCTCACCCGATATCCATTGTACATCAATAAAATGCATAACTAGTTTAAAGCACACAGCCTTCATCAATTTTTATATCGGTTAAAAGCTGTTAAAAATGAAGGTGTTTGTCTCTAAAAAATATATAAATATTTTCATCAGGAGGACAAACTCTTTAGGGATGCCTAAATATATACCATTTTTAAAATGACGGTCATATTCTCCCCTATACCCCCTCGTGAAATCAGTTGCATACAAGCCGTAAGCATTATGACGGCGAAAGAGTTTCTTCCGTGAGATACTGAGTATTTTTGTTTCTGTTTCCCCGCATAAGGCAGGGGAAACAGAGATAGGATTAAAGAGTTTGTGTGAGGCCTTGTCGTTAGAGTCATGTTAATATCAGTCGACAAGAATGTTTGATTTCATGAATATTTAAAATGTTCACCTTTATCATCAAACGTGCATAATGCCATCTTCACGGGGGAATCTGTTTTTATGCTCATTTTATCAGTTTGTGTTCAATAAAATTGTTTTTGTATTATGTATTCTGCTTTTTTATTAAATTGTGACATAATCACAGTGTATGTCTTATTTTTGGAGTATACTGTTTTCACACGAAAGCAATTGGGTAAGTAAAAAGGGGAATTTAAGCTCTGTCTTCTCGCCTGTGGTGGGTCATGAAGATACAAGACCACTTATTAACAAAATTGCTATTATCATTACACAATAAACTGATCGAAAGGCAGGTTTTTTTGATGAGTAAAATAATTATAGTTGGTGGCGTTGCAGGCGGTGCGACAGCGGCAGCCAGACTGCGCAGACTAGATGAAGCTTCTGAAATCATTATGTTTGAACGAGGCGAGTATATTTCCTTTGCTAACTGTGGGTTGCCCTACTATATTGGCGGAGAAATTACGGAAAAATCAGCGCTGACTTTGCAGACGCCCAAAACTTTCAATGCTCGTTTTAATGTTGATGTGCGGGTGCAAAGTGAAGTAATTGCCATCGACAGACAAGGCAAGACCGTGGAAGTCAAGAATCACAAAACAGGCGAAACCTATTCGGAAAGCTATGATAAGCTGGTTCTTTCTCCGGGAGCCGAGCCGATTAAGCCGAATATTGAAGGCTCCACTCTTGAAAAAGTTTTTACGCTTCGCAATATTCCCGACACCTATCGGATCAAAGAGTACATTGATCAAAGAACCCAAAAAGCGCCGTTGTAGTCGGTGGCGGCTATATCGGCGTTGAAATGGCTGAAAATCTGCACAGTGCCGGCATTGAGGTGACCATCGTTGAATTTGCCGACCATGTCATCGCACCTCTTGATTTCGAAATGGCCGCCGATGTGCATAATCATATCCGCCAAAAGGGCGTCCGGCTTATTCTCAATGATGGCGTAAAATCGATTATGGACACTGACTCCAAGCTCAAAGTAATGCTTGGAAATGATGAGCTGTTGACTGATATGGTTGTCATGTCGGTTGGTGTGCGTCCCGAAAGCTCGCTGGCAAAGAAAGCAGGGCTTGCAGTTAACGCGCGTGGTGCCATAATCACCGATACGCATATGAGAACCTTAGATGAGAATATTTACGCTGTGGGCGACGCTGTGGAGATCACGGATTTTATCACCGGCGAAAAGGGATATATTCCCCTCGCTGGTCCTGCCAACAAACAGGGGCGTATTGCCGCCGACAACATTTGCGGCATTGAAAGCACCTATGAGGGAACACAAGGAACAGGAATCCTCAAGTGCTTTGATCTGACAGTAGCCACAACGGGGATTACCGAAAAGCGGGCCAGAGAGCTTCATTTGAATTATGAAAAATCGTATACTTACTCTGCTTCTCACGCTTCCTATTATCCGGGGGCCGTAAATATGTCGATGAAAATCATCTTTGATAAAGAGAATGGCAAACTGCTCGGCGCACAAATTGTTGGTTATGAAGGTGCAGACAAGCGTTTGGATGTCCTGTCCACTGCTATTCGCGCAAAAATGACCGTGTATGACCTGACGAAGCTGGAGCTTGCGTATGCGCCACCGTTTTCCTCCGCGAAAGACCCCGTCAACATGGCTGGCTTTGTCGCTGAAAATATTCTAAACGGCAAAACGAAGATATTTCATTGGGATGAAGCGGATCGTCTTCCTCGTGACGGCAGCGTGACCCTTCTCGATATCCGCACAAAAATGGAATATGAAAACGGAACGATCAAGGATTTTATCAGCATTCCCGTTGATGAACTGCGCGTCAACTTGCATAAACTCGATCCGTCAAAGCCTGTTTATGTCACCTGCCAGGTAGGACTCCGCGGACATATCGCGTGTAGAATTCTTTCGCAAAACGGGTTTGATTGCTATAATCTCTCGGGGGGCTACAGGCTTTACAGCAGCGTTTACAAAAAGGTGGATGCCACAAAGAATAATATTAAAATCAACAGCGAAACTATGTTGCCCACACACTCTTCTACCAAACAAATCGACGCCAGTGGCATGCAGTGCCCGGGGCCGATCATGAAGCTTTCGGAAGCGATCAAAAACGCCGCCGAGGGCGATATCGTTGAAATCAAAACCACCGACCCTGCCTTTGCCAGCGATGTCGAGGCATGGTGCAGGCGGACGGGCAATACTTTTGGCGGAGTCAGCACAGAAAAAGGCGTATCCAAGGCTCTGATCAAAAAAGGTGGCGCAGCGCTCTGTGGGAATCATACAGGAGGCGACGGCAAGAATATTATTGTTTTTTCTGGAGATCTGGACAAAGCAATCGCGTCATTCATTATTGCAAACGCTGCCGCTTCGATGGGACGCAAGGTTTCGATGTTCTTCACCTTCTGGGGACTGAATATCCTCAGAAAACCTGAAAAAGTATCGGTGCAAAAAGACATCATCGGCAGAATGTTTGGCACCATGATGCCCAGAGGTTCAAAAAGGCTGACGCTTTCCAAAATGAATATGGGCGGTATGGGCGCGAAGATGATCCGCCGGGTCATGAAAAACAAAAATGTGGATGATCTCGAAAGCCTGATCAAGGCTTCGATGGAAAACGGCGTCGAACTGATCGCCTGTTCCATGAGTCTGGATGTAATGGGATTAAAAATGGAAGAGCTGATTGATGGCGTAAAGCCGGGCGGTGCTGCCGGCATGCTGGCCTTTGCCGAGGAATCGGACATGTCGCTCTTCATCTAAGGTTCTTCTGTATCATCTATATCTGTTATAAACCGATAAAGCCCTTGCGCGAACTGCTAACAAAAGCATTTGCGCAAGGGCTTTTATATGAATAACAGTTTGATACCCGCTTAGTGGATAGCTTGTATAATTGCTAATGTTTTACAATCAGCAATGGCTTCAGATGTCCTAAAGCACTAATTGTCGATTTTAAAAAAGCCGCCCAGAAAAATATGGTCTTATTCAAAAATGCATTCCATAATCTCATTTTCATTTTTAAAGCCTTGCCGTTCATAATATGAAATTGCTCTTTTGCTCGGCCAAACGAAAAGAAGCTCCAAGCCATTATCAAAAGCCCATTCTCTGGCACATTTTAACAAATGACTCCCTATGCCCATATTTCGGTATTCAGTCAATGTATGTACGTTTGTAACATATCCTATTTTGTTATTAAAATGATCAGGCTTTGGAATTTTATCAATACATCAAATACAGATATTAGAAACTACTTTATTGTTTTCTTCTGCAATCCAAAAAACATAGGAATTGTTTTCAAGATGTGATTTCATAAAGGAAATACATTTATTTATAAACTGCATTTTATCAAAGTTAGGCAATCTTCAGTTTCATGTAACCATCTCATTTCGGCAAGCTGATCTAAATCACTATCATTGGCTAACCTGTAATTCATAGAGTTCACCTCATTCAAATTTTTAAATAAAAATAAGTCAGACTATAGCATTTTCTCTCTAACTCACCTCAACGGCAGTATGCCATTTACTATTCAATACTGCAATACATATGCAATGCATATTATGTGCGTATTTTGCATTACAATAAATATATTAATTGCATCGCATGAGGTGTTTATGAACAGATTTCGGATTCCCCGGGTACCCGCTACAACAAATAAAACAATACGTTTCCCTAACGATATTATTGCACAGGTGGAAAACGCAATATCCGAAACGGAATGTACATTTTCTGCCTTCGTGATTGAAGTGGTTCGTGTAGCGCTCAAAGACATCAATGAGGAAGAAAAATAACCATTTCTAATTGTTTTTTTAATTACTCTAATTAGAAACTCTACCACGATTTTTAAAGCAGATCTTTCGGTTTAACGCCTAACGCATTGGCAATCATAACAAGCTCTTTATCCATTACCATTCGCGTTTGACATAATTTTATCGGTAGAATTATAATTAAAATAATTAAGTAGCAGAATTATGGAGGATATTATTATGCCTGATTATAAAGAAATGTATTTGACTCTTTTTAGGGATACGGCAAAGGCAATCTCAATCCTGCAATTGGCACAACAAAAAACAGAAGAAATCTATATTTCGGATGAATCTTCATCCGAGGGCATAATGATTTTACTTAATTCCAATAAGACAAATGAGAACAACTAAGAAATCACGGGGACAGCTCACATGGATAAAGTTCATAGAATCGATGGCTTCCAAAATATGATCTAAACCCATGATTGTATTTATATACACTAACAGAGCCTGTTGAAAATATAGATGTGCAAAATGCATTGAAAGCAGTCAAATCATGAAATCTGTTTGACTGCTTTTATTAATTATTAATTTACTTATCACCGTATAATGAAACGTCTCGGAAGTATGGTTATTGATGGAAAGAAGCAATTTACTTTTGCAGCAAATTTAGGTTACCGCAATCGACTTAATTATCGCATCATAAAGCTTTAAATCCTCGCTTGTGGCTTCGGCGGCTATGTCAAATCTGACATGAACAAGTTTGTCATCTGCAATCCAGCATACATAATTGAGTGTGTTATTGTTATTGTCCTTAGGCCCAATGTACTGCGTGACACAGCGAACATATTTATCGCATTGTACAAATGCACCTACTGAATTTTCGTCCGATTCACGCACATTATATTTTTCACCTGAAAATGGGTTTTGTGAGAAGTCTTTTATCGGCCAACTAGCGTTTTGGGTTATTGTTTCGCCGGGCTTTGTGACAAAATAGCCGCTGATAACACCGATAGGCATTACACCATTCTTAAACTTGCCGTCATAACCGAGTTCTATCGTCATATCCGTAGTGGTTGCTGTAATACATAAAGGCAGTTTTACGCTAAAGTTTACTTTTTGCGTCTGCTCCACATTAGGCAGCTTACCAGAAAAGTTAATGTAATCCTTCGAATTTCCGAAAATAAGATATTCGTCATTATGCCAAGTATAAAAATTTACAGTCATATTTTCAGGTAAAGTGGGGTCTGGTTGCTCGATCATCCTTTTTACCTGTGCAGGTTCTGATCTTGGCGCGGATTCCACACTATCAGCCAAAAGGCTCTTGGATTCTGAAACGTTCTCTGACTGTTTTGACGATTCCTGTTTTGATGTCGACTCAACTCTTTTACCACAGCTACAAAGTATCAATATGGACACCACCATCATTGGTATAACCAGTATGTTTTTCATGGTATACCTCCAATCATATAAGACATTCACCGATTGAGATTCAAATTCCTCCTTTTAATCTGAATAAGACAAAAATACACCCAAAATAATTAAGGTGTATCTTTGTCTTGTGTTTTTTGCTTGATTTAGATACGACCTCTTAATAGCGGCTTTCCTTTTTCTGCTTATTGATGCGGCGTATTATGATGAAAGCGATGGCAAGCACCGCTATCCCCACGATAGCTGGCATCAATAGGAATTCAAAGCCCTTGTCATCGGTGAGAAGCCCTTTCCAAGCTTCGTCCATGGCAAGGCTGAGATCATTAGGCAGCATGACAAAGGCCTCACTTTTGGCCAGTATCTCCTTAGAAGGATAGCTGATGCTGTTTCGGACGTCTTCATCAAGAAGCTCCAGAGCGGCACTGTTCGGCGTAGAGTAACCAATATAATCGGCGTTAGCGGCCGCCACTTCGGGTTCGCACATAAAATTGATATACATCTCGGCGGCTTCTTTATTTTTTGCGCCGGTCGGGATGCACATGGCGTCGACAAAGCGGTTTGTGCCCTCCCGAGGATATGCAGCGGCAAGATTGGGGTTATCCGCCATCATGGTAATCGCATCACCCGCATAATAAGGCGCTATGGCTGCCTCGCCAGCACTCATCTTGTCAAAGATCTCATCCATGACATATGCCTGAACAAGGCTTTTTTGCTCTTTGAGAAGCTTGGCAGCGTCCTCAATCTGTTTTTTGTTCTCAGGATTGAGAGTGTAACCGCTCATTTTGAGAGCGATGCCGAAGGCGTCTCTTGGGTTATTGAACATCAGGATATTTCCCTTGTATTTTTTGTTCCAGAGTATGCCCCAGGTTTCCACGTCATCAGCGGGATCGACAAGCTTTTTATTGTAGATGATCACAACCGTACCCCAGGTATAAGGCACCGAATACGCTGCGCCATTATAGTCGTCGCCCTTGAATTCTTCTGAAATGTACTGATAGTTTGGGATATTCGAAAAGTCCGGCTTGGTGAGCATTTTCTCGGAGATCATGCGGGTGATCATATAGTCGGACGGGATGACCACATCATAACTGGCGCCGCCGCTTCGAAGCTTTGCATACATCTCTTCATTGCTGGCAAAGGTCGTATAGTTGACTTTGATCCCAGTCAGGTCCTCGAACTCCTTGTTTATATCGAGGTCACCCTCCTGATCAGAGATATACTGCCCCCAGTTGTAAACATTAATTGACATATTCTGGCCCTTAAAACGTGTGTAATAGTCTGTATCCATATCTTCTAGCGCGGCAGCCGGTAATGAAAACAACGTTAGCAACGTAATGGCCACAACCATACAAATCACTTTTTTCAATTCAAATACCCTCCTGTGTCATCTTTTTCAGTTTCTTTTCTTTTTGCAGGTTCACATAGTTTGACAGCAAAAGCGCCGTACATACAACCATAAATATAATAGTGGAAAGGGCATTTATCTCCGGAGAAACCTTGCGCCTTGTCATTGAATAAATCGTAATCGGCAGCGTCTGAAAGGTCGGACCGCTGACAAAATAGCTGATTATGAAATCATCCAGTGAAAAGGTAAAGGCCATCAAAAAACCGGTCAGAATACCGGGCATAATCTCGGGAATGACCACCTTAAAAAAGGCTAGTACCGGCGAACAGCCTAAATCCAACGCAGCATCATAGATATTTTTATCCATCTGCCTAAGCTTTGGCATTACGTTGAGAATCACATAGGGGATACTGAAGGTGATATGTGCGATAATCAGAGTGACAAAGCCGAACTCAATAGGGCTCACGAGCTTCGCGTTGATAAAAACAAACAGAAGCATCAGAGAGACACCTGTAACAATCTCAGGATTGATGATGGGCATATAGGTGATATTGATCACTAGCGTCTTCATCCATCTGCTAAAACTGTTGATGCCGATGGCTGCCATCGTGCCGATAATCGTGGCGATGACCGAAGAGATGACTGCAATGACGATGGTGTTAAACATCGAATTCAAAATAATCTCATTCGTAAAAAGCTTTTGATACCACTCCAACGTAAATCCTGTCCAGAGGGCACGGGATTTTGACGCGTTGAAAGAAAAGATAATGAGTACCAAAATCGGCGTGTACAAAAAGGCCATAACGGCCCCGGCGTAGAGTTTGGAGAGACATTTCATATGATCATATCCTCCTTGTCCGCGTCGTCAAACTGGTTGAGTGCACTCATGCAGAGAAGAATCAGCACCATCAGCACAAGCGAGATGGCAGCGCCGAGGTTGGGGTTATAGGCCGTCCCCAAGAATTGAAGCTCAATCAGGTCGCCGATCATCAAATTCGAGCCGCCACCCAGCATTCTGGATATGATAAAGGTGCTCACGGCCGGTACAAAGACCATGGTCACCCCGGTAGTAATGCCCGGTATACTTAAAGGATAGACAACCTTTTGAAATACGCCGATTCTGTCGGCACCAAGATCCTGTGCGGCCTCAATCAGACGATCATCGATCTTCGTCATGATTGAATACAACGGAAGGATCATAAAAGGCACATAGTTATAGACCATCCCAAGTACAACAGCCCCCTGCGTGTTGATCATCTCAAAGGGACCAAGTCCGATCATCGCAAATAGCTTGTTGATAATACCTGTGCGCTCGAGAAGGGTCATCCAGGCATAGGTCCGCAGTAAAAAGTTCATCCACATAGGAAGCATGACCAGCATCATCTGGGTGCGCTGTTTATTCTCTTTTGCCCTCGACATGATATACGCGAGAGGATAAGCCATCACAAGGCAGATTGCTGTTGCTATGGCTGCAAGCCAGATCGAGCGGAAGATCACCGTCGTATAGTTGATGACCGCGGATATATTGCCGATGGTAAACTCACCCGTAGCCGTCGTCAGCGCAAAATAGGTCACAAGCCCCAAAGGTACAACGGTAAAAATAATCATCCAGATCATGTAGGGCAAGGACGGGAGCCTCGTTTTCATGATGGCTCCTCCATCCTGTGCATAATATGTATGTCTCCCGGTGCGATACTCATGCCCACAAAGGAGCCCAATTCCTCGGCCCGGGTGGAATGCACCATCCAGTGATAACCGGCACTTTCAATCAGCATCTCAAAATAGACGCCCTTAAAGATAAGCGATTCGACTACGCCGGTAATCATCCCATCTGCGGCCGGTACGATACGCATGTCCTCGGGGCGAACCACGACGTCAACGAGCTGATCAGGCGAAAATCCCTTGTCAACGCAAGGGAACTCATTATTAGCGAACTCGACCATAAAATCCCGACGCATGACACCGGGAATGATATTGCTTTCTCCAATAAAATCAGCGACGAAAGCGTTTGCCGGCTCGTTATAGATATCCTGAGGGGTACCGATCTGAAGGATAACCCCATCCTTCATCACCACAACGCGGTCTGACATCGTCAGTGCCTCTTCCTGATCGTGTGTGACATAGACGAAAGTGATGCCAGTGCTAATCTGTATGCGCTTTAGCTCGGTCTGCATCTCCTTGCGCAGTTTCAGATCCAAAGCACCCAGAGGCTCGTCCAGTAGAAGGACGCGTGGGTGATTGATTAGCGCACGGGCGATGGCCACACGCTGCTGCTGGCCACCGGAAAGCTGGTTGACATCCCTGCGCTCAAAACCTTTCAGGTTCACAAGCTCGAGCATCTCTTTGACCTTTACGCGCCGCTCAGGCTCGGGCACCTTCTTGACTTTTAGGCCGAATTCAATATTTTCAAATACGTTCAGGTGCGGAAAAAGCGCATATTTTTGAAACACGGTATTAATCTGCCTTTTATAGGGAGGCATGTTGTTGATTTTTGCGCCATCAAAAAAAATATCACCCTCGGTGGCATCGACAAACCCGCCGATGATCCTCAGCGTGGTGGTCTTACCACAGCCGGATGGACCCAGCAAAGTAATAAATTCTTTATCGTGGATCTCAAGATTGATACGGTTCAGTACCCTTTCGCCATCAAAATCCACCGAGATATTTTTCAGTATGATTAAATTATTGTTATCCATTTCGCATCCCCTTTGCGGCTTAAAGTCTTAGGGAGACTTTCTCCCAGACCCACAGTCCTTTTCATACCGCTACCCGCAAAAGGTTTTCCCTATCGGGCGCTGCCCGATGTTAGTCGGCATATACGACACTGTGCGAAATCAGTTACCCGATGCAACGTACAATAAAAAATATATCACAATTAAAAATAATGTCAATATTTTTCTGATTTTCTTGAAATTACTGCTAAATTTCAGAAAATTTTTGCTAATTTCAAAAATACTGCATGTTTACTTTGATATACTAATGATATCTCGTGAATACTTCACATTTTAGAAGTTATCAAACATGATCGTTTACATTATTTTTTAATATTATTTCCTATAATCCACAATAAGAAAAGAAAAAATGGCCCAATTTGGCCATTTAACTAGAACATTGTATCAGCTTGCGTGTTTAGCATTTTTAATAATCAGTACTTTTTTAACTTGCTACTTGATTTAACCTGGCAGGTATGGTATTATAACAATGCTGTTTTCTGGGTGTAGCGCAGATTGGTAGCGCGCTACCTTGGGGTGGTAGAGGCCGTGGGTTCAAATCCCGCCACTCAGACCAAGCAAGACCGTCGATTTTAATCGGCGGTCTTTTGTTTTGTGAAAACAACCACCGACTATGTCGGTGGAGCAAAAAAAGCTTTAGCGATGAAGCGGACCAAAAAACTCCTTTTGATGTAGAATAAACTTGCGGTCTGGCAACTGCAAGAGTACATCAAAAGGAGGACATTCGAAATGAATGACAATAAAAGTCTAGCACATACAACGTGGAATTGTAAATATCACGTCGTGTTCGCGCCAAAATACCGCAGGGAAATATTTTATGGTGAAAAGCGAGAAGAAATCGGCAAAATTCTAAGAGAATTGTGTTCCTGGAAAGGTATTAACATTATTGAAGCAGAAGTTTGTACGGATCACATTCACATGCTGGTGGAAATCCCGCCGAAGATGAGCGTTTCAAGCTTTATGGGATTTCTCAAAGGCAAAAGCAGTCTGATCATACATGAACGACATGCGAATTTAAAGTATAAACATGGCAACCGATCTTTTTGGTGTCGTGGATACTATGTGGACACAGTGGGGAAAAACACCAAAAAGATCGCTGAATATATCCAAAACCAATTAAAAGAAGATAAGCTGCAGGATCAGTTGACATTCAGGGAATACGAAGACCCTTTCAAGGGTAGCAAGTAATAAGCTTTTGCAAATGTCAGACCGTAATATGCCATTGCAATGGCAGCCAGTAACAGCGGGTTATACCCGCATAAGAAAAGCCGCCGGCTAATGATATGACCCCAAAAAGTTAGACAAATATTTAGTTTAAGCGGCCGAGAGGGCTTGCTGTCTGTGTAAAACGGGCGGCAAGCCTTTCAGTTTTGCCTTGATACGGTGATTATTGTAGTAATCAAGATATTCAATGAGTTCGTTGATGAAATGCTCTATAGATTCAAAGTTTTGCAGGTAGAGGAGCTCACTCTTGAGCAGACCAAAGAAATTTTCTATCATAGCGTTATCCAAGCAGTTGCCCTTACGGCTCATGCTCTGGCGAATACCCTTCTTTTTGAGTACCCGTTGAAATGTTTTATGTTGGTATTGCCAACCCTGATCCGAGTGGAGGATGAGGCCTGTTCCATCCGGAATTGTCGCAAACGCCTTTTCCAACATGGAAGTCACCATGGACAAAACAGGCCTGTCCGAAATCGTATAGCTGACGATATCACTGCTACACAAATCCAGAATTGGTGACAGATAAAGCTTCTGACCAAACAAATTGAACTCTGTAACATCGGTAACCCATTTCAGATTCGGTTTTTCCGCCTTAAAGTCACGATCTAGAAGATTCGGCGCGACATTGCCGATTTCGCCTTTATAGGAGCGATATTTCTTCATTCTGACGCAGCAAATGATACCTAGTTCCTTCATCAGCTTCTGAACAGTTT
Organism: Oscillospiraceae bacterium; assembly: GCA_963664585.2. Taxonomy (GTDB): domain Bacteria; phylum Bacillota; class Clostridia; order Oscillospirales; family Ruminococcaceae. The sequence continues at coordinate 351,332 of CAXXEO010000014.1, read as the reverse complement.
TATGATTTACAACATAACCCCGATTCCTCAGTGCCAACGTAATTCTCCGATAGCCGTACCGGCCCTTGTTTTCCGCATAAATCAATTTAATCTGTACTTTGATTTCACTATATTTATCTTGGTTTGTTTGTTTCTTAAGATGATAGTAATACGTGGCGCGCGATAGCTCCGCTACGTCGAGGAGTACATCGAGTTTGTGTTTCTGCCTTAGCTCCGTTACGACTTGTGATTTTTCTCTCGCTGTACCCTCTCGGATGCTAAGGCATTCAATTTTTTTAAGTAATCAACCTCTGCTCTTAAACGCTGGTTCTCGGCGATCAGATCTTCTTCTACCTTCTTGTCCAGCTTTGACGGACGCCCTTTTCGCGTACCGCTGCCAGCGCAGGCCCTGCCGCGCCTATCTACATAGAGACCTTCAGGACCTTCTTCGAGATATATCCGCTCCCATTTCCTCACCGGCTCATGATTTGGCAGTCCATATTTCTTCGCTGCTTCTCGAAAGCCTAGATGATTTGTTCGCATATCTTCTACGACTTTTTGCTTAAACTCCCCGCTAAACGGAGTCCCTTTTGGCATAGAATAACACCCCCAAAGTTATTTCAGTATATCATACTGTCTAACTTTAGGGGTGCACTTCACTAAGCCGGCGGATGTTTACTGCTTGTATTAATGCGAGTTGTCGGGTAGTAAGGCCTATAAGCACACTCGAATGCAAAATCAAGTGACAGGATTTGCTAAACTCTCTTTAAAAAGACTAAGTTCCATTTTTTCACGTTTAGCTCAATTCCAAAAAGATTGCAATATTGTTGCTTTGGAAACAATAATATATGATGTTAAAGAGGTACCTGTCGTTGCCGGTATGCGAAATGGGCCGGCACATGAAAGAGAAGACCTGTGCATAAGACTAAAAAATTTCGGTTCAGCATTGCTTTGGAGATAGATATTCATGCTTGAGTAGAAAAACAAGAACTGATTAGAAGTTGTTCTTTTTTAAATACTGCTTGCTGATTACCCGTAAGCATATGATATTACTGGATTTCTCCAAGTCCTATAATTTCAATCGGACCAACAAAAATCCATGTGTCAGGAACCCAGCATATGGATTTTTATTGTTTTTACAGTCTTTTATGCTATACTGGATTCAGGTTATTTATATAACCTTCTGCGCGAAAAGGAGAATCCGCTCATGAGAAAAGTTTTGATCCTGATTTTTTCTATGGCTTTATGTTTGACGATTGCCGCTTGCAGAAGCAATCGTGCAGTGAATACAAATGCTAATAGTGAGAATTCGTCTCCATCTGCCTCGGCGCCGGTTTCAGAAACACCGGCAAACAAGCCGGCAAACAAGCCGGCAGACAGCACGACAAGCAGCACGGCAAAAACATCGGCTGCCACCCCGGTAGGCGCGGATAAACCCGCCGATAAGCTTGATGATATGTATAATGCCTATTCTGCCGCACTTAAAAACCTGATTCAAAAACATGTACTTCCCAACGGCACCGCCGCCGCGGAACTGTCAGGTGATGGGGCTCAAAACAAATTTGCTCTATACGACGTGGATAACGACGAAAAAAAAGAACTTCTCCTCATGTACACCAATACATATATGGCAGGCCAAACAGGCTACGTGTTTGCTTACGACGAAGAGACGAAAAAATTGAAAACGGAATGTAGTGAATTCCCTATGATGACGTTTTATGATAACGGCATCATCAAAGCAGGATGGTCCCATAATCAAGGACGTGCCGGTGAACACTTTTGGCCCTACAACCTATATCAATATGTACCCAAAACGGACAGCTATGAATTAGTCGGCATGGTGGACGCATGGGACAAAAACTACACTGGAACAGATGATCAAAACAATCCATTTCCAAGTGATGTAGATAAAAGCGGGACGGGGTTTGTTTACTATATTATGAAGGATAGACAATATGACAATACTCACCCGGTAGATGCATCCCAATACAATAAGTGGGTCAACACCTACATTGAAAACGCTTCGGAAATTCACATTCAGTATATGGATTTGACGGAAGAAAACATCTCTCGGATAAGGAATACGGGAAAATAGATTCCGCTAATATGACTATATTCTTATCATGAGAAGTTGTAAATACTGCTTGCATACCGCCTGCAAGCCATTGCTATTACTGGATTTCTCCAAGTCCTATAATTACACTCAGACCAAGCAAAAATCCGTATATTGGCTTTGTAGGCTGATCTGCGGTTTTTATTTTTTAAATTAATATATTGATATTTAAAGCAATATTGCCATCTATGACACCAGTACGACACTTTAAACTTAGTTTTTTATTTTTAATAATTCGTGAAATATAGAGTAATTTAAAAATCAATAAAAATAATGCTATGTGTAATTAAGGAATATCATAAAATTCACTGCCATTATTTTTTTAATTATGTTATAGTTATTTTGCAAGACTATCATTAAAATTATTCAAATAATTTATAGATGAATGACAAATAATGATTTGCCAATTCAAATGATATGTCTAGATGCTAGAAATAATAGGGAGGAATAGAATGATAGAAAAACTGTTAGAATTTAATAGCAACTTTGTTGAAAAAAAGCAGTATGAAAAATTCATTTCCAGTAAGTATCCTAATAAGCAAATTGACCTGCATGGATACTCGCCTAACGGAATTATTACCTGCAGCGCTCGGGTTTAAAAATGGGGACGTTAAAATCATTAAAAATGCAGGCGCAGTAATCTCTACCCCGTTTGGAAGCGTCATGCGCAGCTTAATTGTAGCAATATATACTTTGGGTGTTAAAGAAATATTGGTTGTTGGTCATCACGATTGCGGTATGCAAAACTTAAATAGTAAAGCAATCATAGACAAAATGATAAGTCGTGGAATTTCTCTAGAGAATATTGAACTCATAAAGTTCTGTGGGATTGATTTTGACATTTGGTTAAATGGGTTTGAAAATGTTGAGGAGTCTGTTATCGCAACCGTCAGTAACATTATTAATCATCCTTTAATTCCAAAAGATATAAATGTATATGGATTAATTATTGACCCGACAACCGGAAAGATTGAACGCATTTAGAATACTATTCCCTTCAAATATCTTCAGTTTGGATTGACACAAAAAAAGACGAAACGAGAAAAATGCTGCAAATCGTTTGTAAATTCGATCTACAGCATTTTTCGTTTTCAAACAGGTGTTTATATATTGTTCGATTTGCCCTGACGATAGTTTTATCAATACTATTGTTTTATCAACCGCGATTCATTGCAGGGCACCAGAATATTTTACAAACTGAAATTCCCCTTCACTATTATACTAATCTTTATAAATCAATCATCCTATCTTATTTTTGCCTCCAGCGGGAATCAAAGACATAATCGCATTCAAATAGGATTTTGTACAACGTGGCGAAGCACTAAATATGTATTTTTATTTTATCATCTTAAAATATCATCCAGGCGCTGCATTTTCCAGTCAATCGAGGAGTAGCATTATGTTGTCAACGCGGAGGAGTAGGACGGCTGAAAAAGCGTCGGCCTATGTCGCCCACAGCTTTTACAATCTTCCAGATTGGAACAATTTCAGTAATCAAAAAGACTAAAATAATCCATCCAATAGGTGTTGTAAGCAAGAAATTAATTACCTTCATTTGAACACCTCTTTATAATAGTATAACCCAAATATAAAAAAAAATGTCAAATAAAAATGTCTCCTCAGTTTCATAAGAGTAATTACTTCAAAATCCAATTTTAGTATAAATTAGAAATTTATTGGTTCAAACAAATTGATTTTATCAACGATTATTACAAATAGTGATTTTTTTATCATTTGTATAGCCAATCTTATCGAATTATGTTAAGATGTGCATAAAATTATCTGCGATATTGATTGTATTTTTATCTACATTATCATTTTTCCCACTTAATTACAATAGGCGACAGATATCGTTTTGAATGAAAAGGAGTCAGTTCATGAAGAAACTGCATACAAAAATTTTTTCAAAGGTTCCACCAGAATACAAAGCAGAGTTTCTCCGTGATATTTATAGTGAGGATTTATTCACTTTAACTATTGTTACTTTTATTCTTTTTATTACATTAATAGTTGTATTTTTACTTTTTAATATAGAATTATTTCGGGTATATACAGTTATAGTTTGTATGATTATTTTTAATTTGATTTTTTTGCCTATGATCCGTTTTACATACAAAAAAACCCCTTGGCTTTCCATTATGTCCATCAGATCCATACAATTTGCATATTTGATATTGATGATAAGCTTAAGTTGTGCAGTGAGTCTTCTTTCTCAAGATTTAACTGCCTCAATCAACATCTACACCATCGCTGTATTTTCAGTAGCCAGTTTAATTTGTATGCACCCTATAGAAAGCATATCTATTTACCTTTTGGTGTATGCCGCGTTTTATGTTATACTGCCGCATTATCAGATGAACTTACAAGCTGTCACGATACTGCGGATAAATGCTTTTTTGATGAACTTGATGGCATGGTTCGTTGGGCAAATGTTATATCAAATGAGAATAAAAGCGTTTATTGATAAAAAAATAATTGAAGAGACAAATAAAACACTGAAAGAACTTTCTATCAGAGACGCAATGACAACGCTTTATCATCATGAGTATTTATGTTCTCTGCTGAGAGAAAGCATCAATGGTTCAAGGCGCTTTCAGCACACAGTCTCCATCATCATGATTGACATTGACAATTTCAAGGCAGTCAATGATACATATGGCCACCTTGCTGGTGATCAAATCATCATTGGCATATCCAAAATTCTTGTTGATACTTGCCGAACAGTAGATATCATTGGCCGGTATGGGGGTGATGAATTCATGATTATCGCCCCTGATACCAACTTAGAGGGCGCTATGCTTCTTGCTGAACGTATTCGCGTTAATGTGGAAACCGCTGATTATTATAAAGAAATCCGGGTTACTGTAAGCATTGGGGTCAGCGAGTTCAATAGTGAAAACTGGGAAGAACTGATAAAAAACGCGGATGATCAGCTTTATATTGCAAAACAAAGTGGAAAAAACAAGGTCAATGTTCAGACTCTATAAAATTTAATTTCAATTCATTCATCTGTATAGCCAATTAACTTAAAAACTGGCTATATATAAAACGTCATTTTCTTCCCCCGCCTTCGGCGGGGGAAGAAATCACAAGCTTGTTTTCGAGTTAATCAACTATAGCTCTTGCCACCATCTTCGGGGGTAAGAGCTACAATATTAAAAGACCATTATCCCCCTGCGTTTGCTTGCTCCGACACCTGCTGGGGTAAAAGAGGCAATATAATAATTCGCAAAACAAAAAATTATCCCCAGCAAGGCTTTATCTAATTTCCTATTAGATGGCAATAAACCGTATCTATTTTTTCTGCCTGCGGCGGGGAAAAACAAATATGAAATTAGTTGCTTTTTAAAAAGGAATCAGTATATCGCCTCGCCGGGGATGTTCCTATAGTATGCGAAATTGTTACTTTATCTTATCAAACCACATCTGTCCACGGCCACCTTCAGGCGGATAAGGGCAGCCTCCAGCACCTTGGTGGGGCACGCCAGATTAAGCCTCTCAAACCCGCTGCCGGCAGAGCCAAACATTGTGCCTTCGTCCATATAGAACAGCGCCTCATCGTGCATAAACTTCTCCAGTCCCTCAGCATCAAGACCCAAGCTTCTGCAATCGAACCATTGAAGATAGGTGCCCTGCATCTCATAGATCTTCATCTTGGGGAAGTTCTCTGCCATGAATGATACAAACAGCTTGCGATTTTTGTCTAAGTGGACAAGAAGTTCTTCCAACCAGCCTTCTGCTTCGTCATAGGCAGCCTGACAGGCCACATATCCAAAGGTATTAAGGAATGAGTAGCGATTCCCAGCATATTTCTTCCTAAGCTCTTCATTGGGGATGATTATATTTGAGGTCTGAAGCCCAGCCAAGTTGAATGTTTTGCTTGGAGCGGTACTGATGATGCTATGGTTAGCAAACTCTTCTGAAATCGCCGCAAATACGGTGTGTTTATAACCCGGCATGATAAAGTCAAAATGTATTTCGTCAGATAACACCAGAACATTGTTGTCAATACAGATGCGGCCAAGGCGAGTAAGCTCTTCCCTCGTCCATACGCGCCCAACAGGGTTATGGGGACTGCACAGAATCAACATTGTCGTGTTGGGATCCGCCGCTTTTTTGGCAAGGTCATCAAAATCGATTTCATAATGATTATCCGTACATATCAGGGGATTCTCTACAAGAGTTCTTCCATTGTTTTCAACGGCTTTGTAGAAGGGATAGTAGACTGGCGACATGACTATGACACCCTCACCCGGCTGCGTCATGGTGATGACCGCGGTAGAAAGTGCTGGCACGACTCCAGAATTGAGTTCAATCCACTCTTTTTTGATTTTCCAATTATGACGTCTTTGCATCCACCCGCAAACCGCGTCATAATAAGCATCTGTCGGACCAGTATACCCAAAGGGATTTGACTCATCAGCCGCTTTTTTAATTGCCTCTACAATTTCAGGGGCATTTTTCAGCTCCATGTCCGCGACAGAAAATGGCACTATACCCTCTGGGGGCTTTGTACCATCTGTTTTCTTCATTGAGCTCCACTTTAACGAGCCCTTTGCTGCGCGGTTTACCAGTGTTTCAAAATCGTACTTCATATGATGCTCTCCTTCTATGTAATATTTTTTATCAAGAAGTTTATTAGATATTTTGCTACTGCTCTTTAAGGGCAGAACCAGAGTTCTATATTGTCATATCGCACTTTTGCATTTTGCTTACAAATTCCACACCATAATCCACAAGCTTATTAAATATCTTTTCGCCTATCTCAGCACTGGAAACCAACGGGTCGCCCAATACGCCAGTAGTGGTCATTTCTTCCATATCAAAGGGAAGAGTAACCTCAGAATCCAAAATCTTCACTTTCGATAAATTCGAAACGTTAAATCCCCGCCACTCATGGTTTACGGTATGTCCTTGATAGTAATCCATGCGAATGTCTTCAGGAAAGAGGTGCATCATCACTGAAGTAACCGGCTCACCACCATGCCCCTGCGCATCCATCCTGTCACCATACAGCTCTTTCCGGAAGGCAGGTGACATAATCTGCCATGTATCCAGTCGACCGATCATAATCTTCTTCTCACGTTTCATTTTGCGGGCAAAGGCCTCAAGGATAGAAGCATTACCAGCGTGTCCGTTGATGAATATGATCTTTGTGATGCCATGCTCCATCAAGCTCTGGCAGATGTCAGTAACAACACCCGTCAGCGTGTCTGGCGAGAAGGATATAGTACCGGGAAATCCCCTGAAATACTCAGAATAACCAAAGGGAATCACCGGTGTACTGTAAGCGCCGGATATTGCAGCTACACGGTCGGCCAGTGCCGCAGATGCTAAATAATCCCCTGTGAGCGACTGGGGGCCGTGCTCTTCCATGGAACCCAACGGGACCAGAATCACCGGATTGGTTTTAAAGGCATTATCAATATCAATCCATGTCATATGATGCAGCCTATTTTCTTTTTTTACTTTACTATCCAACAAAATCACACTCCTTATTTTGGTCACTGATTTTCCTACCAGAGGCGGGAAAATCAGCGACAAGATTATCGCCGTTTAATATGGGATTCGTCTAAAATTATTATCAACGACTAATCTGCTTAAAAAAATTGTTCGCATATCCCTTCCCGCCCGTTAAGAGAAAACAGGATTAAAAGCTATTTTTAAGGCAAATCAGTATCAGAAACTTACAGTGCCAGAAAATCCAGCGCAACCTGAACAGTAGCGGCAGCACCATGCTTTAATGCGCTTTCTACAATATCAAATCTGGGATTGTGATTGGGTGCGGTGACACCATTCTCTTCATCTACGATCCCCAGATGCGCAAAGGTAGCCGGATATCTTTCAGTGAAGCAGTTGAAGCTTTCTGAGCCCATTCTCGCTCCCTTTTCGCTTACCCACTCTTTCCCTAGCACCTTCTGCGTTGCCGCTTTGGCAATGGCTGACATTCCCTCGTCGTTGACCACGGGATTGCCCTTATGCAGAGAAACGATTTCGTATTCACAGCGATGGGCTTCACAGGTGCCCTTGACAATCCGCGGTATTGCCTCCATCACCTTATCACCGGTCGCCGAGTCAAAATATCGAGAGGAGCCTGAAAATCTTGCCGTCTCGGGAATAATATTACCGGCGGTACCCGACTGAAACTTTCCGACTGTGAAAGAGAGGGGCTGAAAGGGGCTAATCTCACGAGTGAGAATCATATGAAGATTGTCGACAACTTTTATGGCGCACAGTATCGGATCAATGCCAAGATCAGGGCGAGAACCATGGGCACCCTTTCCCTTGACGATAATATCAAATCCCACCGCACCGGCCTGTCTGGGGCCAGCATTCATGGCCATCAATCCCGCACCCAGCTCAGAGGAAAGATGAATTCCCCAGGCGGCATCAACCTTTTTTTTACTTAGTGCATCCATCAGAGGGCCGATACCACCGCCGGTTTCCTCGGCCTGCTCGAAGCAAAACAAAACCGTCCCCGTTATTTGATCGCGCAGAGCGCTTAGCGTTTTCGCTGCACCGAGCAGCATAGCCGTATGTGCGTCGTGTCCGCAGGTATGGGCGGCGCCCTTCACCTTTGCAACGCATGTCTTCTTCATTTTATTATTGCACTCATTTTCGTCCATGGGCAGAGCGTCGATATCGGCTCTTAGTGCGATGGTCTTACCGGGTGTCTTCCCCTGCAGTATACCGATGATACCGCACTCGCCCACCATTTCATATGGAATGCCCATCGATTTTAGTTCAGCCTGAATTTTCTTGGATGTTTCAAATTCCCGCATGGATATCTCCGGATTTTCATGAAAAAATCTGCGAAGGCCAATAATATAAGCTTCGTCCCCAAAAACCATTTCCTTTACGCCATACATATTAGATTGCCACCTTTCATCCGATTATTTTTTTTACTTATTAATAACTTTTTTTCTTATGTTATTGCTAAATATACGGGTATTTTCTATCTACTTGCACTGTCTAAGGTTGACAGACAGATTACAAGTTTCCTCTTAATTTGCCCAGTTATTATAAGAAAAGCGCAAACATTACGCGTAAAAAGCGGAAATGACCACCATAAATCTATCCTTCGTCGCATCTGCACTTCTGCAAAATTTGCCACTTTGTCTTTCACTAAATATCAGTTTATGCTCGCTTTTCCCTTGACAAAACGTCGCTTTTTTAATATACTAACAGTTGCTGTCGGGGTATAGCGCAGTTTGGTAGCGTGCTTGGTTCGGGACCAAGAGGCCGCGAGTTCGAGTCTCGCTACTCCGACCAGCTTAACCGCTTGAACATATTGTTCGGGCGGTTTTTGTTATCCAACCGACTCGTTTATTTTTGCATCTGCTTCCCTACCTCCAGCGCAATCACCAAGGGAAGGAAGATCATTTACTTGCTTAACTATTTTACCATTAACCATACTCCTTGTACAATACATTTAAACAGTATGCATATTACAAAAATGTTATATACAATTTATCTAAATCACTGAAGATAAATTTTACTTTTGACATTTGGCTCTAATTGCCTCATAATTTTATTAGGTATTTAATTATTTTTTTATAATGGGGGATCGCAATTGGATATTCAAAAGCTGAAGTATTTTGTCAGCGTCGCCAAACATCTTAACTTCACCAAAGCGGCAAACGATTTCCATATTGCACAGACTGCTATGAGCCGCCAGATCGCCAACTTGGAAAGCGACCTAGGCTTTGTACTTTTTTATCGTGACAACCGTTTTGTTGAGCTTACACCCGCCGGAAGAGAATTTTATTGGGAAGCTGTCTTTCTTCTGGATTATTACGAAAAGGCCGTCATCCGCGCGCAAAACGCTGCAAGTGGCATTGCCAGCAGCATAAAAATCGGCATCGGTTCCTTTGAGCGCGCATTAATACAGCCGATGATAAAAGAGTTTTCAACCAAATATCCACAAGTCAAAATATCCTGTGAACAGTATACCTATTTAGAACTGGGGAGCCAGCTTAATCAGGGTCTCATCGACATTATATTTTGCATTGATAAATACATTATTGGCATTCAAGATATTGAGATGATAACCATTTCCACCGGTCTCTGGGGTGTTGTCGTCAGCAACGATCATCCCTTGGCCTCCCATGAGTATGCCACATTGGACGAAATGAGAAGCCAAACGCTGATCACCATGAACGAGGGTTCTTTCGACCAGATGAAACGGGCACACGCCGCCATTGGCATTTTTGTGCATGATTATATACAGGTGAATTCACTGGAAGCAAAGCTCTTAATGGTGGAGGCCGGCTTGGGGGTTGCGTTCGTCCCGAAGATTATTGGGAGTATGCTTTCAGATCGAACAACATTGTTAGACTTAGAGTTTAAATTTGCTCCCCGTAAATTTGTCGCCGCTTTTCTGTCAACGAATCACAATCCGGCTGTTAAACTACTTCTTGACATCGTAAAGTCATATGAGTGTAAAGAATAATTTTCATTTTCGTGCGCAAACATTGGATTGGAAACAGGATTTACCCTCCCCCGCCACCGGCGGGGAGAGTACAAGACTCATTCCACTTTATTTTTGAAATTGCTATCGCATTCAAATAATGGGGGGATCGCAATTGGACATACAAAAGCTTAAATACTTTGTCAGTGTCGCCAAACATCTTAACTTCACCAAGGCAGCGAACGAATTCAATATTGCGCAAACCGCCATGAGCCGGCAAATCGCCAACTTGGAAAACGAGCTGGGCTTTGTACTGTTCTATCGCGACAACCGTTTCGTCGAGCTTTCTCCCGCCGGGAGAGAATTTTATTGGGAAGCCGTCTTTCTTTTGGACCATTACGAAAAGGCTGTCATTCGTGCGCAAAACGCTGCGTGCGGCATTGCCAGCAGCATAAAAATCGGCATTGGTTCTTATGAGCGCGCACTGATTCAGCCTATGATAAAACAGTATTCGGCTGAGTATCCTCAGATCAAAATTTCCTGTGAACAGTATACCTATTTAGAACTGACGGACATGCTCAACCAAGGTCTCATCGACATTTTATTTGGCATTAATAAATATATTGCCGGTGAAGATATTAAAACCATTACCATTTCAACCGGTCTTTGGGGTGTTGTCGTCAGCAACGATCACCCCTTGGCCACTCATGCGCACGTCACATCGGATGAATTGAAAGACGAAACGCAGATCACCATGAACGAGGGATCCTACGACCAGATTAAACGTTCGAACTCCACCTCTGGTATTTTTTTTCACGATTACATTCAGGTCAATTCACTGGAAGCAAAGCTTTTAATGGTGGAGGCCGGCTTAGGTGTTGCGTATGTTCCAAAGATTATCGAAAGTATGCTATCTGACCGGACAACACTGTTAGATTTAGAATTTAAATTTTCACCCCGCAATTTTGTGGCCGCTTATCTGTCTACAAATAATAATCCGGCCGTCGAACTGCTTCTTGACATCGTAAAGTCATATGAGTGCTAAGAATGATTTATTAATTGTAACCGAAAATGCTGTAAGTTTGAAACAAGCAAGGGTACCATACAGAATTCTTCTGGTTTCATGCGATTTAAGTGTTATACAGGACCTTTATTTTATGATAATTTATATTTATGGACATTACAAATAATAATTGGGGGTATTATCATGTCAATTGCAGTCGCTTATATCCCAGAGGGCTATTCCGCTGAACAAAAAAGAATTCTAATTGAAGGTACCAAGCAAGCTTGCATGGACGGATTTGATGTCTCAAAAGATCATTCTTTCGTTTCAATTCAGGAAATCAAAAAGGAAAACATGGATGAACAAACTGCAGGTATGAAGTCTCTTTTTGTATACACAACCTATGGTAAAACTCTTGAAGGCAAAAATCTGCTCTGCAAAGGTTTTGATCAGGCGTGCGCCGATGCTTTCGGCGATGATAAAGGACGCACTATTGTGATCATAAAAGAACATTCCAATGAAAACGCAGGCTCAAATGGACTGCTTCGTCCGTTCATGCCTGGCTTTAAAGAAAAATTCGAAGCCAAGTAATCAGATGAATTTTGAAAGCATGACAAAAATATCATATTAGTATATAAAAATCGCCTCTATCCCCTCTGCGTATGTACTGAACCATAAAAAACGGACATTGAAAGAAATCCCCCAATCGTAGGATAATAAACTACGATTGGGGGATTAATCATGACACGAGAATATACGAAAATTCAAGGAATAAAAGAAGAAATATTAAAAATGTGCGAGGAAGGAAAAACACAAAGAGAAATCGCAGAGCATTTTGGTTTTAAAGACAAATACACAGTTAAAACATTTTTAAAAAGAGAACGGCGGAAAGAACGAGCACAATCATATGGAATACTTCCTCGCCGGCGAGGAAGGCCACCAAAAGGGTATATACCACCTGAGGCAGAGAAAGAGTATGAAATCAAACGACTGAAAATGGAGAATGAATTGTTGCGGGATTTTCTTCGCGCCGCTGGAAGGAAGTGAAAGCAACTGTTAAATATGAAGCAATCTACAGTAGGCGAAAGAAATATCCCGTGATGGTCATGTGCAGCTTTTTCGAAGTATCCCGCAGCGGATATTATGACTATGTGAAGCGCAGAGGCAAACCACACAAAGACGCACAACTGGCCAATATGGTAGATGAGTGCCAAAAACGTTGTGGCAAGACTTATGGCTACCGCCGTGTCCACATATGGCTCATGCGGGAGAAATTTTTGTATTTCAATCCAAAGACGATCCTGCGTGTTATGAACAAGTATGGCTTACTTTCGGAAATTCGCCGCCGTAGAAAGTTCAAGTGCATGGGACAGCAGCTACATAAATACGAGAACCTGCTAAACCGCAACTTCGTCGCCGACAGACCAAATATCAAATGGGTAACGGACATTTCCTACATCCATACTAGCCAGGGCGTACTCTATCTCTCCGTGATTCGTGATCTCTTTGACAACAGCATCATCGCATACAAAACCGGCACAGAACAGGCTGTAAACCTTGTTCTCAACACCATTAAAGCAGCCGTAGAAAAAGAGAAGGTCGCTGCCGAGTTGCAACTCCACAGCGACCAAGGGTTTCAATACATCTCTCAAGCATACTTTACCCTGACTCAACAGTATGGCATAACACCCTCCATGTCAAGACGTGGGAACTGCTATGACAATGCTATGGCTGAAAATTTCTTCTCTATTCTCAAAACAGAGTGCATTTACAGACATAAACTCAAAACTTTTGACGAAGCCAGATTGCTCATTGATGAATACATGGATTTTTACAATAACGAGCGCATTCAGACGAAAACGAGCCTGACACCGCTTGAAAAACGGAATCAGGCTGCGTAATTTCACGATATCCTGCGAGAGGGCTTTCTATTTGTGTCCGTTAACGCTGGGGCGGTACAGTATGGCAGGGGGGATATTTTTGAGTTGTATGGAATAAAACATTCACCCCCTTCACCAAAAGGCAAAGAGGGCAATCTATCTGCTGATTAACTTGAAAACAAGCTTGTGATTACTTCCCCCGCCTTCGGCGGGGGAAGTAAATGACGCTTTATCTATAGCCAGTTTTTAAGTTAATTGGCTATATTTAATTTTTGGCATCATTTTTGAAAAGCAAAACAATCCAAAAGGTTAGTAAGGACGAATAAACATTTGGGTCCAATACAGTGTACCATCTGCTTTTTTAGCAGCGCCCACACCCGTCTGGGAATAGGAAGCAGAGAGAATGTTTGCCCTGTGTCCTGCCGAATTCATCCAGGCTGTTACTACTTCCTGTGCTGTTCTCTGTCCATAGGCGATATTTTCGGCCGCCGCTGAGAATTTAAGCCCAAATTGCTCCATCATATTGAATGGTGATCCATAAGTCGGGGATGTGTGGGAAAAATAATTTTTATTAATCATGTCCTGCGACTTATATCGTGCAACGCGGGATAACTCCCAATTGGTAGTCAGGGCGGACAATCCGCGGTTGGTGCGCTCTTTATTAACAAGACGAATGACCTCTGCCTCAAAGGAACTTAACGGTGCCGCCTCAGGAATGGTAATCTTCTGCCCAACAATAATCATAGCAGGGTTCTTTATCTGTGGATTAACCTTGATTAGTTCAGAAACACCGATCTCGTTTTTTACCGCGATTTTCCACAGCGTGTCACCCTTGACAACCGTATATGAGGTCGACTGGGCAAAGGATATTAGTCCTGTCCCAATAAAAAGCAGTATAAAAACGGTAAGAAAAATAGCTTTTTTCTTCATTATAAATCATCTCCCCTCATTATATTTCCCGGATAATATTATCGAATTCCATATAAAATCAGGAAAACGTGCTTGTATATATACGGCAACATTTGTTTTATGGAACTGTAAATCTAATCCTAAAAGCAAAGAAAAGTGTTAATTTTATTTGCTTTTTATAGCCAATTAACTTGAAAACAAGCTTGTGATTTCTAGCCCCGCCGATGGTGGGGGAAGAAAATGACGTTTTATATATAGCCAGTTTTTAAATTAATTGGCTATAAAAAAGCTAATCTATTCGATGATTGGCAAATTTAAGCGAATCAAAAATCCCCATCAACCGCGTTATAAAGCGATCAATGAGGATTTAATTTTGGTTGCCGGACTAGGACTCGAACCCAGACAAACAGAGTCAGAGTCTGTCGTGCTACCATTACACAATCCGGCAACAGCATTATTTATTATAACTCTTCTTTTGTAAAAGTCAAGATGTTTTCCAACAATTTGCGTTTCTTTGCTTTTTCCCCAGCCCGAATAGGGGGAAACAAAAGCCTAAATGCAGTTTCATTAAAACAGAATTTTTTAATATGAAGCGCCGCTTGTCCATGCACAAAGTGTAAAACCTTTTATAAGTGAACTAAGCGCTAATGTTGGCGTCAGCCTATGCAGTTACCTCCATTCCTACAATCATAATTTTCTAAAATGGAAAGTCAGTGTCGCGATTTGTTGGCTGTCAGTCAAAAGAAACCTCATAAAGGCATTGAAAAAGTTTTGAACCTATTATTTTAACTTTGTCTGTCCCATCGCAGTCAAGGGTAAGTATGGGGGCAGCTCAATTATATTTTTGTATGTATATCAATGTGGCCCCTTTAGGGTCATATTTTTTTGTCATTGGGACAAAATAGTTTTATACTAATTTCGAACTAAATGCCGAAAATCTCGTGTTTGATTTCTTATTCTCTGGTAGGCAAATCAGACACGAAAATAAAGTTAACCTATTTGCTTTCAAAAATCCATTTATTTATATACCTCGCACTGATAAAAGGTGATATACGATAAATAACAATAGCTGTTTTCATGCAAATAAGTTTGAATTGTGAAAGGTGGGGCTTAGATGCACGATATTCTTTTGACGCACTATCTGGAAACGGCACGAATTCATTCCGTCCTTACGAAAGCTTTATCAAAATCCTTTGGTGTTATCTCGATCTCGCCCGATGTTTACAAAAAATCAGAAGGAGAAACGCAATACCTGATTGCGTCAGTGGGCGGGGGTTTTACTTTTTCGGTGGATAATTCCATTATCATTCTAACTGGCGCTTATGCCTGTCCTGTTATCAAAGGCAGTGCTACCATTATTCTCAATTCTGGCAGCACCTCCGGACTGCTTCCGCCCACGGCCGGAACAAAGCTTAGGCTGATCAGTTGTGGCCTTTCATCAAAAGATACTCTGACTCTGTCCAGCTTTACTGCGGACAGCGCGGTCGTAAGTCTTCAACGCTCGATTACCTCATTGTCCGGTGCTATCGTGGAGCCTGGGGATTATCCAATTTCCATTGGTGCCACCATTGATCAATTTTCGATTCTAGCTTCGGTGGCAGTTCTGATTCTGACCGATAACACAAACATCATTGCCAATATCGTTTTTTGATACTATCTGCATTTCTCCACTGCCTTTGGTGGGGAATTAAAGACCGATTAACAGCGAAGAACACATCAAGACTTTCGGAGTTATTCTTCGAAAGTCTTGATTGTAATTTATCGCAAATACTATTTCTAAATCGACTATTTGACCAGCTTAGGAGCATTTAAAAGGAGATTTTCTGCTTCTTTTACGATCTCTTCAACAATTTGTTTGGCTGTTTTAATTTCCTTAATAGGGCCGACGCCCTGACCGCACTGTATCATGCCATTCATGCCGTCCGGGGTCAAGCCATTTTCCGCAACTGCACGGGAAGATCCTGTCGCAAAGCGGCTCAGCTCTGCATCTGGTACACCGCTGATTTCCATTTGCGTGAATTTCTCTGTAAAGGGGCTTCTAAGTCCACGCATACCCATATTTCTGGACAGACCTGTGGATACAGACTGCTCATCGGTCGCCTTTAGTATTTCCTCCTTGTATTGGGGATGCACAAAGCACTCGGCACATGCGAGGAAACGGGTCCCCATCTGGACGCCCTGTGCCCCCATCATCATTGCGGCAGCGAGGCCGCGTCCGTCCGAGATGGCACCAGCTGCAAGGACTGGAATCGATACCTCGGGAATGACGTTGGTCATCAGGGCCATCGTGCTCAGCCGGCCGATTCTTCCGCCCGCCTCGGTCCCCTCGACGACGATCATGTCGATGCCTGCCGCCTCAACTTTTTTTGCAGTACGGGTATTGGGGATAATGCCGACGACTTTGATACCCGCCGCGTGGAAGGTTTCAATAAAAGGGATCGGATTGCCCGCGCCAACGGTGACAAAAGCGGGTTTTTCCTCGCAAATTACCTGAATCATCTCATCTAATGCCTCGCGGCCGTATTCGATGGCAAGACCGAGATTCACACCAAATGGATTATCGGTCAGCTCTTTTGCTTTGCGAATTTGGTCTCTTGTCCAGGCGGCACTTCTTCCGCCGGTGGCGATAATGCCCGCCGCACCTGCGCTAGATACGGCTGCAGCCAGCCGATAGTCGGAAACCCATGCCATACCACCCTGTAGAATGGGATATTTAATACCCAACAGCTCGGTAACTCTTGTTTTCATATTAATTCTCCTTTTTATTTCATACTGTATTAAAGCGCATCAAAATTAAAATCGATAGTTATGGGGCACTGAAAGAGAAGAGTTTGAACGCCGTCTGCTCTACAGCAGGCGAGAAAGAATAAGTAAAATCCTCGCTATCGTGTCTTTATTGTCCTTCGGTACGCTTGCTATCGCTTTTCGGTGGGCTCTGATCAGGCACTATTATTTTGCCAACCTCAAAAAATATTGGGGTGACATCTTCATTTTCAGGATTAAAGCTAAACTTCAATACACATCAGCATTAGGCTTCAGATTGCGGTAAGGCACCAGAGCTTTGTCAATCTCATAGATAACAGGATCTCCATTTTGCTTTTTTACATAGATTTCAAAGGTCAGCATCCCATAAACATCGTTTCTGCGGCCCTTGCCAATCAACTTATATTCGCATGGAATGACTTCATCACAGAACAATTTGCCTACGTAACGAATTTTGTCCTGCCCATAATGCGGAGCATATGGGATCGCCGGCGTTACGAGCTTTGCACAGTAGCCATCTGCAAGAGCAAGGGTAAGGGTCCCTGGGACAAGAAATTCGGACCTGCCGAACTGAAGTTTGGTCAATTCTCTGTCAAAATGAATCGGATGGTCGTCTCTGACAAGCTTCAAATAGGTCAATACCTCTTCTTCTGAAATTGAGAACTCTTCAGAAATAAAAACATCTCCCACAGTGTAATCTTCGAAATATTTATCTGTAATCACACAGATCCCCCTTTCCCAATTCATTTTACGATCTTACAAAAGACCGTTTTGTTCCCATTCCTTGCGAAGTCCCATCACACCATCGCAAAACAGACGCGGGTCCATAGTTTTAAGATCCTTCGCAATCAGCGGATGAAATTCCATATGCGCCAAAATATCTTTTTCAAGGTCCAATCCCTCTGCAATTTCAAAGAGCTCCAGGCCACTTTTCGTCAAACGGAACGTAGCACGTTCGGTCAAGTAGATAATATCCTGTCCGGTTCGAATGGCATTTTCACCGCTGAAAGAGATTTCTTCCACCTCATCACGGAGCTTTTTAAAACGCCCCTCATTTACAATACGAAGTTTGCCGTCTTCTATGTCGGTTTTAAGTCCACCGGCTGTAAATGTTCCGCTGAATACCACCTTTTTACTTCCGCTGGAAATGTCAATGAATCCGCCCACACCCATTACCTTGTTGTTAAAACGGCTTACGTTTACGTTGCCTTTCTTGTCCAGCTCCGCAAAGCTTAAGAAGCAGATGTCCAATCCTCCGCCATCATAAAAGTCAAACATAGATGGCATATCGAGAATCGCTTTTGTATTTACGCTTGCACCAAAAAAAATCCCCTGTGCAGATACGCCGCCAACCGGTCCGAGTTCCACTGTCAAGGTGAATTCTTCACTGACGCCCTCCTCAGCCGCTACTTTTCTGACACCATCAGAAATACCGACACCGATGTTCCCCACGTCACCCGGCGCGACTTCCATCAAAGCACGGCGGGCGATGATTTTACGCTGGTCGAGCGGTATGATTTGTGCAGCACCCTGCGGCTGTTGGTAATCACCTGACATGAAGCGATTTAATGGTGCGTTATATAATTGTGTCTGTTCGGGTACAACGACAACAGCATCGACTAAAAAGCCAGGGACCTTTACGTTCTTAGGATGAAGTGTGCCATTTTTAACAACTTTTTGCACCTGGGCGATCACGATACCGCCATTGTTTTTGGTTGCCTGCGCCTCTGCCAGAATATCCAAAAACGCGATTTCGTCTTCCATAGTGATGTAGCCTTCCTCATCGGCAGACGTTCCCCGTATCAAAGCTACATCAGGTTTTATAGCCTGATAGAACAGGTATTCTTTCCCACTAACGTTCATCACGCTGATTAAATCTTCTTTGGTCTTCTCGTTGAGTTTACCTCCGGTTACGCGGGGGTCCATGTATGTACCAATACCGATGGTGGTTATAATGCCTGGCTGTCCGCTGGCGGCTGCTCTTAAAAGCTGTGTCATCACGCCCATTGGGAAACAGTAGGCCTCAATTTCGTTGCGGTCGACCATATCTGCAATTCGCACAGATTGACCATAGTGACTGCCGATGGAACGCTTGCAAAGCCCCGGTTTTGCCAAAATGCACATCCCTTTTTCCGCTCTGTCGCCAAGCCCCGCTGTATGCCAAAATGTAAGATCTTTGGGCTCCCGTTCTTTGTCAAAACGGTCCGCAAGTGCATTAATAAGTGCTGTCGGCTCCACAATTCCGCCACCGGCCCCTAAAAATGCCACCACTGCATTGGATGGCACCATTTTGACGGCCTCTTCTACTGTCATTATTGGAACGTTTTTTCCGCGGCTTCCCATGTTTCTCTTCTCCTTCAATATACGATAATCATTTGCATTCGCTGCTGTAAAAAAGCGCTGATAGGATTGCTTATATCCGCCTAAGGCATAGAATCACGAGTTAAGGACTTTTAAACAGAACTGAATATTAGGCTGATTTTTGCAGTTCCCGCTTTTATCCCTGTAATAAAGCCATTATAGCATTGGGTTTTCGGTTATAAAATTTCGTAATAATACCGTATTTGTGCATTGCAAATTTTTACTTACACTTTTTAAAATTGTATAGAAATTTTAAACAAAAGAAAGCAAAGGCATAAGTTGAGATTTTCAAACAAAAAAGGTTTTGATTTGTATCTTCCCCGCCGTTTCTGCCTCTGTTATAGTTGATTAACTTGAAAACAAGCTTGTGATTTCTTCCCCCGCCTTCGGCGAAGGAAGAAAATGGCGTTTTATATATAGCCAGTTTTTAAGTTAATTGGCTATATCAGCGTTGGAAGTGGGAAAGAGAGGTAAAAACATTGTGTCCTTTATAAAAGACAGTATAAAGGGGATGAAAAAGCGCCTACTATACAAAAGCCCCGACGCAATCAATGTACGTCGGGGTGACTTATAGCAATCGGTTAAACAAACGATATTTTTTCTATTTGTTAACAGATTTAAAAATTCCTTTTTTTATAAGTTCTCACTGATTACAGTTTATCTTGATCATCCGCCGGTCTGATGATCAAGGGTTCGAGGATGGCTGCGCCTCCCCACTGGAGGGAGAAAAATTTAAAATTATCAAGAAGAAGTGAGGGTTTTGCATTTTTGGGCACCACAAAATAAACGATGCGACTTACTTTGGGGATCAGGGGTATACAAACTGTCCCCTGTATCGGGGATTTCTGATGGGCGTGCATAGAGGTGATAGTGCTTCCGACTCCCGCCGCTACAAAGGAACTACTGGTGTCAGAAGTGCCTGTATAGGACAGATAGTTTGGTGTAATGCCCGCGCGTCTGAAGGCATCTTCAATATCCAGCCGCACACCGGAAAAAGCCGGTGGTGCCACCAGTGGTTCGTCGGCAAGCTCGCTCCAGTCCACACTTTTTCGGGAGGCAAAACGATGCTGTGCATTGACCTCAAGAACCAATTCCGAGTCCGTCACGGGATAGGCATCCAACCCAATGCCTTTGGGTTGCATGAGGTAAACGGCCGTAAAAAAAGCAGCATCAATACTACCTTCCTCCAGCATATGCAATAGGTTTTCACATTCGGATTCATAAAAAATGATTTGCACCTTTGGAAATGCCTTTTGAAATGCCGCGATACGGGGAATAATCCCGTAAGCGCCCAAAGATGGGAAATTTCCGATTTTGATATCGCCGCGTTCAGCGCGGGTATATTCACGCATGGTCATTTTAAGGGTTTCCAGTTCTTGCATAACCCTTGGAACCGTCCGCATAAATTCTTTACCCGCGGGGGTCATATAGACCGTGCGTGTCGTCCGTTTGAAAAGGGAAACACCCAGTTCTTGTTCCAATTTTCTAATTTGTTGCGATAGTGCAGATCGTGTGACATTGGACTCTAATGCAGCCTTTGAAAAGCTTTGACATTTTGCAACCGCCACAGCATACTCCAATTGATAAAGCTCCATTTTCTCACCTTTGTTCTCTGTTAAAACTGCGAATGGATTTTGTGGGTGCTTTTTATTGTTTATTTTTTCTTAATTATGTCATGGCCGTAAGAGCATGTCAAGCCATGTTGCTTTTGCCTAATGTATTTTCGGGTTTGCTCGTTTGCCAGATTAAAAGAACAAAGAAAAAAATCATCTGTCTGGCCCGCCATAGATGGGGTCAGACAGATGCGAAACGGAATATGTCCTGATCATTCTAAAATTGCTATTGTTTATCCAAGGATTTTCTTCAGATCTTCATCGGGTGTAGAGATAGGAGAAATGTTGAAGTTTTCCACCAGATAGCCTAGTACATTGGGAGAAACAAAGGCGGGAAGTGTCGGTCCGAGGTAAATATTCTTGATACCAAGCGACAGCAGCGTCAGTAAGATGCAGACTGCCTTTTGTTCATACCAGGAAAGCACCATAGACAATGGCAGCTCGTTCACGCCGCAATTAAACGCCTCCGCCAACGCCACAGCCACACGGATGGCACTGTAGGCGTCGTTGCACTGACCCATATCCATGATGCGGGGCAGTCCGCCGATTGTGCCTAAATCCAGATCATTAAAGCGATATTTGCCGCAGGCAAGTGTCAGAATTATGCTGTCCTTGGGTATCTTCTGCACAAATTCGGTATAGTAGTTGCGGCCCGGTTTTGCGCCGTCGCACCCACCAACAAGAAAGAAGTGCTTGATGGCTCCAGACTTTACGGCATCGATCACCTTATCTGCCACAGACAACACGGTGCCATGACCAAATCCGGTCATTACCTGTGTGCCGCCATTGATTCCCGTCATCGGGTGGTCTTCCGTATAACCGCCCAATTCCAACGCCTTTTTTATAACAGGTGTGAAATCTTTTTCGTCGTCAATGTGTACCATTCCTGGATATGCCACCACCTCGGTGGTAAAGATACGGTCGCGGTAGCTGTCTTTCACCGGCATGATACAGTTGGTGGTGAACAGTACAGGTCCGGGGATACCCTGAAACTCTTTCTGTTGGTTCTGCCATGCAGTACCAAAATTACCTTTGAGGTGTGAATAAGCCTTCAGCTTTGGATACGCATGGGCGGGAAGCATTTCGCCATGTGTATAGATGTTAATCCCCTTGTCCTTGGTTTGTTCCAGCAGCAGAGCCAGATCATAAAGGTCGTGGCCGCTGACTACGATGAATGGTCCTTTTTCAATGATAAGTGGTACAGTTGTGGGTATAGGCGTTCCATAGGTTTCTGTATTTGCTTTGTCCAGCATTTCCATACATTTGAGGTTGACCGACCCAGTTTCCATCACGATTGGCAGCAGTTGATTCATGTCCCAATCCTCGCCGATGGCGAACAGGCCTTTATAAAAGAAACGATTGACTTCTTCATCGCTATATCCCAGCATCAGCGCATGATAAGCATAAGCCGCCATACCGCGCAGGCCAAACAGGATCAGGGATTTTAAAGAACGAATATCCTCGTTATCATTCCAAAGCTTTTCCATGCTGTAATCATCATAGCGTACACAAGGGGATACACAGCTGCTACACGCACCTGTCAAAACATTTTTCTCCTTGTGGACGGCTTCAACCTGGCGGCTCACCGTCTCGCTGTCGAAGTTTACATTGGTGATGGTGGTAAACAGACCCTCCAGCATGGCACGGTGTGTGGCAGAGGTAGGCTCATTTCCGATCACCGCGCGGGCAAGGCCGATGAGAGCTCCAGTCAGTTCATCCTGCAAATTTGCGGTATCAAAAGGCTTACCGCAGACACCCGCTTTACCGGCACATCCCCTGCCCCCGGCAGTCTGTTCACACTGAAAACAAAACATGTTTGACATTTTGATTACCTCCGTCTTTTTTATAATTTTATTTTATAGGGAATCACGAAACAAATCAGTTGCACCTGCAACACAACTTAAATTGATTTTCCACTTCTGCCATGTTACACCGGAAATATAACGATCAAAAGCATTTTGAACTTCTCGACAGCAAAAACGGCATGAGGCTTTTTAGAGGGCATGACAATGGTCTCACCTGCACGAAGGGTAAACTTTTCATCATCAATTGAAATTTCGCCCGTGCCATCCATCGCAAATACCATAGCATCCCCATCCGATTCGTGGGTGCTGATTTCCTCTCCCTTGTCAAAAGCAAATAACGTAAGACTCAGTGCCTTGTTTTGTGACAGTGTTTTGCTGACAATTTGTCCAGGTTGATAGCTTACCTGTTCAGCCAACGGAAACACAGTAGAAAAATCAATGTTTTTAAGTGTTTTTTCTGTCATAATATTTTCCTCCTTAATCATATATAGCCAATTAACTTAAAAACTGGCTATAGTTAAAACGTCATTTTCTTCCTCCGCCTTCGGCGGGGGAAGAAATCAAAAGCTTGTTTTCAAATTAATCAACTATAATACTAATTTCGATATTGAATTTTTATCTCTGTCTCACCCGCCTCTGACGGGGGGAAAAACTGAACTATAGCAATTTTAAAAACAAAGTGGAATGAGTTTTGTTATCTCCCCGCCGAAGGCGGGCGAGATAGCATCCTGTTTTCCTGTTCTTATTTGAAATTGCTGTAGGTAGCTTGTTTAGTATGGGATTAGTCTAAAATCTGTCCATCGGTCGAAATGGTAACCACCTGCCAGGGAATCAGTTTTCCACAGTTTACGAGAGCTTCCTTCACAGCATTTTCGATGCCGCCGCAGCACGGGACCTCCATGCGCACCACTGTAACGCTTTTGATGTTGTTGCGTTTCAAAATCTCCGTTAGCTTCCCTGCATAGCTGCCCTCGTCCAGTTTGGGACAGCCAATTAGGGTGATGCGGTTTTTAATAAAGCGGTTGTGAAAATCTCCATAAGCGTAAGCGGTGCAATCAGCAGCTACCAACAGGTTAGCATCCTCAAAGTATGGTGCATTCACTGGAACCAGTTTAATCTGAACCGGCCACTGCATCAGGCGGCTTTCCATATTGGCGGGAGAAACTACAGCCTCGCCTGAACCGGTTCGAGTCATCGTCTTGGATCTGGATCCAGGACAGCCGCCCCCACTGCAAGGGGAATTTTGCTCCTTTACAGACTCCTGATGAATTCTAACCGCTTCTTCATCAAAGCCAACGGCCTCTCTTTCTTCAAAAGAGATGGCACCTGTGGGGCAGGCGGGCAGGCAATTTCCTAAACCGTCGCAGTAATCATCACGGATCAACTTTGCCTTTTCGTCAACGATAGAGATAGCGCCCTCGTGGCAGGCATTGGCACAAAGGCCACAGCCATTGCATTTTTTTTCATCAATCTTTATTATTTTGCGAAGCATATCAATAACACTCCTTCTATTTATATTTTTTTTGCGTCTTTACTTTATGACCTTACTGTACTATACTCTCTTCAGTTAATACGTTGCAGCCGCAACAAAATTAAAATAAAGTCCAGCTAAGAATTGTCAAGGTAATTTTTTTGGAAAAGGGTATAAAAAGCAGTAAGGAAAAAGAGCACAGCAAACAAGCCCTTTGCAGAACAAAAAGCTAGACAGGTACTAACAACCATTAAGCAGCAAGGCAACGACTATGTAAAAAATTGAGTTTATGCTGGGCAGGAGCGATAACAGCAAAGGGCTTATCATCGCGGAGAATAGCGAAAACAATGTTGCAAACCTTATGCATAACAGCACCTAAAGCAACCATTTTGGGCTTGGACTGGCATTTAGAGAGGTAATAATCCCTTAGAACGCAATTGTTAGCAACACCTTTACGGGTAAGGCCGATGCTGACAAGAGCCATTGTATGAATCACCCGCCGGGCGAGAGGAGAACCACGCTTAGACATTTTAACATTTGTACCAATGAATTTTCCGGATTGCTTCACGGCAGGATCAAGACCGAAGTAAGCGAAAAGCTGTTTGGGAGACTTGAATACGGAGAAGTCGCCAATCTCGCACATCACCGTAACAGCCGAAAGAAAGCCGGCACCCTTGAAAGTTTCAATCAGATGAATCTGCTTAACGAAAGGTTCGTCAGGCTGGGTATCCACTAATTCATGCATGGCAACAAGTATGCCGTCAATTTCCTCGTCGTATTTTTTGATGAAAGAGACAAAAAGCTTGATGAGTTTGTCGTTACTGGGGAGTGTGTGCCCAAAACTGGTAGCAGCTTCGGCAGCGGCTACGATTGCCTGGTATTGTTTCTCGGCATAGGCAGTCCCAAAACGCGCAGTGGATGAAATTACCTTAATAACAGCATTCTTCTTAGCTGCCAGGAAAGCGGATGGAATCGCATATTTCCCCAATAAGGCAAGTGAGGTTTCGACGGTGAGCTTTGAAAAAATGCCTAGATACTGAGGAAAAGCCATGCGAAGCTCCCCCTGCAGTTTGTTGATATATGCCGAGCGACAATCCATAAGGTTGTAGTATTCACGCGTCAGCTTGCGCAGGTCAAGCACAAGGTCGGACGGAATGACCGAAACCTTCAAGTCTGGCTTCAACGCAATCAAAGCAAGCTTTTTTGAATCAAATTTATCGTTATGCACTTTACGGATATTTATGTTCGTGCTAGACTTTGTGATGATAGGATTAATGATTGATACGTTAAACCCCTTATCACGAAGATAGCAGAAGAGTGGGTAATGATAAATACCCGTGGATTCCAGAAAGATTCGAGCTTTCAAGGAATTGGACTCTTCTGCTTCTTTTATTGTCAAAACAGCTTTTTCAAGAGAAGCAGGGTTCGCGTGGGTAATCTTGAACGGCTTACCCGCAAAGGTTTGGTTCGGCAAGGCGATGGACATGAAACTAAAATCTGCGCCAACGTCAATACCGATTGAAAGATAGAAATTGCTTGACATTTTGTAAATCCTTTCCGATAGGCATCCATTCCATTTTAGTGAATACATAGCCTAGCATGTGATACAGGTATAGCCGCTTGACGGCTCCCAACCAGCCTAATCATAAATCTTCACCGAATGGACTAATTGACTTAATTGTAGGTATAAACCGATAAAAATCGGTTTCCCAAGGAGAAATACATTGTTTGTCCTATCCGTGAAAGTCTACCTTACAATCAACTTGGTGTCTACAGTGTCTACAGTGTCTACAGAAACCGTCAAGCCTTTGACAACCTGCATAGCCAGCTTTATGGCTATGACATTATTATACTAGGAGAAATATTTTGAATTTAAATAACAATAAGCTATTTTGGGGAATGCAGGAGACTGATATTCCGTCAATGTTGCGATGTTTGGAAAGCCGTAAACAAAGTTATCGCAAAGGTGACTTTGTTTTTCTTGCTGGTCAATCTGCACCTGCTGTTGGCGTTCTGCTTTCTGGCAAAGCGCAGGTGGTAAAAGAAAACATGCTTGGGGATTCTATGATAATTGGCTCACTAGCAGCTGGGGATTTGTTTGGAGAGACGTTTGCTTGTATGGGTATAGAAGTGATTCCCGTGACAGTGGTCGCTTTGGAAAAATGCGAAGTGCTTTTACTGGATGTTGGCAGGATCGTTCATACATGCCAGTCTGCTTGTCCATTTCATCAGCAATTAATTTCCAATTTATTGCGCATTATCGCAGAAAAAAATGTTGTTCTCAATCAAAAGATGACTTACATTACTCATAAAACGATTAGAAGTCGGCTCGAAGCTTATTTTTACGATCAAATGCAGCAGTATGGTTCATATGAGTTTACAGTTTTGTTTAATCGTAATGAGCTGGCGGACTATCTCTGCATCGACCGAAGCGCTATGTGCAGAGAGCTGTCCCATATGAAAAGTGATGGCATTTTGGAATACAGCGGAAAAAACTTTCGTTGGATTAAATAATATTTTTATCTCTATCTCCGCGCCTTGTGCGAAAAACAAAAGAGAACCCGTGCACCAATTCAAAATTACATGTAAGAAATTCAGAAGACTCGTACAGTTTGATGTGATAAGATGTGGCCATAGAAGACAGGAAACACAACACTAAGTAGCATCGGAGTCATCAGATCGGTTGGGCTGAGAATCGATTACACGTATCTTTTCGTCGACAATTCAGTGATAAGGAGGGTCAAGAATGACCGATCAGCAAAAGTATACAGCCGTTGTGCAAAACGACAACCATTTTGACGGCGTGCTTTTTTACGGTGTAAAAACGACGGGGATTTTTTGTCGCCCATCCTGTCATTCCAAGGTGCCCCTACGAGAGAATGTGCTGTTTTTTGACTCAGTTGCTCAAGCGTTAGAAGCAGGATTTCGGCCATGCAAGCGTTGCCGACCTGATCTGCTGGAATACACACCTGCCAAGAATTTTGCACAGCAGGCAAAGCAACTCATCGATGCACATTATAAAGATGAGAATGTGGTAAAAGTACAGACCATGACGCTCGGTGTGAGCGAGGGCCATCTTGTACGGCTCTTCTGTCATGAATTCCACTTCACGCCACACGAGTATCTGCAAATGATTCGCATAAATGAGGCCAAACGCCTGATGCAAAGCGACAAACGCCTTGTGGATATTGCATTTGAATGCGGCTATGGAAGCCTGTCATCATTCTATACACAGTTTAAAAAAACGGAAGGTATCACGCCGGGACAATACCGAAAATCGATTATTTGTAAAGGAGAGTTGTAAAATGCTTTTTGAACCAATTAAAATAGGAAATTTGGAATTAAAGAACCGAATTATTGCCGAACCTATTGTCAGCAACTCTGGAGGACCCGATGGGGCTCCCAGCAAAAAAAGTCTTGAGATTTATTCAGAATATGCCCATTCGGGTGTGGGAATGGTAGTATTAGAGCAACATGCTGTGCATCCTTGGGGGCGCAACAAACTGAGCCAGTTCCGATTATATCAAGATAGTAACGCAGCGGCGTTACTACCGCTGACAGATGTATTTGCAAAATCCGGTATTCCAGTTGTGGCGCAGCTGAATTTTTCCGGCGCAGGAGCCTCTGGTAAAGAACTTCTTGAGGAAAAGGATTTTCGCCTGGTATCACCTTCAGGCTTGCGCAACCCCCGCGATTTAATAAATGCAGATTCTAAGATACTAGACGCATCTGAAATTCCAGAGATTGTTGAAG
This sequence comes from Oscillospiraceae bacterium, assembly GCA_963664585.2. Taxonomy (GTDB): domain Bacteria; phylum Bacillota; class Clostridia; order Oscillospirales; family Ruminococcaceae. The sequence goes on along the minus strand of CAXXEO010000014.1, from coordinate 323,272 downwards.
CTTTTGCCGATGCAGCTCGCCGCGCCGTTATGATAGCAAAATATACAGGTGGTGTACAAATTTACGCCTGTCATGGATATCTTCTAGGACAATTTCTAAGTCCCCTAACCAACCAGCGCGATGATCGTTATGGAGGCGATATCAAAAACAGGGCAAGAATTTTGCTTGAAGTCACTGAAGCAGTCCGTGCCGCTGTTCCCAATGCCTTGGTTTCTGTCCGCTTGGGAGCCTCTGACCAAATGCCTGGACGACCCGAAAAAGGTCTTACACTAAAAGAAAGCACCTGGGTGGCCAACGAACTGGTTTCTCTGGGAGTGGACTGGATCGGCATTTCAGGCAACCATTGCATTTATGGGATAGGTGAGGATGACAACGATACTGCTTACTTTTCACCTTATGCATCTGCTATAAGAGAGGCGCTAGGAGATAATAAAGTCCCCATTGACTGCGCAGGAGGGATACGCTCCGCCAAAAAAGCGGAAGATATTTTGAAGAATAGGGTTTGCGATCTAGTCGGCATTGGGCGCCCTCTCATAAACGACAAACAGTTTGTCCATTGTATGAAAAACGAGTAAGAACACTTTCCCATAGACATATAACGCAGGCTTTTAGATAAACATCTGAAAGCCTGCGTGAATTATAGATTAAAAATTTCCGAATATTAATACTTATTGTGAGACCTACTTTGCTGCTTAGTATTTTCTCTCACCTTTTCATTTATAGTTTTTTTATTAATGCTCATACTAATTTATAGTTGATTGCTACATTGTAAAATGAAATGCGACAGAAAAAAGATAGCCCAAGGCGGCCAAAACGTGTAGAATAGAGTTTGCAACAACAACATTCACACAAGGAGGCAGCCATGAGCCACCACCATTTTACAACATTCGAACGAGGAAAGATAGAGGAACTCCGTCAAATCGGATATACGACCCGGAAAATCGCATCACGTCTGGGATGTCACCACAGCAGTATCGCTAGAGAATTGAAACGTTTTTACGGTGCCCGAGCGTATAACGCAGAAGAAGCACAACTGGATTACCAGAAGAAACGGCACAACAGCAAACCTCAAGGGAAATGGAACGAGGAGTTGTGCGCAGCTGTGGCAGAAAAGCTGAAAGAGACCTGGTCGCCAGAACAAATATCACATACCGTTACTTCAAGCCAACTGAGCTTTAAAACCATATACAACTGGCTTTATGCCGGACGACTGAACGGACTCACCGCAGATGTGCTGCGCCGTAATGGAAAAAAGAGAAGCTGTAAAAATCTTGCGCATTATGCTCGTGGTACTTCTATCCGCAAGAGACCGAAAGAGGTATATACCAGAGAAACATTTGGGCATTGGGAACTTGATACGGTGGTTTCCTCTAGGGGTTCCAGTAGTTGCTTGGCCACCTTTGTGGAACGAAAAACAAGGTTCTATACAGCCGTTCCCATTCCTGATCGAACGGCAGCTTCCATGGAAGCTGCAATCAAGCACCTGCATACTTTATTGCCACAAGGCACATTCAAAACAGCAACAACAGATCGTGGCGGTGAATTTGCCTGTTATGATGTAATCCAGAAAGATCTAGGCTTAACTCTTTATTTCGCTGATCCATATTGTCCGCGTCAGAGAGGAAGCAATGAGTACGGTAACGGTTTGCTCAGAGAGTTCTTTCCGAAAGGTACTGTTTTGTCCACTGTTTCTCATCAAAACCTATCTTCTTCTCTTCTGCTTATAAACAACAGACCCCGAAAATGTCTTAATTGGAATACACCTTCCCAGCTCTTTCTGCTCGAACTGTCGCATTTGGCTTGACAATGTAGCGATTAACTTGAAAACAAGCTTGTGATTTTTTTCCCCCGCCTTCGACGGGGGAAGAAAATGACGTTTTATATATAGCCAGTTTTTAAGTTAATTAGCTATAATGGTCATCATATTCTGTTCATTCTGACTTCAGCGCATGTTTTATTTTAAAGTTAATTTATTGATAATCTGTTCTCTGAATTTGGCAATCATATAAACAGAATGTCGGTCTATAATAATACTGCGAACACAAGAAAATGAAATGAATGATTAATAGTAAATAAGGAGTGTATTATCTTATGGCTAACAAGGCTATAGTTCCTGAGTCCAAGGATGCTCTCAACAAGTTCAAGATGGAATGCGCCAACGAAGTGGGCGTCAGCATCAAGCAGGGTTATAACGGCGATTTGACCTCCAGACAGGCCGGTTCTATCGGCGGTCAGATGGTCAAGAAAATGATTCAGTCTTACGAAAACTCGATGAAGTAATCTTTGGTTACTTTAAAATTCCAAATGTAGAGTTTTAAAGGAAATCAAGTAAGGATAGCCACCGCTACTGCGGTGGCTGTTCCTTTTTTCAGAAACAAAAAAAGAAACGCTCTAATAAAGCGTTTCTCTTTTGTACTTATCATATAAATCTCAAATTAGCGATAATTCCGGCTCCATTCTCCTTGCCTTTTGCTGGATAAACAGTCGCTAGCGTTTATCAGATTCATTTTTCCCCGCCGAAGGTGGCAAAAAGAGAACGAATCAATATCACTTATGACAATAGTACTGGATTGCATCGTTATAGTACTCTGCCAGACCGGGGGCAAACTTCTCATAGAAGGCCGTAAAGCGGGGATCTGATATATACATCTCACCCAGATTTCCCATAAATTCTGGGGTGCAGGGATAGAAGTTGTCGTTGATGAACAGGCGGGCATTCTCGACACAGGCTTGTACTTGAGGGTCGTCATGGGAAATACCACTTTGATAGAGATCGGTGAGCTCCTTCAGATTGTTTGCCTGGATGACGCTGATCCTCTCCCAATCCTCTTTGGTATAGCCCTTTGTTCGCCGTTTTGACTCTTTCCATGCATCGCTATTCCCCCATCGCTGGGAGACCTCATCCTCATACTGCTTCTGCTCTTCCAACATTTTATCCACATCAAAGGCATTCAAAAACTGTTTATCTTCCATCTGAATCTCTCCTTTCAAGTTACGAATAGTCTTTCTGGCAAGGTCTGACAAGTTCAAATACCGCTCGGCCTTACGCTCTAAAAGCTGGGCCTGTTGGATAAGAGCCTGCTGGCGATCAAAATCACTGGCGTTTAGGATCGCGCCGATATCCTCAAGGGCAAAGTCGAGCTCGCGGTAGAATAGAATCTGCTGCAGCCGCTTAATGTCTTCAGAATCGTAAAGGCGGTATCCTGACTCGCTTCTCGCTGACGGGGTGAGCAAGCCGATCTTGTCGTAGTACTGCAGTGTCCGGACACTGATACCCGCCATACCGGCCATCTTGTTTACCGTATTTTTCATCTTCTCGCCTCCTCGCAATATTAGTATAAACTATGACGCTGCGTCGTAGTCAATAGGAATTTTTAAATAAGTTTTAGCAACAACCTTCTTCACGAACGAAGATAAAACATGATAGTATTCTGAATATATCTGCTGTATAATTTACTTCGAATACTGTGTTACATAAAATTATTAATTAATAATCATATTATTTAGGAGTAAAATCATGAATGCTGAAGTCATAAAAGTGTCTTTGGAAGAAAAACCAGCTTTATGTAATCTTTTGAAAATGAATTGCTATGAATGGTCGCAATATACAAAATACGATGTCAATCATCAAGGTGAATATGAATTTGAATATCATCTTTCTGATTTTTTCGAGAAAGACAATCACTATCCTTTTTTCATCAAGGTAGATGGAATACTGGCAGGCTTTGTATTAATTGCTGATGACTTCGAGGTTCATTTAGATTCTGATTACGCAATTTCTGAATTTTTCATTATGCACAAGTATCGTAGGATGGGAGTAGGACGATATGCAGCAAACGCCATATTTGACATGTTTCATGGGAAGGGGGAAATAGGGCGACATCCACACAATATACCATCCGCCAAATTTTGGGATAGCATAGTAGACGAATATACAGGTGGTAAATATGATATCATAGAATCATGTCAGGATTTTGTATATCATGACGGAACATGTGGTGACATTATTTCATTCGAGAATTATAGCCAATTAACTTAAAAACTGGATATAGATAAAACGTCATTTTCTTCCCCCGCCGAAGGCGGGGGAAGAAATCACAAGCTTGTTTTCAAGTTAATTGGCTATAATCACACTCTTGATTTCGTTGTGACAACCTATAAAACCTCCGCAAAGAATTCTTCTTTGCGGAGGTTTTCATCGAAATTTTAACGGTCAAATTTCTTGGATTTTCAAAGTCTTACCTTTGGCAAGCCGTACACAAATTGGCGACGCGCCGTATCATTTGCTCGTCGAGCTGGCCTTTTAGCATGCGCCAGCACCAATTTCCTTCGGCAGTTCCGGGCGTATTCATTCTAGCGTCCGTGCCAAGGCCTAGGACGTCCTGCAGGGTGGTGACCGCTATATCCGCGGCGCTGGACCACGCCCCACGGATAACGCCCCAATTGAGCCCCTCTTCTTCACCAAGGGCAAGATAGCTTTTGCAATACGCATCGGACTCGGGTGAAAGCTTTTGAAGCCAGCCGATAATCGTGTCATTATCATGTGTGCCTGTATACAATACCGTATGCGCATGAATCCTGTGCGGAAGATAGGCGCTTTCTTCATCCGGATTAAAGGCGAACTGTAAAACGGCCATCCCCGGCAGCTCCAGCTCATTCATCAACGAACGCACATCGTCGGTGATCACGCCCAGATCCTCGACCACAAGGGAAAGGTCGCCGAGATGCGGTTGGATGGCGTCAAAAAGCTTTTTTCCGGGTCCGGAAAGCCATCTTCCGTTTTGCGCAGTCTCTTCACCGGGGGGAACGGCCCAATAGCCGCAAAAACCACGAAAGTGATCCACTCTCAAAATATCGAAACGCACGGCAGCGGCTCTCATGCGGGAACTCCAAAAGTCAAACGTATCCTTCTCCATGGCTTCCCAGTCATAGACAGGATTTCCCCAAAGCTGGCCAACTGTAGAAAAGGCATCGGGAGGTACCCCCGCCTTCAGCCGAGGTGAGCCATCCTCTTGCAGAATAAAAAGCGACCGGTTTGCCCAGACATCGGCCGAGTCGGCAGATACATAAATGGGCAAGTCACCCATTAAAGAGAGGCCAATGGAGTTTACATATTTCTTTAGCTGGCTGTACTGACAGTCAAAGAGATATTGCGTAAAAACCCAAAAGCCGATCTCATCATGAAGAATTGACCGGCACAGTTGGATAGCTTTAGGATCACGGTTTCGAAGGTCCTCCTCCCAGGAGAAGAAAGGGGCCCCTTTCTCCTGATTTTTGATGGCCATAAAGAGGGCATAATCCTCAAGCCAGTCGGCATTTCTCTGTCGAAAGGCATCGATTTCATCCCACAAGTCCGGTGTAACGTTGCCAAAAGCTATCTTGAGTACTTTCTCACGGTGCTCGTATAGAAGTCCGAAGTCCACCTGGGCGGGGTTATCCCCCCACAGGATATCCCGATAATCCTCTGGTACAAGAAGTCCCATCTCGCACAGCAGGTCCAGATCGATGAGATAGTGATTCCCGGCGAAAGAGGACAGGGACTGATAGGGTGAATCCCCATAACCCGTGGGACCTATGGGAAGAAGCTGCCATATTCCGATTCCCGCGCGTTTTAAACTGTCCGCGAAGACATAGGCATCCTTTCCCAGACTTCCAATCCCATAGGACGAAGGAAGGGATGTCAGATGGGCAATGATCGCCGCCTGGCGTGTGTTCAAGCTTAATCCCTCTTCTCGAGTTTATATTCTTTTAAATCAGAAATGGCTGATACCGTAAAGAGGAGAACTTTGATTCTGTCTTCTCGTCACAGGCTGAGCAGACAAATATAGCCAATTAACTTAAAAACTGGCTATATATAAAACGTCATTTTCTTTCCCCGCCTTCGGCGGGGGAAGAAATCACAAGCTTGTTTTCAAATTATTCAACTATAGAATGAACGATTCCTGGCTAAAGATAAAAAGCAGATCCTATATGGATAGTAAAAAGCACAGCTCTCGCTGTGCTTAAGTCTGTTGACGAGGTCGTCAGACTTTTGATCATGTTTATGATATTCTTTCAGCCTTCCCACATATCCAGAAAACCAGACGCAGGCGAATATTTGTCTGCAGGCAGTTTTTCTTGAAAGAGAATTGCTTTGATTATATGACAAAGCGTAGAACCACTCTGCTTTATGTAATTGTTTACTACTTGATCAAGTCGGAAAACTTGACCGAAGCCAACTTCTCCGAAACCATATTGGAGATTTCCTCATAAACCTTCTTGCTTGTGCATGTAACGCGGTTGCAGCTGCATGCAAAATCAGGAGAAATACATCTGCTGATGGCAAGGGAACCCTCAACCGTTTCAATAACGTCTTTGAGAGAGATTTGGTCAATAGGTCTGGCCAGTTCATACCCGCCCTTGACACCTTTAAAGGAACTCACAATACCACTTGAAACGAGCTTACGCAATATTTTAAGGGAAAAGCGCAAGGTTACATTGGTTTCGATAGAAATGGAACGGGCGTCCATTCTTTTTCCGGCAGTAGCCAGACAGTGAACAATTCTGACTGCGTAGTCTGATTCAAGGGTAATATGCATCTGAATACCTCACCGTTTCTTTTTGATAACCAATCTTTAAATTTTATTATAGCAATCGACAAAGTGCCTGTCAATCAAGGAAATCCCTAAGTTTTTTAGACCGGCTTGGATGACGAAGCTTTCTGAGTGCCTTGGCTTCAATCTGTCTGATGCGCTCACGGGTCACATTAAACTCTTTGCCGACTTCTTCCAGCGTGCGGCTGCGTCCATCCTCTAAACCAAAGCGTAGGCGAAGCACCTTTTCCTCTCGGGGGGTAAGGCTGTGGAGCACTTCGGAAAGCTGTTCCTTGAGAAGGGTGTGTGAAGCAGCCTCGGCGGGAGCAGGAGCGTCATCATCCGGGATAAAATCTCCCAGATGGCTGTCTTCTTCCTCACCGATGGGGGTCTCGAGAGAAACGGGTTCCTGCGCAACACGCATGATTTCACGGACCTTGTCGACGGACATGCCGAGTTCGTCTGAAATTTCCTCAGCAGTGGGCTCATGGCCATTTTTGTGGAGGAGCTGAGAGGATACCTTTTTCACCTTGTTGATAGTTTCGACCATATGGACGGGGATTCGTATCGTCCGCGCCTGATCGGCAATCGCCCTTGTAATGGCTTGACGTATCCACCAAGTCGCATAGGTGGAGAATTTGAAGCCTTTGGTATGGTCAAACTTTTCGACCGCTTTGATAAGACCCAGGTTTCCCTCTTGGATTAAATCTAAAAACTGCATTCCACGTCCCACATACCGCTTTGCAATACTGACCACCAAACGCAGGTTCGCCTCTGACAGCCGTTTTCTGGCGTAGGGGTCGCCCGCGGACATTCTGGTGGCAAGATCAACCTCCTCGTCAGCGGAAAGCAGGGGCACACGGCCGATTTCTTTGAGGTATACCTTGACGGGATCATCAATATTAATGCCCTCTGCGGATAGGATGGTTTCAATCTCCTCACCCTCCACGATGGCAACGGGGAAGTCTATGTCTATGTTTGGCGCATAGTCTTCGATAATTTCAACATTACAGCTTTCCAGCGTATCATAAAGCCGGTCAACCTGTTCAACATCAAAATCCATTTCCTCCAGAGCGTCATTGATCTCCTTAGTAGTCAAGCGCCCCTTCGCTTTACCTTGTTCGATAAGCTCCTTGATCACGTTGGCCTTCTCCTGTGCTCCCACCTCTGATACCTCCTACTTTTTTTTGCTTGCTCCTATTTTTTTGGCGTTGTCAGCTACTTCTTTATCTGTCATCTCCGCCAGTTGTATTTCGGATATTTTCTCTGAAAATTCAAGTATCACGCGAATATAATCGTCAGCCTCCTGTAAAGAATCATTCAGCATTTCACCGGTATTGATGATCTCCGCAAGCCTTGCTGCTTTTTCGATATCCAGATGGTAGGCAAGCGAAGACATATCAATCGGTTTGTTCTGTGAAAGCTGCCCATAGAGAACTGTAAAAATTGCTTTGTTTGTGTCGGTAACCATTTGTTCGGGCGTGATCTGTCCGGATATGTGCTGGAAATAGTCTGGGTTCTTCACTAGAAGAGTAATCAGCTTGTCCTCGGCGATGGCATAACGAAAATATTTTGCCCGCTGATGGTCCCGCGGCCGCCCCGGCTGTGTCTCGGTAAAGGGGCGCAGATCTCTCTGCTGGGCCTGTTTCTGGCGTTTTTCTTTGCGATGCCTGAGAGAGTCTATTTGCAAAATTAGCGCCTCTCTGCCCACAAAAAGCTCCTGCGCGGTGCGGGATATGTATACATCCAGCTCAATGGGATTTTTATAGTCCGCCATCATCTCACAAAAATCTTTTAAAAAGCTAATCCTGCCATCATCGGTGGTGATGTCGTACCGCTGCCGAAGACGTTCGATTTCATATTCAACCGCCCCTCTGCTTCCCTCAAGCATCATACCGAATCGCTGTGCACCGAATTTTTTAATATATTCGTCCGGGTCCTTAGCATCCTTGATGGAAAGTACCCTGACCTTAATCCCAACCTGATCGAACAGCTCAATGGCGCGCTTGGCCGCCTGGCGGCCCGCCTGATCAGAGTCATAGGCAATGATCACTTCGTCACCATACTGAGAGATCAGCCGCGACTGTTCGGAGGTCAGCGAAGTGCCCAAGGTGGCCACAGCATTCGTAAACCCTGCCTGATGAAGGGAAATGACATCCATATACCCCTCAGACAGAATCAGTCGCCGCTCTTTTGTGTTCTTCGCAGCATTGAGCGCAAACAGGTTGCGGCTTTTCTTAAACACGGGCGTATCCGGTGAATTCAGATATTTGGGCCCACCTTCGCCCATTACCCGTCCACCAAAGCCGATCACATTGCCTCGGATATCGATAATTGGAAAGATGACGCGCTTTCGAAACAGGTCATAGGTCGAGCCGTTTTTTCCTTTGCTGATAATGCTGGCATTAAGAAGCTCGTCCTCGCCAAAGCCCATCCCGGTCAGATATTTGCGCAACACATCCCATCCCTCAGGCGAATAACCAAGACCAAAGCGCCTGATTGTTTTATCGGTAAGTCCTCGATCCCGCAGATAGGATAGAGCATCTTTCCCGCCCTCCCCGATCAGGGTATTGTGGAAGAAGCGCGCCGCCTCACGGTTGATTTCCAAGATACGAAGTTTCAGTCTGGCAGACTGGTCCGCCTCGCCATCCTCGGGAACCGCAATCCCCGCTCTGGCAGCCAATAGCCGGATGGCCTCGGGATAATCGATATTCTCAGCCTTGCGGATAAAGGAGACCACATCTCCCCCCGCGCCGCAGCCGAAACAATAAAAGGACTGGCTGTCGGGATACACGGTGAAGGACGGGGTTTTCTCACTGTGAAAGGGGCAAAGACCCTTGAGGTTCTTTCCTGCGCGCTTCAGGGTGAGATAGCTAGAGATAACCTGCTCGATATCGCTATGATATTTGAGCTCTGCAATAAAGCTTTCCGGTATCAGGCAAGTCCCTCCCTTCCTTCTGGAATCCTACAATCCCCAGGACTTGGGGATGAAAAGATTCTCATAGATGTTTACCGCATATCTGTCGCTCATTCCCGATATGTAATCGCAAACTGCGCGGTGAATATCCTCTTTTTCTACATACACAAGGTATTCGGGAGGCAGGGCAGAAGGATTTTTCACAAAATAAGTGTACAAATACCGCACCAAATCCTGCGCCTTTCCCTCTTCGCCTTTGGCGATGGGATTCGTGTATACTTCCTCAAACATAAAGGCTCTTAGGCTGTCAAAACAGATTTGTATCTTAGGGGACATCCTGATATCCTCAGCACTGTGTTCCACCAAAGAGGTCAAAAACGTGGTGATTCTCTCGGATTTGCTGCGGCCCACATTGTATTTGATGTCCATAGGGATATCGTCTTCGCTGAGTACACCGCCGCGGATGGCGTCCTCGATGTCGTGATTCATATAAGCAATCTTATCGGCGTACCGTACAATCCGTCCCTCAAGCGTGCCCGCATCCGTTCCCCCGGAATGGCAGGCGATTCCATCTCGCACTTCAAAGGTCAGGTTGAGACCCGCACCGTCATTTTCAAGCTTTTCTACCACGCGCACGCTTTGCTTCGCATGGACATAACCGTGAGGACAGATTTCATTGAGGGCGGCCTCACCCGCATGCCCGAAGGGAGTGTGTCCCAGGTCGTGCCCCAGGGCGATTGCCTCGGTCAGATCCTCGTTAAGCCTTAGCGCTCTGGAAACCGTTCTCGCCAGTTGGCTCACCTCTAAGGTGTGGGTCAGACGGGTGCGATAGTGGTCACCCGCCGGGGAAAGAAAAACCTGTGTCTTGTGCTTTAAACGGCGAAAAGCCTTGCAATGCAGGATTCTGTCCCTGTCCCGCTGAAAGGAAGTCCGCATGGAACATTCATCAATGGGGATTTGTCTCCCCTTTGTATTCTCTGAAAGCATAGCCAGAGGGGACAGAATTTGCCTCTCGATGCGTTCACTTTCCTGTCTAATATTCATTGTACCGCCATTTCTCCAGCGCGTGAAATGAAGGTTCTTGAAACCGCTTGACCTGACCGCTGGAAAACGGCAAGCGGCAATTCGCCATTCCTTATCTCTTCCCTAACTAAAGCAATAAATGAACGGGGGGGTTTTTTATCGGTCTATCCCGTTGTAGTCGGTGCAGACAGGGCCCGAATTTTTCTCTTTTTAACGGTTTGCTATAGGACAATGCGTAGTAATAAGCAGGCTTATCATCCTCGCCCATTGTGATACTTTTCCCGCTCTGACGCTCTGTATCTATGATATACCATGCTTTTTAAAAAATTCCTGCTTAAACTTAAAATTTCTTTCATTTTCCAAAAATTATGTCTTTTTTCAGTCTATTTTAAAAATTCGCCACTGTCCGCATAGCATTTTTCTAAGGAAGTCAGCGGAACAGTTGCTGCAGTCGCTTCAATCAGCTGTGTCGAAAATCTGTCGGCACATATTTCGGGAATCATAATGACAAGGCAGACATGCTCACCGAAATCAGAATCAGTGACCTTTCCACCGGCCGATTTAATGAGAAGCTCCACCCTTTTATACTGCGCATAGTCCAGTTTCATCTGAAAGGTTGCGCAAGGGATCATGGTAACACGCTTGGCTAAAGAGATGGCAAGCGTCGCCCCATAGGTAAAAGCCCGCACAAGACCGCCCGCCCCCAAAAGGGTACCGCCAAAATAGCGGCTGACAACGATGCAGACGTCTGAAATCCCTTCTTTGACGATAACATCAAGTACCGGGATCCCCCCCGTCCCTTGCGGTTCGCCGCCGTCCGAATAACGCCGGATTCCCCCTTGTCTGAGCAAGTATGCATAAATCGTACTGGAGGCCGACCAGTGAAGCTGCTTGCGTTGATTGATAAAAGCCTGTGCCTCTTCTTCGGTGGTCACTGGGGTAATCGCCGCAATAAATCGGGATCTTTTTTCGGTAAATTCGCCCTCGGCTGTCGTGCTTATGGTGGTATATTCCATCATCAGCTTCCTTCCCGAAAAGTAAAATTAGGGCGGTGCACAGAGCACCGCCCACTAGCAGCCATCTTACGACAAGCTATTTCGATAAACCAAAGCGCTTGTTGAATTTATCAACACGTCCGCCGGTATCTATAAGCTTCTGCTTGCCGGTAAAGAAAGGATGACACTTAGAGCAAATTTCCACTTTAATATCCTTTTTGGTCGATCCGGTTTCAATAACCGCGCCGCACGCACACTTGATCGTGGTGGGGGCGTATTTTGGATGTATTCCTTCTTTCATCTATGTCACCTCTTTCATATAAAGCTATAAACGCATTAGTTATAATACCACGCCAGAGAAAAAAAATCAACAGTTTTTTATAAACCAATTGTCCGGCCGATTTCACCGGAAAGCTTTTGGTAAACCCCCTTCGCTTCGGCCATGCTGGTGCCGTTGGCAGAGTAATACACCTTGAGCTTTGGCTCGGTTCCCGAAGGGCGCACAAGCACTCTCGCGCCGCCTTCTAAAAGAAAGCTCACCATATTGGAGGAGGGCAAATTTATTTCTTTTCGCCCATCGGGAGTATAGCGTATCCCCGTTCGATAGTCGGAGAAAATGGAGACACGGCTTTCACCGATCATCTTAGGCGGCGAGGCAATTAACGCATCCATAATCTCATTCATTTTGCGCATCCCGTCCGAACCACTGAAGCCGAAGCTTTCCACTCGATCTACATAATAGCCAAAGCGGCCGTAAAGGTCATCTATCGCGTCAGCAAGCGTTTTACCTTTGGATTTATAATAGGCGGCCATCTCCACAGCGGTCATGGCGGCGCCAACCGCGTCTTTATCCCGAACATAGCTTCCAGCAAGGTATCCATAGCTTTCCTCAAAGCCAAGGATAAAGCGCCCGGCCTCCCCAGCCTTCTCCAAAGCGCCAATCTCTTCACCAATAAACTTAAAGCCCGGCAGAAGCTCGATCTCTTCCACGCCATAGTGCCGTGCGACGGTGCCCGCCATCGCAGTACTGACGAGGCTTTTTAAAAGCACCGGGTGCTTTGGCAGCTTTCCTTTTTCGGAAAGGTTTTTGGCGATATAATCAAGCATCAGAACTCCCATTTCGTTGCCTGAGAGAAGGCGGTAATCATCTCCATCCCTCACCGCCACGCCCATGCGGTCAGCGTCGGGATCGGTGGCTACGACGATGTCCGCACCCTTTTCCTTCGCGAGCTCTATCCCCAGAGAAAGGGCAGCGCGCTCTTCAGGATTGGGCGAAGGACAGGTGGGAAAGAGTCCATTCGGCTCTGCCTGTTCGGGTACGACAAAAAGATCCTTGACGCCGATTCTCTCGAGAATCGTCCGAACAGGAACGCCCCCCGTCCCATTGAGGGGGGTATAGATGACCTTCAGGCCGGAGCCGGCGACAAACCCCGGGTTGACCGAGCAGGAAAGCACTTTGTCAAAATAGCTTTCGTTCACGCTTTGGGGGATATATTCTATCGTACCGTTCTTAAGACCGGTATCAAAATCCATGGTCTTTACGCCATCAAAAATTTCTGTCTCGACAATTTTGGCCAGCACCGCGTCAGAGTCGTGTGTAGTGAGCTGGCAACCATCGGGGCCGTAGACCTTGTATCCATTATAGCCAGACGGATTGTGGCTTGCTGTCACCACGATCCCCGCCTGACACTGAAGTTCCCGTACCGCATACGAGAGCATAGGTGTTGGTGTCAACTTGGGATAGATGTAGCACTTTATGCCATTGGCGGCAAAGACCCCGGCGGCCTCTCTGGCGAAAAGCTCGGATTTGATTCGGCTGTCATAGGCGACCGCGATGGAGGGCAATGACCAACGGCCGAGCAGATATGCAGCAAGTCCCTGGCTGGCACGGCGCACGGTATAGATATTCATACGGTTGATACCCGCGCCGATGAGTCCCCGTAGGCCCCCGGTGCCGAACTCTAAATCCTTATAAAAACGTTCATAAATCTCCCCATCCTGATCCTTGATGACCGATAGCTCATCTGTCAGATCCGGATCGACGAGTGGATTTTTACTCCAAAGTTGATAAAGGTCCTGATGAATCATATTTTTGCACTCCCTGTCAATCAAATACTAATTTATGCTTTTTATTTTTCCCCCCCCTGCGCGGGGAATATAAAACAATGCAGTTTTTACTTAGAAACAGTAATTGCATACGATGTTATCATATATCCGAGGACACCTGTTGTCAATAAAGGGCAGACAATGTAAATATCGTCTTTTTATCTGATCACCTAAAAGTAATGGAGGGATAGGGGTAGGAGACAAATGATCCTTTATAGTGGATTAACTTGAAAACAAGCTTGTGATTTCTTTCCCCGATGAAGGCGGGGGAAGAAAATGACGTTTTATATATAGCCAGTTTTTAAGTTAATTGGCTATAGCACCTTTATGATAGCAACGGCAATCATTATGTGTTTTATCACGCGATTGCAGTTGTAATAATTTCCCACGCACTGTATAATGTCGTTATAGCGCCTTTTTAATAACGGGACTTGTTTATTTTTGTCTGCCCGTCCTGTGGCTTGACAGACAGACTTCATATTTTCATAGCGAAAGTGGTGATCGTTCTGCTCGCATTTGCAAAAAGTTTGGGTCTCAATGGCATTGAACCCTTTATTGTTACCGTCGAGGCAGATGTCGCACGCGGCATGCCCTCGTTTCAAATTGTTGGACTGCCTGACAACGCTGTCAGCGAGGCCAGAGATCGTGTGCAAGCTGCTATCAAGAACTGCGGTTTTGAACTTCCCCCTGCAAAAATTGTTGTAAACCTAGCCCCGGCCGGAACCAAAAAATCGGGCGCCACCTACGATCTTCCCATGCTGATCGCACTCTTAAAGGCTACAGGGAGCATCGACGCAGATATAGAAAAAACCGCATTTGTGGGTGAGCTCTCCCTTGGCGGGGAGATACGCCCTGTCATCGGCATCCTCCCTATGGCTCTAGCCGCAGGGCCGCTGGGGCTAGAAAGGCTGTACATTCCGATTCAAAACGCCGCCGAAGGGGCGGTTGCACAGGATCTGACTGTCCTGCCGGCCGCCAGCGTCAAAGAGGTTGTAGATAGCTTGACTAAAAAAGCTGAGCTTGTTCCCGCCCGAAAAATGCATTTTACTTCAATACCCACTCCCCCACAAGCTGATTTGGCCGACGTCAAGGGCCAGCTAGAGGCCAAAAGAGCGTTGGAGGTTGCAGCTGCTGGGGGGCACAACATATTAATGATCGGCCCTCCCGGTTCGGGTAAGAGTATGCTGGCGAAACGGCTGCCTTCCATACTGCCCTCGCTCTCGTATGAGGAATCGGTGGAGACGACCAAAATCCATTCGGTGGCAGGTGTTCTTCACAACGGCATTGGGCTGGTGACGGACAGGCCCTTCCGTTCCCCTCACCACAGCGTTTCACCAGCCGGATTGGCCGGTGGTGGGGCCACACCCAGACCGGGTGAGCTCTCACTAGCCCACAACGGCGTTCTTTTTCTTGATGAGCTGCCCGAATTTTCAAGGCTTGCCATGGAGGGACTGCGCCAGCCACTGGAGGACGGGACCGTGACCATCTCTCGTGTGGGGGGACGACTGACACTGCCCAGCTCCATCATGCTCGTCGCAGCCATGAACCCCTGCCCCTGTGGTTTTTACGGACATCCCACCAAGGCATGCACCTGCAGTCCCGACGCAATTAAACGGTATCTCAGCCGTGTCAGCGGCCCCCTTCTGGACCGTCTTGATATTCATGTGGAGGTTCCCGCTGTGGATTATGAAAATCTGACCACCAAAAGGAAGGCAGAGCCCTCAGAAATCGTACGGGAAAGGGTCGCCAAGGCCAACGAGCTTCAGAGAAAGCGCTTTGCGGGAACCGGAATCACTTCCAATGCCAAGATGTCATCTGCCGCTCTGTCAGAATTTTGCCAACTCACCCCTTCGGCGCAAAATCTGATGAAACTCGCCTTTGACCGCATCGGACTTTCCGCTCGCGGATACGACCGAATCTTGAAGGTCGCCAGAACGATTGCCGATCTGGATGGTGTCGAGGTCATAGACACCCGTCAAATCTCTGAAGCCATTCAGTACCGCAGTCTGGACCGGAAATTTTGGAACAGGTAATCATAAGAAGTTTGCCGGCCACACACTTCCGTCGCCTTAACCTGGAGTTTTGGAACAGCAATACTTTCTATCTACAAAAGTTGCGTTCATTATATTCTTACCCTCGCCAATTGTAAGTAAGGACTCAAAAAGGCTCATAGATAGACCTTCACGCAAAGCGATTTTAAATAAACAAAAAGAGAAAAGGAGTTGTTCTGAAAATGGTCAAGCATATCGTTATGTGGAAATTTAAGGAGATCGCCGAAGGAGCGTCCGGTGCAGAAAACGCCGCCAAAGTAAAGGGGATGCTTGAAGCACTTGCGCCCAAAATCAAAGGGATTTTAAAATTCGAAATTGGAAAGAACTTTACCCCAGGTGGATATGACCTTTGCATTTACAGCGAATTTGTTGATACCTCAGCCCTTGAAGGATATCAGATTCATCCCGAGCATCAGATTGTGCGGAACTTCGTCAAGTTGGTGACTTCTGAAAGAGCTGCTGCAGACTATCAAATATAAACTGAACTATTCTGTCTATCCTCCGGCGAAAACGCCGGAGGATTTTTCATTTGCTCCTTTTTTAGCGACATTTTGTATACCCGCTCAGCACGGCGGGATCATAAACAGCACCACCAAAAAATTTACGCGGACTATCATATTTTATAGTTGATTAACTTGAAAACAAGCTTGTGATTTCTCCCCCCGCCGAAGGCGGAGGGAGAAAATAATGGTTTATATATAGCCAGTTTTTGAGTTAATTGCTACATCTGTTCGCGTATATTATAAGAAATCCCACAACCTCAATAGTTGTGGGATTTCTTTTACTATATGTTGTTGGCTGTACACTACATGATATTTATATCAGTAAGTTTCGACCTGAAATCAGGATAGAAAGACAATGACTACAGCAATTCCAGTTCATATGTAGAGTATTAGATGCTTTTTCATCCCGCAATTTTAACTGGAATTGCTGTAAACATTCAAAACAGGCCTAACAGGGATCAGGTCATCATCTCAATCCCATTTTGCGGCGTCTATGAAATCTTTGATCTGATCTTTTGAAATGTTTACGCCCAAGACCGAATCAAGCTTCATCTCGTTCATGCGGTAGGCTGGTATCTCCCAAATCCCGTATTTTTCATAAGCTTTCAGGTTCTCATCCCGCTGCGCCTTAGCATAATCGCCGTTTTGAAGTGCTTCGCGCAATGCATCCGAATCAAGCAGACCTTTGAAACATTCCACAAACGCATCAATGGTGCTGATGTCCATCTGTTTCAAGATGGTCGCTTGGTACATCCGGTCGTGATATTCCCAGATGTCCGCGCCGGAATCCAAAGCAAAGTACAACCCAAGCATGCACATGCCGGCCTCGGGTCGCGGATGCTCGTCGCTCCACGGACGCCAAACAATCTCTACGTTTGGATAAGCCGGATACAGCTTTTTGAGGTAATAGTGCCCCTTTTGGCAGAACGGACAGAAATAGTCAAAAAACACTTCGAGTTGATTCATCATTCATTTCCTCCTATCATTATTTTCCAAATGAACGGGACTTTCTTTATCCGTCTCCCCCGCCAACGGCGGGGCGGATGGAGTTCAAAATCTCCTCATTATTTGTTGATTTGCTGTAATACGAAGCCACTTGAAAGTTGGCTTGGGTAACTTCGTTCAAATATATTTGTATATGCACATATTCTCATTCGCATATATACTATCATTAAAAATAAAATTGTCAATAAAAAACCAAAATTTAATGTAAACCATGCCTGATATGATCGACGCCTTTCCTTGCCTTACCGCTTTTTAGCTGCATAAGAGTCATGTTATATTACGGCAATTCCAGTTGAAATGTAGGGTTTTTATGCTTTCGACCTCACAATTTTACATACGAGTTCATTTTGTCCGTACAAAGAGTGAAATTGTTCTCGATTTTGCCACCATAGATGATGAAGCACGCCTTTGACCGCATCGGACTTTCCGCCCACGGATGCGACCATATCGGGAATGTCTCTGGTACAATCGCCAGTCTGGACGGTGTTGAGACGATTGATGCCCGGCAAATATCTGAAGTCATCCGCTACCGCAGCCTTAATCAGAAATTTTGGAATGGGTAAAAAAAGCATACGAATAATAGATGCCATAGACGCACATCAAATCTCATGAACCATTGATTATTTGGATTTCTTCTGTTCTCAGGCGTTTTAAGCCTAGGATTCTTTATTTGCTCCTTTTGTCGCGTCATTTTGTATACCCGCTCAGCACGGCGGAATAATAAACAATAGCAATTCAACAAACATTGGGTAAATATGAACACAATCTCCCCTGCATCAAATCGGTCAGACAGAAATTTTATAGTTGATTAACTTGAAAACAAGCTTGTGATTTCTTCCCCCGCCTTCGGCGGGGGAAGAAAATAACGTTTTATATATAGCAAGTTTTAAAGTTAATTGGCTATAATGGTATTCATCCGTATCTTTTTTCTCTTGCAAAGCAAAAAAACACGAGTAAGAAAACAATTGAAAATGACTGTGAACAACGAAGGGACGTGAGTAAATGTCAAAGGACAGTGTGTATTTCACTGTAAATGACGAGCTGGATCAACACGACACGAAACAGATTAAGCGCGAGTTGGATACCATCCGGGTGTGCTGTCAGTGAGTATCGGTGATGGCGGCGGAAAAATTGCCGTGGATTTTGACAGCAGCGGGGTCGAATGCCAAATGATCGAAAAAAAACTCTGCCGAATGGGATATGAAATCACCGGGCAAAAATTGGACAGACATATCATGTAAAAATCCAGTTTCTGTTTTCCTGTCAATATAGTTGATTAACTTAAAAACAAGCTTGTGATTTCTTTCCCCGCCGAAGGCGGGGAAAGAAAATGACGTTTTATATATAGCCAGTTTTTAAGTTAATTGGCTATAACAGAAGAGAAATGCAAAACTAAAGGAGGCGCGATTACGATGCCAAAGGATAGTCAGATTGATAAAAAAGAGGTCCGGGAGGAAAAGGCCAAGGGCCAGACTCCCCTTACTCGAGAGAATCAGCAGCACAACAGAAATACGAAAAAGCAGTCAGCCCCGAGGGATAACCCCAATGCTGACCGATGACGCAGCTTGGTAAAATCTTTAATCAGCAAAAAATCCGCAGGCACTTTGCCTGCGGATTTTTTGGTTTATATTGGTTTTGCCTGCTCATGGCCCTTTTTAGCCTTACCCTTTATTTCTGGCACAGGGGGAAGCGTATTCTTTGGAATATGGGTGATATGGTTGCTCTCGGTACCGTGAGGCTCCTTCGGGTCAGGGCGGCGCATGCCTGCCTTTGCCATCGTTAAACTTCCTCTCTCCGTGCGCTAAAGCATATTGCAGCCACAGCTTCCGTCATGCCGCACGGTGAAAAACGGGCTGTGATAACCCGTCTGCCGAAGTTGTCCAGCACACACGACCTATCATGGCTTTTCACAGCTATCTTGCGCATTTAGAAATGAGATATACTTGTTTTCCTTACATTCGTTATCTTTCTGTCACGACGCAGTCAGGCAAACAGAGAGAACCTATGTGGCCGCGCGGAGTAGATTCCTCTGCTATTTATGATACTTGCCCCCTGTGGAGATCGAGAACGCCCGATAGAGCTGCTCCAGCAGCAATACCCTTGCAAGCTGGTGGGGAAAGGTCATGGCCGACATTGAAAGCCGAAGCTCAGCAGCCTCTTTCACTTGGTCGGAAAGTCCGAACGATCCACCGATGACAAAACTTAAACTGCTTGTCCCACCCGCTACCATTGACTGGATACGCTGTGACAGCTCAGGTGAAGTGAGCGCTTTTCCTTCAATGCAAAGGGCTATGATGACACTTTTTTTAGCCACATCCAAGATTTTCTCACCCTCTTTCCGAAGGGCTTGTTCAATCAGCGCCTGCGAGGGGGCATCGGGCAGGCGATACTCTTCAATCTCAATCACCGCAAGCTGACAGTGGCTTGAGAGGCGTTTCTGATACTCTTCACAGGCCTGCGTTAAATAATTCTCTTTCAGTTTGCCTACTGCAATAATTTTTACCGTTAGCATTTTGGCTCCCCCTAAAAAGCGACAAGTCCGCCCGCAATCACACGCGGGGCGACAGAAAGAAGATAATCTTTTCCGCGAATCAGTCCGTACTGGTTTAAACGGGAAAAAATGGTCTGATCGGCGATCATCGGAAGATTATTCTCCTGACTGAGATGGGCCAGTACAAAGCGTGTGGAGCCAAAACGGACAAGGCGTTCTACCAGATCAGCACAGTCACTGTTAGAAAGATGCCCATTTTCTCCCGAGATGCGTTTTTTAAGATACATGGGATAGTTACCGGTTCTCAGCATCTGTATGTCATAATTAGACTCGATCATCACCATATCGCAGCCAGTAATGTTCTCCTCCACTGTCGGCGTGACATGGCCCAGGTCGGTTACAACAGCAATGCGGTGGTCATCAGAAGTTTCAATCCGATATCCCAAGCTCCCCACGCTGTCATGAGGGGTGGAAAAGCTATGCACCTTCATATAATTGACCTCAACAGGGGTGCCATCCAGCGGGAAAAGGTGGGCGGCAGACTCCACCATATCCTTTTCCACTATGTAGCTGAGAGTCTGGGGGCTGCCATAAACAGATGCCCCACTTTCCCGTATAAACCGCTTAAGTCCCTTGATATGATCTATATGCTCGTGGGTAAGAAAAACCGCCCTGATGTGCCGAGGAACTACGCCAATTTCTGCCAGGGCACTGCTCACCGCCCTGCAGCTGATTCCCACATCAATCAGGATGCCCTCGCCCCCTTGTGATATGTAGGTGCTGTTTCCGCTGCTTCCGCTTGCCAATGTACAAAATTTTGCCATTTTTGCCTCCAAACGACGAATTTTCGCCATTCGCCACTTATACTAATTACATTTTGTTAAGCCCCTGTTAAATACATTTCCGTATCCGCTTATTGAGGATAAAAGAATGTGACTAATGGAATTTCTATTTGAGCATAGTATAGCCAATTAACTTAAAAGCTGGCTATAGTTAAAACGTCATTTTCTTCCCCCGCCTTCGGCGGGGGAAGAAATCACAAGCTTGTTTTCAAGTTAATCAACTATATCATGCTAAATCCTATTTAAACAGCACTTTATTATTCTTATACTTTCTCTTTTCCCGCCCACGACGCCCGCGACGGTATGGTTACTCGATAAAGGGGACGGAGGCCGCGCCCCTGTCCCCTGTCAAATGCTTTTTTACAACGCCTTAGCGTATACGCTGTCTGGTGTGACAATCTTTTCGATCTGCCCGCCCAGACCGATTATTTTTTCAACAACATCTTCATAACCGCGCTCGATGTGTTCAATGTCTTCAATTTCAGTGACGCCCTTTGCCATAAAGCCTGCAATGATCAGCGCCATGCCCGCTCTAAGATCAGTCGCCCTGACTGGTGCACCGGTGAGTTGGGTGCCGCCTTCAATCACCGCCATCTTACCGTCAACCTGAATATTTGCCCCCATGCGCTTAAGCTCATCCACATAGCGAAAACGACCATCCCAGATGCCCTCGGTCACAATGCTTGTACCGTTTGCCATCGTAAGCATGGCGGTCATCTGTGGCTGCATATCAGTTGGAAATCCGGGATGTGGCATTGTCTTCACATTCAGCTTTTCAATCGTTCGCGGTCCCTTGACCCTGATAGCATCGTCAAACTCTTCAACAGAGGAGCCAGACGCGATCAGCTTGTCGGTAATGGACTCAAGATGCTTGGGGATCACATTTTTTACCAAAATATCCCCGCCTGTAGCAGCAGCCATAACCATATAACTACCCGCCTCAATCTGGTCAGGAATGATGGTGTAGGTTGTGCCATGAAGTACATCAACACCGTGTATCTTGATGGCGTCGGTACCAGCACCGCGGATATCGGCGCCCATCGAGTTGAGAAAGTTTGCCAGATCGACGATATGGGGTTCTTTGGCCACATTTTCCATAATAGTAATGCCCTTTGTGCGGACGGCTGCGAGCATCACATTTACTGTTGCTCCAACGGAAACAACGTCAAAATGGATGTGGGCACCAACCAACTTGTCCGCGGT
Organism: Oscillospiraceae bacterium; assembly: GCA_963664585.2. Classification (GTDB taxonomy): domain Bacteria; phylum Bacillota; class Clostridia; order Oscillospirales; family Ruminococcaceae. The sequence goes on along the minus strand of CAXXEO010000014.1, from coordinate 301,564 downwards.
TGCATTAATCATGCCCCCGTCAATGGATACTTGTGCGCCAAGTGCCTCAAATCCCTTGATATGCTGATCAATCGGGCGAACGCCAAGATGGCAACCACCGGGCATGGAAACACTTGCCTGCATGCATCTGCCCAAAAGTGAGCCGATAAAATAATAAGAGGCACGCATAGAACGGGCAAGCTCATAGCTTACCACAGTGTTGTCAATATTTGATGTATCTATCTGATATGAATTTTTGTCAAGCTGTAATACGTCTGCGCCCATATTTTGCAAAATTTTAATGAGAATCCGTACATCACTGATGTTAGGTACATTTTCAATCACACAGCAACCCTTGCAAAGTACAGTAGCCGGAATAATTGCTACAGCGGCATTTTTGGCTCCGCTGATAGAGACCTCACCGCATAGCTTTGTTTCGCCTTTTACGACAAATTTTTCCAAGGCGTTTCTCTCCTTACAGTTTTCATAGCCCTATTATTATATCAATCGAGCAGTCAATTAACATAAAATTGTACTGATAATTTCTTCAATAGTATTGTACGTTTTTGTTGTTAAAATGTCAAATAAATACACAAATTTTTATTACTTTCATCATAAAGGGCCTCTGCAAAAGCAAAAGCCCTTTTTACTGTTATTTTAAGCCGACATATTTGGCTGGGTTCATATATTGCCCGTTTATTCTCACTTCAAAATGAAGGTGAACACCCGTTGCGCGCCCGGTACGGCCCATGGCCGCAATTAGCTGGCCCTGCTCAACCCAATCGCCCACTTTCACATTAATACTACTGCAATGGGCATAAAGAGTCTGCACCCCCCCGCCATGGTCGATCATAAGATGACGCCCGTATCCAGTAGATTGGTTGAGCACCATAACGACCGTGCCTGAAGCGGCTGCGCGTATGGCCGTTCCCGAAGGACGACCGGCAATATCCATTCCCGTATGACCGGAATATCCTCTGAAGCCCATACTTACATATCCGCCACCGTCAACCGGCCAGATGAAGCCTGTACTTGTACTCATTGCAGAAGCCGGCATCTGTGCCAGTGGCTTTTGACCACCGACAATGACGACTTCATTAACGGGCTCTTTGACCACATTCGTGGCCATGATCTTGCGACTGCTTTCAACACCGTCGACATAGGTCACTTGGGCGCTGATTTCATTGACACCCTTCTGTCCGGTTTGTTTAATTTTCACATAGCCCTGAAGCTTATTGGCATCCTGTGTCTGTTCAACCTTAAAGGCTACATCTTCCTGATAGGTCTCTTGGCGTATAACCTGTACCCCCAAGAAAGGAACAGAGCGGGCCACAAGAACCTCCTGTCCGATCATGAGTTTCGATTCTATTCCCGGATTAAGCGCTTTTAATTCTGCATAGGGCACATTGTTTTTCTGGGCGATTAAAGTGGGAGCGTCTCCTTTTTGGACTGTATACACCTGCTGCTGGGCTTCCTCACTGGTGACGGCCGAGGAGATCGAGTCGATGCCCACAACGGATGTCAGAGGATAAAGGCCTTCACGGATTTCCACCGTTTTGACAAACTGTACGGTTTCGTTTTCTACCCCCGTCCGATACTTGGCTAGGATGGACTCAAGCAGTGCCGCGATACGCGTACGATCGGTATCCGCACCCAGAAAAGTATCCGCTACATAAAGGCCATAAGCTTCTTCAAGTTCATTGCCCGATGCCTTTATCAGGGCATTGGTAAGATCATTCACTGAAGTCAGCTCTTTGTTTTTGATCACAGCTATAGAAAATGTCGGAATTTTATCAGTCGGTTGCTTATACTCTTCGTAAACGATACGACCCAGCATCTGATTGTCCGCTTTGTCAAACACAGATTCATCGGTGATATATCCGATAACTTCACCATTGTATTCAACTTTTAGTCCAAATGACAGATGCGTGCCTATGCTCACAACGGTTATAAAAATGACGGCGGCAATAAAGGGACAGTAATAATTGACCGAACTAACCAAAGTTTTAAAGAATTGAAGAGCTACATCCAAGGCGGCTTTCACATAAAAGAAAAGCATTCCTCGAAGCCCTTTGGCACGGGCTTTCCGATATGCTTCGGCGATCCCGGCCGCGCTTGATTTTATCTCTGCAATTGGCAGATGAGACCTGATCGCATAACGCCTCAATACCCGCCTGATTTCCTTCCAGATCAGGATTATGAATCCATAAATCGCGGATAGAATTCTGCCGGTATACCCCCTAAGGGTTTTTCCCACATAAAAGGTACCATATCCTAAGGAATAGCAGGTTAAATATATCAGATAAATAATTGTATTCTTTACGTCAGATTTAAGCTTTGCCTTTGGAATTTTAACGCCTTGATCAGCCGCGGCATCACTTGTTAATTCAATGTCATTTTGTGGTTTATTCTTACTTTCAACTGCCAAAAGCGCTATCCCCTTTCACGGTTGTACAAGGATACATGTCTAGTCATTATATATCAGACAGTCTATACTTGCAAACGCCCTGTTTTTCACCCCGCTAAAATGTGCGGAGTCCGAGTAAATATTGACCATATATATTTGAATAAGCCGGATATTGATCCTTTTTATGGTTGTATTATACCATCATTTCTTTAAAGCTCAACCATTTTCACTGCATTGTAAACAATTATTCACAATTATTTTGCAAATCATTAATTATACAGTCATTTACGAGAAGGTTTTTAAGCAAATTTTATTTTAAAATCACCTAATTATAGTAATTTAACAATTTAATAGAAAAAAAACAAGTGCTGTTTATTCAGAAAATCTTTGTAATATAATTAACCAAAGTTTTATACAAGCAGTTTTTTAAACTAAAATTGCATAATTCTCTTGTGTTTATTGCATAAATAAACATTTTGTTTTTATGTTTTTATGTATCATTAATTTAGATAGCGGGAAAAGAGAAGAAATCCACTGGATGTTCTATTTCTATATATAGTCTCAATTTACCTGTTTTATAATTGATTAGCTTGATTTCTTCCCCCGCCTTCGGCGGGGGAAGAAAATGACGTTTTATATATAGCCAGTTTTTAAGTTAATTGGCTATAGATCTCATTCGACAGGAGATAAAATCTGAAAAGCACGACACTCTATCCATTCATTTCACTATCATTATGTGAATATGCAGATGAAATTGTTATTGCATCCATCGGACAAGGCTATCTCCGAATCAAAACAGACAATTTTTGGAGCTTGTTTTTATAATAAATGAATAAACAGAGTGAAATTTGAACTTTTTTTGCCCCGCCGCAAAGAGGGCCAGACAGAAAAACAGCCGCCGGCCAAAAAATCCGGCAGCCGTTTTTTATCAACATGTTTCTGTGTCTACTTAGCCCTTGTGGATATCTCTTCCATCAAAAGGGCGCTAAAGTCGCCTAGGGGCATCTGACCCTTCTCGCCTTCCTTGCGGCTGCGAACTGAAACAGCGCCAGCGGCCATCTCTTTTTCGCCTACGACGAGCATATAGGGGACCTTTTCCATCTGGGCTTCACGGATCTTGTAGCCGATCTTTTCATTTCTATCGTCCAAATCCACACGCACGCCGAGGGCACGAAGCTTTTCGACAACCTCCTTGGCATAATCAAGGTGGTTCTCGCTGATGGGCAGGATAGCTACTTGTATTGGAGCGATCCATGTGGGCAGGGCGCCGGCATATTTCTCGATCAGCAGTGCGAGGGTACGCTCATAGCAACCAATCGAGGTGCGGTGAAGGACATAGGGAAACTTCTTCTGTCCGTCCTTATCCGTATATTCCATACCATATCGCTCAGCAAGCAAAAAGTCGATCTGAATGGTGATCATCGTATCCTCTTTGCCATGCACGTTTTTAATTTGTATATCAAGCTTAGGACCATAGAAGGCGGCCTCGCCTTCTGCCTCATAATAATCCAGTCCAATGTTGTCTAGGATACCGCGCATTTGGTTTTGAACGCTCTCCCACTGTTCGGGGGTACCGATATACTTGGTGCGGTCATTCTCATCCCACTTGGAGAAGCGGTAGGAGACGTCGCTGTCCAGCCCCAGTGTGGTAAGCATATAGTTGGCTAGGTCCAGGCAACCTCTGAACTCATTTTCCACCTGGTCGGGTCTACAGGCGATGTGGCCTTCAGAAATGGTGAACTGCCGAACACGGATCAGTCCGTGCATTTCGCCCGAGGCCTCGTTTCTGAAGAGAGTGGATGTCTCGTTGTAGCGCAGTGGGAGATCGCGGTAGCTCTGAGGCTCGGCCAGATAAACCTGGAATTGAAAGGGACAGGTCATCGGTCGAAGAGCAAATACCTCGTCGTCCTTTTCGGGATCGCCCATCACAAACATACCATCGCGGTAATGATCCCAGTGTCCTGAGATCTTATAGAGGTCACTTTTCGCCATAAACGGCGTTTTAGTAAGCAGATAGCCTCGTCTTTCCTCTTCGTCCTCTACAAAGCGCTCGAGAAGCTGGATAACCTTAGCGCCCTTTGGCATGAGAATCGGAAGCCCCTGGCCGATATAGTCGACCGTGGTGAAAAACTTCAGCTCGCGGCCCAGCTTGTTGTGGTCACGTTTTTTGGCCTCTTCAACGGCGGCCAGAAATTCAGCTAAAGCAGAAGCCTTGGGGAAGGCGGTTCCATAAATACGGCTTAGAGATGGCTTGGTGGCATCGCCGCGCCAATAGGCCCCGGTTGCCTGTGTCAGCTTGATCGCCTTCACCGCACCGGTAGACAGAAGGTGGGGTCCCGCACAAAGATCGACAAATTCGCCCTGGCGATAAATCGAAATCTTATCGCCCTTAGCGCGGTGTTCGGCTACCAACTCAGTCTTATAGGGTTCAGCGGCGAACATGGTGTCAATTTCCGCGTCAGATGGCTCGATTCTTTCGATAGCCAAGTCCTCTTTAACAATCTTCGCCATTTCAGCCTCGATTTTATCCAGGTCCTCTTTGGTAAAGGCGTTTTCCACGTCAAAATCATAAAAGAAGCCCCCGTCAATCGCCGGACCTACACCAAACTTTGCCTTTGGATTAAAACGCTTGACCGCTTGGGCAAGTATATGCGACGCGGTATGCCAGAAGGCTTTTTTGCCCTCCTCATCGTCAAAGGTCAGTATAGCAAGCTGGCAATCCCCGGCAATGGGGGTGCGCAGGTCACAAAGCTGTCCGTTAATGCGGGCGGCGCAAGCAGCCTTCAGAAGGCCCTGCCCAAGATCAGCCGCCACCTGGGCCACGGTAGTGCCTAACGCATACTCCTTTACCGCTCCGCCCTTTAATGTTACATGAATCATTTCAATCACCCTTTCTGTAAAATAAAAAAACCCCACCCCGTAAAAATCACGGGATGAAGCATTGCTCCACGGTTCCACCCGAATTGCGCAGATAATGCGCCACTCGCTAGGCTTTAACGGGCCTATTACGGTGCGTTTTGGGCCATTAGCCTTGGACACACACTCAGGGGCGGTTTCCGGACGGAACATCTGCGGGGTGGCTTTCAGCCGGGGACCTCCCCTCTCTTGTCAGACATTTCCGATGGCTTCCCCATCTTCATTTTGACTCTATTCTGTTTATGGACATGATAGCACCGGCACTTCTAGATGTCAATATATATATTTTCTTGACATACTGACCGTAGAAATGTAAAATATTTATGGTGCAAAATCACAAGAACGCCCTATATCATATTCTATTTTTTGAAAGGAGGTACACATATTATATGGGTGAAACATTTATTTATGCAATCATAGGTTTAGGAGCATTTGCTGTCGGAGCTATCATCGCCTTCCCATCAGGCGTTAAGTATAGAAAGAAGATCGCTGAAGCAGAGTTTGGAAGCGCCGAACAAGAAGCGAAGAAGATAGTCAGCGATGCGATCAAAACGGCTGAAAGCAAGAAGAAAGAAGCACTGGTAGAAGCAAAGGACGAAATATTCAGGATGCGAAATGAGGCCGATCGAGAGGCCAAAGAACGAAGAAGCGAAATTGGCAGATTAGAACACAGGGTACAGCGCAAGGAGGAGACAATCGATAAAAAGGTTGAGAACCTCGAGAAAAAAGAAGAACTGCTGCAAACCCATCTAAAAAACGCCGAGCAGAAGCTGCAAGAGGCTGAGATCATCAAGTCGCATCAGTTTGACATGCTGGAAAAAATTTCAGGATACACTACCGATCAGGCAAAAGAGCATATACTCACCTCACTTGAAAATGAACTGATTCACGAAAAGGCTATGAAAATTAACCAGATGGAGACACGCCTGAAAGAAGAATCAGACCAGAAGGCCAGAGAGATTATATCCCTCGCCATTCAGCGCTGCGCTGCTGATCATGTGGTCGAAGAGACCGTTTCTGTTGTACCGCTTCCCAACGATGAAATGAAGGGCCGCATTATCGGACGAGAGGGACGCAATATTCGCACCCTCGAGACGTTGACCGGCGTTGATCTGATCATTGATGATACACCCGAGGCGATTACACTTTCCTGTCATGACACAGTAAAGAGAGAAATTGCCCGTATTGCCCTTGAAAAGCTAATTCAAGATGGACGCATCCACCCCGCCAGAATTGAAGAAATGGTGGAAAAAGGCCGCAAGGAAGTCGAGCAGAAGATTAAGCAGGACGGCGACAGAGCCGTTTTGGAAACCGGCGTAGGCAACGTACACCCCGATTTGGTCCGGCTGCTGGGCCGTATGAGATATCGTTCAAGCTATGGCCAGAACGTACTGCATCATTCAATTGAGGTCGCTTATTTGTCTGGAATGATCGCTGCCGAGTTGGGCGCCGATATAACACTAGCAAAAAGGGCGGGACTATTACACGATATAGGCAAGGCACTTACGCACGAGATAGAAGGTTCACATGTGGCCATCGGCGTTGACACCGCAAAGAAATTTAAAGAGTCGGCCGAAGTCATTCACGCCATTGAAGCTCACCACGGCGATGTTGAGGCCAAAACGGTCATCGCCTGTATCGTACAAGCTGCTGATGCCATATCTGCCGCAAGGCCGGGCGCCCGCCGCGAGAATCTGGAAAATTACATCAAGCGTCTTGAAAAGCTTGAGGAGATTGCCAACTCCTTTGAAGGCGTAGAAAAATGCTTCGCCATCCAGGCCGGACGCGAAGTGCGCATTATGCTTAAACCGGATATCGTTTCGGATGATCAGATGACCATCGTTGCTAGGGAAATCGTCAAGAAGATTGAAAATGATCTTGATTACCCTGGACAGATTAAAGTCCATGTCATTCGCGAAACAAGGGCTATCGAATACGCCAAATAGCGAGAAATTCAATTTCGAACTTACTAGTAACCTCCGGATTACTGCGGTATTAAAAGCAGTAATCCGGAGGTTTAAATTTTTTTTAAAACTCAGTGCGAATATAAACTGCTTTAAAACAACGGACAAAAAAGCAATAACTCCAGCATTAATATATAACAATCCGTATAATGACAATTTTTCTGTTTGCTTAATCTGCGTTTTAGGTTTTACAAAATCATCATTCGATTAATACAGTGTGTTCAATATATAGTTGATTAACTTGAAAACAAGCTTGTGATTTCTTCCCCTGCCTAAGGCGGGGGAAGAAAATGACGTTTTATATATAGCCAGTTTTTAAGTTAATTGGCTACTAAGAATTATACCAAATTACTTTTATCCCTCATAGCGGTGACCATATGTCGTTTTTCGCTTCTTATCAACAGCCTCTTTCAAACATGATCAAGCCATAAAAACGCTTATTTACCGCCGATTTAGCACCCTAATACTGGGCCTTAATATATTCACCCTTTTTCATTGCAATATGGCCAGATTCATAAAGCTGGTTCTCGATAGTTAAAATCGCTTTATCTGCACCATAGTATTTGCCAAAGGTATTTGCTATGCTTTGAAGGATCATTGACTCATACTCAGCACCGGCATTCATTTGGGTCAAAAAAGCTTTATTTAAATCTATATAAACCATTTTATCTTTGTTCAAATACAGACTGTTTATTTTTGTGTCGGTGGAAAATACCTTCCCCAACGGATCCACCGCCTGTTTATAAGCCGTTTCTAGGACTTGTCTTGAGATGCTGTTGGTTTTAAAGCTAACGTCTTTCTCCACTGATTTTACTTTTCCACTCGAAGTATCCGGGTAGAAAAAGCTAACCTTTTGCACGAATGTGGCATTTTCTTCAATTTTAGCGAGTGATGAGGAGATTTCCTCCCCGCCGGCAACAAATACCGATTTAACCAAACCGACTCCTTTCGCATAGTAATCCATCGTCTTGCCGCCTGGGCCATCGGTAGTCACCTCTATAGCTTGGTAACTGCCTGACGGTACAGTCACAGGCGCTGCCATATCCGTGATGGTTCTTTTGCTGGTATCGGGCAAGACCCATGTGGTGCCCTTTATAAGCGGCTCCATCAGAAGGACTTGTTCTTCATTATCTGTTACAGTTAAAAGATTCTCTCGGTAATATACCTCGGCTCGCGACAACTGTCTTATCAGCTTTCCTTCTTTGCATGAAATCACCCGTGCCACCTCTGTGCCACCATTATTAATTCTTTGTTGAACCTTATCAGCCGCTGTATAGTCAATGTTTACATCGTAAGCGGCATATTCATTTCCTTTGCCCTCATAAACATATCTTACATTTTCTCTGATTGGAAAGTATTCTTGAATATTTAACGTCTGTGCTGCTGAAGATACACTGCTTTGGGGAACTGATGATACGCCGCTTTGGGGAACTGTTGATACACTGCTTTGGGGATTTGAATCATTGCAGCCCATCAGGAATATGAACATAAAGATGATGGCCACCGATACAAATGCTTTTTTCACAATCATCACACCGCCGTTTCAGTACTTTTTGTTCTTAACTGTTTCCAGCTTACCGTTTTTTATTCTTTTTCCCTTTGCAACTAAACCTTGCCTCTGTTTTCTCCTCTTTTGATGAGGGGAAATGAGCGAATACAAGTGACAAAAGCAGCAACTACCATTTGCAGTAGTTGCTGCTTTTCATGCATAACAATTTCTGTACCTATGTAAAACAGCACAGGGTCATAATCAATTATTTTTAATTTAGGCGTACTAACCAAACATATGCAAAAGCCAAAGGTCAAACCGATAAGATTATAGCCAATTAACTTAAAAACTGGTTATATATAAAACGTCATTTTCTTCCCCCGCCTTCGGCGGGGGAAGAAATCACAAGCTTGTTTTCAAGTTAATCAACTATAAGAATCCCATTTACAATTAAAAACCTGTTCAACAAATATTTCTGCGATTATCGGATCAAATTGTATGCCAGCATTTTTTTTAATGATTCTTATAGCTTCTTCTGTAGTCATCACTATTTGATAGGGACGTTCGCTTGTCATCGCGTCATAACTGTCTGCAATGGCAATGATCCGTGCAAACTTCGGAATTTCTTCCCCTTTTAAACCGTTGGGGTATCCTGTTCCATCCCATCTCTCATGGTGCGCCAGGATAGCCACGGCAATTTCCGATATTCCATATGACGACTTGATGATTCGATATCCAATTTCAGGATGCTGCTTTATTAAATCCAGTTCCGGCACCGTAAGTACCCCTGGTTTATTCAAAATTCCTTCTTCTATTCCTATCTTTCCAATATCATGAAGAAAACCGGCTAGATTAAGCGTTCTCACATCTATATCAGGTATGCACATGGCCATTCCAATTTTTCGACTGATTTCTCCTACTCTTTTTGAATGTGCTTCTTCTCTTGGATTCTTTTCGTGCAAAGTGTTCATAATTGTTTTTATGATATGGCTTCTTATACTTTTGCTTTCGACCATTTTATGCTTGAACATAGAATCTTCAGCATTTTTGATAATATCCCCTAGTTCTTCATCTGCATTTTCTTTTGTTGCGCATCCAAAGGACAGTTCTACATGAATCGCGTTCACTTGCTTGTCTGCACATTGTTCTTTTATTCTGCTGACGACCGCTTCAGCTTCCTTAGCGCTAGTTTTAGGCAATAAAATAATAAATTCATCCCCACCCCACCTCGCAATGATATCATCCGAATCACAGGCGTTTATGATGGCCGCAGCAGACAATTTCAAAAGTTCATCACCCATTTGTTGCCCAAAAGCATCATTAACAAGCTTTAGCCCATTTACATCTCCCATAATAATAGAAATTGGTAAATTTCTTGGTACATCTGTCTGTTTTAGTGTTTCAACATAAAATTTGCGATTATAAAGACCTGTTAATTTATCATGATAGCTGAGATACTCATTTTCTTCTTTTGCAATTTTAAGCGCTGTAATGTTCAGCACAAAACAGGTCATACCAACAATTTTTCCATCATCTGAGATAATGGGTGAATAGTAATTTTGCCAATATAAACGCGAAAGTGTTTCGTCGCCGTATTCTTCAACCAGCGAAAAGCTTTTCCCAGTCAGAGCTCTATCAAAGTTTTCTTGTGCTTTATAACGATCTTCATCAGTACCGATAACATCCAGAATATTCATGCCAGTGCTTATCTCTTTGCCCCATATTTGAAGCATGGTATCCTTATGCCTTTGGTTAAAGGCCGTGTAGCAATACTCGTTATCTAAAGCAAATACGATCACTTCGGGGGAGCTTTCCAAAATCGCCTTAAATAACATATTAGACTTCTCAAGTTCGTCATTAGCCATTTTCATTCTGTCTTTCGAATCTATTGCCTTCTTAAGTGCATTATATACTAACCAATAGCCTAAAACAGAAGTGAAAATCACAAAAATCAAGCCCTTGACTATACTGATCAGTAAAATGCTTGAACGATGCATAAATACATAGCCTACGAATTCATCGGATAACAATACCCATAAACATCCAACGGAAAGATAGGCATGTATAATTTTCAAAGCCTGTCCCTTTGCATTAAACTCAGTTTCGTTAAAGAGCTTTTTAAAATAAACATTGAAGTATTTCTGTCTTTCTCCACGATGCGAACTATTTCTTTCAGACATAGTATCACACTCCTAGATACAGAGATTCACTTGTTATAGCAATAGCGCGAATATAAAGAGAAATTTGAACTCTGTCTTCCCCGCAACAAGCAGTCCATTTTTGTTTTAAATATTACTATAATTTCAGTATATTACACATTACAACTAATTACCATCTATAGTTGATTAACTTGAAAACAAGCTTGTGATTTCTTCCCCGCCTTGGGCGGGGGAAGAAAATGACGTTTTAACTATAGCCAGGTTTTAAGTTAATTGGCTATATTTCTAAAACTGCAAAATTTATATAGAGTATACTTTTAACTGGATGATTTGAAACGGGTATCCCTGCTTAAAGGCGTGGGTACCCGTTAGTAAGCATGTGAAAAACAAGATAACTAGTGCTCTGTAAATCTTAGCCTTGCATATCTCCCGCCGTCGGCGGAAGATATGCAAAATATTCCAAATCCCTTAAAGACACGTTTAAATTTTATAAGCGACTAGTGCTCATTAAACTATAAAATCATTTCATACAGCTTAAACCATTGAAGGCCTGGGATGTTTAAGCCCAAATCTACAGTTCCTCTGTACTGATACTGACATTTTTCATATAACGCGATTGCTGGCACATTATCAATGAAAGCATCTAAACGAATAGCCTTCATCTTATGCTGAACAGCATATTCCCTCGCGTAATCCAGCAATGCTTTCGCTACGCCGCTTTTCATATAGGCAGGGTGAACCGCAAGCGTACGCAGAACGATAATATCTCGATCATTTGCTTCAATTTCCCATTTTACCTGTGAATAGGCGGCTTCTGGTTCATGGCTTAGGATAATGGAACCTGCAATGTTGTTACTTATCTTCAACACATACAAATGACTATTTGCAACTCCGTCAATGGCTGTTTGTCTGACAGGATATCTTTTCTGGGACCAACCCGGATAATTAATGCCTTTTTCTAAATAATCAGTTAAGTCTAGATAGAGTTGCTCTAACTGGTCTATATCATCTGTCGTGCCTTTTGAAACGACAAAATGGCTGTGATTTGTATATTCCACTTTTAAGGCTCCTGTTCTAATCAAGTTTTTATAGTTCACTGTATGCAGCAGATGACGGATCATTTTCCGTTTTATCTCCATCATGTGCCAAGGCTTTTAAAGCGCCATCCTTCACAATGACAGTGCCGAAACCATTATTCCGTTCGCACAAGCTTATTTTAGCTTCTTCTATTACCATTTTCATATATTGATCCGTTTCATTTAAACACCCCATCGGAGACATTACAAAGACTCAAGCTTTACGACTTGGCGTCAGAGTCTTTACGATATCTTTCATGGCTGTGACCTCATTTTCAGTAACCACTGCCGGATGATATCTTGCCAGTTCATAAATATCGGTTAGCTCCGCTACAGCTGCGTCATCCGTCTGATGGAACGCTGTCGCAATAGATTTCTGAAACTCCCTTGCGGTATTCCCCTGTTTGCGCTGAAAGCCGGCTTTTTGGGAAATCACCAAAAGATCCACGTATATTTTGCGGCAAAGATTTGCCGGGGTGTTTTCAAAAAGGCTTCTGCGTCCAAACGCGACCTTTAACCGCTTTAATACATTTGACAAGTTTTTCTTCATCTGCCCTTTAGAATAGACGGATTCTCTTTCATCCTCGAGATCATCCTGTTGATAGGTTAGAAAAGGCCTTAAGACCTTTATAAGTATGAAGATCAGTATTCCTGCTATTGTCAATAGTACAAACGTATTGAGAATCACCTGTATATAAGCCGGCAATCCCGCCACTGCTTCTTCTTGAAACAATGGGTCATTATTCAGCTGAATTTCTTGGCCAGGCCGACCAGTTGCAACTCTTTTCAGTATTAAACCCAGCAGAGCATTCACTAAAAATGATAGGACATATAAAATCGGGTATAAAATTGTCATGATGATTTTTGCAAATACGGAATAAACCTGATACAGAATTATACCGATTGTTTGAAGAAAATCAGGACTATAAAGGCCATACAGCAAGCCAGTAATGATTACAATGAAGATTGAAATGAATAGTGACAACAGCATCCATTTTTTGCGAATTCCTTCCAGATGACTTTTCAATGGCCCTTTTTGCAATTTTTCCAAATTCAAAATGGCGAGCGTCACCAGTGCGGCAACAATGTACGCGGCTAAGTATGGGATAATCGCCTTGCTCGCAACTATCGAACGAAAGAAAAAGAGTTCCACCAATATCAGGGCTGTTGACAGCTTGACACTTCGCAAAAAAGCATAATGATCGGTACCGAAACCGGCTGACCGGACACCCAATAAATAAACAGAAAACGCAAAAACAAAATGCATGACCAAAGCCAGATGGAAATCTATCAAAATAGAACTATCCAGCGAAAATGCAATGACAGCCAACACGTTAACAGCAAAGAAAAGGCGTTTTACAGGTTCGCTCTTTAACAGAACATAGATCTGATTAAAGATAAAGCCCCATAATAAGTAAAGGAATGACTGCTCTGCCGACATAAAACCGTCTGCATTGCCATAGAAATACAAGCCTAAAACAACAAGAAGCAGCCTGGTCAGAGTACTGTAAAAGCAAAAAAGAGCCACTTTTTTTAAACATTCAGACCAGTTTAAGCGCATCCATTTCACGCCAGTTTCCCTCCCCAACAGCCCGATAGGTCTCAATGCCTGGAGTAGCGGGCGTATTCAAGTGTTTATCACCCACTAAAATCAACAGCAGGTGGATGCCATTCATTTTGGCCTTTTCCAGAACTCTGGCTAAAGTAGAATCAAAATAGGGTGTAACCAATACTAATTTGCTTTCACGGGCTATTTGAGGAAGGATTTTGAGTATGATCTGCTCCACTCCGGAAATTCCATACGGATGAAGTCGCGCCAACGACTCAAGAAGGACTCTCAGATGCTCGGGTCCCTGACCAAAGGGAATGACGGTTGTCAGGTCCGTATCCATTTCTTCCGTCATGACCCGAAAATTCCCAGCCAAAAGCACCTCGCTGCCCTCCTGTATCGCCTTATTGCATACAGCGGCGGCCGTCATAACAGCCAGTTCCAAAACGTCAGTGCTTTCAGGACACCAGCTGCATTGTGAAGCGTTAATATTTAAAAAAATCGCAACCTTTGGTGACGTTGCCGCAAAATAAGTATTCACCTGTAGTTTGTTAAGGCGCGCCGAAACTTTCCAGTTGACCAGTTTTGGGCTGTCGCCAGGCAAATAATCCCTGGTGCCCACAAAACTGTATGGATCCTGGAAGATAAAATTCTGCCGCTCTTTTTTTCCGCTTAAACTCAGCGAATTACGATTGTTTGTTTTCACATCTAAAACACGTGGATAAACAACCACGCTTACTGTACGGCTTTCAGTAATTGCATTTGCTTGAGACAGTCCGATTACATCTCCAAAAATCAGTTTAGTGGGTCCAAAGTAGAACACACCGCGGTTGTCGCATTGAACCGGATAAGTTCTGGTCACCTTTTCATACCACAATGTTGACACAATGCCGGCAAGAAGCTGTTTGTTTGACATGTAATGCGATACAATCGTTCCCTTGAGGAACTCTATTCCTTTTGTAAAATCAGTTTCTATTGTGACCCAAGGTAGAGGCAATACCTTCTTATTGATAAAAACCTGCTTGTATTCGACTGACTCACCAAAACTGACCTTGCTTTTGTTGACGGTATGTTTGAATTCGAAATGAGAAGGCGCCCACTGCTGCAATAAATACATGACACCGATGACTGTCAAAATGGCGAGGCATAGAAACAACATGTTACTTTCCCCAATCCTCTAATCTTTCAACCGGAGCAGGAATTTTCAGAAGCAACTCGCCAATTACGTTTTCAGGAGTAATATTCTTTAAGAAGCTCTGAGAATCCATTAAAATCCTGTGGCCTAGGATTGGCTCGGCTAATTCCTTGACATCATCGGGTATCACATATTCCCGTCCTTTGACGGCTGCCAAAGCTCGAGCACATTTTGATAAACATAACGAGGCTCTGGGGCTGGCTCCTAAGCTCAAAGAAGGATGTTCACGGGTAGATCTCACCAACGTAAGTAAATACTCCTCAATCTCTTCATGCATAAAAACATCTTTCACTGCATTTTGCAGCTCCAGGATTTCCGCTTTACTGAGAACGGGTGTAATTTCATCGAGCGGGTTCGTTTTCTGAAAACGATGGATTAATATCTTTTCTTCTTCCAAAGACGGATAGCCCACTTTTATCTTCATCAAAAAACGGTCAAGCTGGGCTTCAGGCAGAGGAAATGTGCCTTCCATTTCAACGGGGTTTTGTGTTGCCAGAACAATAAACGGAAGCTCCTGCTTTCTGGTGATCCCTTCAATGGTGTACTGGCGTTCTTCCATCGCCTCTAAAAGACTGGATTGGGTTTTAGGGGTAGCCCTGTTGATTTCATCTGCCAAAAGCAGATTACAGCTGATTGGCCCGGGTTTAAAATCAAACGTTGAAGTTTTCTGGTTATAAATATTCACGCCAAGGACATCAGAAGGCAAAAGATCCGGGGTGAACTGAATCCGTTTAAAGTCCAAATCCAAAGATTTGGCTAAAGTTTTAGCCAGCAATGTCTTACCCACACCCGGCACGTCCTCCAATATAACATGGCCCTCGGATAATATAGCGGTTAAAATCAAATCAACAACTTTTTCTTTTCCTATGATTACTTTACTGATGCTGGTTTTTATGGAGCCCATTTTGTCGCAAAAATCCTTAATATTCATCTTACAACTCCCGTTACTCAAAATTTCTGTCCTTTTAAATTATAGTTGATTAACTTGAAAACAAGCTTGTGATTTCTTCCCCCGCCGAAGGCATGGGAAGAAAATGACGTTTTATATATAGCCAGTTTTTATGTTAATTGGCTATAGCACTGATACGAATACCGATTATGCATCGATATATTTAAACTGAAGCTCCTCTTACAGTAAAAATCGGCTGTTTTGGGATCTTTTCCAGTATTGCAATCGCAACGGGTACATTATCTTTGTCTATACTAACATAGAAATCTGCCATACTCAATCATAACCGTAAACACGGTTTTAAACTTATTTCGGCTGCATCTAAACACAACCCACATCGTCATTATTTCTGACAATAAAGGTTTGTCATAGTAGCATTAAGTGCGACCTGTTTCTCGAAAATCAGTCAGGCCAACCAGAAGTCCTCAAGCTATGCTTCTTTGGGATGTTTTGTTATTGCTATGAGTATACTGGTAAAAACTATTGTGATCCGCCTATTTTTTGAGAAAGTTCTATGTGGTATTAAAAACTGAATTTTCAACTGTATTTCTGCATAATATAAAATGATTAATTGCTATAATATTCTACACCTATTGACATGTATTTGGGGAAAATCTATAATAAACTTAGTTCATTCATTTGCGGACGGCCCAGAGTTGTTAGTAATGAGGGGGCAAATGCAAATCAAAAAAGCGAACGGAATATACCATAAGCAAATCTACTCTTAAAGCGTACAGAATCTAAAATTAAATATTTAAGCCCATAGTTGTTAGTTGTAAGGGGGCAAAACTCAGATGTACTGGGTTTTGTCCTCTTTTTATTTTGTCAATTTAGAATTTCTTAGGAGGAATCAACAATGCATACACTGGTCAAAAAGGCAGCCAACAAAAAAACGATTCAAATTACAGGTCAGGACCTCGTCACAGAGGATATTATCCGTATTGCCCGGTTTCATCAGAAAGCAGAATTGTCAGAAGAAGCAAAAGCAAGAATTGTCATAGCTTTTGATATCGTCAAGCAAAAAATTGAAGGGAAAAGCCCCGTATATGGCATTACAACAGGCTTTGGCAAACTGAGCAGTGTTTATATCGATCAGGATCAATCCAAACAGCTTCAAAAAAACCTGATCATGAGCCATGCATGCGGAGTTGGCCAACCGTTTAGCGAAGAAGTGACCCGTGCTATCATGCTGTTACGGGCTAACACTCTTGCAAATGGCCATTCAGGGGTTAATCCAAGGGTGGTGGACACTCTTGTGGATATGCTGAACAAGGGCGTTCATCCTGTGATTCCTGAAAAGGGTTCTCTGGGAGCAAGTGGAGATCTGGCAAATCTGGCGCATGTGGCACTGGTTATGATTGGGTTGGGAGAAGCCGTATACCTTGGAGAACGAACCGACGGAAAAACCGCAATGGAAAAAGCGGAAATTCCGGTGATAGAGCTTGCCGGGAAAGATGGTCTGGGACTTATTAACGGAACTCAAATTATGACTGCCCTCGGCTCCCTTCATATCTATGAAGCGGAAAACCTGATGAAAACTGCGAATATCGCGGCGGCACTGACGATGGAAGCGCTGCAGGGACTGACAAACGCCATGGATTCACGCATTCACAAGCTTCGGCCCCATGCGGGGCAGATTGCCTGTGCAAAAGAGATGCTCGAAATTTTGGAAGGAAGCACCTATGTAAACAAAGCCGACCGCGTACAGGACGCCTATACCCTGCGGTGCGTTCCACAGGTACATGGTGCTTCAATGGATGCCATCAACTATGTGAAAAATGTGATGGCCATTGAAATGAATTCTGTCACCGACAACCCGATTGTATTTCCGGAAGAGGGAGATATTATTTCAGGAGGCAACTTTCATGGGCAGCCCTTGGCACTTGCTTTGGACTTTCTGGCAATTGCGCTGTCAGAGCTTGCCAATATCAGCGAGAGAAGAGTTGAGAGACTTGTCAATCCGCAGCTCAGCGGTCTCCCGGCGTTTTTGGCAAAACACTGCGGGATCAATTCGGGCTATATGATAGCACAGTATACGGCGGCCAGTCTGGTCTCGGAAAACAAAATACTGGCGTCGCCTGCCAGTGTTGATTCGATACCCACTTCTGCCAATCAGGAGGATCATGTCAGCATGGGGGCTATTTCTGCGAGAAAAGCAGGGACGATCATCGAAAATGTTAGAAATGTTTTGGCCATTGAATGCATGTGCGCAGTTCAGGCAATTGACCTGCAACAACCGGGAACTTTGGGAAAAGGAACACAAGCTGCTTATGATACAATCCGTAGAATCATACCGGTTTTGGAGTCGGACCGGGTGCTTTATCCCGACATTAATCAAGTTGCCGAGCTTCTCAAAACGGGAGAGCTTGTCCAAAACGTGAAACAGGCGTTGTCAGAAAAATAAACTTTCAAGTTTTCTCCACTCTCCCCCGCTGTAGACAGAGGTAAGAACAAGAAAGCAAGTGGCGTTTGTATTTGAATTTGCAGATCTTTGAACGCATAAAATGGATATGAATAAGGAGGAGCAGAATCGTGAATCAGATGAATGAGTCCCAGGCAAGATCAGTCAAGCTGGAAAATACGCTGCCACCGATGCCAGAATTTGTGAAGGGGATCAGAAGAGCGCCTGACCGCGGCTTCAGGCTAACCAAATCGCAAACTGAAACAGCATTAAAAAATGTCCTTCGCTATGTTCCTGAAGAACTTCATGAAACCTTAGCACCGGAATTACTGGAAGAGCTGATGACATTAGGGGCGTGTATACGCCTATCGTTTCCGGCCTGAGGGCCGAATCTTCGGCAAAAGCATCAGCGAATATAAAGGAAATTGCATTGAAGGCAAAGCCTTTCAGGTCATGATCGATAACAATCTTGATTTTGAAACCGCGCTTTATCCATATGAGCTTGTCACCTATGGAGAAACCGGTCAAGTATGTCAGAACTGGCTTCAGTACCGGCTGATCAAAAAATACCTTGAGGTGTTGACGCAGGATCAAACACTGGTCATTGAATCCGGACACCCCGCTGGGGCTTTTTTCCTTCCAAACCGGAAGCACCAAGAGTAATCCTCACCAACGCCCTGATGGTGGGGATGTTTGACAACCAGCAGGATTGGGAAATCGCCGAGCAGATGGGCGTTGCCAACTATGGTCAGATGACGGCGGGTGGCTGGATGTATATTGGCCCCCAAGGGATCGTGCATGGCACATTTAATACAATTCTTACCGCTGGCAGGCTCAAGTTGGGTATACCGCATGACCGAGGACCTGAGAGGAAAGCTTTTTGTTACCTCCGGCCTTGGCGGGATGAGCGGTGCGCAGCCAAAGGCCATTGAGATCGCAAACGGTGTCGGCATCATCGCCGAGGTTGACTATTCGAGGATCAAGACAAGATATGATCAAGGCTGGGTCAGCAAAATATCCGATCATCTCGAAGAAGTATTCGGTTTGGCAGAAAAGTACATGAATAACCAAGAGTCCATTTCCATCGCTTACCACGGCAATATCGTCGATCTGCTTCAATATGCGGTGGATCACGGTAAAAAGATCGATCTCTTATCCGATCAAACCTCCTGTCATGTAGCCTATGACGGCGGTTACTGTCCCCAGGGGGTCACTTTTGAAGAAAGGACTCAACTTTTGGGGACGGATCGGAACAAATTCAAAGAGCTGGTCAACCGGTCGCTGCGTAAGCACTTTGAATTGATCAGAACCTTGGTGGAAAAAGGTACATACTTCTTTGATTACGGCAATTCCTTTATGAAGGCAATATACGATTCAGGCGTTACGGAAATCTCCAAAAATGGCATCGATGAAAAAGACGGCTTTATCTTCCCCTCCTATGTTGAGGATCTGATGGGGCCCGAGCTTTTCGACTATGGCTATGGGCCCTTCCGCTGGGTGTGCCTGAGCGGCAAGGATGAAGATTTGCAAAAGACCGACCACGCCCGCCATGTCCTGTATTGATCCTAAGAGAACGCGGACAGGGACAGGGATAACTGGATCTGGATCCGGGATGCCGAAAAAGAACAAGCTTGTCGTCGGGACAAAGGCAAGGATACTCTATCAGGACGCCGAAGGCAGAACCAGGATTGCTCTGAAATTTAATGAAATGATCCGTCGCGGTGAGATTGGTCCTGTGATGCTGGGAAGAGATCACCACGACGTAAGCGGAACCGACTCGCCCTTCAGAGAAACCTCCAACATTAAAGATGGCAGCAATGTCATGGCGGATATGGCTACCCAGTGTTTTGCCGGCAATGCTGCGCGAGGAATGAGCCTTGTAGCTCTTCATAACGGCGGCGGCGTAGGCATCGGCAAGGCGATTAACGGCGGTTTTGGGCTTGTTCTTGACGGCTCACAAAGAATTGACAACGTCATAAAATCAGCCATGATGTGGGACGTAATGGGTGGCGTTGGCCCGTCGCTCGTGGGCACGGAATCCGAATGCAATTGAAACTTGCATAGAGTACAACAAAAATTATGCTGATGTCGCACAGATCACAGTCCCCTATATTCCCAAGGCTGAGCTGATCGACAATACCATTAAAAAGGCTTTTGAAAATAGAGTCTGATAGTTTTAAGCAAAACAATATGACTAGCGGATGTTTTCTCCCCGCTGATAGCGGGGAGAAGCATCCTGATTGAAATAAGGCTGAGCTGATCGACAATACCAAAAAAAGGCTTTTGAAAATAGAGTCTGATAGGTTTAAGCAAATAATATGACTAGCGGATGTTTTCTCCCCGCTGATAGCGGGGAGAAAACATCCTGATTGAAATAAGGCTGAGCTGATCAGCGATACCATGAAAAAGACTTTTAAATTCAACGCAGAAAAGCACTTATGGATGTCTCCGCCATTTGGCGAGAGGAAACATTCTTTTCTTGCGACTGGAAGATATCTCTTTCTTTGGTGGAGAAGACATCCTGTTTACAAGGTCATGTTTAGATTTAAAAAATGAGGAGGCGTATCATGGCAAAGATTATAGAATGTGTCCCCAATTTCAGCGAAGGCAGAGACATCAAGAAAATCGAGAGGATTATCGCTCCTTTTTCAGAAACAGAAGGCTGCAAGCTTTTGGATTGCAGTTCAGATAAGGACCACAACCGCACCGTTGTCACTGTAATGGGCGAGCCCCAAAGTGTTAAGACCGCCCTGATAGAAGCCGTTGGAATCGCAGTGCAAGAAATCAACATGACAACGCACACGGGTGAGCATCCGCGAATGGGCGCAACAGACGTTGTACCATTCATCCCTATCAGGGAGATGACCATGGACGAGGCCGTTTTGCTTGCCAAAGAAGCCGCCAAAGAAATCGGGCAAAGATATGGACTTCCGATCTATCTCTATGAGAAAGCGGCTTCCACGCCCGCTCGTGAAAATCTTGCCAACATCCGAAAAGGTGAGTTTGAGGGGCTCAAAGCGAAGATGCAACTACCCGAATGGAAGCCCGACTTTGGCCCGGACGAAATACATCCGACGGCGGGCGCTACCGTAGTGGGGGCCAGGATGCCTCTGGTTGCCTTTAACATCAATCTGGGAACAAGCAATCTTGCGATTGCCGATAAAATTGCAAAGAGCATCCGCCATATTTCAGGTGGCTTTCGGTATACCAAAGCAATGGGCGTCGATCTTCGCGAAAAAGGGATTGTTCAGGTGTCCATTAATATGACAGACTACACCAAGACACCGCTCTACCGGGTTTTTGAAACCGTTAAGCGCGAGGCGCAAAGATATGGCGTACCGGTTGTCGGCAGTGAAATTATCGGTTTAACCCCCATGGAAGCTTTGATTGACTCCGCTGTCTATTACATGCAGTTGGATGACTTTAATGGCAAGCAGGTTATTGAGGCGAGAATGCTCGAGTGACATGTTCCCATCGCCTCGCGGTCGCTGGCAGGAATGACAGAATAACTCTTATCATTCCTTGCTATGCATAATAAGAACGCAGCTTGCGAATTTATCTTGTGCCAATACAAAACTGCGAAACAATACTTATACCGGTACCCAAACCTGATATAGAAATCGCGCTCAAATCTAAAGTACTATCATTGTGCAATTGTCACAATTTTTACATAATATACAATACGAAACTAGAGAATATAGAGAATTACCCTTGACATTTGGAATCATCTGGATGATATTATACTGGGGTAGATTTTTATTGATTGCAATAATTTTTTCCTATCAGCGGATTACTCTATACCTCCACAGATGTCCCCAACCCCTTGTCGCTTAACAGCAACCGGCCAGGGATAACAAAATAAGCTCTTATTATTTCTTGCTTTGCGTGATAAGAGCGCCATTCAAATCTATCTTGCGCCGACGCAAAGCGGCAGAATGGAGTTCATTATGGCATTCAAATCCGATATTGAAATTGCACAAGAATCCAAAATGCTACCCATTGTAAAAATCGCCCAAAGGTTAGGAATTGGGGAAGATGAAGTTGAACAATATGGAAAATATAAGGCAAAAATCAGCCTTGACATTTGGGATCGCTTAAAAGACAACAAGTATGGAAAGCTCATATTGGTCACAGCCATTACGCCCACTCCGGCGGGTGAAGGCAAATCTACCACCACAGTCGGTCTGGGTCAGGCGCTGACGAAGATCGGCAAGAATGCAGCAATCGCTCTGAGAGAGCCTTCATTAGGGCCGGTATTTGGCATCAAGGGCGGAGCGGCAGGCGGTGGATATGCCCAGGTCGTCCCGATGGAAGACATCAACCTGCATTTTACGGGGGATTTCCACGCGATTACATCGGCCAACAATCTTTTATCCGCTTGTATAGACAACCACATCCATCAAGGCAATGCGCTGGGGATTGACCCTAGGCAGATCGTATGGAAAAGAGTGTTGGATATGAACGACCGGGCACTGCGCGACATCGTCGTAGGGCTTGGCGGCAAGGCAAACGGATTTTCTCGGCAAGAAGGCTTTATGATTACCGTTGCGTCGGAAATCATGGCTATTCTCTGTCTTTCAAGCGACCTTATGGAGCTAAAGGAACGACTCGGGAAAATCATCATCGGCTATAGCTATGACGATAAGCCCATCACGGCGGCGCAGCTTCAGGTCCATGGCGCGATGGCTCTGCTTCTAAAGGACGCTATCAAGCCAAATCTCGTGCAGACGCTGGAAAACACACCGGCCTTTATCCATGGTGGGCCATTTGCCAACATTGCCCACGGCTGCAACAGCATTATGGCTACCAGACTGGGGCTGAAGCTATGCGACTATTTGGTGACGGAAGCAGGCTTTGGCGCGGATCTGGGCGCTGAGAAATTCATGAATATCAAGTGCCGAATCGCCGGACTTAAGCCGTCGGCTGTCGTTATTGTGGCGACGATCAGGGCGCTTAAAATGCACGGCGGAGTGCCTAAAGCGAATCTGCAGGCCGAAAATCTGGAGGCATTGGACAAAGGGTTTGCCAATCTTGAGAAGCATGTGGAAAATGTAGTCTCTTTCGGAGTTCCTGTCGTTATCGCACTCAACAAATTTTATACAGACACTGACCAGGAAGTCGCTTTCGTTCTAAAAAAATGTGAAGCTCTTGGCATACAGGCGTCACTTTGTGAGGTCTGGGAAAAAGGCGGAGAAGGCGGAACTGATCTGGCCGCCAAGGTAGTCAAAGCGGCCGAACAGGAAAACAGTTTTCATTATCTGTATGACGAAAATGAAAGCATTAAAGCAAAGATTGAGAAAATTGCAACACAAAAATATGGGGCAAATAGTGTAAAATATCTGCCCAAAGCCGAAAAGGAAATCAAAAGGCTGGAAAATTTGGGGCTTGATAAATACCCAATCTGCATGGCAAAAACACAGTATTCCTTATCTGACGATCCGACTCTTTTGGGCCGCCCCACCGGTTTTGACATTACCATCAAGGAAGTGCGGATATCCGCGGGGGCTGGCTTTATCGTCGCATTAACCGGGGACATTATGGTCATGCCGGGGCTTCCGAAAGTACCCTCGGCCGAGAAGATGGACATTGATGAGAATGGAATCATCGCCGGATTATTTTAATATTAAATAAACTATATCTGTTTTCCCCGCCTCGGCGGTGAAAACAGATATAGAATAAGTTGCTCTTTAAAAGTGAAACACCATAAGGAGTACAGTAATGAAAGAAAGCTTAATCATAAGATCAAACTGCATTCTAACATGCAGTGAAAAACCGGATTCCAAGGTACTGGATGGGTATATACTCATGGCGGATGGCAGAATCCAGGATGTCGGCGATGGTGACGCGCCGGTTCAGTATTTGGGCGCACAGACAGAGTTGATAGACGCCAGAGGCAAAACTGTCATTCCGGGTCTGGTTGATGCACATACCCATCTGATTCACGGCGGCTCGCGTGAAAACGAGCTTTCACAAAAGCTAACAGGTATTCCCTATCTTGACATACTCAAAAATGGCGGCGGCATTTTGAGCACCGTAGCGAGTACGAGAAGGGCTTCCAAGGAAGAACTTAAGGCCAAGGCCAGAAAAAGCCTGGATCAGATGCTTATACATGGCACAACGACTGTGGAGGCCAAAAGCGGATACGGGCTCGATCTGGAAACCGAAATTCGTTGTCTCGAAGCTGCCAAAGAACTCGATCAGGAGCATCCGATTGATATTGTCCGCACCTATATGGGCGCGCACGCGGTACCGCCGGAGTACAAGGGCAATACTGCGGGTTACATAAGGTTCATGATTAGAGAGGTCATGCCTCTTGTCGCCCAAAGTAAATTGGCTGAATTCATGGATGTATTTTGCGAGGAAGGTGTTTTTTCACCCGAAGAATCAAAGATTCTGATGAAAGCAGGAAAAAAGTTTGGCTTTAAGCTTAAAATACATGCGGATGAAATCATCCCTTTAAGAGGGGCGGAGCTGGCCGCTGAAATGCACGCAATATCCGCCGAACATCTGCTGGCCGCTTCACCGGATGGTATTGAGGCGATGAGCAAAGCGCGCGTCACAGCTGTGCTTCTTCCTGGTACCTCCTTTTATCTAATGCTTGGTAAGTACGCAAGCGCACGCGTCATGATGGATAGAGGAGTTCGTGTGGCGCTTGCCACGGATTATAATCCGGGTACCTGCCCGACCGAAAACCTGCAGGCGGTGATGACACACGCTTGTTTAGGTATGAAGCTTCTGCCGGAAGAAATTATACGGTGTATGACCATCAATGCCGCTTATGCTATCGACCGTGCTTCGGAGATTGGCAGCATTGAAGCCGGTAAAAAAGCCGATCTGGTGATTCTTAATGCACCTAACCCAGACTATGCAATCTATCATTTTGGAATCAATCACGTCGACAAGGTGATCAAAAGCGGAGAAATTGTCGTAAATAACGGCTCTTTGCTGCAAATTTCCAAATAAACGTTTTTTCCTATCTGTCGGCCCCGCCAGCGGCGTGGCTGACAGAGTTTCACATTTTTACATTATGTTGAATTTGATATAATATAAGGAGCCAAAAAATGAGCTTACTGATCGATAAAACAATTAAGGACTTTAGCAATTTGCTTGCAAGCAATGAACCGGCACCGGGCGGTGGCAGCGCTGCGGCACTGTCCGGGCTTCTGGCTTCTTCTCTGACAATGATGGTGGTTAATCTTTCGATTGGAAAGAAATCATATGAGGCACTCGGTGAGGACATCAAAGCGGTCATAATGGAAGACTTAGAGATCTTGAAAAGGCTGAATGCAGAGTTGACCCGACTGGTCGATGAAGACACAAAGGCTTTTATGCTGTTTATGGATGCGCTCAAACTGCCAAAAACAACAGAAGAAGAAAAGCTTATCCGAGCCAAAGCGATGCAGGAGGCAAGCGAATATGCGCTGGAAATCCCCTTGATGGTCGCCGAGAGATGCCTCATGATCCTCGAACATCAGTCTGTGATCGCAAAATACGGAAATAAAAATGCAGTGTCTGATATCGGCGTCGGGTCTCTGATGGCCCTGGCAGGACTTGAAGGCGCGATTCTCAACGTCAAAATCAATCTTCCCACGATTACGGATGAGCAGATCAAAAGCGAAGCAGCCAGAAAAATCAGTGAGAATCTTGCGGAAGGCAGAAGACTTCATGCTGAGATTATGAAGATTGTTAATGGAAGAATAGAAGCGTCTTAAGGAGTATCATGCGTGGAAAATCAATATTTAGCGCCTGCTCAAATCGCTGAAGCTACGATACAGGCAGGCATAAAAAAATCCAAATTGCCTGTAAAAAAGATAATTCTTCTCGCCATTTTGGCGGGCGCTTTTATTGCCTTTGCATCAGAAGGGTCAAACATGGCGGCCTTTAATCTTCTTTCTGATCCTGAAACCTATGGCTTGGGCAAAGCGCTGGCCGGAGCCTTGTTTGGCACCGGACTGATGCTGGTTATCATAGCGGGTGGTGAGCTATTCACTGGGAACACTTTGATCATCTGCAGTGTACTTGATAAAAAGGTTACTCTTACGGCGATGCTTAAAAATTGGCTATTTGTTTATTTGGGCAATCTGGTTGGTTCTTTACTCATTGCCTTCATGATGACAAAATCTGGCCTTTTCAATAGTGGTGCAAATTTACTAGGTGCTATGACAATTAAAATTGCAGTCTACAAAGTTGAATTATCCTTTATGCAGGCGTTTCTCCTCGGAATCATGTGCAACTGGCTGGTATGCCTAGCTGTATGGATGGCCACGGGTGCAAAAGACATGACAGGCAAATTATTGGCTGTCTTTTTTCCCATATGGCTTTTTATTACCTCTGGATTTGAGCACAGCGTCGCCAATATGTACTATATTCCCGCGGGGATCATGGCCAAGGAAACAGCGGCGTGGGCGAAAGCGGCAACGGCTTTGGGTGTAACGCCAGAGATGCTCGCCCAGCTTAATTGGGGAGGTTTTTTCGTCAATAA
Organism: Oscillospiraceae bacterium; assembly: GCA_963664585.2. Taxonomy (GTDB): domain Bacteria; phylum Bacillota; class Clostridia; order Oscillospirales; family Ruminococcaceae. The sequence goes on along the minus strand of CAXXEO010000014.1, from coordinate 274,998 downwards.
TCTGATTCCGGTCACTCTTGGCAATATTGTTGGCGGTGGGATCTTTGTCGGTGCTTTATATTGGTTTATTTACATGAAAAAGGAAAGCGCAGTCACAAAAAATGAGAGTTGCGATTCTTTGCCAAAAGAGCAGGAATTCTCATCGACTAAAGCCTATCATCAGTGAACGTTTCCACACCATCGTTCCGCCTCCGCTTCTCTTCTTTTCGCAAGGTGAAAACACGATGTCGTTTAGACAGGACAAAGTTTGTTATCTGTCTGCCCTTCGAAGGCGATGCAGACAGATAACAAGAAATTCCGTTTATTTAGAAATATGCTACAATATAAATGGACTTATGAGCTTCAATAAATAGTATGGGAGGTCGTCAAATGTCTGATCCTTTGAGCATTGGGAAAATAGCATCGCTTTTGGTCTTAAGCTTAAAAGAAGATGCGGATGAAATAAGTAAAAGAGCGATGGAATCCGGCTATAAGGTCTATAAAGGATGTGTGGGTTCTATGGATTCCGCAAAAATATTTGCAGCTGTTGAAACCGCCGCAAAAAAGGAAGGACTTATAAGACCACTCTACAGAGAAGAACATGCCATTTATCATTCAATTCTTGAAGCTTATACTGCCATTTGCCGTGGTCAGGAAGGCTTAGGGGCTGTTTTAAGAACGGTTGGACTCGCGTTTTCCATCGTAAGAGGTCCCAGGGTTCCGGGGGATCCCAATGACGGTGACTGGGTTGCTGTCGTTTTGTACGGCAATATGGGAGCTCCTATTAAAGGATACGAACATGAAGTGATTGGCATGGGCATTAATCCGGTATAAAACTTCCTTGCAGCAGGTAAAGGAGAACTGGCATGAAGAATTTAGGAGAACTCAATCGCGAAGAATTAGGAAAACTGTTTCCCATCATTCTCTCAAGGTATAACGCAGAGTGGGAAAATCGATATGTATCTGAAAAGAATTTACTTGAAAATACGATTGGGTTGTCAAACATCGTGAGAATCCAGCATTATGGCAGCACCTCAATACCCGGACTTTGTGCAAAGCCGACGATTGATATTCTGCTTGAAGTATGTGACGACATAGATACAAATGCTTTGGTCGGACAGATGAAGAGCATAGGCTATCATTATACTCCTCAACCCGATAATCCCCCACCCCACATGATGTTTATGAAAGGCTATACGCCAAATGGCTTTGAGGGACAGGCCTACCATGTTCATGTGCGTTTTTGCGGCGATTGGGACGAACTCTATTTTCGCGACTATTTAGTTTTACACCCTGAAACCGCGGCAGAATACGAAAAACTTAAGCTAGATCTCAAAGAAAAGTACGAGAATGACAGAGAAGCCTATACGCAGGGCAAGACTGATTTCATCAGAGAAACAAACGCAAAAGCTAGAAAAGAGCTGGGGGAAAAGTTTAATATCCGCAAAGTATGAACTATAGTGCAACATGCTTTGGCTGACTAACGGCGGACATTTTCAGTAAAACTATAGTTGATTAACTTGAAAACAAGCTTGTGATTTCTTCCCCCGCCGAAGGCTGGGGAAGAAAATGACGTTTTACATATAGCCAGTTTTTAAGTTAATTGGCTATAAACTAGTGCCTTGTAAAATCCAAATCTTTTATAGCAATGGATTAAATGTCCTTGTATATTCCCCCGCCTTCGGCGGGGGAATATACAAAAAAGATGTATCGCGTCAATTATATCTTTCGCTTAGCCAAAAAACACGGTGATTTGACTAATGCTAGAGCAAATGATACAATATTAACTGGATTATGCAAGTTTGTTTCATAGTCAGCCGATCTCTAAGAAAAATTCCAAAGAAAACTGCCTTAGGCCACTTCGCGACATTCCATTTCTTACTAAAGACAAATTAAACTAGAGGCAAGACTACAGTGCCATTTAAACAGGATTTAGTAACAGGGCGATATGGCAGGCGCATGGATTTTTTCGATGCCGCACAGCGGGTCAAATTCGGCAAGCCCAGTATCGGGTTTTCGTATTTGAACGGCGGCTTACCATACACTTTCTTTTGAAAATAATTAAAGAATAATGGGGCGGCAGGTTGATCACTTTGATTGCTGTCCCCTTTTTTATTTTGGCTTTCAGCTTTTGTACACCAAGCCGAATAGCAGTATTGATTTTAAATTGAAATGAAACTTATTGGCGCAAATCCCCTTCTCTTGGTGTTATCCTGTTTCAAAAGCATTAAAATTGGATAAGGTTAAAAGGTTTTGATCAAGTCATTTTGACAGATACTAATCATTCAAAATTATTTCTTTTACAGCAACAAACATGAAAACAAAACTTGATTAAAGATCTTTTAACTGTAAAACAGGATCTTCGTTTTTACAGCAGCGCTGTCAGCAAATCCATGATACTCATTTAAAATTAAGGAGATAACATGCAATTTAAAGACTTAAACATTATTCCCCCGATACTCAAAGCTTTAGACAATGAAAACTATCAGGAGCCAACCCCTATTCAAGAGCAGGCCATCCCCCCTATTCTCGCCGGAAGAGATATACTTGGTTGTGCACAGACAGGTACAGGAAAAACAGCAGCATTTGCAGTACCCATTCTACAACTTCTCAGTATGCAAAACGCGGATCGCAATGCGCATCGACATATTCGTTCTTTGATCCTGACGCCCACAAGAGAGTTGGCGCTTCAAATATCCGAAAGCTTTCAAGCTTACGGGCTGCATGTTGATCTGCGCTGTTGCGTGATCTTCGGGGGCGTTTCCCAAAAACCACAAGAACAGATGTTGAGAAATGGCGTGGATATTCTCGTCGCAACGCCGGGCAGGCTTGACGATCTGATGAATCAGGGATTGATCGATTTAAAAAACATTAAAATATTAGTTTTGGATGAGGCTGATCGCATGCTGGACATGGGCTTTATCCATGATGTGAAAAAAATAATCGCAAAAACCCCACTTAAAAAGCAGACTCTCCTTTTTTCTGCCACGATGCCGCCTGAAATTTCACAAATGGCAAACACTATGCTTGTGGACCCCTTGAAGATTGCCGTTACACCCGCCTCCTCTACGGTGGATGCCATCGAGCAGTTCGTTTACTTTGTGGATAAGGAGAATAAGCGGAACCTTCTTCTGCATCTTCTTAAAGATAAAACCATTGCTTCTGCGCTCGTATTTACCCGTACCAAACATGGTGCCGACCGCGTCGAACGGGAGCTCAGAAATGCACATATCAGTGCGCAGGCGATTCACGGGAACAAGTCCCAAAACGCCCGTCAGCTGGCCCTAAGTAATTTCAAAAGCAAACAGACCCGTGTTTTGGTGGCGACCGACATTGCTGCAAGAGGAATTGACATTGACGAGCTTTCTCATGTCATTAACTTTGATCTGCCAAATATTCCTGAAACCTATGTCCACCGCATCGGACGTACCGGCAGAGCGGGTCTAGGCGGCATAGCAATTTCTTTTTGTGATTTTGAAGAAAAAGCATTCCTTGCGGATATTGAAAAACTGATTGGCAAACAAGTTCCCGAAGTGAAAGATCATCCCTTTCCTCTGGTGATCACCAAAATCCTTCCCAAAGAGGTACCTCCAAGACGAAGTTTTCCGGGCGCTCCCACCGGACAAAGGACCAGACAGCAAAAACCCCAAAGCAAATCACAAGGACGAGGAAGGTCGGCCTCTTCGGAAACGGAATCGGACCGCAAAAGAGGAGCCCCTTCGAAAGATAAGAAATCTTATTTTCGCAAAGGATAAACTGCGCTTGAAGCTGCTGTCTCCATTTGGGTAAATCGATTTTATCCCTTTATGGTAAAGGAACGCCGCAGAATAATTTTCGCCTTTTAGAGGAGTTGTTATTGTGTTCAAAAAGACATTATCGGACTTGCATAAAAAGATGGCGTTGATTTTCCAAACCACAAAATATAGCACAGATGAACCTTGCCTCGAAAATCTTTCAGCGTTTAGAGATGAATGTGCCCATCGTAATCTAGCCCCTGCTCGAGTGATCTTATGGTTGGCACTGGGCATGGAAAGCCTAATGGTTATATTTTATTTGCTGCAGAATATCTATGTAAAACAAGCGTCATTTTTCCCCCAGTATATTTACTTATATGTTTCCATGATTTTGCTCAGCTGCGGCTTTCTGATTTTGCTGCACATTTTTAAGAATTCACCATCTGAATCGATGAGGCTTCAACTGGTCATACTGACTGTCTTTGGTGTATGGAGTTCAATTTTCTCCGCATTTGATGTGATAAACGGGTTCTCTTCTTATTTGTTTATACAATGGATGGTCATACATTCTTTGGCCTTCAGAGTCAATCCGATCAAACACTGTGCTATAAACATCATAAGCTTTTCTGTTTATATGGCCATGGTGTTATATAGCCATTTAGATATTACAACAACTTTTGCAGAACTAATCAATCCGTTTTTTATGCTAATTGCCGCTTGTGCTATGATTTTTTTTAATGATCACAAAAGGTACACAGCTTATCTTGATCACAATTTGATCGAAGAGCAAAATAAAAAATTAGCCTATTATGCTAATTATGATTTTTTGACGAAAATACCTAACCGCAAAAGCATTATCGAGTATTTGGATGAACTGTTAATTAATAAAAATACTATCTCCTGTATGATGATTGATATAGACGATTTTAAATTATACAACGATACATATGGTCATATAATGGGGGACCACTGCCTTATTAATCTTGCATCTGTGATTGAGAAACATGTGACAAATCAAGGCGGTAAAGTGGGCAGATATGGCGGAGAAGAATTTTTGGTTATATTTTCGAACAAAGAGAAGGACTGCATCCTTCAGATTGCCAATGAATTGGTTCGCCTTGTCAGAAAACAAGAAATTGAATTTTCAACCAATAAAAGCTGTGGTATCATAACAATCAGCATCGGTGTTTATATGGGACAAAGCTCGGAAAGTTTTGACGCACTTATTACCTTTGCTGACAATGCATTATACAAAGTAAAAAAATCAGGAAAAAACAACGTCACCCTTTATCAAGATTAAGTAATCGCAATTGAGAATTCTTAGATCGCAATATGCAAAATAAACGTTACTTCTTTCTATCTATCTGCCCCGCCGATGGCTGGGCAGATAGATATTTTTTCTTTACACAGAGGTACTCTTCCGTTAAGGCAGAGTACCTCTTGCCTTTCATGTAATAAATGATTGTTATGAAGACAAAAAAATTTTATGTATTAAAACGTATTTATTTATGGTAAATTTTGTCGATAAATTGATTAGGAGCAAAGAGTAAAGTGCATTTTTACTGATATTAAAGCTCAGATTTCAAGCTTAAGAAAATAATCTGATAAAAATACTATGGTATCAATTTGGATTCACACATCTGACAGAAAATAAAAAGCATCATAATTTGGAGCAATGCATATCTGCAATTAAATTAGTCACACGATAATATGACTAATGCTCACACTATTGTGATTTAAATCATTTCTGATGTCAGGTTTGGGATGCTAAATGGTTTTATCATAGTTAGAAAGCTGGTGGCATCAGAAGAATATTGCTTGTTAGATACAACTATCGAAAGACAAAACTTGGCAAACAAAGTCATTATAATTAGAGGGGAATTGAGGAGATAAAATGATGAAACTAAATTTTAAGTTTAAAAGCCTAATGGTAAAACTGACTGTTTATATTACTTCCATAGTACTTGTGGTTTGTGTAGGTCTAGGCTTAATTTCATATAGTATTGCGTCTTCTGCGCTGACAAATTCTGTTGAGGAATCTCTACTTAAGATTACGACGGGGGGGGCGGCAACTGTTGAGGAACGTTTAAACGGTTATTATAGCCAGCTCGACGCGCTTACGTCAAACGGGCTGTTCATGGATTATAATGCCAATAAAGCCGAAATAGAGTCACTTCTCAGTAAATTGAATAAACAGTGGGGATATTCAGATTTATTTGTGGCGGATAAAAATGGAATTGCGATTAGACAAAATGTAGATATATCTGCAAGGGATTATTTTAAGAAAGCAATTGCAGGCAGCAATGCGGTGTCCGATCCCGTTGTAAGTAAAGCGGATGGAACAATACAGATTTTTATGGCTGTCCCGATCAAGAATGAAAACGGTAATGTGATCAGTGTTTTGATTGCAGGCATGGATGGCAATGGATTAAGCACCATAATTTCTGATATTACATACGCAAAAACAGGAAAAGCCTATATGATAAACAGCAAAGGCACCGTAATCGCTCATAGCAACAAAGAGCTTGTACTCACGATGGATAATAGTATTGAACAAGCTAAAACTGACACAAGTCTATCCCAAATTGCCGCATTGGAAGTGAAAATGTGCGCTGGACAGAAAGGCACCGGGGAATATAGCTATAAGGGCGTAACCAAATATATGGGTTACAGTCCGATAGGCACGACAGGCTGGTCAATCGCGCTGGCGGCGCCAAATACTGAGGTATTTGCAGAAGTTTATTCGCTTGCACGCATGATCGGTATTGCAAGCGCCATCTTCCTCGCTTTGAGTATCCTGGATGGTTACATTATCGCAAGCGGCATCAGCAAGCCGATCAAGGCTGCGGCCGGTGTCGCAGAAACTATAGCTAAAGGCGACTTTACAACAATTATACGGGATAAATTTTTAACGCGCAAAGATGAAATTGGAACACTTGCAGGTGCGTTTAAAGTTATGACACAGAATCTAAATGAAGCTTTAAACAATATCAGCCTGGCTTCAGAACAAGTGGCGGGCGGATCCAAGCAGGTTTCTGATTCCAGTATTGCCCTATCGCAGGGCGCGACGGAACAGGCCAGCTCGATCGAGCAGTTGACCGCATCCATTGAAGAAATTTCTTCTCAGACAAAGCATAACGCCAATAATGCGAAAGAGGCAAACGAGCTTGCTGAACGGGCCAAGGTCAACGCAGATAAAGGCAATATCCGTATGAAAGAGATGCTCAGAGCCATGGATGAAATCAATAATTCATCTAGCAATATATCTAAAATTATCAAGGTCATTGATGAAATCGCATTCCAGACTAATATATTGGCATTGAATGCCGCTGTTGAAGCGGCAAGAGCTGGGCAGCACGGAAAGGGCTTTGCGGTTGTCGCGGAGGAAGTGAGAAATCTGGCTGCCAGATCTGCCAATGCGGCAAAAGAAACAACGGCGATGATCGAAGGCTCCATCCAAAAGGTTGAGGATGGAACAAAGATCGCAAATGAAACGTCTGAAGCTCTAAATGCGATTGTTCAGGAAGTAGATAAGGTATCCACTCTTGTCAACAATATTGCGGTGTCTTCCAACGAACAGGCTTTGGGTATCGCTCAAATCAATCAGGGAATTATGCAGGTTTCTGCCGTCGTTCAGGCAAACTCGGCCACCTCTGAAGAAAGTGCTGCTTCCAGCGAAGAGCTGTCTAACCAAGCCGGACTCCTCAAAGAGCAGGTCGGTATGTTTAAACTGAAAAAGAAAGAAAGCACCCTTTCCTCTTACAATGATCTAAAAGATATTGATCCGGATATTTCCAGAATGATTCAAGGTTTAATTGACAAGAAAATGGCTGATAGCAGTTCCATGGATGGAATGTTTACAGAAGCAGTGGCACCAAGCACGAAGAAAAAAATCGTCATCAGCGATAAAGAATTCGGAAAGTATTAATAAACGCCAAAAGTACCGCGGCTCGTGATCAGAGTCGCGGTACTTTTTTATTGTGAAAACAACCACCGACTATGTCGGTGGAGCAAAAAAAGCTTTAGCGATGAAGCGGACCAAAAAACTCCTTTTGATGTAGAATAAACTTGCGGTCTGGCAACTGCAAGAGTACATCAAAAGGAGGACATTCGAAATGAATGACAATAAAAGTCTAGCACATACAACGTGGAATTGTAAATATCACGTCGTGTTCGCGCCAAAATACCGCAGGGAAATATTTTATGGTGAAAAGCGAGAAGAAATCGGCAAAATTCTAAGAGAATTGTGTTCCTGGAAAGGTATTAACATTATTGAAGCAGAAGTTTGTACGGATCACATTCACATGCTGGTGGAAATCCCGCCGAAGATGAGCGTTTCAAGCTTTATGGGATTTCTCAAAGGCAAAAGCAGTCTGATCATACATGAACGACATGCGAATTTAAAGTATAAACATGGCAACCGATCTTTTTGGTGTCGTGGATACTATGTGGACACAGTGGGGAAAAACACCAAAAAGATCGCTGAATATATCCAAAACCAATTAAAAGAAGATAAGCTGCAGGATCAGTTGACATTCAGGGAATACGAAGACCCTTTCAAGGGTAGCAAGTAATAAGCTTTTGCAAATGTCAGACCGTAATATGCCATTGCAATGGCAGCCAGTAACAGCGGGTTATACCCGCATAAGAAAAGCCGCCGGCTAAGCCGGCGGATGTTTACTCACATAAAATTGAAATAATCCTTTCTCTGTCTTACTCAACTATTATAGTTGAGTAACTTGAAAATAAGCTTGTGATTTCTTTCCCCGCCGAAGGCGGGGAAAGAAAAGGACGTTTTATATATAGCCAGTCTTTAAGTTAATTGGCTATACATCAAGAACATATATTGCGGCCTGTACGCATGTCAAAAAATTGCCTTCAAATTTCCAGAGTATTCGGTCTTGGTCTTTTCTTTTTTTCTAAGGAATAAAAATTACTCCATAAACTATTCATACTAAGCAGAAGATAAACTTGAAATATTTTTATTTTATATGTAATAATTTGTCTTTAGTTATGGTAATTTTTGTCGATAATTTAATTGGGTTAAAATTAATGAATACAATATAACAAGCGCCAAAAAGTCAACCGGAGTCTACACGATCCATTTTGTATTGATTTATTATAACCAAGGTTTCAAATCGCGGAATATGATATCTGATAAAAATGCTATGCAATCATTTTGGAATCACCCATCTGACAGGACTCATACCACGATGATCAATATAATTCTCTGATGTCAGGTTGGGGAAGTAACAGTTTTATCATAGTTGGAAAGATGGTGGCAGCAGAAAAACACAATAGCAACTATCAAAAGACGAAACCCAGCGCAAGAAAATCATATGAATAAAGAAAATTAAGGAGAAAAAATGATGAAACTAAATTTTACATTTAAAAGTCTAATGGCAAAACTAACTGCTTATATTTCACTAATAGTACTTGTCGTTTGCGCAAGTTTGGGCGTAATTTCATATACCCTTGCGTCTTCTGCGCTGACAGATTCTGTTGATGAATCTCTGTTAAAGATAACGAATGAGGGGGCGGCAAAAGTTGAAGAACGTTTAAACGGTTATTATCGTCAGTTAAACGCACTCGCCTCAAACGGATTATTCAAGGATTATAATGAAAATAAAATGGAATTAGAATCACTTCTCACTAAATTAAATAAAGAGTGGGGCTATACAGATTTATTTGTGGCGGATAAAAGCGGAATTTCATATGCGAAAAGTATAGATATATCCGCAAGGGATTATTTTAAAAAGGCCGCTGCAGGCAGCAATGCGATATCCGATCCCATTATCAGCAAAGCTGATAATACAATGCAGATTTTTATTGCCGTTCCGATCAAGAATGACAGTGGCAATGTAATCAGCGTATTGGTTGCAAACGTGGATGGCAATGGATTAAGCACCATAATTTCTGATATTATATACGCAAAAACCGGAAAGGCATTCATGAAAAACAGCAAGGGTATCACCATTGCTCACAGCAACAAAGACAGCGTTCTAAATCAGGATAATATTTTTGAACAAGTAAAGACCGATACAGGCCTTACTGAACTTGCCGCACTGGAAACCAAAATGTGTGCCGGTCAAAAAGGAACAGGGAAATATAGCTATAAGGGCGAAACCAAATATATGGGCTATAGTCCTGTCGGGTCTACAGGCTGGTCATTAGCTCTGGCGGCTCCAACTAGCGAGGTGTTTGTCGAGATTTATTCACTGGCAAAAATGATCGGCATTGCAAGTGCGGTCTTGCTTGCTATCAGCATCCTGGCCGCTTACATTATCGCGAGCGGCATCAGCAAGCCTATTAAGGAGGCGGCCGCAGCAGCCCAAACCCTTGCAGCAGGCGACTTTACATTGATAATACCGGAACAATTTTTAAAGCGCAAAGACGAAATTGGAACACTTGCTGCTGCGTTTAAAGACATGACACAGAATCTAAATGAAGTACTAAACAATATCAGCCTTGCCTCAGAACAAGTGGCAGGCGGATCCAAACAGGTTTCTGATTCCAGTATTGCTCTTTCGCAGGGCGCGACGGAACAGGCAAGCTCAATCGAGCAGTTGACAGCATCCATTGAAGAAATATCTGCACAAACAAAGCATAACGCCGTAAATGCGAAAGAGGCAAATGAACTTGCTGAACGAACCAAGGTCAACGCAGATAAAGGCAATATGCGCATGAAGGAAATGCTGAAAGCCATGGATGAAATCAATGATTCGTCCAGCAATATATCTAAAATTATCAAGGTCATTGATGAAATCGCATTCCAGACTAATATACTGGCACTGAATGCCGCTGTTGAAGCGGCAAGAGCTGGGCAGCATGGTAAAGGCTTTGCTGTTGTGGCAGAGGAAGTAAGAAACCTGGCCGCCAGATCTGCCAGTGCTGCCAAAGAAACCACAGCAATGATTGAAGGCTCCATTCAAAAGGTTGAGGATGGAACAAAGATCGCAAATGAAACATCTGAAGCTTTAAATGCGATTGTTCAGGAAGTAGATAAGGTATCCACACTTGTTAACAATATTGCTGTGTCCTCCAACGAACAGGCTTTGGGCATCGCTCAGATCAATCAGGGAATTATGCAGGTTTCTGCCGTCGTTCAGGCAAACTCGGCCACTTCTGAAGAAAGTGCCGCTTCCAGCGAAGAGCTGTCCAACCAGGCCGGACTTCTCAAAGAACAGGTCGGTATGTTTAAACTAAAAAAGAAAGAAAGCACCCTTTCCTCTTACAATGACCTGAAAGATATCAATCCGGATATTTCCAGAATGATTCAAGGTCTGATTGACAAGAAAATGGCTGATAGCAGCTCCATGGATGGAATGTTTACAGAAGCAGCAGCACCAAGCACAAAGAAAAAAATAATCATCAGCGATAAAGAATTCGGAAAGTATTAATAAACGAAAAAAGTACCGCGGCTCTCAGAGAGAGCCGCGGTACTTTTTTCAAACTCGTATATTGTCTCATCTTAAAACTTGCATATTCCCCCGCCTTCGGCGGGGGAATATGCAAGCGCATTTAACCCATTGTCATATAGGATTAAGTTGCAACAAAGTACTAGTCTCAAACCAAACGAATTTCTTGACTTTATATCTACCATATCAATAATTCCACTGCTAGTAAGTTTTATTTCTCTTAATGCTGCAATTTTTGCTTTTAGCTCTTCAAGAAGCGCCTTGAGCTGTTTAACATTTTTTACATCAACCGATGTTTCTTCGGCTTTAATGTCTGCAAGTGAGACTGCAAGATAAGATTTCTGCCCAGCTTTTTCTTTTGTTAAAACTATGTTCTGATACGTTGGTATAAACAGCAGCCCAATTATCCTTTTAGATATTCTTTGTGAAATGTGTCTTTAGTTTTAGCGATTTTTGTCGAAATTTAGAATAGGAGGAAAAATTCCGATTTAACCCTTTTGCAATTTCAAAACAAAGAGTATTCATTTTGGAATACAATATGCAATCTTGATCTTATACGCAATAACCTGTTCTTCAAAGAAATATCATTATTTTACCCCTCACCGTTGTAATCGACATAATCCTCTGATGTCATGTCAGGGATGAAAATCCATATTTATTTTGGAAAGTTGGTGGCTGCGGAAAAATATGACTTGTCAGTGGCAACTATCGAAAGGCGAAACTCGTCAGACAAAAATCATATAAATAAAGGTAATTGAGGGGAAAAATGATGAAATTAAATTTTACATTGAAAAGTCTAATGGCAAAAATAACTGCTTATATTTCGCTCATCGTAATTGTCGTTTGTGCAGGCCTGGCAGTAATTTCATATACACTTGCGTCGTCCGCGCTGTCAAATTCCGTTGAGGATTCTCTGCTGAAGATAACGGCACAGGGGGCGGCAACTGTTGAGGAACGTATAAACGGCTTTTATAGTCAACTGGACGCACTTTCGTCAAACGAACTATTTAAAGATTATAATGCCAATAAAACTGAAATAGAAGCGCTTCTCAGTAAACTGAATAAACAATGGGGCTATAAAGATTTGTTTGTGGCGGATAAAAGCGGACTTGCGATTAAAAACAATTTAGATATATCCGCAAGAGATTATTTTAAGAAGGCTGTCGCGGGCAGCAATGCAGTATCCGATCCCCTTGTCAGCAAAATCAGATGGTTCAATCATGATTTTTGTCGCCGTGCCTATAAAAAATGATAGCGGTAGCGTAATCAGTGTATTGGTTGCAGGCATGGATGGCACCGGATTAAGCTCCATGATCACTGATATTACATACGCAAAAACCGGCAAAGCATTTATCATAAATAAAACTGGAACCGTAATCGCCCACAGCGATAAACAAATTGTACTCAATATGGAAAACAACATTGAACTGGCAAAAACCGATACTAGTCTTGCCCCACTAGCCGCATTGGAAGTAAAGATGTGTGCTGGTGAGAAAGGCGTAGGACAATATAGCTACAAGGGTTTAACCAAATATATGGGTTACGATCCAATAGGCACTACAGGCTGGTCGATCGCGCTGGCGGCGCCAAAAGATGAGGTATTCGCAGAAGTGAATACGCTTTGCATGTTATGATTGGTATAGCGAGTGTTATCTTCCTTGCTGTCAGTATTCTTGCTGGTTATTTGATCGCACTCAGCATCAGTAAGCCGATCAAAGAGGCATCCGTGGTAGCCGGGCTCATTGCCAACGGCGACTTTACGATGATTATTCCGGAACAATTCTTAAAACGCAAAGACGAAATTGGAACACTTGCTGCTGCGTTTAAAGAAATGACGCAGAATCTCAATGAAGTACTAAACAATATCAGCCTTGCCTCAGAACAAGTGGCAGGTGGTTCCAAGCAAGTTTCTGATTCCAGTATTGCTCTCTCGCAGGGCGCCACGGAACAGGCAAGCTCGATCGAGCAACTGACGGCATCCATTGAAGAAATATCTGCGCAGACAAAGCATAACGCCGTAAATGCAAAAGAGGCAAACGAACTTGCTGAACGTACCAAAGTCAACGCAGATAAAGGCAATGTGCGCATGAAGGAAATGCTGAAAGCCATGGATGAAATCAATGATTCGTCCAGCAATATATCTAAAATTATCAAGGTCATTGATGAAATCGCATTCCAGACTAATATATTGGCACTAAACGCCGCTGTTGAGGCTGCAAGAGCAGGGCAGCATGGCAAAGGCTTTGCGGTTGTCGCGGAAGAAGTAAGAAACCTGGCCGCCAGATCTGCCAATGCGGCCAAAGAGACCACGGCGATGATCGAAGGTTCTATCAAAAAGGTTGAGGATGGAACAAAGATTGCAAACGAAACATCACAAGCTTTAAATTCGATTGTCCAGGAAGTAGATAAGGTATCCACTCTTGTCAACAATATCGCGGTCTCTTCCAACGAGCAGGCTTTGGGTATCGCTCAGATCAATCAGGGAATTATGCAGGTGTCTGCTGTCGTTCAGGCAAATTCAGCCACCTCTGAAGAAAGTGCCGCTTCAAGCGAAGAACTGTCCAACCAAGCCGGACTTCTCAAAGAGCAGGTCAGCATGTTTAAGCTGAGAAAGAAAGAAAGCAACCTTTCCGCTTACAAGGACCTAAAAGATATTAACCCTGATATTTCCAGAATGATTCAAGATCTGATTGACAAAAGAAATGCTGATAGCAATTCTATGCAAGAGTTTGCAGCACCAGCAGCACCCAGCACAAAGAAAAGAATAATCATCAGCGATAAAGAATTCGGAAAGTATTAATAGTCGGAAAACAAAAAAGTACCGCGGCTCTTCTATGAGCCGCGGTACTTTTTTGTTCAATAATCCTATCTCTGTATCCCGACTTCCGGCGGAGATACAAAAACGAAGAACATACCATTTAAAGAAGCGAATTTGAACTCCGTCCCCCTATGGCGGGGCGGACGGAGTTCAAAAAGTTAAAGCGTTAGCCGATGAGGGCTGTCATTTCCTTCAAGATACTATTTATCTCCTGCCGTAATGCATATCTTTCATTTTGAATGGCGTAAATACTCTCGAACATTATATTTAACTGCTCATAATTCTCATTTTTTACAAATTCTTTTCTTGTCTCAGCAATCTCTTTTATATCGCCCTTGAATTCATGCAGTGCGGCGGTTTTCGCCTTTAGCTCTTGACGAAGGGCTTTGAGTTGTTCGGCAATTTCCTCATCAAGTGGTGTCTCGCCGGCTTTGATAGCTGCAAGTGAGGCCGCTAGTTCGCGCCTCAGCACAGCGTTTTCTTCTGCCAAAGCAGAGTTTCTGTCATGATTGCTCTCTGCCACAGCGCGCTTACCCTCTAAATATACCTTCATTTCTTCTGAAATGACAGTTCTTTGTTCAAGTTTTGCAAGCTTTGCAGCCGTCTTTTCTTTCAGCGCATCAATTTTACCTTGAATGGTACTTGAAGAGCCGGCCGTAGTTTTGGTCGTATTGTCTGCCGCAAAGGCAGTGATGCCAAGGCTGAGAACCAACATAATGACGCAAATAAGAGTAATAGCTTTTTTCATGGTGTCGCATCTCCTTAATTCTTTTAAATTTTTGATCTGACTAAATTCCGATCTACCTACGTATTGTTTCTGTATTCATCATACTTTTTCCGCCATGGTGAAATCAAACGCCAAACTGTGGCAAAGCTGCGGCAATTGTATGCTTACAAAAAACTGTGTGTTATAATATGTCAGAAAGGAAGTGGGTATATGCAAAAGCTGATTTATATCGCCGACGATGAAAAAAACATCCGCGAGTTAATAGCCGGATTCCTGAAGAATGACGGTTATGAGGTGGTCGCTTTTGAAAATGGGGACCGCCTGCTATCAGCCTTTGTCGCAAAACCCTCTGATTTGGTTGTTTTAGATATTATGATGGAAGGCACCGACGGCTTGACCATCTGTTCAAAAATCAGAGAAAAGCACAATGTGCCCATCATCATCGTTTCAGCCAGAGACAGCGAGCTTGACCGCATCACCGGCATTACCATGGGCAGTGACGATTATCTGGTCAAACCCTTCTCGCCCATCGAGCTTCTTGCACGCGTGAAAGCTATTTTTCGAAGGATACAGCTTGACCGGGGTATGAATGCAAAGTCCCGTGCTTTCCTTTGGCGATATAGAAATTAATACAGATACAAAGCTTAGCTTACAAAAAGGAATGAGATTTGAACTTACGCCGACTGAGTTTGCTTTAATGGTCTATTTAATTCAAAACAAGGATAAGGCCGTTTCAAGAGAGGAACTGCTCAAAAATGTATGGCAATTTGATTTTGAGGCTGATACAAGGGCAACGGATGATGTCATCAAAAGGCTGCGTAAGAAACTCACAAATAGCATAGTCAAAATAAGCTCGGTGTGGGGTTATGGCTTCAAACTGGAACTGGAGGACAATTGTGAAAACAATTAAAACGAAGATCACCCGTCCGTTTGTAACTATCATTGTTCTGGTACCGGTACTGACGTTGCTGCTTTTCAATGTAGCCATGCAAATTTACCTGACAAGAACAGCAAAAGAAGATCTGAGCGGTACTGTTTCAACCATGAACATGCTGATTAAAAAGCAACTTGTTGGCAGTGCACTCACAGATCAGAGGGCGGATGAAGTGCTTACCTCCCTGAACGCCGTACTGAAGGCATCAAAACTCTCCTCACATACAGAATTTTTAATTTTCAATAAAAACAATCAAGTTCTGTTCCCGCGTCAATTAAATGGTACCATCTTCACCGATTCACTGGTCGTAAAATTGAAAGAGATGACGCAATCGGGTGATAAAAGTATAGTATATACCATTCGTGAAAACGGAAAACGCTTTTTGATGACAAGCGTAAAGCTGACGGATTTTGCGGCGGGCATTTCACCGCGAATTGTCTTCGTTGCCTCAATGGACGGAGCGAAAGGCATCATGCTAACAGTTAATGTCATACTGATCATTATTCTTCTGATCGGGGTTGGCGTAAGCACGCTGATAGCGGTTTCTGTTTCAAAAAGCATAGCAAAACCAATACAGGATCTATGCGGTTATGCGGGTCGTATTGGCGGTGGTGAGTTCATTGCACTGCCTAATGATGAGAGCACAACCGAAATTCATGAGCTTTACGGCAGCGTCAATGAGATGTCCAGACGACTGAGCTTATACGACAATGCGCAAAAAACGTTCCTGCAAAATGCATCCCATGAGCTTCGTACACCTTTGATGTCCATACAGGGCTATGCCGAGGGAATTGCAAAGGGTGTGTTTACCAATACGGCCAAAACAGCAGAGATTATCTGCGAAGAAAGCAAAAGGCTAAACGCTCTGGTCGAAGAGCTTCTTATCTTGTCTCGGATTGAAAACAAGACATATGCGTGTGAGGTCACGCAACAAAACGTGTGTGATGTCGTCAAGGACTATATTCAGCGGATCAACGGCTTTGCAATGAAAGAAAACAAGCGGATTTTCCTCACTTGCACAAGTGAGAAAATTATCGCCCGGATAGATGAGAATCTGCTTGCCCAGGCGGTGATCAATATTATTTCGAATGGCATTAAGTATGCAACCAGCGAGGTGAGGGTCGAGATATTGACGCAGGACCGCCCAATCATTCGAATTTCCGATGACGGAAAAGGGATATCCCCCACCGATTTTGATCATATCTTCGACCGATTTTATAAAGGAAAGAACGGCAATTTCGGTTTGGGTCTGGCCATAGCGAAAAGCGCCGTAGAGTACATGGGGGGCAGTATTTCAGCTTATAATCAGGGCGGTGCGGTTTTTGAGATCAAATTGTAAACCCGAATACCTGACTGATTTTTAATAAATGCATCTTTTCTATCTGCCCCACTTACCGCTGGGCAAATAGCGTTGAATTTTCGTCATTAATCGTTAAATTGCAAAAGTATTCAGAAAAGGGAAAGAGGCAGAACATGTATAGCAACGAAGAGTTGGTTGGTAAAATTATTCAGGATATTGAAAGTGATCTGACTGACGAGGAAATTATCCATCTGCTTCTGGAGGAAAAAGTAGCCTCCAGTAAAGTCTATAACGCATCCGAAACCAATTCATTCGGACAAAAGGCAGCCGACAGTCTCGCGGCTTTTGTCGGGAGTTGGAAATTTATCAGCATTTTTGTGTTTTGTCTGATTGCATGGATGCTGATCAACATCCTTGCGCTGGCTACACCTTTTGATCCCTACCCGTTTATTCTTCTAAACCTTGTGCTTTCTTGTGTGGCGGCCATACAAGCTCCGCTTATTATGATGAGTCAAAACAGGCAGGAACAAAAAGACAGACTAAGAGCTGAAAACGACTACAAGGTCAATCTCAAATCAGAAATTGTTGTTGAGGATTTACACAAGAAAATTGATCTGCTGATGGAAAACCAAGCGCTGCTTATCAGAATGATGGAGAGCAGCAAGACCCCCTCAAATGAGGAAGAACCAAGAGAATAACCGCCTCCGCTTCTACCCGACTCTGGTAGTGGAAGCAGAGACAAAAACAATTTCTTTTATAAAACTAAGCATGCTACAGATAAACGAGGGGCCTTATGTGATGTTTTTATATTTGAAAGGAACAAGGTAATTATTATGGAGCTTAATACCGAAAGGTTAATAATCATCCCGTTGACACTGATTCAATTCAATTTTTTACTACAGGGCACGGATAAAATGGAAAAGGCACTTGGCCTTTTCCCTTCAGGTGAACAGCTAGACGAGCATACACAGCAGGCGATGGAGACGCTGTATCAAAAGGCGACTCAAAACAGTAAAGATATTTTGTGGAACACAAACTGGCAGATCATACGTAAGTCCGATAAACAATCCATTGGCAGTGCAAGTTTTATGGGATCACCCGAGCGAAACGGTACGGTAGAAATAGGATATGGAATGAATGAACGTCATCGAAATCACGGTTATATGACAGAAGCAGCAAAAGCCATGTGCGAGTGGGCAATCTGCCAACCCGGTGTTACCAGTGTTATAGCAGAGACTGAAAAAGACAATGTCGCTTCTCACCGTGTGTTGGAAAAATGTGCAATGAAAATCTATCGAGAAACAAACGAAAGCATATGGTATCAGTTTACAGCTTGCCAATCAATCTCTTTATGATGCAAAAGAAAACGGGCGCAATAGAATAGGAAAATTGTATATTCGTCAAGAGGGTGCTATTTATTCTTTGCGTAAAAACACGGACACAACTCTAGAGAAATAGTTTATTTTGCTGTTTATATATTTGAGTACTCGTTTCTACCCAATATGGCCGATCAGGGTGTACTTCTATCTTGATCGGCTTTTTTATATTCTTTTAAAATCCGACTTATCCTTGCCTATAGCCAATTAACTTAAAAAATGGCTATATATAAAACGTCATTTTCTTCCCCCGCCTTCGGCGGGGGAAGAAATCACAAGCTTGTTTTCAAGTAATCAACTATATATTGTTTTTACAATTTCAAAACAAAAAAGTGCTCTGCTTCAAAAAAACATGTTTAATTCACTTACACAGTATAAATTAAAAAATGCGGGAAAAATTATTGACATATGTCTAAAATATGATATCATAAATTAAAAGTCATATGTTCAAAACCACACATATTTGCACAAAGGGGAGATGAAATTATGTCACGGCCAAGAAAATGCAGAAAAGTCTGCTGCCTTCCCGAAAGCACCCTGTTTGGTCCGCTTGATTCACAAAATGCCGGGCAAGATTGTGTAACGATGACTGTGGAAGAGTATGAAACCATCCGTCTGATTGATTCCGAAGGCTTTATGCAAGAGGAGTGTGCCGACAAAATGCACGTGGCGCGTACGACGGTCCAGCGCATTTATAATGATGCAAGAAAAAAGCTTGCACAGTGTTTGGTTCACGGTAATGTCCTAAAAATAGAGGGCGGCGACTACCAGCTTTGTGATGGTTCAGAAGCCAAATGTGACTGCGGCGGGTGCTATAGACACAGATGCGCAAGCATTTGTATTGAAAATGACCATGGTAGCGGTTGATGCCGCAAGAAATCCAAGCCGCACTATCCGGCTTCACGGGCGATAACAGCAATATTTAAGTAAATAATAAAAATCATCAGCAGCAAAAATTAGGGGGTGACAGTTTTGATCATAAAGTGTTTGGTGGAAAACAATTCAATCTCAGACGAATACAAATCTGAATATGGGCTGAGCTTATATATAGAAACCAAAGAACATAAGCTTTTATTTGATGTGGGCCAAAGCGAGATGTTTTTAGAAAATGCTAAAAAGCTGGGCATTAACATTTCTGAGATAGATACAGTGGTGATTTCCCACGCTCATTCTGATCATGGGGGCGGACTTAGGGCGTTTATGCGTGAAAACTCAACCGCCGCCATTTATATCCGTAAAAATGCGTTTGAAAAAATACTATTCTCAGCGTCCAGGTGGAAACACGGCCTATATCGGTCTGGACGAAGAGCTCAAAGACAGCGGGCGCTTCATATTTACGGGAGATTATCTTGCAATTGACGCGGAGTTGGAACTGTTTTCGAATATCTGCGGCAAAGAGCTAGCCTCGCAATGCAATAAAGTACTGCTAATGGAACATGACGGCCGTAAATTAGAGGACACCTTCTCTCATGAGCAAAACCTGATCGTCAATGAGGAAGGTAAACTCCTTTTGGTGGCAGGCTGTGCTCATAATGGTATTGTTAATATCGTCAACCAGGCTGTGGAAATGAAGAAGAGACAGATGAGTTTTATTATTGGTGGTTTCCATTTATACAACTTTAATGAAAAGAAGAGCGAAGACGCTGCGCTGATCACACAAATCGGCGAATACCTCAACCAGACAGGTGCGAAGTGTTATACCGGTCATTGCACAGGTCTTGAACCTTTCGAACAGCTAAAGAATGTCATGAAGGACAATATAATGTATTTAGCTACAGGATCTGTAGTGAAATTATAAGAACAAATATGAAGGAGCAGAAAAAATGAGTGAAAATTGCAATCACAACTGTGGGGAGTGCAGCACAGAGTGCGGCGAAAGGCAGGACAGCAAAAATGATTTCCTAGAAAGTCCCCACGAGCTTAGCAATATTAAAAAAGTAATCGGTATAGTAAGCGGAAAGGGCGGCGTAGGCAAGTCGCTGATCACCTCCATGCTGGCCGTACTGATGAAGAGGAAAGAATATAACACCGCCATTCTCGATGCAGATATAACTGGCCCGTCTATACCCAAGGCATTCGGCATAAAGCAAAAGGCCGAAGCCAACGAGCTTGGCTTATTCCCCATTAAAAGCAAAACCGGCATTGACATCATGTCAGTCAACCTTCTTCTGAAAAACGATACTGATCCAGTTGTCTGGCGGGGTCCAATCATCGCGGGTACCGTCAAGCAGTTTTGGACCGACGTAATCTGGGGCGACATTGACTTTATGTTTATCGATATGCCGCCGGGAACCGGCGATGTACCGCTGACAGTATTTCAGTCCTTTGCCATAGATGGAATTATCATTGTAACCTCGCCGCAGGAGCTTGTGTCAATGATCGTTTCAAAGGCTGTAAAGATGGCCGAAATGATGAATATTCCCATCCTTGGATTGGTAGAAAACATGAGCTATGTGTCATGTCCTGACTGTAAAAAGGAAATCAAGGTGTTCGGCGAGAGTCACATTGAAGAAATTGCCAAAGAGCACAATCTCAAGGTGCTGGCAAGACTCCCGATAGATCCCAAAATTGCAGCCGCATGTGACAAAGGCTTAATCGAGCTGTTTGACGGAGACTGGCTGGACGCAGCGTCGGATATGCTTGAAAGCATGGAGAACATGAAATAATAGAGTGCAGCTTGACACATGATGGTGGCTGTTCTTCTGTCCAAAAAACATCACAACAAATATAGCCAATTAACTTAAAAACTGGCTATATATAAAACGTTATTTTCTTCCCCCGCCTTCGGCGGGGGAAGAAATCACAAGCTTGTTTTCAAGTTAATCAACTATATAAACTTCTGGAGGAATAGAAATGAAAATAGCAGTTGCAAGTGAAGGCAAAATGGTGACGGGGCATTTTGGTCATTGCCAAAATTTTAATATTTTTGAAATAGAAAATAACAATATTGTGAAAAGCGATTCTATACCAAACCCCGGGCATAAACCCGGATTTTTACCCAACTTTCTAAACGACTTGGGCGTAAACGTGATCATATCCGGCGGCATGGGTGGCGGCGCTGTGGAAATCTTCAATGAAAAAGGAATTGAGGTTATCACCGGCGCCGAAGGAAACGCCGAGACAGCTGTCAAAAACTATGTGCAGGGTGAACTCAAGTCCAACGAGGTCATCTGTCATGAACATCAACACCATGACGAATGCGAAAAATAAGTAAAGGGAGTTATCTATGACAACCACTTTTTATGTCATCGCAATCGTTGGACTTTTTCTTTCTTTTATGAAAAGCAAAGAGAAGACTAAAATTGCACTTAAAAAAGCTTGGAAAGCTTTTGAAAACATTCTGCCTCAATTTCTTTCCATTCTTGTAATCATTGGCGTCACTTTTGCCATACTCACTCCTGAGCAGATCTCCCATCTGATCGGAAGCGAGTCAGGCTGGATTGGGATGTTGATTGCGGCGCTGATTGGTTCCGTCACGCTTGTCCCAGCCTTCGTCGCATTCCCCCTTGCGGCCGCTCTCTTAAAAAACGGGGCTGGCATTATGCAAATAGCTGCTTTTGTTTCGACCTTAATGATGGTCGGCATTGTCACATTGCCCGTTGAAATCAAGTACTTCGGCAAAAAAGCGACGTTTACCAGAAACATTGCTGCATTTGTATTTTCAATTTTAGTCGCTGTCGTGATGGGGGTGTGTCTGTGATGGAAAAGCTGAAAGCCTTTCTTAAGCGGTATAAAATCTTTCTCGCCCTTGTTGCCATAAATTTTATCCTTATACTGATAATGCCTGACTTGGGTAATACCGCATTAAAAATAACGTGGAATAATTTTCTTTCCATGATATCCGTTGTGATCCCTATTTTTATCCTGCTCGGACTTCTGGATGTCTGGGTGAGCCGTGAAACCATGGTAAAATATATGGGTGAAGGTTCAGGTTTGAAAGGCATATTACTGGCTTTCTTTCTGGGTTCCGCTGCAGCCGGCCCTCTCTACGCTGCCTTTCCGGTGGCAGGAATGCTATTGAAAAAAGGAAGTAAGCTTTCCAATGTTCTAATAATGGTCGGTGCCTGGTCCACAACCAAAATACCCTTAATCCTGTTTGAAGCCTCTTCTATGGGCTTAAAGTTCATGCTTATAAGACTTGCTCTCGATTTGGTGGGAATTGTTGTGATCGCTTATCTAACAGAAAAGCTTTTAACCAAATCCGAAAAGGATGAGATTTTCGAAAAATCACTTCATCAGGAATGATATTTCTTCAGAAAGCAACAGAGAACCCGATGAATCTTTAATGTGATACTCACACACAATATTCTTAGGATTTTTTGAACCATCTCATGTCCACTACGGCGGGATAAATAGCAAACGATTATAATGATACATATTGCCTTCATTCAAGCAAGTGTAAAAAATAACAGTAACATGAATTTGCGGCAGAGTCCCACGGGCTCTGCCGTCTTTATAATCTGTATGCTATAATACTGAATAGAAAGCTTGTCTTCGTCTCGGTAACTTATACTATTACAAAAAAGCAGTTTTATCTTGATCGCTTTTTTGCACTTGAGAACCGCATTACTTTCTTTCAACTTCAAAAAAGTACAAGTCCATTAGAACTCATTAAGAATTATTCTTCAAAAATATGGCCAATTAACTTAAAAACTGGCTATATAGAAAACGTCATTTTCTTCCCCCGCCTTCGGCGGGGGAAGAAATCACAAGCTTGTTTTCAAGATAATCAACTATATAATGCAAATCAAAAAGGAGATACGGATGGTGAGCGCAAAATATAATATGGATGAGCAAAGGGCATGCGATATCACGCGAAGCCTGCTTAACTGGTACGACCAAAACAAGCGGGACTTGCCTTGGCGGCACTCACAAGAGCCCTATGGAATCTGGATTTCCGAGATTATGGCGCAGCAAACCCGCATCACCGCCCTTCTTCCCTATTATCGCCGGTTTATGAAGCAGTTTCCCACCGTCGAAGCGCTAGCGGCTGCCGATGAGTCCGAGGTTCTAAAGGCATGGGAGGGTCTGGGTTATTACGCAAGGGCGAAAAATCTTCAAAAAGCGGCGCAAATAATAGTTAGCTTTTTCAGTGGAGAGATTCCCTCTTCTTTGGAAGAACTGATCGCTCTTCCGGGAATCGGAGAATATACCGCCGGCGCGATTTTGAGCATCGCATTCGGACTTCCCTTTCCAGCTGTCGATGGCAATGTGCTGCGGGTGTATTCGCGGGTGGAAAAAAGCGAGCTGGATATAGCCTTGCCGCCGGCAAAGGCATCTGCAAAGCAGTTTATCTCGTCGCTGATGCCGTCAGAGCGTACTGGCAGCTTTACACAGGCGCTGATGGAACTGGGTGCGTTGATTTGCGTGCCCCGTACTCCTCTTTGTGAGGCCTGCCCTCTGGCGGAGCTGTGCTGTGCTCGTCTGGAAGGTCTGACCGGTGAACTACCTGTTAAATCAGCCAAAAAGCCCCCCAAATCTGAAGATAAAACAATCCTGGTGATCTGCGGCCCAGATGGTCAGATTCTTGTCAGGGCAGCGTACAGAAAAGCTTTTAAGCGGATTATGGGAATTTTATAGTAAAGACGGGCGGATGGATTTGCTGCAAACAGAAGCGCATTTGCAAGCGCTCGGCTTCACGGTTAGCGAAATAAACCCGATGGGAAAGGCAGAACACGTGTTTACCCATATCATCTGGCATATGGAAGGTTTTTTTTGCCATGTAACGGAACAGCATGTGCCTGAGGGTTATCTTTGGAAGCACAAATCTGAGCTGCGCCAGCTTGCCTTGCCTTCCGCCATTCGGTATTATACCAAAGCGGTATTGTCTACAGAAGATGATCAGTAAATCGCCATGAACTTATATAGCCATTTCACTTGAAAATAAGCTTGTGATTTCTTTCCCCGCCGAAGGCGGGGAAAGAAAATGACGTTTTATCTATAGCCAGTTTTTAAGTTAATTGGCTATATCTCTCATCTCTTCGCTATGACAGAGCACAATCGTTCTGACCGTGCTACTTATATGATAGGCGAGTCAAACTTAGGGTAAAATATAATTGCTCTGGTAAATATGCAGGTTGATAAATGGCATGTGACCAAGGAAAGGAGGAGAAACAGCGTTGCGAAATCTTGTGGAACACACCTTTGACCCGATTTATGATGCAAAGTCAAGAATTTTATTGCTGGGCACAATCCCCTCGCCCAAATCAAGAGAAACCGGTTTCTACTATTCAAATCCTCAAAACAGATTTTGGAAGGTGATGTCTGATCTCTTTGTCACAGACATACCGGCAAGTATTAATGAGAAAAAGGCTTTTTTGATCAACCATCAGATCGCGCTGTGGGATGTACTAAAGTCGTGCGAAATCACGGGAGCAGATGATGCAAGCATCAAGCAGCCAGTGGCAAACGATTTGCAATTAATCTTAAATCACGCAGATATCAAGGCGATATTCGCGACCGGAAGGAAGGCTGCCGCACTTTATGATAAATTTTGCCTGCCGAAAACGGGATTTCTTTGTTACCGTCTTCCTTCAACAAGCCCGGCGAATTGTGGGTGTGCTTATGCGGACCTGCTCAGAGAATACGGCGCTATTCTCAAGTACTTACCTTAAAACGATCCGCATTTCTTCATTGCACAATACCATTTAGTATTATTTCCTACACTTTGAGTCTTCTTTCTACCTATTCATCTATGGCAGGCAGAGTTCAAATTTCTATTTATTTATCCAATTTTATAAAACGATAAAGTGTCTGAATCAGAAAGGGGTATTGTATGACTACCTTCAACATAATACTGTTTGATGGTTTTGAAACGCTGGATGCATTCGGTCCGGCCGAGGTCATTGGAAGGCTTTCGGAGCACTATAGACTTGATTATTACTCTCTTCATGGTGGGCTTATCACAAGCTTCCAGCATGTCAGGGTGATGACTCTTCCCTTTTCGGAAATGAACACGTCGGGAGTCATTTTAATCCCAGGCGGAATGGGTACAAGAAAGCTGGTCAATGAAGCTGACTGGATTAACGCCATCAAGGAGATCTCTATACAGGCGTCCTATGTATTGACGGTTTGCACCGGATCGGCTCTTCTTGCCAAAACGGGGCTCTTAAAAGGCAAACGGGCGACCACCAATAAGCTGGCCTTTGATTGGGTCGCGGGGCTTGATAAAGAGGTGCTTTGGCAGCGCAAGGCCCGTTGGGTGGATGACGGCAAATATTATACTTCATCAGGGATTTCTGCCGGCATTGACATGGCTTTAGGCTTCACAAGCGATCTGCATGGGCGAGACACAGCCGAAGAGGCAGCAAGGCGCATGGAATACTGTTGGAATGACGATCCGTCAAACGACCCATTCACATTCATCAGCAAATAACTCATAAAATCAAATATTTCGACATAATTCATACTTATTATTCTGAATATTTGTTAAATCTATCAAGCGTCGCAAATGTCAAGCTTCTAAGATAGATTGTAAAACAAAAACTTGATTTTGGGGGAAAGTATGGTACTATGTAAATATATGTAAACGAAAAATGCATCTCTTTACATCGACATCCTACTGCCACAAGCTCGCTGGCGATAATGTGTTAGTCGCTATGCTTTTGTTTTTTATACATTTGTTTCACTATGCGCCATCTTTTGAGAGGAGGCAATTTCTATCTCGGATTCAAACATTTTTTTGGGAATTCGCGAAACTTTCTTGTCTTTTTTCGAAAGACCTGTTGTACCAGAACAATATCAACAGAAAATTCAGCTTGAGATTTTAGATACCAATATGAAGCGCAGTTTCTATATTGCTTTCCTTCTTTCGTTTATCGAACTGATGAACCTGATCGTGGACCCCGTAACGAGAATCCATACTACAATGGCAAACTACTATTGGGCCATTTCTTTGTTGTGCCTCTTAGTGGTTCTGGCTTTTATTGCAATCATATATTATACATATAGCTGTCATTTACTTTCGTATCGTCTGAAAAATGTATTGATCCATGCTTTTTGGCTCGTAGTTTCTATGATCGGGGCCGTTTTCGTAATTCTGGATATCTTTGAAACCCAATCTATGATGAATTTTTTTTGCATTTCCTTTTTACTGCTCGTCGTCCCCACTTTCAATTGGTTGACCTCTGCTTTGTGCTTTTTTATTTTTTATGGATCTGCAGCCGTGACAATATTTCTAGCGGGCACCGGTTACCCTATACTGTCATATATTATCTGCCTCTTTCCTGTCTGTTGCGCTTTCTCTTATCATACCTACCATGCACGTATAAAGGCTCTGCTGTCATCCTATACCCTTCAAAGTCAAAACAAACAGTTGGACGAGCTTGTCTTGAAGCTGGATAAGCTATCTAAGGACTGACGAACTTACCGGGCTTCCCAATCGCAGGGCGTTGGATGCATACCTAAGAGCAACCTGGGATGATTGTCTGACTACAGACAGCAAGATTGTTGTCTCCATTATAGACATAGACTATTTCAAAAATTTGAATGACAAGTATGGCCATCTGGCGGGTGACGATTGTCTGATTAAGTTGGCTGATATTTTAAAGAATAATATTCGCTCGACAGATTACATCGGGCGCTTGGGCGGAGAAGAGTTTTTGACCATATCAGGTCCTATGGATACTAATGATGCGACAAGTTTTTTCCGAAAGGCTGCGCAAGGCTATTTGTGACACGACCATACAATGCGTGACGGCCAAAATTGCCATTAATATTACCGTGAGTATCGGCCTTGCCATTATCAGTCCCGATATTAACCTGTCTCAATATGATCTTATCCACGCAGCTGATCTTGCTCTTTACCAAGCGAAAAACGAAGGCCGAGACAGATGTATCATCGTTGAAAAATAAAAGCGAGAATATCAGAAGTGTCCATCGGAAGCCAAATTAATGATGTAAATGATCGACTGCTTTTCATCGCTAAACTCATTAACAAGTTATCGACATTACGGGCAGTCTTTGGGCTGCTTTTTTTATTTTCCGTAATGTTTTTCATATATAGTTGATTAACTTGAAAACAAGCTTGTGATTTCTTCCCCCGCCTTCGGTGGGGGAAGAAAATGACGTTTTAACTATAGCCAATTTTTAGTTAATTAGCTATATAACGGACAAAGGTATAGAAAAGATGAGAAAAAACACAATCTACTGTTAATAAAGTAGACTTTACTCATTATTTTCTGTATAATTTGTGATGGCAAGCTTCTGCACTTGCGCAATGTAAGCATATTTAATCAACAGTTTTTTAAAATTCCCCCTCCAGCGAGGAAGCATAGACAGTATTATTGTTTGATTGGGATTTGCATGACACAAAGGAGGACGCACCATGAATAAAGAACAATATAGATTTATTGATCATTATGTAGAACAACCTCACTATTGGGAAAAGCTTTAACCGGCTTGCTGAAACTGTCTTTCATATTAACTTTGAAGAGTGGCGTACAAAAGGCAATGCGACAGAATACGCTCCCTATTCTGTCCTTGATGGAGAAAAGGTTGTTGCCAATGTTTCGGCCAACAGGATGCATCTCCTGATTGACGGAAAGCGTAAAGAAGCTATACAGCTTGGCACGGTGATGACGGACCCTGACTATCGCGGGCAGGGCCTTGCAGGGTGTCTGATGAAAAGGGTAGTCACGGCCTATGAAGGATGCTGTGACTTTATTTACCTTTTCGCCAACCACGCCGTTCTCGATTTCTATCCAAAGTTTGGTTTTAATCGGGTAGAGGAATTTCAGCCCACAGTCACAGCCGATCAACTGAGACCGTTTAACGGGGAGATCAGAAAACTTGACATCTCCCGAGCGATTGACCTCGAAATTCTGGAGCGGCTGACGATGAACAGGGTGCCCATCTCACCCTATATTTCCGCTGTAGAGGATCACTCCGTACTCAATTTTCACTGTACCTATCTTTGCAGAGATCGACTCTTTTACCTCCCACGAGAGGACATGATTGTTGTGGCTGAGTGCAGTGAAAATCATGTGGTGCTTTTGGATATTATCTCAAAAAAGCCATTTTCTACAGAAAGAGTCATAGGATACTTTGCAGATGGGAAAAGAGCTGAGATTCGTTTTGGTTTTATTCCCAACCTTGATGACAGCTATCATTTGAAATATACACCGTCCACAGAGGATGTGCTTTTTATGCGGCCAGCCTTTGATGATGGCAAAAGAGTGCTTTTTCCTGCGCTTTCACACACATGAGAGTAATTTTTAAAAATAATCTGTACCAGCTTTTCCAATGGTGATGCGGGGTATTTTCCGCAATATTATAATTTTTTAAATGGTATTATATTCCTATGTTTTTTTTCGCCGCCTGTAGCGGGAGAATTGTCTGTTCATCAGGGAATAGAGTTGCTGTAAATATGCATTTTTTTGTGCGTATTTGCAATAATAAAGATGTAAAATCCAATAATATGTGGTATAATAAAATATTCACAAGATTAATCGAAATCTATCGTTATAGCGACATAAAAATGTTAACCTCAAAATAGGGTAGATAGATATCCGTTAAAGACAGTTAAAAGATTTTGATGCGCCCGAGATGTATCCTGTGCGCATTGATTTTAGCGCAATGCGCTTTATAGTCCCCGCCTCCTGCATGAATGCATTAAGCCATTTATCCATGGAAAGTCTTTCATGATTAGGGGTCACAATAAATCGTCTTGGAAATCGCATAATTTCGAGCGAAGTCCTGTGAGAACAGGAGCAAAAACAGCAAGCAAGATCTATTTCAATAGATATCGCTATAAAAAAGATAAAGAGGTAACAATGGAGAACAGACAATTTTCCCAGCTCGGTATATCCGAGGAAATCCAGCGTGCGGTAAGCGAAATGGGCTTTGAAGAAGCCACCGCCATCCAGGCACTCAGCATCCCCCTGATTCTTGGGGGTAGGGACATCATTGGGCAGTCCCAGACAGGCACTGGCAAAACCGCTGCCTTCGGCATCCCCGCAATTGAGTCAATCGATATCAAAAGGCCTTTTACTACACAGGTACTGATTCTCTGCCCTACCCGCGAGCTTGCTGTACAGGCTTGTGATGAGATCAGGAAATTTGCCAAATACAAACCGGGCATCAAGACAGTCCCCATCTATGGGGGACAACCCATCGACCGTCAAATCAAGCTTCTGAGAGCGGGTGCACCTATCGTGGTCGGCACACCAGGACGCATCATGGATCTGATGCGCCGCAAGGTCCTCAAGCTTCAAAACATTAAGATGATCGTTCTGGATGAAGCGGACGAGATGCTCAACATGGGCTTTATCGAGGATATCGAAACCATCCTGATGGATGTCCCCGAAGAGCGCCAAACCATACTCTTTTCCGCCACCATGCCACCTGCTATTATTGGCATTACAAAGAGGTTCCAGACCAATCCTGAAATGCTCAAGCTATCTCACCAGCAGCTTACCGTTCCCACCACCGATCAATATTATTTTGAAGTTCCCCGGGGAAAGAAGATCGACGTTCTCTGCAACGCTTTGGACATGTATAACCCCCATCGTTCAATCGTCTTCTGCAACACAAAAAAGCAGGTGGATGAGCTCCAGAGCGAGATGCAAACCAGAGGCTATATGGCAGCGGGTCTGCACGGTGATATGAAACAGACTGCGCGTACACAGGTGCTTAACGCTTTTAAGGCGGGGAAGTTGGAAGTACTGCTCGCCACTGACGTCGCCGCCAGAGGAATTGACGTTGAAGATGTCGAGGCAGTTTTCAACTTTGACATTCCGCAGGACGAAGAATATTATGTACACCGTATCGGACGGACAGGACGCGCAGGAAAAAGTGGTCAGGCCTTTACTTTTGTGGCCGGACGCGCACAATTGCAGGCTCTTCAGGAAATCCAGCGTTTTACCGGCAAAAAAATTGTTTGTAAGCCCCTGCCCACAAACGCTGATATCAATGAAAGCCGACAGAATAAGATGGTGCAGGAAATCAAAAACTCCCTTGAAGGGGGCGATCTTTCCCAGTACGCACCGATTGTCAGCCTGCTAATGGACGAGGATTACAACTCGCTGGATATTGCCGCCGCCCTGATCAAAATTGTCTTTAAGGATAAGGTACCCGCCCCTCAGGCAGAGGTGGTGGAAGATTCCTATGCTGAAGAGGGAATGGCGCGATTGAGGGTGAATGTGGGCAGATACCACAACATCAGCGTCAACCATATCCTAGGCGCAGTTGCCGGCCAGAGCGGCCTTCCCGGTAAGGCGATTGGCAAGATCGATCTTGGGGAAAAGTACAGCTTTTTTGAAGTGCCAAAAAGCGAAGCTCAGGCAGTCATTAAGTCCATGACAGGATGCAAAATCAGAGGAATACCAACAAAGACTGTTCTCATGGAAAGCGAAGCTTAATATCTATATTGGTTTGGGTCTGTAGTTCAGGGGTATAATTCCTGCTACGCCGCTTTCAAGGAGCCGTTTAGAAATAATTAATAAGCTCTTATCATGACTTTGTTTATAGCAATGGAACAAATAGAGAGGAAAATTTGAACTCTGTCTATCCCACCGTAGGTGGAGAAACAGATAAAATGACGTTCTGTTTATTTTGTAATTTGCTATATCGTGATAAGAGCTTGTACTTTTTGTCGTTTAATGTCGCTTTTATACCGACAATGAAAAAAATTGAGAATGGTTTGCTGCTTAAACGGGCTATGCTATGACGCAAAGTAAAGAAGCGGAGCTGAATATAATGGAATCTCTCACAGGTCTTCCTAATATCGGAATCGTACTGGCGCAGTGCCTTATCGAGGTCGGCATTTCCACCCATTTGCAGCTCAAAGAGATTGGCAGTAAAGAGGCCTGGCTTAGAATAAGGGCCCGGGACCCCAGTGCTTGCCTCAGTAAACTCATGGCTCTTGAGGGCGCTATTTCTGGTGTGCGTTGGCACAATCTTGATGAAGTGAAAAAGAAGGAACTAAAGGAGTTTTTTAACCGCTATTAAAAGGAATTCCCTTGTTAGTTCTAGTGGAGGTGTTCCGCCGCGGATGGGATGCCCCTTAGTTTTAGATGTGAGGTGTTTGGCAGAGTGAATGTTCTTTTGATTGCATTTTTAATGCTTGTTCCCTGGGCAGCTACCTTTGGCGGTTCTTTATTCGCCGTTTTGATGCCTTTGGGAACACAGCGCAAAAAAGGGTTTCTTCTTGGCTTTGCGGCAGGAATAATGCTTGCCGCATCGGTTTGGTCTCTGATCATTCCCGCATTCAAAGAGGCCCCCCAGGGGCTTTTGGGGATTGGTATTGTATCTATCGGCTTTGTAGCCGGCTGTCTGGGGATGTTGCTGCTCGATTTAATTCTTCCCCATCAGCATACGGATGACAGCCCCGTCGAGGGCAGGCCGAACCACATGTCCAAGCCGATGCTTCTGGTCATGGCGGTGATGATTCACAATATTCCCGAGGGGATCGCTCTGGGCGTGGTGATCGCAGCGGCCGCTCATCCTGGTGGAATGAGTCAGACGGCGGCTATCGCCTTTGGGTTAGGCCTTGCCCTACAAAATATTCCAGAGGGAATGGCCGTGATCATTCCGATGCGACAATGCTCTGTCAACAAAAATAATTGTACCCGCTGGGGTTTTATCTCAAGTTTGGCTGAGCCTGCTGCTGCACTTGTCGGATGGGGAACGACAGGAATTCTCTCTAGCATGAGCGAAATCATTATGCCCATCATTTTGGGACTTGCGGCGGGCGCGATGATTTTCATTGTGGTAGAAGAGCTAATCCCCGAATCCCAGTGGGCAGCTGAGGGCCATGTGCCTACATTCGGCTTTATCATCGGGTTTTGGGCAATGGCTGTTATGGGAATTTATGCAGGTTGAAAACATAAACCCTGCCAAAAGATAGGATTACATATCACTTTTTTCATTTTGGCAAATATTTTAATCAAATATCTTTCCCGCCTATGGTGGGCAAAGAACCCGCAATAACGAATTTTAATTTAGAAACAGTATAAAAAAACGGCTTATCCCGCATGTAGTAGCGTTGGTAAGCCGTTTTCATATCCTTTTTAAATTAAACAAGTTTCCTGTCTCTGATTTCTCCCTCCAGCAGGGAAATCAGAGATAAGATCACAGTACCATTTAGTTTCAGTATCCGATTAAAGCCTTGCAGAACGCTTATCTCATCAATGGGCGCGCTCTGATTATCTCACCACAGGCTATGCGCGTCCCTGAGCCACCTGCAGGTTGGCTTTTAAAGTCGTCTGGGCTATGATGAATCATGATTGACCGTCCTATCACCTCTTCTGGTGTAAACCGGCTGGTATATACGCTCATTCTCGCTGTTCCATCATTTGGGAAGAGGGACGGGGAGGTCTCCCGCGTGGTTCCCATGGGGCTGACCGTCTGGGTTATAGTGACCCCCCGCCAAGGAAAATGGCTCTTTTCCCCCCGCCATCTCCACAGTGTCCCTGCTCGTGAATGTGAAGCCCAAAGGGGCCTATTTGAGGGGATTTGGAGGTCGCAGGTGCGAATTCAGGCAATCCCTCCACCTGTATTTCTACCAAGGTTCCCTTTTTATAGCGGTAAAAGCGCGCAGTTCCCTTGAGACTTGGGGCAAGTGACCCTCCTTTTATATTGGCAAAAGCGACCGGACTGTTTAGCATGTTCATCACCCTTTCAACCGTTTACCTATCCATATGCAAAACGGGATCAGTGTATGAATTGCCGCTAATACTCTTTGTCAGAACTATTCTATAGTTGATTAACTTGAAAACAAGCTTGTGATTTCTTCCCCCGCCGAAGACGGGGGAAGAAAAATGACGTTTTATATATAGCCAGTTTTTAAGTTAATTGGCTATAATAGTAATTGAGAAAAAAAGCGAAAATCCAGACTCCATCTATACACCTGTATCGAGGAGATAAAAAATATTATTGCTTTAAATAGACAACCAACAATGACGTTCCATTCGAATTTTACCCGACTCGTCAAAGCTGACGTCCTCGGCCTCCAGCATCTGGCGCCAAACTCCCTCTCCCCCAAAAAGATCAGGCGAAGAAAGCATGCCATCCTTCCTGACCACCCGATGGCATGGCAGACCGGCGGGGGCTTGATGCATCGCCCACCCGACCATGCGGGCACGGCCGGGATATCCGGCCATATGAGCGATTTGCCCATAACTGGCTACACAGCCCCTGGGAATTTGGGCTACGACCCGATAAACCGATTGATAGAAGCCGTTTGCTTTTCTCTTTTGACATATAGCACCTCTATTGACAGCTCTTTCTGTCTGTTGTTATAATAATATTATAGCATTTTTAATAATACAAACGTCTTGTTCTCTGTCTGCCCAGCCATAGGCGTAGCAGACAGAGTTCGGATTTTTCTCTTCATTATCCCATTGCTATCTGTATTGTATAGTAATTGCCAAAACAGAATAAGCTCTCTCACCGGGGCTATTCAAATCAAATACCTATTGGAGGTGGCTGTCGTGTCTGTAAACATTCGCAGTATGAAACCCGAAGATGGGTCAACTATCATGGAGATTTATGATCAGGGACTTGCCACGGGAATGGCTAGCTTTCAAACATCCGCCCCGCCCTTTGAGGACTGGGATAAAGCTCACCTTACCTGCTGCCGTATTGTTGCGGAGGTAGATGGACAGATCGTCGGCTGGATTGCACTTTCCCCCACCTCCTCACGCTTTGTTTATCGTGGGGTGACAGAGGTCAGCCTCTATATCGCTGACTGCTATCGGGGGCATGGGCATTGGCAGTCTCCTGATGGGACGTATGATAGATGAGTCCGAAGCCGCAGGAATATGGACGCTTCAGTCAAGCGTATTCTGTGACAATACTGCCAGCATTAAACTGCAGGAAAAACACGGCTTTCGTATCTTGGGGAAAAGAGAGCGCATCGCCTTTGACGAACGCATCGGCAAATGGCGTGACACCTATTATATGGAGCGCCGCAGCCGCTCTGTGGGCCAGTAAGGGCCGCGCGGATGCTTTATCTGTGCAAAATGAGCCCAGAAATTACTTCAGACAGGCTGCGCGCTCTTCTGCCCCCACAGGCGACCCAGCGTGTAGCGGGGTATAAAATAGAGGCTGATATGTTGCGTTCGGCCGCTGTATGGCTGCTTCTGGATTATGCCCTCAGAGATAATAAACTGGAACCTCTTTCACAGCGTGAGATAGCCTGCGGAGAGAGAGGAAAGCCTTTTTTCCCCGGTGAAAGCAATATACAGTTCAGCGTAAGCCACTCGGGAATGATGGCCGCCCTGCGCCATCGGGGACCGCCCATTGGGCGTAGATATTGAACTCATACGGCCCTATACTTCTGGTTTGGCTGCTGTGGCGGGACGGATATGCTCGGTGGGGGAACTGGCAGCTTTGGAAATGGCCGAAGAACCTGGACTGCTGTTTACCAGCCTGTGGTGCCTCAAAGAGAGCTATGTGAAAGCACTTGGAGAGGGGATCACGCTTTCCGCTTTGTTCTGTATGTTTTACAGTCAGCAATGGAAGAATCTCTTATATTGATGATAATGCAGATTTTTCCCTTTATCATGCAATGGATGGGTATACAGTGGCGGTGTGTAGACTGAAAACATGACCCGTGTTAGCAATCATTTCGAAAAAGGCTTGGGGGCAGACTAAATTGTCTGTCCTAAGCCTTTTGGAATCAAATGATTAGTGGAACTTTGATTCATACTAAAGTTGATTAACTTGAAAACAAGCTTGTGATTTCTTCTCCCGCCGAAGGGGGGGGAAGAAAATGACGTTTTATATATAGCCAATTTTTAAGTTAATTAGCTATAAATCCCGTCTAAACATCATGGTATTTATGCCTCTATATCTCTCGCCTCTGGCGAGAGAAACAGATCTTTCCCATCACATGTTATAAAAGCTTGTCGGGAGTAAGAAACTGATAGCCGGCTTCAGACAGGGTGGCGACGGCTTTTTCATTGTTGTCCACACGAAGGATCACATGAGCGTCAGTACGCGAGTGGCTGATAAATGCATACGCATATTCGACCGATACACCGGCATCCAGCAGATATTTCAGCGCACCGCTTAATCCGCCGGGCTGGTCGGCCACCCGTATCGCAATGACGTTGGTGATGGAGGCGGTCATCCCCGCTACATGCAGCACCTTTTCGGCACGGTCGGGATCATTGACGATCAGGCGGAGGATACCAAAATCGGTGGTATCAGCAACACAAAGAGCCCGGATATCAATGCCGCCCTCTGCCAGCGCAGCTGTTATCTCATAAAGCCGCCCGGGACGGTTCTCTATGAATACGGATATCTGTTTCATTAACATAATCAGCCCTCCATCAGCCTTTTTTTTGATTTTACCACTATTTTGCTTCCGTGTAAACGAAAACAAGTTTCAAGACTATCGCTGTTTTCTAATAAATGATATCTTTCTATCTGCTCCGCTTACAACAGATTTCAATTTGCCTTTATATTTTACCAATGCAGCGAAACAAGGCATCTAATTCCTGTTAAAACAGTCTCAATCTATCCCACTCGCTCACTCGCCTCAGACTAGAAAACAGCAAAGAATTATAGTCATTTAATTGTGCTTATAGCAATTTCAAATAAGAACAGGGAAATAGGATGATATCTCCCCGCCTCCGGCAAGGGGAGATATCAAAGCTCATTCCACTTTATTTTTGGAATTGCTATAGTATCATTTTTTATCAACTTTGATTTTGTGTCAAATATGCTATAATAGTTATATTAGCAGTGGAATGGCTACTTATATTTAAAAGACATTGTTCGCCCCCTTTAATCTGAAAATCATGTGAGGGATTGGATGTTAAAAGCTGTTTTTTTTGATTTGGATCACACCTTGTATTCTAGGGAGCTTTCTTTGGAAAAAATGGCTCCTTTTTTCTCTGAAGCCATGGATCTCAGACAGGACACAGCAGCTGTCACAAGGATTCTGTGTCTTGGAGATGAGTGCTTCTACGATGAGGATTACATTTTCCGCGGCCTTCCTGCTGTCTATTCACGGATCACTGCACTTACAAAGCTCCCTCCGTTTGAAGTGTTGAACAGGGACTTTATGAATACCCATTTGGGAAAATCTTCTGTGCCTTATCCCTTTACGCACACCGTCCTTGATTTTTGCAAGACACAGGGTCTTAAACTAGGAATGATTACCAACGGTAAAAGTGGAATGCAGGATGAGAAGATTGATGCGCTTAAGATCAGGCATTTTTTTAACGATATCGTGATGGGCAGGAGATGTCGGCATCCTCAAACCAGACCCACGTGTTTATCTGGAGAGTTGTGACCGACTTTCTATTTCTCCGGCCGAAGCGCTATTTGTCGGCGACAATCCGCTTGAGGACATAAGCGGTGCCAACAAAGCTGGCATTCCTTCTGTCTGGATACGCCAAAAGAGAGGCTTTCCCACACACCTAGCCCCGCCGGAATACACGGTCGAAAGCATTGAAGAGCTTCCTGCGCTGCTTACCAATCTGGTCTAATCTAAGATTAGCGCAGCTTCAATTATGATAAAAAATCCCCACAATTTAAAAATTGCAGGGAATTTTGATCATGTTATAGCCAATTAACTTAAAAACTGGCTATAGTTAAAACGTCATTTTCTTCCCCCGCCTTCGGCGGGGGAAGAAATCACAAGCTTGTTTTCAAGTTAATCAACTATAAGAATCAACATTATGTCTCTTACCCTTATCGCAGGCGGGAAAGAGACATTTTTTGATTGCCTATAAACTTGGAAATACTAAATAAAGATTTGCAGGATTTTTGTGAAACGAAGCTGTCCAAACTGGACTACAGCTTAAGTTTCATACGCCCTCCTAATACTTTATAGGGAATGATAAAAATATGGGGGCCATCATTCTCCGACGAAATCACTCCTGGCTGATAAAAGATACCCAGCCCTTCCTCCGTCAAATAAAATTGGACCGGATTAAACCCATCCCTCACAAGGGGCGGGATAACGATCGTAATAATGCTTTCCCTCTCTCTTAATACTATCGCTGATTTGCATAACAATACTGGTAAGAATAATACGGCGATAGCCGCTTCCGCCAACGAACAGACTACTCAGTGTCAGGTAGTTTCCCTTTCTGAGATTCCAGTTGTCAGCACTCAAGCGGACATGATCGGGCGCATTATAACCCGCCCTACTGTGTTCCCGGCAGACAATTGAGAAAAGATCGTTTTTGTTATAGCTCACGTCAAAGCGCCGCCAGAAAATAAGGGCATCCGTTTTTTCTTTGCCCGTTTTTCTCTCCTTCTTCAGCTTTTTGAGAAGCTCCTCCGCGATGTTTTTGCTGTATCCATTCACATAGTCAGCGATCCTTTGACTCTCCCACTCAATGACAGGATAGTGGATATCATAACTGAAGACCGCTTCATTCTTCTCTAACAGAGTTTTGGAGAGTTTTTCCCTCTTAACGATCGCATTATCCATAAAAATCACCCTGTGCCCATAGTATGCAAGCGCGGCACAGGGTGCAACACTTTTTGATTTATATGATGTTAAAGTCGATGGTTGACTGGATTAAGAGGGCATAAGTTTTGTCTTTGCCGAAAATTCGTGAAAAATCATCCAACGATGCCTTTACCACGGTAAAGGCCGCCTCATCACCAAGCGCAGAGGTGAGTTTTCGGCTGAAAGCGGAGAGGAGATGCCCTGTATGATAAAGAAAATCCTTTGTGTTTCGCTCGGCCATTGCCTTCTTTTCCTTGCGGATCTCTGTCATAATCAGCCTCGTTCCTAAAACTAGCACCCGCCCAACAAAAATGACAGAGTTCATCGCCCGCCGAAAGTGTCTTAGAAATGATAAGCTGATTCTCGGGATTAAAGCCCTTTACAAGATACTCGTCAATAAACTGACAATAAATTTTGCCATAATCCAAAAGATTATGTTTCTTCCATGCTTCGCACCAGCCGCAGCGAGTAGTAATTGTTATGTAGTCGGGGTTATAGCTCTCGATTGCCCCTGCTGATTCGCCGCGGGTGTCAGTCCATTCGCTGTATTGGGTATAGTTCATCATGGTAAGCTCTTTGCCATCCCTTAGCGCCCGTTTTGCCATGCGTCCACCGCGCTCGAGTCCATATAGCTTCGTTGCCTCTTCCACTGCGGCAAAACCGGGGTCACCACAAAGCTCAATTGCCTTTTTGGCGATCAGAGCATACAGGGTTGCATGTTCCTCAATATAAAACTCATCGGATATCTGCCGGTCATTCAAAGATATCGCCTCCTAACTGTGATAATTTTACTATAATCTTTTAGGAATGGAGATGTCAAGAACAGGTAATGCACATATAGTTGATTAACTTGAAAACAAGCTTGTGATTTCTTCCCCCGCCTTCAGCGGAGGAAGAAAAAAACGTTTTAACTATAGCCAGCTTTTAAGTTAATTGGCTATATATATATTTCGCATAACCTGTGTCTATAATTCGCTCTTATTTCTTCGATTATACCCCTCACCATCGGCGAGTAAATAATTGAGGCAGTTTCTATTTCTTACTCCTGCTACCTGTTGCGCGGAATGACAACGAGCTTTCCAAGGCGGTCGGCAATCTGAAAGCGGTGCGTGCGGTTGGTGGAGCCAACGGCAGAAATGTTCTCAATGTCCTTCTTTCTTGTCACAGAGTGATCGGTGCAGATGCTTCGATGACCGGATGGCGGAGGCATCTCAAAAAAAAATGGCTTCTGCAGTATGAAGGTTGTATTTAAATGCGTTTCTGCAATGTACACTTATCGTATTTTTTGATTTATTCCGTCCATATAGTATAATATGTGCTTCTGTACACTGTACACTTTTCGTATTTTTTTATTTATTTTGTCCTTTTAGTATAGAAAAAGAGCTTTATTGTTCCTTTTTAAATAAACTGGACTTTTCAAACTCTGTCTCTACCTCCTTCGGTGTACAGACAGAGTTAAACAGACATAAGGTAAGCTCTTTAAAAATTAATTGCAGTTGACAAGTACTTCGTCATATGTTAGGATGTGTCTTGTTGCGAAAGGGAGTAGTATTTTTGTAAAGTCAACATACTCAAAGGAATCATCCTTTGTGGCTTTACAGCCCTTCACTTGGGTTATGAGACTTTCGACACAGTTTTACTGTGCCGAGGTCTTTTTATTTTATATCAGTTTTGAGAGGAGTTTCGGTTTTGTTCACTATTTTTGTTCCTGTTGTATTGTTTTGTGTGGGACTGGTTCTGATTGTCAAGGGCGGCGACTATTTTGTCGATTCAGCGAGATGGATCTCATTGCGGACAGGTATCCCCAAAATGATTGTAGGCTGTACCATCGTTAGTCTGGCCACCACATTGCCCGAGTTGCTGGTATCCATCACCGCCACCTCCAGCGGTCTTAACGGGATCGCAATAGGAAATGCTGTTGGATCGGTCACTGCAAATACCGGTCTCATTATGGGCCTTTCCCTTCTGATGATGCCCGTAGCCGTAGCCAGAAGCACCATCATTGATAAAGG
The DNA here is from genome assembly GCA_963664585.2 of Oscillospiraceae bacterium. Lineage (GTDB taxonomy): Bacteria > Bacillota > Clostridia > Oscillospirales > Ruminococcaceae. The sequence continues at coordinate 235,286 of CAXXEO010000014.1, read as the reverse complement.
GGTACTTCTGATCGGCTCCACATTCTTGCTGCTTTTATTCTCCCTCGATGGCGAACTTGTTCTTTTGGAAAGCATCATCTTATTTGGGCTTCTGGCTGTCTTTGTCTATCTGAATGTGAGAAACACCTTGGTGTTTTCAGAAGGAGTAGATGATGGCAAGGACACACTTCCCCCTTTCTCCTTTTTTTCAAAAGAATGCATGTTGGGAATCGCCAAATTTGTCGGTGGAGCAGTTAGCATGGTCATAGGAGCCCGTCTTTTAATTGTAAATGGCGAGTTTTTGGCCAGATCTTTTGGTGTATCTGAAGCAATCATCGGGCTTTCCATTGTCGCAATCGGCACTTCTCTGCCCGAGCTTGCCACAACATTAACCGCCATAAAAAAGGGCGAATCCGAGCTTTCTGTCGGTAATATCCTTGGAGCCAACACCATTGATATTACAATGATCCTCGCTACTTGCTCCTTTATTTCTAAGGATGGACTTGTTATTGGCAGACAGACCATTATGCTGGATCTGCCTATAACGCTTTTGTTGATTGTTATCGGTGTGGTTCCCGCCCTCATTACTCAGCAGTTCAAAAGGTGGCAAGCTGCTCTGATGCTAGGCATTTACTTTGCGTATATGATTTATATTACCATGTTTATTTAAATGCAAATGTAAAGAACATTGATGGACTTTTTAATATTAGTGAAGCTACATATTGCTAAACGAGCACCTTCGTGTCGTAACCAATATTTCCTCTTTCTATAGCCAATTAACTTAAAAACTGACTATATAAAACGTCATTTTCTTCCCCCGCCTTCGGCGGGGGAAGAAATCACAAGCTTGTTTTTAAGTTAATCGACTATATAGGCAGGCGAAGTCAAGGGAGCTTTACGCTGCGATTCATGCGACAAAGATATTTATTTTACGATTAAATTTTCATTACAAGTCAGAAAAAAAGCTTTCACCGCATGCTTTTCGTCTGTCTCTACACAAAAAAACACCCGTCGGAAAACGACGGGTGTTTTTTAACCGGATCACTTATTTCGCGCCTGTTGGCGGGTTAACTTTCACTTCATCAGATGAGAGTGTACCCGATAGAGAGGCAGTTTCAGACGTCAGCAGGCTGTTTACATCAAAATACTGGGGGATATCATAGTTGTATGGGACTACCTTATCCTCAACACGTATGTCTGAAACAAGATACTCACCGCCCATCGTTACCGGAAAGGAGATATTCCTGTTTTTATCTGTCTCTACATCCAGCGCAATGGTCTCATACTGAAAATCCTTTGTCCTGCGGTAAACATAAACCTTAGATAATGGTGAAAAGCTAGTAGAAATAAGTGTAAGCGTTGCTTTTCCGGGCAGGACCTCTCCTTCTGCGAAAAGGAAAGCATATTTGGGGGTATTTTTTCCCACCCATTTTTTATATTCATCAAAGAGAAGTCCGCTTGTATGGCGTAAAAGCGATAGATTATACTTGCTGTTCCAGCTTTGGACAGTCAGATCGCTTTGATTGAAGGTCAGACTATAGTGATCTGCGGTCAGGGTAACGCTTCCTCCGACCCGTACAAGCTCATCAAATATCCACCCAGAGATCGGCTTTCCTTGTTCAAAGGTAACATTGAGGTTGGCAACATTCTTGTCAAAGGTTGCATCGGCTGACACCGCTATGGTGGCGCCGATCATAATCGAAATTACTAAAAGCGCCACAAATATTCGTTTAGACATTCAGGTACCTCCTTTTAGGACTTTACGCTTTTCCCTGCAAAATTATTCGTGACGCAGTGCTTCTATCGGGCTTAAATGAGCAGCCTTATAGGCAGGATAGATACCAAAGAAAATTCCCACAGCGCCGGAAAAGAAAATCGCAAAGGCGATGGTTGTTGGTGTGAATACAGGGACAATATGCGCGAAGCTACAAAATACGTTAGAGCCCACATAACCAATAGAAAGCCCTATCAGCCCGCCAATGAGGGTGAGAATAGCCGATTCGGTAAGAAACTGGAACAGAATCGCACCGATTTTAGCACCCAGCGCCTTTCTTATACCGATCTCGCGGGTCCGTTCTGTGACGGCCACTAGCATTATATTCATGACACCGATACCGCCGACCAGAAGGGATATAGCGGCAACCGCGGCAATAAACGTCTGTACCAGAGTCATCACCGAATTGATCTGATCCATCTGCGCCAGCATATTTTCAGCACGGTAAACATCCCGCCCGCGGGTAGAGTGGCGTGCTGCAAGCAGGTTGGTGGCAGCCGTACCTACGGTCTCGGTATATTCTTTACCTTGAGCTATCACATAGAAGGAGTCAAAGGTCGATGTAGAGCTGGCATTCTCCAAATAGGTGGTGATTGGTATATATACATAGCCGGGCATGTCTTCATACATAAACTCTCCGCTTTGACCTTTGACCACACCTACTATTTTAAGGTTTACCCGCGTGGTTTTTATTTTGACGTCCATATTGAGACCCACTGCGTCAGATGTGCCAAAAAGTTTATTGGCAGTTGTCTCGTCGATAACGGCGACCCTTCGGGAAGACTGGTATTCGTCCTCTGTAAAATAACGTCCGTATAGAATTTCTCTGGTATCAATGGAAAATAAATCCGGACTGCCCGCCGTAATAACACAGTTCAGATTCTCCTTGCCACAGGAAGCTTTTCCCATAATTCGTTCCATAGGAGTGGCACCCTTGACGTTGGGTACGCTAGTCTTAATCGCTTCAATGTCATCCAGAGAGATATAGTCGCTTGTTTCGGCCTCATCAGCATTGACGCTGAGAGTAATGGTTGTGTTTCCCACCTGTTCAAATTGGCTGAGCATAAATCTTCTGGCACCCTCGCCCGAGGATACGATGATGATGACCGAAGCAATGCCGATGATAATGCCCAGCATGGTGAGAAACGAGCGCATCTTATTCGATTTGATGCTTCCTATGGCCATTTTAATATTTTCTTGTAAAATCATGGGTAATCCTCCCGCCTTTGGTGTTATCTGGATATATTGCAGCTTGTAATACTCTCTATACCCTTAGACGGATTCGCAACCACCAATTGTCCCTCGCTGATTCCGGACACAATTTCGATCTGCGTATCTGAAGAATTACCAACCTCGATATAAGTTTTCACAGGCATATAGAGCGCCCCCTCTTGGTTAAGCAGATAGCAATAATAACCATTTCGGTCTGACTTAACCGACTCAACTGGCAGACTGAGGGATTTTTCGCTTTTATAGATCTGAACATCGATGTCCGCTTCCATACCGGGGATAAACAAAGAATTGGCATCCGTTACCTCAAGCCGTGCTGTCACAAGAGGGTTCGTTGAGGCAGCCGTTGTCCCCGTCGCGGTTGACGACGCCACCGACCCGATCTGGCTGACGAAACCGTTATAACTTGAATTGCCGATTTTAATCTTTGCTGGCTGATTAAGCTTTATTTTTGCGATATCATAGCGGCCAATGGTAAAATCAACAGCAGTACTCTTTGAACTGCGCACGGAAAAAGCGACAGCTCCTTTTTCGACAGCTTTCAGTTTTTGAACTGTGCGGGTTTCAACCACGCCATCGCAGTTGGCCACAATGTCTTTTGGCAGTTCGTCTACCGCCTTCTGTGCTTGGTCAAGGACCATCTTTGCCTCTTCCAGACCAAGCTGCTGAACCTTTAATTCTTTATCGTTCGGGACGGATTTTTCCAGAGCTTTTTTCTCGGCTGTGTTCGAATCATAAAGAGCTTTATACCGATTATAAAGAACGATGTCTCCTTCATCCTTGCTGTTCTCATAATCCTCAATACGCTTTTTGTCAATGGCTATATCATCTTCCAAATCGGCGATGTCTTCCATGGTTTCAAAATACTCGCGCTGGCTGTTCTCTAAATTCAGGCGCACCTTTTCATAAGCGATTGCAGCCTTTTTATAATCATCCATGACGTCGCTGGAATCAAACCTGGCAAGTACATCCCCTGCTTTTACCTGATCGCCGACCTTAACGTTGACCTCTGAAACCATTGCGCTGCCGGATACCACATATTCGAAAAGTTCGCCTTCCCGTACGGTGCCGCTTGTGGATATGTAGCTTTCCAATGGTAAGTATGTCACTTGCTCGGCTTTTAATGTGGCAATTTCAGGACCTTTCGTTTTGGAATATACCACAAACCCGATGGCTACAGCGGCGATTATTCCTAAAAAAATAAAAAGGCCCTTCTTTTTTTTCTTTTTCATACCCAAACCCTCCATTTATCAGGACTTGATGTCCTGAAAGTCGTGAACTGCAAAACTGAAATTTTCGCAAATATATCACAAGATTTTCACATATAACGTTAGTATATATTACTTGACCAGACAAGTCAAACGACAACTTATATTAATTTGTAAACTTTTTTCGGTGAAAGTACTCTTTTGCGGCAAAAGAAATGCCTTCCTTATTCTTCCTAATTTATGCTATAATAGTTGGCGTGTTATGTGATTTTTCCCTTCTATTGATTTTAATGGAATAATTAGTTACTATATTTACACTAGTACTTTGTAATATCAAAATTCCAAATGACTATGGGTTAAATGTTCTTGTATATTCCCCGCCTTCGGCGGGGAATATACAAGGTTAAGATTCTACAATGTATTAGTTACAGCGAGACTTATCAATTTATATGTCTACTTTCCAAGCGTATAACCTCCTCCTCGAGCGTAGCGACAGTGGGGCAGACAGAGTTTCAATTCTCCTCTGTCCAAATATAATTGGCTATATATAAAACGTCATTTTCTTCCCCCGCCTTCGGCGGGGGAAGAAATCACAAGCTTGTTTTCAAGTTAATCAACTATAATATTTAGATGTATATGATTTAAAAAGGACGGTGATGTTTTGGATGCGATTATAACCGTTAGAGATCTTCGAAAGATCTATCGGGTGGGTATGGAAAAAGTGGTCGCCCTTGATCATATAAATCTTGAAATCGGCCGTGGAGAAATTTGCTGCATTCTTGGCCCCTCAGGGTCAGGCAAGTCCACACTTTTGAATCAGTTGGCAGGACTTGAAAAGCCTACCGGCGGCGATGTGTTGATCGGTAAAAAGAACATCTCAAAAATGAGCGAGAATATGCTTGCCAGTTTTCGGCAAAAAAACATTGGCTTTATCTTTCAGTCGTACAACCTGCTTGCTGCCCTGACCGCCATCGAGAATGTCAGCCTCCCGCTTATGTTCAGAGGCGTGCCGCGCCGAACAAGGGATAAAGAGGCAGCCGAAATGCTCAAAAGGGTGGGCCTGAAAGACCGCCTTCGCCATAAGCCAAACGAAATGTCAGGCGGTCAGCAGCAGAGGGTTGCGATCGCCAGAGCCTTTGTAGCCAAACCCAAAATTGTTTTTGCGGATGAGCCAACTGGGAATCTGGACACAAAAACAACCGTTGAAATTATTCGAATGCTCATTAGTATTACCAGAGAGAATGGACTTACCTTTATTCTGGTCACGCACAACAGTGAGCTTGCAGTATTTGCCGACAGAGTGATCACCATCCGTGACGGCTTGATCGTCAGTGATGTACGAAAGGCCTTGACAATCCCTGCTGACTCCGGCTTGGATGGTAAAACAGCCCTTTTGACAGAAGCGTCCGCTAAAACGGTAAACGAGATGTCTGAAGATGGTTTTTCTCCCACTTCAGAATCGGCCGAAGAGAATCATTCGCCTCCGTCAGATGAAGAGATTACATACTCCGGTCATCATCCGGATGGCAAGCCGGGAAATACACAATGTGAAGAAAAAACACCAGATTCCAGCAATCTTGCGGATGGCGTGCCTGAACAGGCTAAGAGTGAAGGAGAGATTTTTTGTGAAATATGTTAAGAAAATATTGGCCTTTCTACTGGCGGCCTTTTTGATTTTTTCATCAGCCGCTGTGGCCATACAAGTTAATGCACTGACCACGCCTGTGCTTGGAAACACATCTGGTGCAAAGGTAACAGGCACCCCTAACATTGCTGTTTATGACGCAGTGGGCATCTACGATTTTACAGTGTTAGAGGGTACCGGCGTCGGCGTTTTGAACCTAAAAATAAAAAAGCCTGACGGCACATATAAAGAAGTGCCTAATTTGACCAGTGCCTCAGAAATCGTGTATGGGGATTTGATTTTCGCCACCCTTAACGGCAACGATTGGGCTGCAACCAATTCCTTCTCGATCAGCATCACAGAAGGCAGCACCTCGGGCTCAGCAATGGTCGTTTTCAGCCGCCTGACCAAATATACTTCCACGGGCAAAAATGACGACCCCAATGGCACCCAGCTCAGCGTGATCTCCAAGGGAGGCACCGCCAACCTTTTCTTTACCGTGGTGGATACCTCGAACACCCAGAAACAGGTTGAAAGCGCAAGTGTGATCTTCGAGCAGGGCTCGTTTCGAGCGAACTCCGGGGTGAACACCGGCGGCTCCGATAGCGTATTTATCGCGAATAAAGTGGGGGATTCCCTTACCGAAAAGGCCACCTTTAATATCATATTTACCCGCATGCGCTATACGGGAACCGGTAACACCGTGAGATTTACCGTCAACTACCGAGTAACCGGTGGTCAAGAGTACTCCGCCACCTATACCGCCACACTCAGCGAATGCAATGAATATGTCGCAAGCACCGATAAAGAGGAGGAAGAAGAGAAGGCACTCGATCCTCTGATCCCGTATGTTATAGTAAGCAACTACAATTATGGCGATTCCAGCGTCACTGCAGGTGGAAATTTCGACCTTGAACTAAAGCTCACCAACACATCTCCTACCTATACTCTGGAAAATGTCATTATGAGCGTGAATCCAACCGGGGTTTTCTCTTTGGTCAACTCATCCAATACCGTCTATATTCCCAATCTCATGGCTGATCAATCGATGGAACGGTTGATCACAATCTACACAGGGCTTACCGCCGTAACCACCAACACCGCCAACGCGATTAATATCAGTTTTAAATATCAGTATGTGGCGAACGAAAAACGTATCAGCGGAGAATCCAGTGAAAGTATCACGATCCCCGTCACCTTTCCTGACCGTTTTGAGCTGACGCAGCCGGAGCTTCCCGATACGATTTATGCCGGAGATCAGTTCTCGCTTTATCTTCCCTTTGTCAATAAGGGACGCAATAGTATATTTAATCTGACAGCTGAACTCACTGGTATAATGACGGGCTCTAGCCAGAAGATCTATGTCGGAAATCTCGAAGCAGGAAAAGAAGATGCTGTCGATTTCGCAGTCAATGCCGATACTCCCGGTGAAATATCTGGCAAGGTCCTGTTTACATATGAAGATGCAAATATGAAAAAATGTGAGACGTCGGTACCTTTTACCTTGAATGTATTGGAATACCAAGTTCCTGTTGACTTGGAAAATCCTGAGGATTCCGATCCGGGTACAGAGATCCCCACAGATGCCAAAGTGGACGGCAACTTTGGGAAAACCATTGGCTTCTGTTCCCTTCTGGTCTGTGCCATGTCAGCCTATATAACCATCAAAAACATAAAGGCAAAGAGGAGCGAGATGGCCGATGAAGATATTTGATCTGATCGGTATGTGCCTTCGAAATCTCTTTCGCCGCAAGGTCAGAACTCTGCTGACGGTTACAGGCGTTGTCGTTGGCACCTGTGCTATCGTGGTTATGATTTCAATCGGTTTGGGACTGAAGGCCAGTCAGGAAGCCCTTTTAGCCCAGATGGGCGATCTTACGATTATAGAGATTTATAATTACGGCAAGGAGGGATCAAGCTCCGCACAGGCCAAGCTGAACGATGAATCCATCGCCGCAATATCGGCAATGGAGGGTGTTGTGACAGCAACACCCTTTTACCAGTTAAACTCTATGTCCCTACAGGTTTATGCTGGCAAAAACGACCGATATGTACTGCCGTTTTACAACCTGGTCGGCGTATACCCCGAAGCTCTGCCTCTTCTCGGTTATGAACTTTTGGAGGGAACATATTTTGACGGTGGCGAGACTTATACGGTTTTGTTAGGGCAATATGCCGCATATCAATTCAGAGACACTAAAAAACGCTCGGGCAAATCGCGTATTCAGCCAGAGCCGGATGCGAACGGCGTTATTCCCGATCCTTATGTCAATGTGATAACCGAAAAGCTCACCCTCCGGCCGGACATGCAGGAAGAGGACGCAAAACAGCTTGAATATCCGCTTCATGTGTCGGGTATCTTAAAAGAAGACTGGTCCAAGGGTTACGAAACCTCACGAGGGGCATTTATGGATATCAATGCCCTCAAGGCGCTGGAGTTTGCATACAAAAAGGCAAACAATATCAAGACCAGCCAAAATGATGAATCCGGATACGAAAATGCGAAGGTAAAGGTCTCAGATATCCAGTATGTGGCGGCCGTCCAGTCCCAAATTGAGGACATGGGCTTTGATAGCTATTCCATGGAGACAATCCGCAAGCCGATGGAAGAGCAGGCCAACAAGCAGCAGATGATACTGGGTAGCTTGGGTGCCATATCACTCTTCGTAGCTGCACTTGGCATTACCAACACCATGGTGATGTCCATTTATGAGCGCACCAGAGAAATTGGCATCATGAAGGTTGTCGGCTGCTTTGTCGGCGATATACGCACTATCTTCTTAATGGAGGCCGGATGCATTGGATTTTTAGGCGGTATAGTCGGGGTGCTTCTCAGTTATCTGATTTCATTCCTGATGAATACACTTGGATTCTCTATGGGTACGAACAGCGAATTAATGGGATTAAGTAGCGGCCAGGCAGCTGTCAAGGTTTCAATCATCCCTTTGTGGCTTGTTGGAGCGGCACTCTTGTTTTCAGTCTGCATAGGTCTGGTTTCTGGCTTTTATCCCGCTAACCGCGCGGTGAAGATCTCGGCGCTTGAGGCTATCAAGACGAATAGTTAGAGGTGTTAGCATGAAGAAGTTTGTCCTTTTGTTTGCATGTACATTGATATTTCTTTTGAGTGGGTGTTCCCTGATACCCACAGGAAAAACAAAGTCCTCCAGTGCAGAGACTGTAAGTTCGCAACCCTCAAGCTTACAGCCGGCATCGTCAACAGCATCCAGTAAGACTACCGCAATTGCGCCCAGTACTAAAACATTGGAGCAATATGTGGAGGGCATGGAGGTTTATGACTCGTTCACCTATGACTTCGACAAGGATGGGCAGAACGAGGACATCGTCTTGGCAGTAGACGCAGAGCGAGGATCAGACGGCAAGGTTATTTTTGACGACGGACAGGAGTGGGCCCTCTGCATTCGGATGAAAGATGTTTGCTATCCAATCTTTCTCAGAGGGTATGTTCAGATCGGATATCTTGAGTATACGCTTTACGAAAGCCCGGCCAGCGTCCCCACCCTTCTAATTAGCTGCCGCCAGGGGGCGGGAATCCAGATATTCGATTGTGTATATGACAGCCCCGGAAAACAGTTTATCATGAATGAAGTATATAACACCGGTGGTATCAATGTCCTGCATTCCTCGTAAACGCGAGAACAAGGATGCATTAAGTCTCTTGTCATCAGGCTCTCTTTTACCCACCTGTGGTAGAAAAGAGAGAGCCTGATTCGTATTTAAGAAGGTTCAATAATAATATCCGACTCTTTGATAAGCCCTGCACCCACCGTGCCTGACGCAGGATGACAGATACCGCTGATCAACAGGTAATAATTCTTTTCTTCTGGCCACTGAAAAAGCATTCCATAAACGCTATCCCCAGATGTCAGCATCAAATATAGCTTTCGGTATTCCTCTGCGGTACTTACCTTCACCTGCACACTGTCCGAACGAATTGGGACTTCCGCTTTGAGATAAGAGAAAGCCGCATCTGCGGTTTCAAAATCAAGAGACTCTTTCTTAAAATAATAACCTGCCTTACCAGCCGCCTCTGGCATGGGGATATTGGAAATGAAATCGTTCACATTGCGGCTGCGGGTAATTTCATACTCGTTAGCCAGAAAGTATGTATAGTCTACCCCATAGGCATTATCCATCCATGTCGTGTCCAGATGGTAATAGTCACCTTCCAGCCAAACCATGTTCCATGCGTGTGGTGTCCCAGTGGCGTTCCCAGTCACATAGAGAGAATATATCCCCGCTTTTTGTGCCAGAAGATTAAAGGCCTCGGCATAACCTGTGCAAACCGCGCTTTTGTTCACCAACGCCCCATAGGCTGACCCACTCAACTTCGACAGGGCGGTGTCCTTATAGCTTTTGCTGTAGACATTTCCCTCTTCGCAGAAGCTCACATGATTGACAATCCAGAGGGCTATTGCTTTAATTTTCGCGTAATCGCCCATCTCAGAGGTAATGATGGACGCCGTGATTTCATCAGCCCGGCGTTCCAACTCCTCTGCCATACCGGTACTGACGGGAGAGGAATCCATACCCTCGTATAAAACCAATTGCGAACCGGTGTCTGACTTTTGGTTTACCGGCCAAAAAGTAGTCTTTAAAGAGGATGCAGGGACGTGATCCCTCATAAATATTTCAGTAACTGTCACTATCTCTTCATAGGAGTAATCGCCGGGAATCGTCAGCCGCATAGGAAGATTGCCCTCAGCAGGCAGAAAACCATCCTTTTGAGCAATCTCGGCAACAGACTTCTGGGAAATGGATGTCAGCAGGTCATAAAAGCCTTTTTCCTTCTCGTTTAGGAACGCATAACCATAAGGTGTAACCGGACAGGATTGCTTACCCGAGACCGCCTGCACAGGCCCGGCCGGTGAATTGACCGCTTTTCTCGCCACGCAAGAGGGAAACAAAAGAACAAGTATTAAAATGGCTGTAAGAACCAGAAATCTTTTCAAATCAGTATTTCCCCTTTATGTCGAGTTTTCTCAGGCTATTGATGAGCAACATTAAACAGCTTCACTTTTCCGAGCCTGTGCCCCTACTCTTGTTCCTTTTGGCCTGCCGTTAATAAAACAGGCGCCCCCGGTACAATACCACCGGAGGCGCATTTTCTTTTATGAATGGATCAGTTTGATCTGGCCATCCTCTGATACCGCTTTCATTAAAGCGGGAGGATTTTCACCGAAGTCTACGATCAGAGACGTTATCTTATCCTCAAGCTCCTTGCGGATAACCTTCCGAATGTCACGGGCTCCGCTCTTTTGTCCGAATGCGTGATCAGCGATCAGGGAGAGCACACCGTCATCATAGTCAAATTTGATGCCCTTCTCTTGCATGGCAGGCTTCAGCTCATCGAGCATCAGAGCTGCTATGCGTTTAAAATCGTCGTGGTTCAGGTTGCGGAACACCACAATTTCGTCCACCCTGGCAATAAACTCGGGCCTTAAAAAGTCAGAAAGCGCCTTCATGGCCTTATCCTTGGCAATCTGATCGGGGAGCCTGTTAAAGCCAAGTGAGCCCTCTTTCAGATTAGAGCCCGCATTGGAGGTCATCACAATCACGGTGTTCTCAAAGGACACGTTGCGACCGTGAGCGTCTGTGATACGTCCTTCATCTAAAATCTGCAGCAATATATTCATTACATCTGGATGTGCCTTTTCTATTTCATCAAAGAGGACCACCGAATAGGGCCTTCTGCGTATCTTTTCGGTGAGCTGTCCTGCCTCATCATAACCAACATATCCGGGAGGTGATCCCACAATACGTGAAACCGAATGCTTTTCCATAAATTCAGCCATGTCCAGACGAATTAAAGGATCAGCAGCGTCAAACAGCTCCTGTGAAAGCACCTTAACCAGTTCGGTTTTACCCACACCTGTCGGCCCGACAAAGATAAACGAGGCGGGTCGCCTGCGTGGCGAGAGCTGTACGCGGGTGCGCCTAACAGCCGCAGCCACCATCTCCACAGCCTCATCCTGGCCAATGATCTTCTTCTTCAGCGCTTCGGCAAGGCCGGACACACGTGAAATCTCGCTTTCTCTGATCTTGCTGGCCGGGATACCTGTCCATAGCTCAACCACGCGAGCCAGATCATCCAAGGTGACCTGACGGTTTAAGGCCACCGGTTCAAGAGCCTTGATGCTGGATTCCAAACGCAGAAGCTCTGAGCGAACACCGGCCATCCGCTCGTAGTCAACTTGGGCGGCATTCTGCGTAAGCGTGCGTTCTTCATCTCGCAAGGTTTTGAGACGGCGATTGAGTGTATCCATCTGGGAAAGCTCATCATTATCCAATGTTGAGCAGGAACACGCCTCATCCAATAGATCGATGGCCTTATCCGGCAGAAAACGGTCGGTGATATATCTTTCGCTCATATGGACGGCACGGTCGATTACCTCATCCGAAACCTTGACACGATGATAAGTTTCATAGTAGCCTTTTATACCAAGGAGAACCCCTATGGTATCCTGGATTGAGGGTTCGTTGACCGCCACGGGCTGGAATCGCCTTTCAAGGGCAGCATCCTTTTCTATGTGCTTTCTGTATTCATTAAAGGTCGTGGCACCAATCACTTGGATCTCCCCACGCGATAGGGCTGGTTTGAGGATATTTGCAGCGTTCATCGAACCTTCGGCATCCCCTGCACCGACAAGGTTGTGCACCTCATCAATAAAAAGGATTACATTTCCGGCATCTTTGATATCCTCCACAAGTCCTTTAACGCGGCTTTCAAATTGGCCTCTGAACTGCGTCCCGGCCACCAGTGCGGTAAGGTCAAGAAGATACAGCTCCTTCTCCGCAAGACGTGGAGGAGCTTCTCCACCCGCCAGTCTCTGAGCAATTCCCTCAGCAATCGCGGTCTTGCCCACGCCGGGCTCACCGATCAAGCAGGGATTGTTCTTTGTCCGCCTGTTCAAGATCTGCATGACCCTATAAATCTCTTTATCACGCCCAATGATGCGGTCCATTTTACCTTCATGAGCCTTGGTGGTCAAATTTTCGCAGTAATTATCTAAATATTTACGTTTTTTTTCCTTACTCTCGCTGCTGGATTTCTTCTCCTGTGGCGGGGGCAAATTGGAATCAGGCTTTTTCTGGGGCTGGATTTGTCCCCCAGGAGCATTTTGGCCTAATAAATTCTGCAAAAAGGGAAAGGCACGTGCGCCCCCCAACTCAAACCCGCTCTCGCCTTCGCCGCCCTCTGTGTCCATTGCGTCCATCAGCTGATTTTGAAAAAGTTCGATTTCCTCATCGCTAATACCCATTTTATCAATAATATCCTTTACCTGTGGGATACCAAGCTCGCGGGCACAGGTAAGACAATAGCCCTCGTTTACCGGCTGGCCATTTTCGTATTTTGTCATAAATATCATGGCAACCCGCTCTTTGCAGCGTGTACATAGCATGTTCATGGCATTGCACCTCTCTTATTTGGAGACATAGATTTTATTATACACTACTCTTATGAAATTTCTATTAATAATCATTATAGTTGATTAACTTGAAAACAAGCTTGTCATTTCTTCCCCCGCCTTCGGCGGGGGAAGAAAATGACGTTTTATATATATCCAGTTTTTAAGTTAATTGGCTATACTATGGTTTTATCAGACTTTCAAAAGCGGTTTGCATTACATTCTGAATCTGATTGTTTCCTGCAAAAAAATACTTTAACAGCATTGTACTATTGATATTCTCCTGAGAGAGGAAGGGAATGGAGTTTCCAGTAAGAAGAATAACCAGCCGGACAAATGCGCAGCCCACATATAATATCAGTATGCCCTGCAGTCCTCCAAGGATACCACCAAGAAGTCCGTTCAGCTGACCAACGACCGGGATTTTGTTGATACCGGTAAACGCGCCGGCCAATAGTCTTACAAACAGCATGGCAAGAGCAAAAATCATCAAAAACAAAATCACCTGTAAAAGAGAAATCATCGTGGGACCAATCACAGAATCGGTGATTGTTGTTGTGACCGCATCCAGCTGAATATTGGTAGTGTTTTGGAGCCATACACTCAACTGCGTGACATCAAGATGAATCGATGCAGTTAAAAAGGCAGGAAGAGAGGATACCGCTTTTACAATCCCCTGAGCCCAAAGCTCGGGGCTGGCTGAATTCTGAAGACTTTTGGCAATCGAGTTGAAAACAGGCTGCCTCAGAAAACCGTTGTATAGCTGTGAAGCCGCAGGACGGCTTATAATAGACGCAAGGGCGACAGAGGCAAACATGCCCATCAGTCTTACAAGGGTATGAGCAAAACCCTTTCTGGCTGCGGCAACAGCAAAAAACAGAACAACCAGTATTACAGGCAAATCATAAATCAAGTTCATATGTTGTCCTCCATGGGTTCTTGTTTCATACTAATTCTACATTAAACGAGTTCCCTGTCTCTTTCGTCTTCGGCGATAGTGAGAAAAAATATAGTATCATTTCTTACGAAATGGGCATTGACTGTATTTCTCGCGGCGTAGCATAATAAAGTGTATTCCCAACCACCGTTGCGGTGATTGCATCTGGTGTCTCATAGGTTTTAATTGGTTTAAGTTGCAGATCGTATGCCTCTGTGCGACCACTTGAGGATATGTAAAGGCGTTTTGACGTCGTCTGCAAGCCAGTAACTTCCGAACTCATCTCGCAACGTCCCGCTGCGGCGAGCGTGCCATCCAGAGAAATGATCTCAAGTTTTTTTCCATTTTGATAGGTTTCCAATATTATAATATCATAATTATCATGGTTTGTATCAAAAGCGGCCAGACTTTTGCCCCCGAAATCAAAACTGGCGTGTATCTCACCTGTTTCTGTCATTAAAATCACAGAGCGGTCGGTGATAATGTGTACATATCCGTCTTTCTTATACTCGATAGATAATATAAGCTGGTCGTCCAAGTCCAGATGTGTAAGCTCTGTACTGCTTGTAAAGTTCAGCAAATGAACCCCGGAACTGAGCATCCCGCCTTTTGATGTCACCGTAGAGGCAGCCAGCATCCCTTTTCGGGGGGAAATGGACAGCCCGGTGATAAAATTCTCTGATGAATATTTAAGGATCTCTTCAAACTCTTTTGAATAAACGGTCACTTGGGACAGATAGCCTGTTGCCCCGGTTGAAACAGCTAGAACACCGGACGTTGAAAGGTCAGCGCAGTGAATTTGGTTATCAAAGGTTTTATTGAAAAGCTGCCTGCCGCCATAGTCCACGCTCAGACCATATGAACCGCGGTCAAATGAGAGAATACGGTCACCTGTAACTCGGACAATCGGATTTTGATAGTGCAGACGTTTTTCCGTTAGCATCCTTCCTGAACTGGTATAAAGATAAAGGCTGGTATTATCCTTGATGGCAAGCCACCCACCGACACGTCCACTCCAGTTCGGCTCGTCTCCTGGGAGAAAGACCGGGTACCCCGATCCGCCAAAAGCGGCGCTGATGCCATCACTGGCCCAGTTTCCTATACCCATGGACAGAATTGTATCCCTATATGTATATGCAGAGATAATTCCTGCAGAAATAACTGCAAGAATCAAAAGGCGAAAGAAAAGTGTTTTCTTTTGCCTTTTTTTCCTAATCTCATCAAAATTCGTAAGTTTTCCCATTCTTTTTCTCCATCAATGATAAAGGATAGAACACTTCGTCCAGATAAAGTCCGCAGGCCGGCGCAGTGGCTCCTGCCTGTCCTCTGTCCCTCAAGCGGATGATATCGGGAATGCTTCCATGGGAGATAACTCCGCGGGAAATATCGATGAGCGTCCCTGCCATGATTCGCACCATATTGTATAAAAAGCCGTCTCCGCAGACGGTAAATATAACCATATCTCTCTCTCGTCTGACTTCCGCATGGGTAATTGTGCGCACATGGTCTTCTACAGAAGAGCCCGAAGCACAAAAGGCGGAAAAATCATAGGTCCCTACAAAATCATGTGACTCACATGTAAGCATTTCACAGTCGATGGGATAGCCGTAACGAAAGGCCAACCCCTGCAAAAAAGGATCCCGATGCTGTGTATTCAGAATGTGATACACATACCTTTTGCCGATGGCACTGTAGCGAGCGTGAAAATCCTCGGGCACTTCACGGCAGTCGGTTACAACCATATCACGGGGCAGGTTAGCATTCAACGCAACTGGCACCCTTTCACAAGGGATGGCATTCTCAGTCAGCATTGAAATATAGTAACGGTTGGCGTGTACGCCCGCATCGGTACGCGAGCAGCCTTTGACCGCCAGGCGTTCACCGAATACACGCTCCACGCCATCCTGAAATGTCTGACAAACGGTGACGGCATTCTCCTGCACCTGAAAGCCGTGATAGTTTCTGCCATCAAAGCGCAGGGTTATCAGCAGATTTCTCATGCTGGGTACACCGAGGGAAGGTTAAAATTTAGGACGATCACAACGGCAATCAGCAGGACGACGACAGCCGCCGAGATAAAGTCAATAGTAGTATAGCGTAGTTCTTTCATACGGGTGCGTCCCTCACCCCCGCGGTAGCAGCGACATTCCATGGCTAAAGCAAGCTCATCTGCCCTTCTAAAAGAGGATACAAAGAGGGGAATAAGAATTGGAATCAGAGCCTTTGAGCGCTGAATGATGTTGCCTGACTCCATATCCGCACCGCGAGCTTTCTGGGCTGACATGATCTTATCCGTCTCCTCGATCAGCGTAGGGATAAAACGCAGGGCGATGGTCATCATCATGGCCAGCTCATGAACTGGCAGATGAAGGCGTTTGAGAGGAGCAAGAAGCTGCTCAATGCCATCAGTCAGGGCGATTGGCGATGTGGTATAAGTGAGAAGAGAGGTGCCTGCGATCAGGCAGACGATCCTGACAGACATCAGTCCGGCAAGCAGAAGCCCCTCATAGGTCACACGGATGCGCCAAAAGCTAAAAATCTCCCGTCCTTCAACAAAGAATATATTGAGAACTGCCGTAAACAGGATAATGGGCAGAACGGGACGTATGCTTTTGACCACCATGCGCGCGGGTATCCCGGAAATACCATAGGAGAGGACCAAAAGCCCCCCGCCGACAGCAAGTCCCAGCGGATTTGATGGGATAAACAGCAGGATGATATAGCCGATGGTCAGAAGTATTTTCATGCGGGGATCCAGCCGGTGAAGAAGTGAATGTCCGGGAAAATACTGGCCTATGGTAATGTCCTTAAGCATCACTCTTTCCCCCTTTTGAAAGCGCTCTTAAAAGCTCATCTCGGCCCGAAGCCACGGTATAGATGCTTCGGTTAACCGGATATCCGTCTGCCGCCAGACGGGCAAATATACGGGTAATCTGGGGGACGTTTAAAACCCATTCCCGAAAGCTCCTCCGAGCGGCTGAAAATGGTGTCCACCGTATCATAATCATATACTTTGGCATTGTTAATCACAAGCACCTTGGTGGCGTACTCAGCGATGTCCTCCATACTGTGGGAGACCAGAAGAACGGTACTGCCGCTTCTGCGATGGTACTCCTCGATTTCGCCGAGGATGCTGTCACGGCCCCGGGGATCAAGACCAGCCGTGGGCTCATCAAGAATCAATACCTCGGGACGCATAGCAAGTACACCGGCGATGGCAGCCCTGCGCTTTTGCCCGCCTGATAACTCAAAGGGAGAGCGCTGCATGCTGCTTTCGTCAAGGCCTACAAACCGCGACGCCTCGCGTACCCGCTCATCCACCTCGGCTGGGCTAAGTCCCATGTTCTTGGGACCAAAGGCGATATCCCGGTACACCGTTTCTTCAAAGAGCTGATACTCGGGATATTGAAACACAAGCCCGACTTTGAAGCGAAAGCGACGTATCTTGGAGGGCTCTGCCCAAATGTCCTCGCCGTCTATATAGATCTTGCCCTCGGTGGGTTTTAAAAGGCCGTTGAAATGCTGGATCAGGGTAGACTTCCCCGAGCCTGTGTGCCCGATGACGCCCACAAACTCCCCTTTTTCCACCTCTATGTTCATATCCTTGACTGCCCATTTTTCAAAAGGCGTGCCCTGGGAGTAGACATAACTCAGTTTTTCTGTTTTGATTATCGCCATTTTGTTCCCCGTTTCTTATAGAGAGCTTGTTCTGAAAAGCTTTTCAAGCTCCCCGACGCACCGCTCTTCGGTAATAACATCCCCCGGAAGGTTTACACCCACTCTGCGCAACTCATAGACCAGCTCGGCCGCCTGGGGAACGTCCAGCCCGACCCGCTTTAACAGTTGGACGTGGGAGAATACATCCACCGGCGAAGAATCCAAAATGATCTTACCGGAATCCATCACGACCACCCTGTCGCACTGGGCAGCCTCGTCCATATAGTGGGTGATCAGAAGGATGGTGATGCCAAACTCGCGGTTCATTCGCTTAATGGTGTCCATGACCTCTTTCCGTCCGCGGGGATCCAGCATGGCAGTGGGCTCGTCCAGCAGAATGCACCGGGGACGCATCGCGATGACCCCCGCGATGGCGACACGCTGCTTCTGCCCGCCTGAAAGCTGGTGGGGAGCATGCTCGCGATAATCATACATCCCTACAGATTTAAGGGCTTCGTCCACACGGTGGCGTATTTCAGACGGCTCTATGCCGATATTTTCAAGTCCAAAGGCCACATCTTCTTCGACGATAGTGGCGACGATCTGGTTATCCGGGTTCTGAAAGACCATGCCGACGCGCTGGCGAATATCGTATAGCCTTTGGTCGTCCTTGGTATCGATCCCGTCCACATAACAAGCACCGCCCTGGGGCAGAAGGATCGCGTTAAAGTGCTTGGCAAGGGTGGATTTACCCGAGCCATTATGCCCCAGTACCGCGATGAGTTCACCGGGTTTTACCCCAATACTCACCCCGTCTATGGCTGGAATCCCTTCCTCCCCATAACGAAAGGTTATATGATCTGCCGTCAACAGATTGTCCATTTTATGTGTAACCACCTTTGTCATTTCGCTGTCCTTTGCAAACTGCCGCCGCGGCCCTTGGCCGCTGTTGTCGCCAGTATATATTCCATTACCGAGGCCGAAAGCCCCGTTGTAGATGAAGTATTGATGTATTCTATTCCCCGCGTTGGCGGGGAATAGAATACGCCAGCTGATACATCTCTATATTCCCTGCCAGATCGCCGTGCTTCCACAGGGGAGGCAGCGGCCGCTTACTGTGACCGGCAGTCCGATTTCTGAGCTGGAAAGACTGCCACCGCGGCCCTTGGCCGCTGTTGTCGCCAGTATATATTCCATTACCGAGGCCGAAAGCCCCGTTGTATACGAATTGAGAAGGAAGAAAAGGGGATCTTCGCATAAAAGCCCACCTGCGAGCTCACAGAGGTCAAAAATTTGCTCCTCCAACTTCCAGATTTCGCCGCCGGGCCCCCGTCCATAGGAAGGAGGGTCCATAATAATAGCATCATAGCGGCTTCCCCGCCTTAACTCGCGCTCGATAAACTTCTGGCAGTCATCGACAATCCACCGGATGGGCGCGTCCTCAAGACCGCTTAATTTAGCATTTTCCCTCGCCCAGGACACCATCCCCTTAGACGCATCCACATGGCATACGCTTGCTCCCGCTGACGCACAGGCCAGCGTCGCGCCACCCGTGTAGGCAAACAGGTTGAGTACCTTTACCGGCCTTTTCGCATCCTTGATCAGTTTAGAACAGAAGTCCCAGTTGACCGCCTGCTCGGGAAAAAGACCGGTATGTTTAAAGCCTGTGGGGCTAATTGAGAAGGTCAGTTCTTTATATCCGATGCTCCAACGGTCGCGAGGCAGGCTTTTGACCTCCCACTCACCACCACCTGCGGAGGACCGGATATATCGGGCGGATGCTTTTTCCCACCGCCCATCGCGTGGGGTCTTCCAGATCACCTGCGGATCGGGACGTATGAGAATCACATTTCCCCATCGCTCAAGTTTTTCTCCTGAAGAAGCGTCTATGACTTCAAAATCCTTCCAATCGACAGCTACTCTCATCGGCTTACCTCGATTGCGTCTATAATCATTTGGACGGCATGTTCAATTTCGTCCAGATTTTCCCCTTCGATCATCACACGTATCAGCGGTTCGGTACCCGAGGGGCGAACCACGACGCGTCCCCTGTCACCCAAAAGTCTCGTCTGGCTCTCAATGGCGGCGATAATTGCTGGATGCTCGCTATATGCCGCTTTCATCTCTGGGGTTGCGAGTACTCCCTTCAGCACCTGGGGATAGCGTTTCATCAACGTGCCCAGCTTTGACAGCGGACAACCTGCTGCCTTGACCGCATTTAACAGCATTACAGCGGAAAGCTGCCCATCGCCGGTAGGCATGTGATCCAGAAAGGTTATGTGTCCTGATTGCTCACCGCCGAGGTTATAACCCTCTGCACGCATGCAGTCAAGGACATACCGGTCGCCAACAATGGTCGTTTCGCAGTGATAACCGTTATCTTTCGCAAACCGTAAAAATCCCATATTGGTCATGGAAGTCACCACGATGGTGTCCTTTTTGAGCTCTCCCCTTTTTCTGAGATAGTCGGCGAATATCGCCATCAGAAAATCTCCATCAAGTATATTTCCTTTTTCATCGACAGCAAAAAAACGGTCGGCGTCCCCGTCAAAGGCAAAACCCATATCATATCCGCCGGACACCACTTTTTCTGCTAAAAACTCGATGTGGGTGGAACCGCACCGGTCGTTGATATTGACACCGTTGGGGGTGTTGTGGATCAGGGTGGCATCCAGACCAAGCAAAGAGAAAAGCTCTCCAGCTGTTGTCGAAGCGCTTCCCTCGGCACAGTCTGCCAGCACCCGAAGACCACTAAAATCACCATCTGCCCTCGCAGCAATATATTTTACATAGTCGGTATGGGCGCTTTCGATGACCCGTACGTGGCCAATATTCTCTCCAAACGCCGGTACATAAGGAACATGATCAAATATCAGTGTCTCTATCCGTTCTTCTTCCTCGTCGGTCAGCTTGTAGCCCGTGCTTCCAAAAAGCTTCATACCGTTAAATTCGAATAGATTATGGCTGGCTGTAAGAACCACGCCCGAATCTGCTCCATAATAACCAGCCAGATAGGCCACCGCGGGGGTCGGTATCACTCCAAGAGAGATCACATCGGCTCCTACCGAGCAAATGCCGGCCGTTACGGCCGCCTCCAGCATGTCAGAGGATATCCGGGTATCCTTGCCTATGACAAAGGTCGGGCGGCGGCCCAGTTCTTCGGTCAGTATAATCGCGGTGGAGCGTCCGATGGCCATGGCCAGCTCGACGGTAAGCTCCTTGCCCGCTATTCCTCTGGCTCCGTCCGTACCAAAAATTTTTCCCATGAAAGCCTCCAAATACTTATTGAATTTCAAGGTTTAATTGCTCATACCCTTCGGGTTGGACGGGTTTAAGCCCGAGATGCTCATAGGCCCTTGGTGTAGCGCATCGCCCACGCGGTGTGCGCGAGAGAAAACCTATCTGCATCAGATAAGGCTCATAAACATCCTCGATGGTCACAGACTCTTCCCCCAGCGCAGCGGCAATGGTTTCCAGTCCTACCGGCCCACCGGCGTAATTCTTGATCATCAGCATCAGCATCCTACGGTCGAGAAGATCAAGACCCAGGTGGTCGATATCCTGACGGTCCAAAGCGATCCCGGCGGTCTCAACGTTGATCGTACCGTCGCCAATGATCTGGGCGAAATCGCGCACGCGTTTGAGAAGACGGTTGGCAATACGCGGGGTTCCTCTGGAACGTTTTGCGAGTTCATAAGCGCCCGCTTTTTCGCAGGGAATTTGGAGAATTTTAGCGCTTCTTTCAATAATCGTACAAAGCTGATCGGAGTCGTAGAGCTCCAGACGGAGGACAACCCCAAACCGATCCCGCAGAGGTGCAGAAAGCTGACCCGCCCTTGTTGTAGCCCCCACAAGGGTAAAGTGTGGCAGGTCAAGGCGAATCGAACGGGCAGAGGGGCCCTTTCCGATAATGATATCCAGTGCGAAATCCTCCATGGCAGGATAAAGAACCTCTTCTACACTTCGGTTGAGGCGGTGTATTTCATCGATAAACAAGATATCGTTTTCGTTTAAATTTGTTAACAGGGCGGCCAAATCACCTGGCTTTTCAATGGCGGGGCCAGAGGTGACGCGGATATTCACACCCATCTCATTCGCTATAATGTTCGAAAGGGTGGTCTTTCCAAGACCGGGAGGTCCAGAAAGGAGCACATGATCGAGAGGTTCTGCCCGCCGACGAGCTGCTTCGATAAAGACGGCAAGGTTTTCTTTCACCTTTGTTTGACCAATATACTCGCTGAGATAACGGGGACGCAGGGTCAGTTCGACCTCCGAATCCCCCTCAGTATAGTCGGGCGCAACGATTCTGTTTTCAAAATCCATTTCGTTTTCGGGCATATCCTTAGAGTCCCCTTCCTCCGGCGAACATTGTCTCCCGCGCCCAGGCGAAGGAGAGAAATAGTAAATGCATCTTCAAAAGCATAGTGCTACATGTACTGTGCCACGCGATCTCCCCTGTCATTCTTCGGCGAAAAATGACAAGCGCAGTTTCGCCTCATGGCAGTGTCTATCGGCGGGAAGCCAGTGCCTTCAACGCTGCCTTGATCATCTCTTCCACCGTTGATGAGGGATCGCATCCCGCAATGGCAAGGGCCGCCTCGGACTGCGAATAGCCCAGCACGGTCAGTGCACTGATGGCCTCACCGCGGTTCGAACGGTCATCGGGGGTAGAGATGGAAGACATCTGCATATCACCGGGGAGCTGCGTCTGTATCCCCTTGATTTTATCCCGAAGCTCTAAAACGATACGCTGGGCAATCTTGGAGCCCACCCCCTGGCTTTTGGTGAGGGTTTTGGCATCGCCGGACATCACCGCCAGAGCAAAGCGATCTGGGGAAAGGTCAGAGAGGATAGACATGGCCACCTTAGGGCCCACGCCAGAAACAGAGGTGAGCATTTTAAAGCTATCCTGCTCTGCCAGATCGGCAAATCCATAAAGATCCATCGCATCCTCACGTATATTCAAATAGGTAAAAAGACTGACCTCACTGCCCTTTGAAGGAAGCTTTTGCATAGTAGCCAATGAGACGAAGCAGCGGTATCCAACACCGCCACACTCTACGACGGCAAGCCCGGGCTCGGCATGAATCAACTTTCCGCGGACAGAATAGATCATAGCTTTACCTCTCTTTTACTTTAAAGGGTTTGGGACGCTCTTTCAGAACCTGAAGAAGCTGTGGATTTCTCTCGAGAATGGCACTTGTATATCCCGCGTTTACTTTCTTTGGATTGGTGGAAATCTGCCGGCCAGAGGAAAGAAGGGACCCGGATGTCGTGAGATGGCAAATGGCGATTGCGAGAGCGTCGGCCACATCGTCAGGCTTGGGCAGCTCTGAAAGCCGCAGCATCCGCTTTGTCATCTCCATCACCTGAAGTTTTTCGGCCTTTCCATAACCCACCACCGCCTGTTTTACTTGCAGAGGTGTGTATTCAAAGATGGAAATCCCCGCTTTGATGGCGGCCAATAGAAGCACACCACGGGCCTGAGATACCGCGATGACCGTCTTCTGGTTCGTTGTGAAAAACAGTTGCTCGATGGACATTGTATCCGGGTGGGTAGTTGCAATAATCAGGCTTAACTCATCATATATTCTCTCCAGCCGCTGCTGAAAGGGCATATCGGCCGGCGTTGTAATCGCGCCGCAGTTTTCTACTGTCATTTTTCCAGAGACCTGTGTGACCAGCCCCCACCCGACGATGGCATAACCAGGATCAATGCCTAGCACCTTCAAGGGCTCTTCACCTCCGCCTATCAATAGGTATATCAATTGATTATAACATGTTTTTTAGGTTCCATCAAGAAAAAGGGCGGGTATTCGCCCGCTGAAGATGGTCTGATTTTATCAATTTTTGCTATTGACTTTCATGTACGTTTTATTGTATAATCACTCTCGTCACACAATACACAATTTTATCTGGACGATTAGCTCAGCTGGTAGAGCATTCGCTTGACGTGCGAAGGGTCAGCGGTTCGAACCCGTTATCGTCCACCAATAATGCTGTCCCTGCAATAGCGGGGGCGGCATTTTTTATGGCTTGAATAAACCATTTTCAAAATCTCACCCGCATGTTCACAAACACGTTATAACATAAATTACACTCTTTTGCACGCGAATTTATCATAGTACGAACATGATATTCGATATCTTCCCGGATTCTAAGAATATTATCTGACTTTATAAAAAAGATTTTGCTGTCAACCGCACCCGTAAAATAGTTGATAATTGAAAAATGCATGAAGCATGGGGCGAAGAGATGAAATCATTATTTTTGCTCAGGGTGGCATGCCTGTATACGATACAGCTTGGCGTTGGACTATCCTGCAGAAGGCAAAAGAGATGGGACTTGGCGCCAACCTGAACTTGTGGAATACTCCTGCAATGTATAGCCAATTAACCTAAAAACTGGCTATATATAAAACGTCATTTTCTTCCCCCGCCTTCGGCGGGGGGGAATCACAAGCTTGTTCTCAAATTAATTATACAAAAGATAAATGAAGCAAAACGAAGAGAGTTGGGGAAAATATGGCGCAGCTAACTGAACCACTGAAAAGCAGTAAACTAAAACTGAATAACCGCATTGTCATGCCACCCATGGCGACTAAGAAAGCCGATGAGGATGGACATGTGACTGACGCCCTCCTTGATTATTACGATGAAAAATCTCGTGGAGGGTATCTTTCTCTCATCATCATCGAGCACTGCTATGTAGATCTTCAAGGCAGGGCGCATGAGCGGCAGCTGTCTGTCTCGGATGACAGCACGGTTGAGGGGTGGAAAAAGCTGGCCGAGGCGATTCATAAAAACAGAGTCAAGGTCGCCATGCAGATAAACCATGCAGGCAGCGGGGCAGACAACGGAGGGCTTGAAATTGTCGGGCCGTCCGCCGTCTCTCGTCCTGGAAAGCAGGTTGTTCCCATCGAACTGACACGGGTACAGATTCAAGAAATCGTTGAAGCTTTCCGGCTTGCTGCCAAACGCGCAAAAAACGCCGGCTTTGACGCCGTTGAAATTCATGCCGCACATGGCTATCTACTCAACCAATTCTACTCTCCCCTCACAAACCTACGAACAGATGAATATGGGGGAGCAATTCAAAACCGCATCCGGATACATCTGGAGGTTATCCGGGCGGTTCGCGAGGCAGTAGGAGATGAGTTCCCCATTCTGCTGCGTTTGGGCGGATGTGATTACATGGACGGTGGCAGCACGATAGAGGACAGCGTTTTTGCAGCGTGCGAGTTTGAAAAAGCCGGTGTGGACATTCTGGATCTTTCTGGTGGATTCTGCGGCTATATAAATCCGCATGCAACAACGCCCGGCTATTTTTCAGATATGTCGCTGGCGGTGAAACAGAAAATTTCCATCCCGGTTATCCTGACAGGTGGAATCACCACAGCTGTACAGGCGGAGAAACTGCTGGAGACTGGTGCCGCCGACCTGATCGGTGTGGGCCGGGCAATTCTAAAGGATTCTCACTGGGCGGGCGATGCAATCCGTTTGTCAGAATCAAGATGACGTTCATCGATCTAATCCACAGTGGTTTTTCAAGTCTGACAAAACCACATGTTGCTGGCTTCATGGGACTTTGAAAGAAAATTGCTAAGCAGTTTTTAACATGCTATAATACAATTAATTACACAGAGGGAGGTAACCGGAATGTCTTTTGAAAGCGCCAGTTTACTGTTCCCTACTATTTATGATGAGCATTTGGAAAAGCTGTTACAGCAATCTTCCACGGAGATTATTTATCCGGCCAAGCATACATTTTCGGTGCCTGGAGATGGAAGTCAATTTGTTTATTATATTAAAGAGGGCCGCACCAAACACTATATGATGAATGATGAAGGCACCGAAAAAATTCTATACAGCTTAAATCCGGGTTGGTTTTTCATGGAGGTTGCGTGGTTTCTAAACTATCCCACTGGACTTTATTCCCAAACAGAAACCGATACAGTATTATATCGGCTGGACAGTCAAAGCTGCCATCAACTGCTTGATAAAAGCGAGGCGTTTCGGGAAAGGCTAATCACAGGTTGTTGCCACAAGATTTTACTGTTGCGCTATGAGGTTGAAAACCTCACCTTTAACTCCAGCAAAAGTCGGATCAAAAGGCTGCTTATATCATCGGTGGACACAAAATCGATAAGTGATCCGGGCTGGTACGATCTGAAAGTAAAATATACGCACTATGAAATGGGTATGATTATCGGAAGTGTCCGTGTCACCGTCAGCAAACTGATGAACGAGCTTTGTGACGAGGGCTTTCTGCGGGTCATCAATCGTAGGGTGCAGGTAAATGCGCAGAAGTATCGGGAATATATCAGCTTGGCAGGACCACAAAGAAATATCTAATCATATTGATAAAGCACCCATCCGTCATTCATTTGACAGATGGGTGTTGCTTTGTGAAAACAACCACCGACTATGTCGGTGGAGCCAAAAAAGCTTTAGCGATGAAGCGGACAAAAAAACTCCTTTTGATGTAGAATAAACTTGCGGTCTGGCAACTGCAAGAGCACATCAAAAGGAGGACATTCAAAATGAATGACAATAAAAGTCTAGCACATACAACGTGGAATTGTAAATATCACGTCGTATTCGCGCCAAAATACCGCAGAGAAATATTTTATGGTGAAAAGCGAGAAGAAATCGGAAAAATTCTAAGAGAATTGTGTGCCTGGAAAGGTGTTAACATTATTGAAGCAGAAGTTTGTACGGATCATATTCACATGCTAGTGGAAATCCCGCCGAAGATGAGTGTTTCAAGCTTTATGGGATTTCTCAAAGGAAAAAGCAGTCTGATCATACATGAACGACATGCGAATTTAAAGTACAAACATGGCAACCGATCATTTTGGTGTCGAGGATACTATGTGGACACAGTGGGGAAGAACACCAAAAAGATCACTGAATATATCCAAAATCAATTGAAAGAAGATAAGCTGCAGGATCAGTTGACGTTCAGAGAATACGAAGACCCTTTCAAGGGTAGCAAGTAACAAGCTTTTGCAAATGTCAGACCGTAATATGCCATTGCAATGGCAGCCAGTAACAGCGGGTTATACCCGCATAAGAAAAGCCGCCGGCTAAGCCGGCGGATATTTACTTTTAGCAGAGATTTCTCGGGTGAAGTATAGCCAATTAACTTGAAAACAAGCTTGTGATTTCTTCCCCCGACGAAGGCGGGGGAAGAAAATGACGTTTTATATATAACCAGTTTTTAAATTAATTGGCTATAAAAATATTTTAGAAAGGATTTATAAGCTTAAAGTCGTTTAAAATTGTAAACAAATGGTTGAATATGATAAATTAATAACAATAACAAACAAATTGCAAGGTGATTCTTAGTAAAAGATATCTAAAGTGTAGCGAATGACACAATGTGGTGATTGCTATCGCTTCGAAGCGCTTTATTTCATAAAATATAGTTAGGTTATTCAAATATTATTCATTTTTAATGAGCACCGGCACCTCCTTCACGAAACTAGCCCCATCTCCAAAAAAATTAATAAGGAGTTGTAATCAGATGTTAGATGTAGCAAAAAAGAAAAAACTTGAATTCCCCAATGTCTATGCGCTGTTATTCATGCTGGCGATTTTTGCGGCACTGCTTACCTGGGTTGTTCCGGCCGGTTCATTCAAACGAATCACAGAAGCAGGTGTTACCAAGGTGGTAGCCGGATCCTTTAAGTTCGTCGATCAGAAGCCCCAGGGAATCTGGGAAATCTATATGGCGATCGTAAAAGGATTCCAAAATCAAATCAAACTCATTTTGATGATCTTCTTCGTTGGCGCTGCCATTCGCATGCTCGAGGCCAGTAAAGCAATTGATGCTGCGTTTACTAAACTAGCCAGAAGCGTGAAAGGCAAAGAACAGATTGCTATTTTCTTAGTAATGGCCTTCATGTCCATCGGCGGCGCCACTGGCGTGTTCGGCAATGTGACGCTGGTCTTGATTCCTATTGGTATCTTCCTTTCCCAAGCCATGGGATTTGATAAGACTCTCGGATTTTTTATGATTTTCTTCGGATCATTTTCCGGCTTCAACTTGGGTTGGGCAAACCCCGGTCTGATCGGACTTGCGCAGACCATTGCCCAGCTTCCGATGTTTTCAGGGATCGAAGTCCGTATGTTCTTCCATTTAATTAACTTTATTTTAAGCTATGCGTTTGTTATCATGTACTTCAATAAACTCAAAAAAGATCCCAGTAATAGCCTGAATTATGAGCAGGGTATGACTTCTGAGAATTATATGGGAAGCCCTGACATGAAAAACATGACTGATGTTAAGATTACCACCCGTCAGATCCTTGCTCTTCTCATCACATGTGTTTCGATGGCAGCGGTAATTTTTGGTGCTTTGAAATACAAATGGGGCCCTGATCAGATGTCAGCCACCTTTATGATTGCCGCAACTGCGATTGGTATTGTATCCGGATTTGGCATAAATGGCACCGCCAAGGAGTTTATCAGAGGATGCGCAGCGATGGTTACCGCGGCCTTTATTGTGGGCTTTGCGAATGGAATCATGGTGCTTCTGGAGAGTGGCTTAATTCTTGACACCATCGTTTACTATCTGTCTATCCCGATCAACAATTTCGGACCGGTCATCGGCGCCAATGTGATGCTTGGGGTCAATATTCTCATCAGCCTTTTGATCTCTTCTGGTTCCGGTCAGGCCACCACCGTAATGCCGATTATGGTTCCCCTCGCGGATCTCACAGGAATCACCAGACAGGTTGCGGTTCAGACCTTCCAGTTCGGCGATGGTTTTACCAACTGTATCGTTCCCACCGTCGGTACCCTGATGGGCGGACTTGGATTTGCGGGCATTACATACGGAAAGTATCTGAAAAAGGTTTTACCTTTGATTTTAATCCAACTTGGACTTTCTTTCGTAGCGATTACCATCCTGCAAATAATTGGCTGGACCGGTTTATAATCCAACTTAACACTTAATTTTAAAAAGAGGATACCGCTCTTTCATTGGGGTAGTATCCTCTCAGTAATATAGGAGGTGCTTTAATGATTGATCTGAAAAAGCTCACTGAAAGCATTACATCGGAAATCGAAGACCTATGCAACTATTTCCATGAAAATCCCGAGCTTAGCCTCAACGAACATAACACCTGTGCAATGCTGGAAAACTACATTAAAAAGCATGTTGTCTACGAACGGATGAAACGTGTGGGTGGAACCGGGCTTTTTGTAGAAATCAAGGGCACGAAGCCCGGCCCGAGCAAGGTGATTGCTTTTCGCGGCGATATTGATGCGCTGCCCGTACAGGAGGCAGAGGGAATGCCTCACCGATCAAAGGTGCCAAATGTGATGCATGCCTGTGGACATGATGTTCACGCGACGATCAATTTGGGTGCCGCCAATTTGCTCAGTCAATGCCGCAGCCAGTTTTCAGGTTCTGTTTACTTCTTTTTTCAGCCTGCTGAAGAGATCCTTAAAGGTGCAAAGCTGTTTTTAGCCGATCCCGAGATCGATTTTAATAAGATCGATGCGGTAGCCGCGGCACACAGTTCCCCCGAGATCGATGCCGGAACGATCGGCGTTCGTTATGGTGCGATTTTGGCAAGCGCAGATGAAGTAAAAATCACCGTTCACGGGAAAGGGGGCCACGGCGCCCATCCCCACACTGTTGTCGATCCCGTAGTTGTGGCGTCCAGCATTATTATGAATCTGCAAACCCTGGTTTCCCGCGAGACCAATGCTGCTGATTCTGCTGTCGTATCAATTTGCTCCATAAATGCAGGCACGGCCCACAATATTGTTCCTGATAAGGTGGAACTGTGGGGTACCGCACGTACGATCAATCCCAAAACAAGAGATCAAATTGAACAAAGCATCAAACGGGTCAGCAACAGTGTAGCCGAAGGTTTACGCGCCACAGCTGAGGTGGAGTATATACGTGGTGTACCTCCCCTTCTTTGCGAAACTGAATGGGTGGATCGTGCTGTTCGTGTTGGGACAAAGCTTCTTGGTGAAAACGGTGTAACCATGATGCCATATGTCTCTATGGGCGGAGATGACTTTGCGTTTCTGAAAGAAAACCGGCCGGGCATTTTCGTTCGTCTGGGTGGAAGAACTCCCGGCGGCGCTTATGGCTCTATGCATTCTTCCTCCTTTTACAGTGATCCAAAGGCGCTTCCTGCCGGAATGTTGATTCTTGCCGGCATTGCACTTGATTTCTTCGGTGTGGAATATTAAGATTAGAAGAGTGTATTTCTCCAATGATTCAGTGTATGAACTTAATTACATGAGGATGTCGTCAGGTATAAAAAGACGATATGATAACTAAAATTATTTATGAGGTGATATTTATGGTTAGACCAACAGGTTCTTGGGTCGCAATGCCAACGCCATTCACAAAGGATAACAAAATTGATTATGCCGGTTTTGAAATTTTGATCAACAGACAGATCAAATTCGGCACCAAAGAGCTCTTTGTTTTAGGATCCGCGGGCGAAACGACTCTGCTTACCATTGACGAAAAAAAGCAGATCGTAAAAGAAGTCATTCAGATGACCAAAGGAAAAATCCCAGTCTATTTTAACGCCTCTGCTCTTACCACTGAGGATAGCATGGCTTTTGCAAAGTATTGTGAAGGACAGGGCGCGGACGGTGTTATCTTTACGATTCCAACTTATGTTTTGATTCCCCAGGATGCCGCCTTTGAGCATTTGGATCTTTGCATGGGTTCTGTAAGCATCCCCTGTGGCATTTACAACAACCCCACCCGCCTTGGTGTAAACGTTGACCCTGATACCATTGCCAAACTGGCAGAGCGCCATTCGAACTTTATTGTCGATAAAGAGGCGGTTTCCAGTGTCAAGCAACTGGTGCAGGTCAAGCGCCTGTGTGGCGATAAGGTAAATATTCTATGCTGTGATTTCCCGAAATACTCCATCGTAATCCCCACACTGGCGATTGGCGGCAATGGCACGGCTAACATCGGCGGCAATATCATCCCTGAAGAAGCCGCGAAATACTCACGTCCCTGGACCGACATGAAAATCATTGAGGAGTGCCGTGAAGAATATTTCAAGTGGTTCCCACTTCTTGAAATTCTCTACACACTATCCAATCCGATTGTCATCAAAGCTGCCCTTGACATTTTGGGATTGCCCGGAGGACATCTAAGAAGGCCATATCTTGAATTCTCAGGCCCCAAATATGAGGCTTTAGAAAAGATGATGGACGAAATGGGCGTTATTAAAAAATACGGTATGAGAAAATAACATAAGGAAGTCATACAAAATGGGTAAATCTTTGGTTGTAATCGGAGGAACCGCCGCGGGGCTGAGTGCGGCTTCCAAAGCGAAGAGGAATATGCCAGACCTAGAGGTCACCGTATACGAAAAATCGGGTTATGTCAGCTATGGCTCCTGCGGCCTGCCTTATTTTGTGGGAGATTTGATCAAAGATCCCTTAGATCTTGTCTCTTTGACAGTAGAGCAGCTGACGAAATCAAGGGATATCCAAACTTTAATCTATCACGAAGTCACTAAAATCGATAGAACTGAAAAGACAGTATCCGTCACCGATCTGAAAAGCGGTAAGCAAACGGTAAAGGCCTATGATTATTTGGTGATTGCCACCGGAGCATCACCGATAATGCCGCCGGTGAAGGGCATACATGGTGCGGGAGTTCATGTGATTCGCAACGTGGAAGACGGAATTGCTCTCAAACAGCGCATACAGAAGAAAGCCAAGCGCGCTGTTGTGATTGGCGGCGGTTATATCGGTCTCGAAATGGCCGAGCAATTTGCCCTCTCTGGCATTCAGGTGACCCTGCTGGAAGCACTTCCCCGGTTGTTGCCGTTTTTGCAGGCAGAATTCGCCGATTCGGTGTGCCGTACTCTGGAGAAAAACGGGATCTCTGTACACACTGGCTGTTATGCAACGGAGATTCTTCGTCAAGATGACTGTGTCATTGGTGTAAAGGCCTCGGATGGTCTTTCTTATGATGCCGATTTTGTACTGGTATCGGTGGGCGTCCATCCCAACTCCGCACTGGCATATGACGCCGGTCTCCCTATCGGCTATAAGGACGGCATCATAGTGGATGATACGATGCAGACTGCTGACCCTTCCATTTGGGCCTGCGGAGACTGTGTGCAGATGAAAAAACCGGATGACCGGCGAGCCCTGCTATATTCCGCTTGGTACCACTGCCAACAAGCAGGGAAGAATCGCTGGCGGCAACATTTCCGGCGAGAAAGAATCTTTCCCGGGCGTACTGGGATCTCAGGTGACGAAACTTTTTGATCTCTATGTCGCCTCCACCGGGCTCACAGAGGAACAAGCAAAAGAGGCCGGTTTTTGAGACAGCCACTTGTAAAATTACCAAGGGTGATCGCGCGTCCTACTACCCAGGAAGCAACGACAGTCATTTGTATTTGGTATTTGACAAACAAAGCGGACAAATTCTGGGTGCGCAGGGGGTAGGCGGCAATTCCATCGCGGGAAGAATCAATGTGTTTGTCACAGCGATCACCTGTAAAATGACTGTTCTGGAGGTAAATGAGCTGGATCTTGTATATGCACCCCCAGTGGCTCCGGTTTACGATCCCATTTTGATCGCGGCCAGTCAGGCAATCAAGATGGTGGACAAATCATAACTTTGCCCAAGGAGGTTCCAGATTTGGAAAAATTGTATGAAGTGATCGTCGAAAAGGACGAGAACGTCAAGGAAAAGGTAACACAGTTTATACTTGATCATAAATGGGAAAACGTTTATATCAGCGGAGCCGTGGGCTCGATTCGCCAAGCTAAGCTTGCCAATCCCGTCAGCGCTGAATTTCCTCCGCAAATCGGCATTACCGACTGCCCCGGCCCTTGCGAGGTCGTCGCATTTACGGGAGAAGTGATGAAGAGAGAACTGATGGACCCAGTGATGGCAAAAATCTACCCAGACAAATCTTGCCCTCTGTTTGTACATATCCACGCTGCACTTGGTGGGGCAGGTGCTAAAATGTTCGGCGGTGGATTTCAAGATGGATACGCCTTTCGCAAGCTGCGGGTGTTTATGCTGCCACTCAATGAAGAAGAAAAATAATGCATTTCCCAGTTATCTCCCCCCCGCCGGAGGCGGGGGGGAGATAACACCCTATTTTCCTGTTCTTATTTGAAATTGCTAAATAGGTGCCAACCATATTAAAGCACACATAAATTAACTGCCCAGTTCATAGATGAAATACCCCCATTTTGTTAGACACTACGGAAGATAGTCATAACAAAATAGGGGTATTTATGTAAATTTAACTCGTAAGAGAAACTAAAGATAATCAGAGAATATTATGAACTTCACAGATCTAAACTGTCCATCTGTGCGGAATTTGGTATCGTTCATCAGGGTTAAAACTCATCATTACAGACCGAATCTCTCTTTAATCATCCGGGCTACAACATCCGGCGCGAGGGATGCGTTGTGAATTCTCATGTAGTTTTCATAGGAGATCTCGCCCTCATTGCTGGCACATCGATAAGTATGATAATTATCGAGAAGTCTTTTTTCGGAAGCATTAATATCTCTCTTTGATGCTTTATGATTCAGTCTGTTTTCTGTGATATTTCTCTGAAGTCTGACTTCCAAAGGAGCAATCAACTCAACATAATAAATGTCTGCATTCGCATTATTTCTAAATATATCGCATACATGCTCAGTATAATCCCAATCGGCTTTTTGGTCGAAAGCCCACATGAATGTAAATATCATTCCATAGTTATTTGTTTTTGAAAACTCCTCAAATATTACATCTCTTAACCGCATGACAATTTTACCGTGATAAAAGCCGAATACTTCTATTACAGGCTCGATAGTCATATGATTATGAAACAATTTTAAATCTGTTATCTGAGTCAATTCTTGCCCAACGGTCATCTTCCCTACCGCTGCATCTCCGAATAGGAATATCAGTTTCATCAAATCACCTCATTTTTTTCGTCTGTGTTCACTATAAATAATAGGCAGCCTAGCAGATAGAACACGCTGCGCAGTATACTTAAAACACCTCGCAATTAGAAATCCTTTTACAAATCCAATCATGCCATTATTATCCATAGTATGCAGAAAGCCATCCAAATAAAAAAGGATGGCTTTTATTCAAAAACAAGTAAGTACATTATAGGACAGGCCTTATTTTAACAGGAGTTAATATGCTGTATCCACCGCAATAACAGCGCAGTAACGTTTATCCTTCTGTGCAATATCTTTTGAGATAAGCTCTACCGCTTGTTTACGCTGTTTATCATTGAGTTCGGGCGGCACAACCAAATCAAAAATCAAGTTGATCTGATTGTCTCCGTCAACCATTCTGAAATCGTGAATGCAAAATTGTAGGTTTGCCCGCTTGGCAGCGGCCACAGCCAAAGCCTTGGCTTGTTCTATCTTTTCATCAGAAACCGAAAGCGGATCCATATGGATCACCATGTGTATTCCAAGCTCCCGCTGAATCTGCAGCTCGATTTGGTCGATGATTTCATGCGTTTTAACAATGTCAACATTGTCTAAAACTTCAACATGAACTGAAGCCATAACACGACCCGGACCGTAATCGTGCACGATCAGATCATGCAGCCCGACAATACAATCATCTTTAAGCACTATGTCACTGATTTGAATCACCAGTTCACGGGTCGGAGGAGTTCCCAGCAGTGTACTGATCGTGTCTTTAGCAATATCAAATCCGGTGTAAATAACCATTCCCGCAACAACAAGTCCCATTACCCCGTCCACGGGCAGGGTAACAAAGCGGCCGGCAATTGTTGCGATAATGACAGCACTGGTAGCCAAAACATCGCTCAAACTATCCTTGGCGGTTGCCATCTGCACACCAGAATGAATGATACGTCCGATGTAACGGTTATAGGAATACATCCAAACCTTTATCAATATCGAGAGAGACAATATAATGATCAGAACAAGGTTGAACTCCAACTGCTGGGGATGCAAAATTTTATCGAAAGCAGCTTTGAGAAGCTCAACACCCATCATCATTATAATAAACGAAACCATAAGGGATGCTATATATTCAAACCTTCCATGTCCGAAGGGGTGCTCTCTGTCAGGATTGCGGTTGCTGAGTTTGGCGCCGACAATTGCTACAAGTGACGAGCCGATATCTGACAGATTGTTAAAGGCATCAGAAATAATGGCTATGCTGTTTATCATTATGCCAATAGTAAGTTTTAACAAAAACAGACAAAAAATTACATATCAATCCGATTGAGCCTGCCAAAACGCCATATGCTGTGCGCACATCCGTATCGCTGGTTTGCTCATAGTTGGGAACGAATCTTTTAATTAATGGCTTTATCATAAGCTTTCTCCTCAGTTGAAAATAACCCCAACACACTTTTCAGCTTATCTCAGCCTCCGATTAGCGCAAGATCATTTACTCATTTATATTATTTCAATTTATATCACAAACAACAGAAAAAAACAAGAATTAATAGTCAAAAGTTGCCAGGAACGAAATGATTATCCCCTGCTTGAAGCGATATGATTTATGATGATGCGTAATAGATTCTTGTATTATAGTTGATTAATTTGAAAACAAACTTGTGATTTCTTCCCCCGCCGAAGGCGGGGGAAGAAAATGACGTTTTAACTATAGCCAGTTTTTAAGTGAATTGGCTATACATTGGATACTGAATTGACTTTTCGCGTCAGTAGATCATATATTAATTTATACGATTCTAAAATAATAGTTTATAATCTTTCGAAAAAATTGTATGATCTTTATATATACGATTGAGGTAAATCTGGTTAATAGTCAAAGCCGCACTTTGAAAAATGGCGATTCAAAGTCTGTGCAACTTCTGTCTACTCTCCATCGCGAATCAAAGGAGGCTTATTTTTGGCGAACATAATGACTCCAACAGCCAGGTTTGGCGGCAGCATATGCTTCTTTAACTGCACTGTTCCAGTGTGCATGTTGGGAGCTCTGCAGATTATTGCAGATGCAATGGACTGACCTCCCTATAGATTCAGGTATTTTTACTATAAAATCGGGAGGCATCTATGAAAACAAAATCCCTGCCCTTGCTGGCGGCGCTGGCAAGCTCTACGATCTTTGCCTTCGCCTATTTCTTCACGATACGGGCGCTGAATGCAACTCAAAACGATGTCGCAAGATTATTGGCATTCAGGCTGACTACGTGTGTACTGGTCATGACCATCCTTCGAAAAACCGGTATCTTTAAAATCAATGTAAAAGGTAAAGATATCCGTTTACTATTGGTTTGCGGCGCTTTGGTGCCCTGCATTTGCTTCTCTTGTGAATACATTGCTTTGGGCAACGGTTTTAGCACCTCGAGTCAGATTGCGATGTTTTACGCGATGATGCCTGTAATTGTAACCATTTTAGGAATTCTCATATTGGGCGAGCGACCGGCGTTACGGCAATATTGCTTTATGGCCCTGTCAGTGATCGGATTGATCATCATCAATTGGGGTGTCAACTTCAAAACCACCCACCCTTTGGGCCTGCTGCTGCCAGCCATTACCGTGCTGGCTTCTTGCTTTAACTGCATTTTGCTGCGTAAGACTTCGGATCGGTTTTCTGCCATTGAGACGGTCTATGTGACCAGTTGCGTGGGCGCCGTAGCTTTTACCACATTTTCATTGGGACAACATCTTATCGCAGGGCGAATCGGTGGCTTTTTTGATGGTGTGTTCACCTGGCCTTTTATTTCGGCTATATTGTATTTGTCCATTATGTCCTCCACGTTTGGCTTTATGATGTCCAACTACATGGTAGCCCAGTTGCCCCCTGTGGTCTCATCCTCATTCGCAGGCTTTTCCACCATTCTCACCATTACCAACGGGGTACTGCTGCTGGGTGATTCCATCGGTGTCAAAGAAGTGGCGGGCTGCGCTCTTATCCTGATTGGAGCCCTTTTGATGAATGCCGGTTACCGTGCACCAGCAAACAAAAAAATTCAGGACGAAAGCGAAACTGAGCTCGAAACAATTGAAAATGCTGCGCAACAAAACGAATCGCAGCCATAGGCAAAGCAAATACTTTGTACCCGAAGTAAGCAATAGCACGACAAAAATACAGAAAAACATTTAGACTGGGTTATGCTTAAGAATCGTGCCTGCTTATTTGGATCATCTGATTAAGGAAAAGTGAGGCAGCACGACATTTACGCATGGTTCAAGAGTGCATAGTAAACATCCGCCGGCTTAGCCGGCGGCTTTTCTTATGCGGGTATAACCCGCTGTTACTGGCTGCCATTGCAATGGCATATTACGGTCTGACATTTGCAAAAGCTTATTACTTGCTACCCTTGAAAGGGTCTTCGTATTCCCTGAATGTCAACTGATCCTGCAGCTTATCTTCTTTTAATTGGTTTTGGATATATTCAGCGATCTTTTTGGTGTTTTTCCCCACTGTGTCCACATAGTATCCACGACACCAAAAAGATCGGTTGCCATGTTTATACTTTAAATTCGCATGTCGTTCATGTATGATCAGACTGCTTTTGCCTTTGAGAAATCCCATAAAGCTTGAAACGCTCATCTTCGGCGGGATTTCCACCAGCATGTGAATGTGATCCGTACAAACTTCTGCTTCAATAATGTTAATACCTTTCCAGGAACACAATTCTCTTAGAATTTTGCCGATTTCTTCTCGCTTTTCACCATAAAATATTTCCCTGCGGTATTTTGGCGCGAACACGACGTGATATTTACAATTCCACGTTGTATGTGCTAGACTTTTATTGTCATTCATTTCGAATGTCCTCCTTTTGATGTACTCTTGCAGTTGCCAGACCGCAAGTTTATTCTACATCAAAAGGAGTTTTTTGGTCCGCTTCATCGCTAAAGCTTTTTTTGCTCCACCGACATAGTCGGTGGTTGTTTTCACAATAAACAGCGGCTTAAACTTACTGTTTAAGCCGCTGTTTGATTTGGGATGGAGGTTAGCCAGAGGTGATCATCACTCTACCGTTACCTTTGTGCAATGCGTAAGCGCATATTCAGAGAATTCATTACCGATACCCGGCAACTCGGGAACCTTGTATTTACCATTGACAGGCTGATAATCGTAGATGCACAGTTTTTTGTTATAGGATGCGAGGTTAACCACATGATGTTCATGAATTACAAAATTTGGAATTACGGACTCTAAGTGCAGGGCAACAGCAGTGGACAAGGGGCTTGCACAAACATGGGCCTGTACGCTGACATCATATGTATATGCCATATCACAGATTTTTTTGGCTTCAGTGATACCACCGCAGTTGCCAATATCAGGCTGAATTACCTGCAAAGAACTGTTTTCGAAATAGGGTGCATACTGCCACCTTGAATAGATACGTTCACCGCTGGCAATTGGAATGTTGAGCTTATCGCAAATGACCTTTGTCATTTTAGATGTAGGCGTATTGGGCTCTTCAAAATAGAATATATTATATTTTTCCGCCCTTCTGCCAAACTGAACCGCGGAATTAGCATCCAGCAGAGAGTGATTTTCAATAATAATATCTACCTTCGTCCCGACCGCCTCGCGGACAGCAGACAGACGTTCTTCCAACAAATCCAAATAATACGGCTTCAACAGAGCGATACGCTCGTTGTCGCTAAAATGCCGTCCATCACGGTCGCAAATAAAGAAATCAATCTTGACCGCGTCATAGCCTTCTGCGACCGCCTTGCGAGAAACTCTTGCAAAGTCTTCTGTTTTGTATTGCATTTCATATCCATCGCCCCATCCAAGCATTAACTGACTGGCATAGCTGCGCAGGTTGTCTCTCCGCTTGCCTCCAAGGAGCTTGTAAATAGGTACATTAAAGAACTTGCCCTTGATATCCCACAAAGCAATATCAATAGCGCTGATACCGGCAAAAACAACAGGGCCACCATTCTGTCCCCAAAAGGTAGTTTTGTACAGTTTATCCCATATGACCTCATTATCCAAAGGGTCCATCCCAACAATGAGAGAAGCCAAGTCCTTTACCATGCCAAACGCTGCAGGAGCGCCAATACCATAAGATAGAGCCGCTTCCCCATCCCCATAAATGCCTTCGTCGGTAAAGATACGGCAAATGATCGGCCTCCAACCGTTGAACACACCTTCCACATTGACCTGCATGACATCCACTTTTATAATTTTCAAAATTGTTCCTCCTTCTTTTCAAGCTAAATAGGCAGCCTAATCAGACATTTCATTACATGTAAATCTAAAACATGATTAGCCAACCGTTACCTTTGTGCAATGCGTAAGCGCATATTCAGAAAATTCATTGCCGATGCCGGGCAGTTCGGGAACCTTGTATTTACCGTCGACAGGCTGATAATCATAGATACAGAGTTCCTTGTTATAGTCGCAGAGGTTGACTCTGTGGTGCTCGTGAATCACAAAGTTGGGAATCACTGCTTCCAAATGGAGAGCCAATGCGGTGGACAACGGGCTTGCGCAAACATGTGCCTGCACACTGACGTCGTAGATATACGCCATATCACAAATCTTTTTACCTTCAGTCAGGCCGCCGCAGTTTCCGAGATCCGGTTGAATAACCTGTACCGAGCTGTTTTCAAAATAGGGAGCATACTGCCATCTCGAGTAAACTCTTTCACCGTGTGCAATGGGCATCTCCAGCTTGTCGCAGATATATTTTGCCAGCTTGGGCGTCGGCGTATTGGGTTCTTCAAAGTAAAAGATGTTATATTTCTGCGCGCGGCGTCCCAGTTGAACCGCGGATTGCGCGTCAGGATTAGAGTGGTTCTCCATGATGATATCAACGTTCGGCCCGACAGCTTCTCTGACCGCGGCGATTCTTTCCTCAATCAGATCTACATAATAAGGCTTCAGCAGTCTTGTCATATCCTCAGCGGTAAAAGGCCTTCCGTCTTTATCATAGGTAAAGAAATCGATCTTGATCGCATCGTATCCCTCTGCGACAGCCTTCTTGGAAATAGCGGCATAATCTTCAGTGGACGAAACTTGTACTCTTTCCGGTCCCCAGCCGAACTGAAGCTGACTGGCATAGCAGCGCAGGTTATCTCTCCGCTTACCGCCAAGGAGCTTATAAATCGGTACTTTAAAGAATTTACCCTTGATATCCCACAAAGCGATATCCAGCGCACTGATGCCTGCAAAGACTACCGGCCCGCCATTTTGTCCCCAAAAAGTAGATTTATAAAGTTTATCCCAGATGACCTCATTGTCCAAGGGGTCCATACCAATAATCAAAGTCGCCAGGTCTTTGATCATACCAAATGCGGCAGGTGCGCCAATACCATAGGCAAGGGCTGCTTCCCCATCGCCAAAAAACCCTTCATCAGTAAAGACGCGGCAAATAATAGGCCGCCAGCCATTACGCCTGGTTTCTACCTGCATCACATCAACCTTTGTAATTTTCATAATACAACTCCTTTTTTATTTTGATTGGCATTGTAAATTTGATAAACTTGAAAACAAGCTTGTGATTTCTTCCTCCGCCGAAGGCGGGGGAAGAAAATGACGTTTTAACTATAGCCAGTTTTTAAGTTAATTGGTTATACATGTACGGGACATCTGAAAAGGTTGTTTTATTTGACTGTTACCTTTTCACAGTTTGTCAAAGCGAATTCTGAAAATTCATTGCCGATGCCGGGTAGTTCGGGAACCTTGTATTTGCCGTCCACAGGCTGGTAGTCATGGATACAGAGTTCTTTATTAAAGTCGCAGAGACAGATTCTATGATGCTCGTGAATTACAAAATTCGGAATCACGGACTCTAAGTGCAGGGCGACAGCAGTGGACAAGGGGCTTGCGCAAACATGTGCCTGTACACTGACGTCATAGGTATAAGCCATATCACAGATCTTTTTACCTTCAGTCAGGCCGCCGCAGTTTCCAAGGTCCGGCTGAATCACTTGTACGGAACTGTTCTCGAAGTATTCCGCGTACTGCCATCTCGAGTAAACTCTCTCGCCATGTGCAATGGGCATCTCCAGCTTGTCGCAGATATATTTTGCCATCTTTGAGGTTGGTGTATTGGGCTCTTCAAAATAGAATATATTGTATTTTTGTGCGCGGCGTCCCAGTTGAACCGCGGATTGCGCGTCAGGATTTGAGTGATTCTCCATGATGATATCAACGTTCGGCCCGACAGCTTCTCTGACGGCAGCGATCCTTTCCTCGACAAGATCCACATAATAAGGCTTCAGCAGTCTTGTCATGTCCTCTGCGGTAAAATGCCTTCCATCCTTGTCATAGGTAAAGAAATCAATTTTGATGGCGTCGTAACCGTCTGCGACGGCTTTTTTGGAAACCGCGGCATATTCTTCGGTGGATTTCATCTCTTCAAAATTAGGTCCCCACCCGAATTGCAGCTGACTGGCATAGCTTCGCAGGTTGTCCCTCCGCTTGCCTCCAAGGAGCTTGTAAATAGGCACATTAAAGAACTTGCCCTTAATATCCCACAGAGCAATATCCAGCGCGCTGATGCCAGCGAAGACTACCGGCCCACCGTTTTGTCCCCAGAAAGTAGATTTATAAAGTTTATCCCAGATAACCTCATTGTCCAAAGGGTCCATACCGATAATCAGAGAGGCCAAATCTTTGACCATGCCAAATGCGGCGGGCGCGGCAATACCATAGGCAAGGGCTGCTTCCCCATCGCCATAAACTCCTTCATCGGTAAAGATTCTGCAAATGATCGGGCGCCAAATGGGATTTCCTGCTTTAACCTGCATAACGTCAACCTTGGTAATTTTCATCTGATACAACTCCTTTTTCATTTTTATAATAAAAATATAGAGCGCACATAGGAAAAGAAAATGATAGTCTCTTGTACCTATATAACATCAATGTTCGTAATTCTTATGATGACGCCTCAATATTCACTTATCCGACTGATTGATATCGATCTGTTCGCTAAGTATAGATCACGCAACATTTTACATAATTTGTCATAATTTATATTATATATTCATATAAAAATATTATTATATCAATGTTTATTTATTTATATTGAACATAAGAGTCACTTTCTTCAACTTGACAATTACGACACAAAGCACTATGATAAAATTACTTTTTTAAATTTACAATATTTGGGTTTCAATCAACCAGTAAATATATATGTAATCACTAAAATATATTATTCAGTTATATGTAAATAAATGGAGGAACTATGAAGATCAAAAAAACATCTCTCCCAGATGAAGTTTGCAATAGGATTAAGGAGAATATTTCAAATGGGCAATGGAAGATCTATGATAAGATTCCTTCTGAAGGTGAACTATCAGAAATTTTCGGCGTGAACCGTCTGACAGTCCGCATGGCACTGCAAAAGCTGAATACTTTAGGAATCGTTGAAACCCGCGTAGGCGAGGGAACGTATGTAAAGAATTTTAGTTTCAGCAAATATATTACTGAAGTTTCAGAATTTTACATGCGTCCAGAGCTTCTTGAAGATGTATGCGAATTCCGAAAGCTGTTGGAAATCGAATGTGCTCGCTTAGCGATTGAACGAGCCACTCCTGAAGAGATTGAACAGCTGAATGAAATTACGAATAAATATGATCATATTCGGTCTGAAATCTATCAATGTCAAGATTGGGATTCTAGACTTTTTAAAGATCTGGTTGATGTAGATTTGGAATTTCATCATAAGATCGTAAAAATGTCAAAAAACTCTCTCTACTCTTATTCCTTTACAGTTGCAAAAGAATCAATTTATCAATACCTGTTGATCATAGTAAAGCAGCGCCTAGATCGATCCATCTCCAAGCGCAAAACAAAAACCATTGCAAATGGTACTGATCTTCACCGTATTATTTATAAATCCATTGTAACTAAGGATTTTGAAACATGTAAAAAGGCCTATTTAGATATGGTCGACCATCATGTGGATTTATAATTATCTGCTTTTGTAGTCTGCCTTTAAACAATGCAGAAGGCCAGATGTAAAAACATTCAGTTATAGATGATTAACTTGAAAACAAACTTGTGATTTCTTCCCCCGCCGAAGACGGGGGAAGAAAATGACGTTTTAACTATAGCCAGTTTTTAAGTTAATTGGCTATAAATATTAAAGCATAGCTGGCTGTTCCTTTCGGAGCATCCA
Organism: Oscillospiraceae bacterium; assembly: GCA_963664585.2. Taxonomy (GTDB): domain Bacteria; phylum Bacillota; class Clostridia; order Oscillospirales; family Ruminococcaceae. The sequence goes on along the minus strand of CAXXEO010000014.1, from coordinate 192,371 downwards.
GCTATTTCAATTCTTATAACGGTTTTTATCGAAAATTATCAATATATTCAAATAACATATTTTGGAATTTGTATTAATAACATTGATATAGCAGTCGTTCAGTCTTTTTTCGGTATGTTCTTATTACGGCAACAAAGACTGCACAACAAATCATGTTCAATCATACTGTAAGGGAGAAAACGAAATGAAAAAGGCATTTGTATCCCTGCTCTGTCTTCTCTTAATTGTGGCTTCTGTTTCCTCTTGTGCGGGACAACCTGCGGTATCCTCCACTTCATCTGCAACTACTTCATCTGCAACTACTTCCTCTGCATCGGCGCCCAAACCGGCGGCCGCTTCTTCTGGGACTTCCGCGGCCACTTCCTCTGTTTCATCAATACAAAATCAGTCTCTTAAAAATGTAGTGATTTTAGCCACTGGCGGCACGATTGCCGGTACCGGTGCAGCAGGTAAGACCACTGAATATAAAGCCGGTGAGCTAAATGTCCAGGCGCTGATTGACAGCGTACCCGGAATCGATAAGCTGGCCAATATCAGCGGCGAACAAATTCTCAACACGGCCAGCGACAATGTAACCGGACAGGATTGGCTATGTCTGGCAAAACGGATCAACGAACTGGCCACCAATGATAAGATTGACGGTTTTGTCGTTACCCATGGTACCGATACGTTGGAGGAAACCGCCTATTTTCTCACCCTCACCGTAAAAACCAAAAAGCCTGTTGTAGTAGTCGGCGCCATGCGGCCCTCAACGGCTACCAGCGCTGATGGTCCCTTTAACCTTTATCAAGCCGTTGCTCTCGCCCGCAGCGACGAGGCTATCGGCCAGGGTGCCATGGTCATCTTCTCGGATGGCATTTACAGCGGCCGTGATGTTCAAAAAATCAACACCTTCAAAACCGATGCCTTTGGTGGCAAGGATTTTGGATGCCTTGGCTATATGCGCGATGACAAACCTTATTTCTATACAAAAACGACCAAAAAACACACGACCGAATCCCGCTTTGATATCAGCAAGCTTGAAAAGCTACCCAAGGTCTCGATTGCTTATTTCCATATTGATGCAGACCCAGACATACTGGACTATTTCTCCAAGAATTCCGAGGGGATTGTTACCGCCGGCGCTGGTAATGGCTCTTACAGCACACTATGGTCTAACAAATTGGTTTCGTTGGAAAAGAGTGGTGTTCCTGTCGTCAACACCTCCAGAATCAGCAACGGTATCGTAACGATTTCTGCCAATGCACCGGCCAATTGTATTGGCGGAGACACACTCAATCCTCAGAAGGCCCGCATCCTTCTTTCACTAGCACTGACGCAGACCAAAAATGTCACCGAAATTAAAGAGATTTTTAAGCAGTATTAATCTTACTTGATGTTATGGGGAGAATTATACTTCTTTAAGACTTTATAATCTCAATAAATCGCCGAAAATCTATGCAAATCAAAGCATAGACTTCCGGCGATTTTACTGATCATAATAATTCGTTTTCATTCGCAAATCCATATTACTAAATTGCACTAGTACTCTGTAAAATCTAAGCCTTGTATATCCCCCGCCGGCGGCGGGGAATATACAAAACATTCTGAACCCTTTAAATACAAGTTTTAGGTTTTACAAGACACTTGTACAATGCAAAATCTTTAACTTTTAACCCATTCCCATAAGAGATTAAGATTTTACAAGGCACTATTTTATCCCTTTTTTCAGACACCAATGACCCAACTGAGAATATCCTGATATACCTCTTCTTTTCCGATCTCATTGAGGATTTCATGCCTCATCCCCTCATATAGCTTTACATGAACACTCTTTATCCCAACATCAACGTACTTGTTGTAACACTTCATGACCATTTTCCCCTTTTCTCCAACGGGATCATCCTTCCCTGCAAGGATCAGAATAGGGAGTTCATTTGGTGTCTTGGAGATATTTTTTCTGTCCGTGATGAACAAAAGCCCACCGAACATATCCCTAAAGGCAGATGAAGTAAAGTCAAATCCACAAAGTTCATCTTCTATATACTTTTCAACAATTGCCGGGTCTCTTGAAAGCCATTCATAATCTGTCTTACCACTTCTGAAGCTTTTGTTTAAATCCCGGAAAGTTAATTGATTCAGAAGCGGGTTTTTATATCTTGCTTTTCCGGCTTTTATGTCTCTTTCGGCTACATATTTCCCAAACATCAACAATGTCTTTGGATTGTGGGCCGTTCCGCTCAATACCAGTCCCGTTATTTCTCTTCCATAAAGGATTGCGTAAGTTCTTGCCAAAAAAGATCCCATGCTGTGCCCTAAAAGAAAAACGTTCAAACCCTTATATTCATTTTTGAGATATTGCGTTATTGCATAGAGGTCATCCACAATTTTTCTCCAGCCATCCTCGTCGCTGAAAAAGCCAAGATCAGTTTTATCCTTGACAGAAAAGCCATGTCCTCTATAATCACTTGCGCAGACAATGAACCCATTCTTAGTCAGATATTGTGCAAAATCTTCATATCTTTTTCCGTATTCAGCCGCACCATGGACGATTTGGATGACTCCCTTGCAGCTAATTTCTTCGTCTGGTCTCCAAAGGTAAATATGATTTATCTGACCGTCTTTCATTTTTATATCCAATTCACTCGTTATCATCACATTTACACCACCCAAAAAATTCACTTGAAATCGTCATTTTATAGTTGATTAATTTGAAAACAAGCCTGTGATTTCTCCCCCTGCCGAAGGCGGGGGGAGAAAATGACGTTATATATATAGCCAGTTTTTAAGTGAATTGGCTATATCATTGTCTGTTAAAACAAGCTGTATTGAGTAAGCTTGAGCTCATCGCGTATAGCAGCCAGCTCTTTTTGTACGGCTTCATTGATCAAAATGCCCTTATCTTTCCGGTCAAGCCAGATCAAATATTCCTTTTCGCCGGCAGTATAGATGCGCTCACAGCCCGGCATCTTTTGAGAGGCACGCAGCCTGCGCAGAATGTCCCCTGTAATCTTTTCAAACACTTCAAGCCCCATAAAGGCTTCTGTATCAATGGCGATAAAGAAATGACCAAGGTGAAGTGGCACCTTTTTCCCATTTTGTACTCCGGTCAGCATATTAAGGTAACTTCCCGCTTGTAGTGCGGACGATAAAATCTCGACAACAGTGGCATAGCCGTATCCTTTATAGCCGGCAAATTCCTCGCCGATGCCGCCTAAAGGCGCCAGAGCAGCTGTTCCATCACTGAGCAGCTTTAAAATGAAATCAGAGTCGGTAAGAGCATTTCCATCATGATCAATCACCATTCCAGCGGGTGTATCCTTGCCGATACGAGAGTAATATTCGATTTTTCCGCGTTGGATAATGGATGTAGCACAGTCCAGCATAAAAGGGAACTCTTCATCTGTAGGCAGCCCAATCGTAAGGGGATTCGTACCCAGCATGTTTTCAACACCAAACGTTGGCGCGATGGAAGGACGCGCATTCGTACCCGTAATACCGATACAGCCGGCTTTTGCCGCCATTGTTGAGTAGTAACCTGCAATGCCATAATGCGTAGAATTGCGGACAGCAACCATTCCCATGCCGTACGATTTTGCCATTTCAATGGCCATCTGCATGCTGCGGTAGGCAATAACCTGTCCCATGCCGTCATGACCGTCCACAACGGCAGTAGTTGCAGTCTGTCTTACTATTTCAAATTCTGTAACAGGCTTTTGAATTCCTGCCTTGATACGATCCAGATAGATTGGCTTAAAACGATTGATGCCGTGCGATTCGATGCCGCGCCTGTCTGATTCAAGAAGAACATCGGTACAGATTCGCGCATCCTCGTCTGGTACTCCATACTCTTTAAAAACATCGTTTACGAAACTTTCCATCGTCTTCCAGTCTACAAGAATATTACTCATGATGCTCCGCCCTTCCCATTTTTGCACTTTATTCGGCCCAGCCCTGCGCACGTTTCACAGCTCGCTTCCAAGTTGAATACAACTCGTCACGTCGGGGTTTTGCCATATTCGGATAAAATATTTGTTCGCTTTCACGACATTTTATCAAAGTTTCGCGGTCAGACCAAAAGCCACAGGCAAGCCCTGCCATAAAGCCTGCGCCAAGTGCTGTGGTTTCGATGTTTTTAGGTCGGTCTACATGGGCATCCAGTAAATCCGCTTGAAACTGCATCATTATGTCACTGACGCTGGCACCACCATCGACACGCAGCGTAGTTAATGCGATGTCCGCATCTTCGCGCATGGCAAAAACAAGGTCTGCGACCTGAAATGCGATGCTCTCAAGCACCGCACGCGCAATATGTGCCTTGCCGGTTCCGCGTGTAAGCCCCAAAATAGTACCGCGCGCGTACATGTCCCAGTAGGGCGCGCCAAGCCCTGTAAACGCCGGCACAACATATACACCCTGCGTATCTGCAACCGAAGCGGCCAGTATATCTATCTCATGTGTCGTTCGGATGATTCCCAGGTCATCGCGCAACCACTTGATAACAGAACCTGCGTTGAAAACACTGCCTTCCAGCGCATATTCCACTTCTCCGCCGATTCCCCATGCGATGGTGGACAGAAGTCGGTTTTTAGACCGCACACGTTCTTTTCCCGTATTCATAAGCATAAAGCAGCCGGTACCATATGTATTCTTCGCCTGTCCCGGCTCAAAGCATGTCTGTCCGAACAAAGCGGCATGCTGGTCTCCGGCAGCTCCGGCAATCGGCACGCCTGCAAGCTCCTCAAGACCCGGCGTCTTTGCCACGGTTCCGTAGATATGGCTTGACGGCAGGCATTCTGGCAGCATACATTCCGGTATGCCAAGTTTTTTGCATAATATGCTGTCCCATTTCAAGTTGTCTATATCAAAAAGCATTGTACGCGATGCGTTGGTATAATCCGTCACGTGCGCACGCCCGCCTGTCAGATTCCATATAAGCCATGTGTCTATTGTGCCGAACAACAGGTCTCCTCGCTGCGCGCGGCAACGCACGCCCGGTACATTATCCAGTATCCATTGGATCTTGCTCGCTGAAAAATACGCATCAATTAAAAGCCCCGTTTTATCTGTAATATACTCACCTAGACCTTCCGCTTTGAGCTCGTCACAGATTGAAGCGGTCCTGCGGCACTGCCATACGATGGCGTTGTACACGGGCTTTCCGGTTGTTTTATCCCAGACAACCGTTGTTTCGCGCTGGTTCGTGATGCCAATTGCGCAGACTTGCCGGGCAGAAATTCCTGCTGACTCTAAAACCGCACGGACAGACGAATATTGGCTGGAGAGGATCTCCATGGGATCATGTTCAACCCATCCCGGCTGCGGATAGATTTGAGTAAAATCATTCTGCGCTTTTTCAATCATCTTTCCATTGTGATCGAATAAAATGGCTCTTGAGCTTGTTGTGCCCTGATCGAGAGCTAAAATATATTGCTTCATACCCAACCTACTCCCTCATTGAATAATATCAGAAGCCACGTCCCTGATTTAGGATTCCATTTATTTAACCTTATTTTACCCAAATGGATACTAGAACAATGCAACATCTTAAGCTTGTATATTCCCCCGCCTTCGGCGGGGGAATATACAAGAACATTTAACCCATTGACTTATAATATTTAGATATTACAAGGCACTAGAACAGATTTGGCAGCGTTCTATTTATTATTTTATCATCTTTTTATAAAAATTTATACGCATGCAAAGATGGTAAAAAAGGATCACAAACACCAAGCCGCCTTACCGGCGATATTTTCGATCGCAAAGCCATCAACAGCCTTCTATGCCTTATGAATCGTATTGTGGTCAGATGATAAATTGTACATATTATATCAATATAGTATGTTTATGTTGACAAATTATAATATAATTCGTCAATTTCGTTGACTTTTAAACTTTAATTATTTATTATGTTTATAAATGAACATTTATTTTGCCGCACATAAAACCTCCTCTTATCTCTTTCTAATCTGATTCGCATACGGTCAAAGCAGAAAAAGCTTTGTCATTCCAATATGGCGTACATATCATCCACAACATCATGATTTTTCCAGTGCAACGGTATTCAAAGTTCGAACAGGCATTACCGCAACTTCAAAATCTCGATTTATTGCATCAGGTGAACATTGTCTGGTGCATTAGATAGAAGAAAAAATCGTCATCAAAAAATAGGAGGGAACGAATTGAAAAAGATCATCTGTACGACTCTCTCACTGCTTATGGTTCTTGCCGTTTTATCGGGCTGCAGCAGTGGCGCAACCTCATCCTCGTCAGCTGGAAAATCGTCCTCATCAGCACCGGCAAGCAAGGAACTCAAAATTGCGTTGGCAAGCGATATCTCCAGCTTTGACCCGCGTAATGCAACCAGTACCATCACCGCAGGTGTTTTAGCACATATGTTTAACAAACTTGTTAAAAGCGATGGAAAGATGAATATCGAGCCAGACCTGGCCGCGTCCTACGAGCAGACCAATGAGCTTACTTGGAGGTTTCATCTGAGAAAGGACGTCACCTTTCAGGACGGCTCTAAATTTACAGCCAAGGATGTCGAGTACACCCTGTCAACCATCAAGGATAAAGAAAAAAAGTACTTACTTGCTACTGATTTCTCCTTTATGACCGCAAAGGTCATTGATGATTACACCGTTGACATCTCTACCGCAGATCCCTATCCGGGCCTGCTGCTGCGGCTAAACTACGTCATGATCATCCCGAAGGACTATGTTGAGAAAGTCGGAAATGAAGAGTTTCTCAAGAAGCCCGTCGGGACCGGTCCCTACAAGTTTGTTGAACGCGTCAAAGACGAGAAAATCGTCCTGGAGGCAAGCCCAAGCTATTTTGGAGGAAAATCTGCCATTAACAAGCTTACCTTTAAGATCATCCCTGAATCGGCAGCCAGAATTGCCGCTCTTGAAGCGGGCGACGTTAACTTCTGTTCCGGCATTCCGGCCAGTGAGGTCAAGAGGCTTGATGCGCTGAATAATGTTGATGTCATTGGCAACTCCACCAGCCGCGTCACCTTTTTGGCCATCAACTCGCTTGTCAAGGGCCCCATGCAGAATGTCAAGGTACGTCAGGCACTCAACTATGCTATTGACAAGCAGGCAGTCATCAAAGGCGTATTGGATGGTTATGCCAAACAAGTCGCCACGCTGTCCTGTCCCGAGTATGAGGGCTATGATGCTTCCATCACGCCCTATGAGTACAATCCGACGAAGGCAAAAGAGCTTCTTGCTGAGGCGGGATACCCAACTGGCCTTGAATTGGAGGCCAGCTATGTCAGCAGTGCCGCCAACAGTGCCAATGTCATGCAGTTTATCGCTGCACAACTGGGTGAGGTTGGTGTAAAGGTCAAGCTGAGCGAGTCTGAAGCTGCCAAACAGAGAGATCAGATTGCCGCCGGCACCGTCTCACCGCTTTATTTTAATGCAATCGGCGGCCCCTATGCCAATATTGACCTGCTTGCCAAACTGTGCTTCTCAACCGGCGAGAGATACTCCACCTACAGCAATACGGCATTTGATGCGCTGCGCCAGAAGGCGGCTATCACCAACGACAAGGCCGCGCGCGATAAATTAAACTCGCAGATCCAACAGATGATTAAGGACGAGGCAGGCGCGATCTTCCTATATCAGCCTTACGGCCTTTATGCCATGAGTTCCAAGCTTAAGGGCTGGACACCCAGAGTCGATGAAATGCTTTTGTTCTATAACACGGATCTTACGGCGTAATAATTACAACGATTCCATGGCAAATTGCGAAAGAGGCTGTATGTCTTCCCCCCTTCGGCGGGGGAAGACATACAAACCGATTATTATAACTAGATCGATAGCATGACATTCTGATGCGCAAGAAGGGGGATGTTGTACAGAGCCTGTCTTTGTACAAAGTCCCCTTTCCCATGAATACCCTGCTGAAAGGTGGACAAGTATGGCGAAATACTTAGCAAATCGGTTTTTGCAATCGCTCATTGCGGTATTGGGAATCACTCTGATTGTTTTTCTCGTGCTGAACCTCGCCGGCGACCCCGTCGAGCTGATGCTCCCGCCCAGTGCAACCAGAGCGGATATAGAAGAGATGCGGCAGGTTATGGGTTTTAATGACCCGATTCTGGTTCAGTACGGCCGTTTTTTAAAGGGCGCTGTCGTCGGAGATTTTGGCAAGTCCTATAACTATGATGAGCCTGCCCTCAAAGTGGTACTCGAGCGACTCCCCGCAACGATAAAGCTCACCGGAGCCGCATTTTTATTTGCACTGTGTCTGGGCATCCCGGCAGGCGTCATCGCCGCCGTCAAGCGCAACACCAAAATTGACAGTTTTATCCGCGTTGTCGCGCTTTTTGGACAGTGTATCCCCGGATTCTGGATGGGCATTATGCTGATGCTGCTGTTCTCAGTCAAGCTGCACTGGCTTCCGACCTCTGGGAATGAATCCTGGAAGTCGATTATCCTGCCTGCCTTCACTCTCGGCGTATATTCAGCAGCAACGATTGCCCGATTGTTACGCTCGAATATGCTTGAAATTCTAAACAAGGAATACATCGATGTGGCAAAGGCAAAGGGACTTCGTTCTTTCATGGTCATCATGAAGCATGCCTTTAAAAACGCGTTCAGTTCAGTTCTGACAATACTTGGCCTACAAATAGCTACTATGGTCGGCGGCGCTGTCATTATTGAGACGGTATTTGGCTGGCCGGGTATCGGCAGACTTGCGGTTCTTTCCATCGGAAACAGCGACTTTATGGTCGTCGAGGCAATCGTCTTTATTATTGCCGTTTCCTTTGTTGTTGTAAACTTTGTGGTTGATATTCTGTACTGCATTATCAATCCACGCATTAAAATGCAGTAAGGAGAAATGCGTCAATGTGGAATAGTCTGAAAAGAAGCAAGACAGGAATGTTTGGCGCTGTCATCCTTGCCATCATCGTATTTATGGCGCTGACGGCCAATATAATCAGTCCATATAACCCAGCCAAACAGGACATCATGATCAAACTGATGAATCCTGTCTGGGGCGAGGGTGGCACGTGGAAGCACATCCTCGGAACCGACCAGCTTGGAAGAGATATTCTTTCCCGACTGATCTATGGCAGCCGTATCACCCTTCTTGTATCCTTCTGCGGTACGATCATGTCTGTGATCATCGGCGTCGTGCTTGGGGCGCTCAGCGGTTACTACGGCAAATGGATAGACGCCATCATCATGCGCCTGGTGGACATTCAGCTCTCCTTTCCCTTTACGCTGATGGCGCTGTTCATTGCGGCAGTTCTCGGTCCGGGGCTGCAAAATATTATCCTGATTGCCGGCATCAGCGGCTGGGTGCGTTATGCAAGGCTGATTCGCGGCGAGATCCTTTCTATCCGTGAAATGGAATACGTCGAGGCGATCCGTTCACTGGGCGGTACGGACATAAGAATCATCTTCCGGCACATCGTGCCCAATGTCATTAGTCCCGTCATCGTTCTCGCAACACTGGAGGTTGCAAAAATCGTCCTAATGGAGGCCTCACTAAGCTTTCTGGGAATGGGTGTCCCCATTGAGATTCCCACTTGGGGAAGAATGCTTGCGGACGGAAGAAACTACCTTGTATCTGCGCCATGGATGGCGATTCTGCCCGGCCTGATTATCACAATCACCGTTTTGGGTGTAAACCTTCTGGGTGACTGGTTGAGGGATTATCTTGATCCGAAATTAGATATCTAAAAATGAAGTCAAGGAGATATCGATTATGAGCAAACCGGTACTCACGGTTGAGAACCTAACCGTAACCTTTGAAACAAAATACGGCCGCGCAGCTGCCGTCAACAATATCAGTTTCTCTCTGCAGAAGGGAGAAAAATTGGGACTGGTCGGTGAATCAGGCTCTGGCAAAAGCGTATCCTGCAAGAGCATCATTCGTCTTTTACAGTCCCCGCCCGCCAAGGTCGAGGGTAAAATTTTTCTTGGCGAGGAGGATTTGCTGGGAAAGACGGAAAAAGAGATGTGCTCTTACCGCGGTAACCGCATTTCAATGATCTTTCAGGAGCCCATGGTCTGCCTCAATCCTCTGTTTACCATTGGTGACCAGCTTTCTGAGGTTATCCGTTTACATAAGGGTGTTTCTAAACGGGAAAGCGAACAGAAGGTTCTCGAAATGCTGCACACGGTCGGCATCCCCTCCCCTGAAACACGCCTGCGGCAGTATCCCTTTGAGCTTTCGGGTGGCATGCGTCAGAGAGTTATGATTGCGATGGCGCTGTTATGCAATCCAGAGGTTCTGATCGCCGACGAACCGACCACTGCGCTGGATGTAACCATACAAGCGCAAATTCTGGATTTACTGAGAAAGCTCAACCGCGATTTTAATACTTCAATTATTCTGATTACCCATGATCTAGGGGTGATCGCAGAGACTGCCGACACCGTGGCGGTCATGTACGCAGGCAGCATTGTGGAAAAGGCGCCGGTCGGAGAACTCTTTCATCATCCACGCCATCCCTACACACAGGGGCTTCTCAAATCGGTGCCCACCATGAAGGATGTGCAGGGCGAGCTTGAGACGATAGAAGGCAATGTGCCGAGCATCTATCACCTTCCCAAAGGCTGCGCCTTTAACAACCGCTGCAAGTTTTCAAAACCGATCTGCACCAAGCAGGAGCCTCCTATGGTGGTTGACCGCGAATGCAGTGTGAAATGTTGGAAATGTACTGACAAATGGGAATAGGGGGTGAAATATATGCAAGAAATTAAGTCTGATGTTCTCATGGAGGTCCATAATCTCAAAAAATGGTTTCCTGTTAAACGCGGGCTTTTGGGCTTCTCAAAATCTTATGTCAAGGCCGTTGACGATATCAACCTGACCATTCGAAGCGGCGAGACGCTCGGAATTGTCGGCGAGTCAGGCTGTGGTAAGTCCACCCTCGCCAGAGTCATCCTACGATTAATTGATCCAACCGAGGGGGAAGTCCTTTTTAACGGACATGATATTGCCAGCATGACCCCTAAGGAGCTGCGGCGGGCAAGAAGAAATATGCAAATCATCTTTCAGGATCCCTATGCTTCTCTCAACCCAAGAATGCGGGTACGTGATATCCTGTGCGAGCCATTTATCATCCACAAGCTCGCCACTAAGGAAGAGGCGGTTAAACAGGCGGAAGAGCTGCTTTCTATGGTGGGGCTCAACCGCGACAGCATGGGTAAGTTCCCCCATGAGTTTTCGGGCGGGCAGCGTCAGCGTCTGTGCATTGCGCGTGCACTGGCAGTCAGGCCCAAGCTGATTGTTTGCGATGAGTGTGTTTCTGCCCTTGACGTTTCGATCCAAGCGCAGATTATTAACCTTCTGCTTAAACTGCAAAAGCAGTTGGGGCTGACGCTTGTGTTTATCTCGCATGACTTGCGGGTGGTTCAGCACATATCTACGCAGGTTGCCGTCATGTATCTGGGCAAAATCGTGGAAACGACAGACAAAACCAGTTTGTTTGCCAATCCAATGCACCCCTATACCAAGGCGCTTCTTTCCGCAGTTCCGATTGCCGACCCTGATCTGGTAAAAAACCGCATCATCCTATCGGGAGATATTCCCAGTCCCATAAACGTTCCGGCCGGCTGCAGCTTCTCAACCAGATGCCCAATGGTATGTGAGGAGTGCTATAAGGATGTTCCCCTTTTGCGAGAGGTGGAGCCGGGACATTTCTGCCGCTGTCTGCGTTTGTGACAGAGAGCTCAACTGACATCATTCAATATGGAAAGGTAGAGTGTTATGACAAAAACAGAACGAATCAAAGCAGCTATCGAAGGACGCGAGACTGATACAATCCCCTATTCACTGTGGTCCCATCTGCCGAGCGTTGATATGGATCCGGTCAAACTGGCCGAGGCCACCTATGAGTTCTATCAGAAGTATGACGTCGATTTTATTAAGACAATGAATAACGGAATGTACCCCGTAGAGGATTTAGGCTGCATCGTCGATTACTCGGAAATTGCGAAGGGTGGCGTTGCAAAGATTCTGGAAACACCCGTCAAGACCATCGAGGACTGGAATCTCATCAAGCCGTCCAGCATCGAACAAGGCGCTCTAAAGCGCGAGCTCTATTCCCTCCAGTTGCTTTTGGAGCTGGTCAAGGGTGAAAATGTTCCGGTAATTTTCACCGTCTTCAGTCCGTTGACCACTGCCGAAAAGCTCTCGGGCAAGCGGCTGCTCGACCATATCAGCGAGGGTGGCGGCGCAGAGATACATAAGGCACTGGAAGCGATTACCCAAACGACCTGTGAACTCGTCAAAAAAGCGATCGACTTGGGAGCCGACGGTATTTTTTTTGCATCGCAAATGAGCAACTATGATATTATGAGTGAAGAGCTTTACCGCGAATTCGGCGCACCCTACGACATAAAGGTGATCGAGGCCTCCCAAGGCTGGTTCAATACACTGCATGCCCATGGAGACAGTATCATGTTCAGTGTTCTCAAGGACTATCCAGTCAACGTCTTCAACTGGCACGTGTGGGAAAGCCTCCCCGATCTGGACGAAGTCAGCGAGTTAGCCGGCAAGTGCGTAATGGGCGGTCTTTGCAGAACAGATATCACAAGCCATAACAAAAACGAACTGCGCCATCAGATATACAAATGTTTCAAGGAGCTAGGCGGACGAGGCCATATTCTGACTCCCGGTTGTGTGATACGCTACCCGCTTGATGAGGAGATGCTCCGTTTTGTCAAACAGGCAAAATGTGAAGTTGAAACTATATTATTTAAAAACAATCACGCTTTAGTATAATTGAAAATGTGAAAGGATGAAATATGATGAACAGTATCGTAGTTGTAAAGGGATCCGCCTATGAGCAGGGTGTCGCACATGGCAAGGCACTGGCACAGGTCATTCAAAGCAACATTAAGAACGTCAAGGCTAAGCTTGCCGAAGATCACGTGGGCCCTCGGCGCTATCAAGCTTTTGTTCAGAAAAATGCAGAGTTTATGCAAAAGAATCACCCGGAGCTCATAGACGAGATGAGAGGGATCGCCGATGGCTCTTGTATCAGTTTTGAGGATATTCTTACGCTCAATATTCCCGCCTATTTCATGACGAAATACCTCCAGCAAGAGTGCAGCATGATCATGGTCCGCGGCAAAGCAACAGCAGACGGCTGTACCTATTTGATCAAAAACCGCGACATGGGCACCATGATCGAACAGGCCGTCATCAAACGCGAAAACAATGACGGCACGAGCATCATTGAAATTAACGGCGCCGGCACGGTAACTTATCCAGCCAACGGCATCAACAGCTACGGACTGGGCATCGCTACAACCGGCTTTTGGTCAAAGGCCGCCGAACCTAATCTTGATGAAGTAGATGCGACACATATTTTTGTCAACATACGCCTTCTATTAGAAAACTGCCGCACGGCAAAAGAAGTGATTGAGTACTTGAAAACTTCGCCGCGTATGAACGGGCTCAACATTATCGCCGTGGATGAAAAGAATGCCTTCGCCATTGAAACCACACGGGACAACATGGTTATTCAGGAAGACGATGGAAGCGGCGTGCTCTACCGAACCAATCATTATACGCTTGAGCCCATTACCGCGCTCAATACCAATCCTGACGAGGCCCGCTCATCCCATATGCGATTTAAGCGCATCGGCCAGATGCTGGAAGAGCGTTATGGGCGGCTGCGTTTTCAGGACTTATTCCGCATCACATCCGACCATGAAAATGGTATCCTTTCCATCTGCCGCCACCCGCAGGGCGACGTGTTGGCAACTACTGTTTCTTCCAGTTTGGTCTGTATTGAAGATCGCGAGGCATGGACGACGATCGGAAATCCGTGTGAAAATCTAAGGCACACATCTCTGATATAGCCAATTAACTTAAAAACTGGCTATAAATAAAACGTCATTTTCTTCCCCCGACTTCGGCGGGGAAAGAAATCACAAGCTTGTTTTCAAGTGAATCAACTATAAAAACGAGGTAGACAATGGAAGTCAAACATTTTATTGACCATAGAATTGAAAGTCTCAAAGCCAAACTGGCAGAGAAGGGCCTTGATACGGCAATTATTATGAAACCGGAAAATGCATTCTATTTCAGCAATTTTAATGCCGTGATTAACAGTCATCCCACTTTTATCATCGTCAGCATCAAAAAAGGTGTGTGCCTATTGGTACACTGTATCCGCTGTGACCATGCTAAGGAAGAAGGCGCCGTGGAAAACGTCCAGCTCTACGGTACTTGGGGCGCCAACTCCTCTCTGGCCATGGACCCTGTGGACGCCATGCGCGAAATTCTCGGTGATGAGCCAATCCGCCTCGGTCTGGAACTCGACTATGTTAATTTTCGCCTGCATCAGGACATCTGCAAAAAGCTTAACTTGTTGATGGAAGAGGATATTTCCTCTTCCATCAACATGATGAAGGTCATCAAGGACGAGTACGAGATCAGCTGCATCAGAAAATCAGCACATCTTGTTGATGTTGGAGTGGAAACCGCTATCCGCTGCCTGGAGCAAGGGTATTCCGAGGCGTGCGCCAGCACGGAGGGCCAGTACCAAATGCGCAGGACGTGGAGTGAGCTGTACCCCGATACTGAGGTTTGTGGCTTCGGCACATCGGAGGGGGGGATGATCGACAGCCTTCACGTATGGTGTTTATCTAACGCCCACATTGCCTATGGCTGCGACTGTCCCAAGCACTACATACCCATTGACGGCGATCTCACACTGCCTATGGCATGGGCAAAGACAAATGGTTATCATGCCGAAAATGAGCGTACGATTATCGTAAACAACTTGGACAGCTTTAAGAATAACGCCTATCAAGCAATGCTCGAGGCACGTCAGGCAGTCTTTGACCGTATGAAGCCAGGAATAACCTTTGAAGCACTATACCTAAGTGCAGCAACGGTATTTACTAACTTCGGGTTTGGGGATTGTCTTCCCGGCAGAGTTGGCCACGGCGTCGGCTGCTCTGCACACGAGTTTCCGTCGCTGGCTAAGGGTAATACCATCCCACTCGCTCAAGGAATGGTTGTCACCGTGGAGCCGGGGCTCATGGAGAAGGCATGGGGAGGCGTAAGGCACTCTGATACCGTACTGATCACCGATACCGGGTATGAGTGTTTAACGAAGCTTACCAAAAATAAGATTACGATTTGCAAATGAATGGCCCCAGTGTCGTTCATAAAAATATTGAATTGAGGCGGTTAAAATGGAAAGTGGTTGTAAAATCCACAATTTGTATCTCACTGTTTTGAAGGAAGAGCTTATTCCGGCGCTCGGCTGCACCGAGCCTATCGCAATCGCGCTGGCATCTGCTAAAGCGCGTGAGGTGCTTGGCGAATTCCCGGATAAAATGATAGCCGCCTGCAGCGGCAACATCATTAAAAACGTCAAAGGTGTGATTGTTCCCACCACTGGCGATATGCGCGGCATCGAAACCAGTGCCATACTGGGCGCGGTGGGCGGCAACGCCGAAAAGCAGCTTGAGGTTTTGGCAGACGTCAAGCCTGCGCACATTGAAAAAACGAAGGCGCTTCTTGCGACCGGTCTCTGCGAGGTCGAGATCATTCACGGCTCAGCCAATCTCGATGTGATTATCACTGCGATAAAGGGCGATCATTCTGCCGTCGTTGAGATCAAGAACAAGCACAGCAACATTATTCGCATTGAGAAAGACGGCAAGGTGCTTTACTCTAAAGACGGACAGGCTGCCGGCCATCAAACGCAGGAGCTTGACCGCACACAGATGAACATTGAAGAAATCTATGACTTTGCCAACACAGTAGAAATTTCTGATGTAAAGCAACTGTTGGATATGCAGATCGAGTACAACACCAAAATTGCCGAAGAAGGTCTTAAAAACGACTATGGCGCCAACGTGGGCTCGACACTGCTTAAGTGCTATGGAACCGATATTAAAACTCTGGCGAAGGCTTATCCGGCGGCGGGATCAGACGCCCGTATGAGCGGCTGCATCCTCCCGGTGGTCATCAACTCAGGCAGTGGGAATCAGGGCATGACGGTATCCCTGCCTGTCATTCAGTATGCCCGGTTCCTTGGCGTGTCGCAGGAGAAGCTGTACCGTGCGCTGGTCATCAGCAACCTGGTCGCAATCCACCAGAAGACCGGTATCGGCAGCCTGTCTGCATACTGCGGCGCAGTAAGCGCAGCTTGTGGCAGCGGCGTTGGCATTGCCTATCTGTACGGTGCGGGCATGGACATCATTGGTAAAACAATCACCAATACGCTTGCAAATGTTTCGGGCATTATTTGCGATGGAGCAAAGCCGTCCTGTGCGGCTAAAATCGCCTCGTCGGTTGACGCAGCACTGCTAGGTTATCATATGGCCATCAACAATCAGGTGTTTCATTCGGGAGAGGGCATTGTCAAGGATTCGGTTGAGGAGACCATTAAAAGCGTCGGCCGACTTGGCAAAGAAGGCATGCGCGAAACCGATGTCGAAATTTTAAAAATCATGGTGGAACAAACACCTGGCTCCCCGGTTTGTGTATAAGGACTTGCGGAACAAAAAATGGCTATCATAGAAACGGTCCTGATTTGCTGCCATCCTTGACAATGCTGTGGTCCAGGGTTTAAAATACAGCAAGATGAATAAGCGGATTCCCGCTAAATGCAATTCGGAGGAAAATGATGGCAGTTTTAGGAGATCTGAAGGAAAAGATCATCAAGGCCAAGCTGACAAGAAAAGAAAGTGAAATTGCTGAATACATTCTGAATAACGTCAGCAAGGCTTGCTTTATGTCGGCCAGCGATCTTGCAAAAGAACTGGATACCAGCAACACATCTGTCAACAGGGCCGCGAAGGCGCTTGGTTACAATGTGTTCGGCGATCTTCAGCAAGAGCTTCAGCAGTATATTTCCTATCAGGCGGATCAATCGGATAAGTATATGCTGCCACCCAAACAAAGAATTGAAAATGCAGCCAGTGGGAACTCAGATGAGGAAGACCTGATCAAAAGGCAGTATGAGCTGGTGTCCAGCAACCTGATGAGCGTACTATCCAAAAACTCAACCGAAAAGATAGACAGCGTGGTAAAACTCCTGGCGGAATGCAAGTTCCGATACATAAACGGAAACCGCGGAACGGCCGATATGGCTAACAAGTTGGCGTTTTTACTGCGTCTCATCGTCGGCAACGTAATTGTCACAACCCAGGATGACGTCGTCGCCATGGAAACAGTCATGGACATCGGTCCAGAGGATTGCATTGTTGTATTTAGCTTCAACCGCTACAATAAAAATACACTTTATGTGATTGATGCCTGCAAGAAAAAGAATGCAAAGGTAATCCTTATCACCGACCGGGCAACAGCGCCTTGTGCTCAGTATGCCGATGAGTTGCTGACCGTCGATGTCACCAGCCTCAGCTATTTCAATTCCAACGTTTCCACGCTGTTTTTGCTCGAATTGATCTGCACCAAACTTGCGCTCCGCATTGGCGACAGTGCACGGGAACGACTCAACGCACTTGAACCCTACATTAACAGAACCCAGTTGTGCTGACGTGACAGCACAGCAAAAATTGCCACTTCAGGATAGTTTATACGCTCACAAATGAACTGGCAGAAAAAATTGAATATTTGCAAAGATTCCCCCGACTACAGGTATTGTCCTGCGATCGGGGGAATTCTCTATATCAGAAGTATTTCAACAAGCAAACATAATCTCACAAAATGTTCAAAAAATAGTATATGGCTTTATGGACAGATATAGTTGATTCACTTGAAAACAAGCTTGTGTTTTCTTCCTCCGCCTTCGGCGGGGGAAGAAAATGACGTTTTATATATAGCTAGTTTTTAAGTTAATTGGCTATACTGCTGATATTCTGTGCATATTTATTTGCCCATATTTGCCAAAAGAATTAAACTATATATGGAGATTAAATATTCAATCTAAAATGAGGTGTAAAATGATTAGGCTCGACAACGTATCCAAAGCTTATGGCAAGGGTAAAGTCAAGGCGGTGGATGGCCTTAGCATGCACGTGAAACCGGGTGAGATCTTTGGTTTCATTGGACCTAACGGCGCAGGCAAGACCACAACAATCAAAATGATAACGGGACTTCTCAAAAGCGATACAGGAAGTGTAATCGTTAATGGTTTTAACATGCAAGAAAATCCACTGGAAGTAAAACGATCCATCGGGTTTGTCCCCGATTCGCAGGAAATCTATGACCGGCTAACGGGAATTGAATACCTCAACTTCATTGGAGACATGTTCGGTACCGTAGAACGCGAACGCAAAGAGCGGACAGAAAAATATCTTTCCCTTTTTGAACTCGAAAATGTTGCGGGAGACGCCATCAAAAGCTATTCTCACGGAATGAAGCAAAAACTCATCTTAACCGCGGCTCTCATGCACAATCCCACACTGTGGATTTTGGACGAGCCTTTGACCGGATTGGATCCCAAAAGTGCACATCTGCTCAAAGAAGAAATGCGGGCTCATACACAGGCAGGTAATACCGTATTTTTCTCTACGCATGTTCTCGAAGTGGCAGAGAAACTGTGTGACCGGGTGGGCATCATCGACAAAGGCAAACTGATTGCAGTTGGCAGCATCAAAGAACTGATGAGCGGGGAAAAGAGTGATTCGCTGGAAAAGGCGTTCCTCAAAATGACGGATGGGGTGGAATAAGCATGAAGCAATTTACTTCCCTGCTTAAGCTGCACTTAAAACTTAAGTACACCTTTCCCGAGCTGCGGTACGATCTGCGCGCAAACCCTAAAAAGGCGTGGCGGGCAATCGGCTTGGGCTTATTGATCACCTTTGTCATCTGTTATGTTTTAGCTTTTTATAGTTTTATAGCGTACTACATCATTAAAGCTGCAGCGTCTGTAAACATGGCTGGAGTCTTCCTCGCCATAGGAATCATGTCGACGCAGATCGTCATCCTTATTTTTGGCATCTTTTACATGATGGGACTGTACCATATGAAGGACATGCAATTGCTTGCCTCTCTGCCCATCACGCAGGGAAAGGTTTTTGCTGTAAAATTCATCATGGTCCTGATCAGCGAGATTGGTACTTTTGTTCTTTTCTTAGTACCCATCATCATCATATATGGCTTGCAGATGGGTGCAAGCTATGACTTTTACCTCAAAGCCCTCGTAGTGGTTCTGCTCGGCGCTTTTATACCCATGGCCGTATCCAGTCTTCTCGCCGCATTGCTGGTTCGTACTTCAGTTTTCACACGAAAGAAAGATTTGATCGCCATCATCGGGGGATTTATCTTTTTCACGGCGATTTTTGCCATGAACATGCTTATCTCTACCAACCTTCAGGGCTTGTTGATGAATGGAGGGGTCGCCAACCTCCAACAGGAACAGCGCGCGCTGATTAACGCGATCGCCACTGGCTTCCCACCCTCTGCGTGGGCAGCACGCGCATTGATTGAGCCGGGCCTGGCCGGGCTGGGCAGTCTTGGGCTTTTTGCACTGGTTTCACTGGCTGGCACAGGGGTGGCGGCGTTCATTGCAGGCCGTATGTATTTCAGTGGTGCTTTGGCGCAGCTGGAATCAGCACGAAGCAAACCCAAAGATGTAAGCCGGTCCTATGGCAAGGTGAGCAGCCCGGTGAATGCGATTTTCATTAAGGAATGGAAAGTGATTCTTCGTTCCCCAATTTATGCGCTGAACTCGCTGTTTGGGATCATTATTGGACCGATGATGCTTTTTTTCCTCACGATTGGCAGCGGCAGGAACAAGCAGGGTATGGAACAATTAGGCCGTCTTCTCAGCGGGCAAAGCCTTATCGCCTCACTGGCTTTGTGCGGTCTTATGATCTTTGTGGGAGCCATGAACCCAGCAGCCGCGACTGTGATTTCCCGCGAGGGTAAGGCCTTTTGGATTGCTAAAATGGTACCTGTAAGTGCAAAACAACAGATTAAAGGCAAGTTCTATTTTGGATGCAGCATCGCTTTGCTGGGTGTACTTGCGACTGCGGTACTGGGGGGCATAATCCTGAAACTCCCCATACTATCGGTGATGGCAGGTGCAATTGTGGCAATTCTTCTGGGAACAGCAGTATCAGCCATCAGCGTACTTCTGGATATGGCCAAACCCAAGCTTCTATGGGAGTCAGAGCAACAGGCGATTAAGCAGAACATGAATGCCTTTTTTGCAACGATGTTGGGTTTTTTGGTGATCCTTTCATTTGGGTATTTCGGATTCAGGCTAGTAACGTCTGGTATGTCTGCGGTGCTAATCTGGGGTATTTTAATAGCGGTAGCACTGTGTTTAGCAATACTGTTTGAGCGGATAATGAACATGAAGGCGAAAAAGGCTTTTGAACGAATTGATCATGAGTAATTATAGTTGATTCACTTAAAAACAAGCTTGTATTTTCTTCCCCCGCCTTCGGCGGGGGAAGAAAATGACGTTTTATATATAGCCAGTTTTTAAGTTAATTGCTACATTGTAAAATGAAATGCGACAGAAAAAAGATAGCCCAAGGCGGCCAAAACGTGTAGAATAGAGTTTGCAACAACAACATTCACACAAGGAGGCAGCCATGAGCCACCACCATTTTACAACATTCGAACGAGGAAAGATAGAGGAACTCCGTCAAATCGGATATACGACCCGGAAAATCGCATCACGTCTGGGATGTCACCACAGCAGTATCGCTAGAGAATTGAAACGTTTTTACGGTGCCCGAGCGTATAACGCAGAAGAAGCACAACTGGATTACCAGAAGAAACGGCACAACAGCAAACCTCAAGGGAAATGGAACGAGGAGTTGTGCGCAGCTGTGGCAGAAAAGCTGAAAGAGACCTGGTCGCCAGAACAAATATCACATACCGTTACTTCAAGCCAACTGAGCTTTAAAACAATATACAACTGGCTTTATGCCGGACGACTGAACGGACTCACCGCAGATGTGCTGCGCCGTAATGGAAAAAAGAGAAGCTGTAAAAATCTTGCGCATTATGCTCGTGGTACTTCTATCCACAAGAGACCCAAAGAGGTATATACCAGAGAAACATTTGGGCATTGGGAACTTGATACGGTGGTTTCCTCTAGGGGTTCCGGTGGTTGCTTGGCCACCTTTGTGGAACGAAAAACAAGGTTCTATACAGCCGTTCCCATTCCTGATCGAACGGCAGCTTCCATGGAAGCTGCAATCAAGCACCTGCACACTTTATTGCCACAAGGCACATTCAAAACAGCAACAACAGATCGTGGCGGTGAATTTGCCTGTTATGATGTAATCCAGAAAGATCTAGGCTTAACTCTTTATTTCGCTGATCCATATTGTCCGCATCAGAGAGGAAGCAATGAGTACGGTAACGGTTTGCTCAGAGAGTTCTTTCCGAAAGGTACTGTTCTGTCCACTGTTTCTCATCAAAACCTATCTTCTTCTCTTCTGCTTATAAACAACAGACCCCGAAAATGTCTTAATTGGAATACACCTTCCCAGCTCTTTCTACTCGAACTGTCGCATTTGGCTTGACAATGTAGCTTGCTACATTGTAAAATGAAATGCGACAGAAAAAAGATAGCCCAAGGCAGCCAAAACGTGTAGAATAGAGTTTGCAACAACAACATTCACACAAGGAGGCAGCCATGAGCCACCACCATTTTACAACATTCGAACGAGGAAAGATAGAGGAACTCCGTCAAATCGGATATACGACCCGGAAAATCGCATCACGTCTGGGATGTCACCACAGCAGTATCGCTAGAGAATTGAAACGTTTTTACGGTGCCCGAGCGTATAACGCAGAAGAAGCACAACTGGATTACCAGAAGAAACGGCACAACAGCAAACCTCAAGGGAAATGGAACGAGGAGTTGTGCGCAGTTGTGGCAGAAAAGCTGAAAGAGACCTGGTCGCCAGAACAAATATCACATACCGTTACTTCAAGCCAACTGAGCTTTAAAACCATATACAACTGGCTTTATGCCGGACGACTGAACGGACTTACCGCAGATGTGCTGCGCCGTAATGGAAAAAAGAGAAGCTGTAAAAATCTTGCGCATTATGCTCGTGGTACTTCTATCCACAAGAGATCCAAAGAGGTATATACCAGAGAAACATTTGGGCATTGGGAACTTGATACGGTGGTTTTCTCTAGGGGTTCCAGCGGTTGCTTGGCCACCTTTGTGGAACGAAAAACAAGGTTCTATACAGCCGTTCCCATTCCTGATCGAACGGCAGCTTCCATGGAAGCTGCAATCAAGCACCTGCACACTTTATTGCCACAAGGCACATTCAAAACAGCAACAACAGATCGTGGCGGTGAATTTGCCTGTTATGATGTAATCCAGAAAGATCTATGCTTAACTCTTTATTTCGCTGATCCATATTGTCCGCATCAGAGAGGAAGCAATGAGTACGGTAACAGTTTACTCAGAGAGTTCTTTCCGAAAGGTACTGTTCTGTCAACTGTTTCTCATCAAAACCTGTCTTCTTCTCTTCTGCTTATAAACAATAGACCCCGAAAATGTCTTAATTGGAATACACCTTCCCAGCTCTTTCTACTCGAACTGTCGCATTTGGCTTGACAATGTAGCGATTAACTTGAAAACAAGCTTGTGATTTCTTCCCCCGCCTTCGGCGGGGGAAGAAAATGACGTTTTATATATAGCCAGTTTTTAAGTTAATTGGCTATAATGCTGATAAATCAAGCGGACATTATTGTGTAGGTTTTTGATTTTTTTGTTGGTTTTGGAGGCAAAATTTGAACCTATGACGTTCTATATCACAGGCTAATATCGAATCATTTATGCTCCCATCCTCCGCTTAAATTATCTCCTTCATATCTATTTTCATATATTTGAGCTGTCATTTTTGCAGTCTCACCTGTTACAGGAATATCCACGGATATAATTGGTGGTGATCGTTCCATCTGCGCCATATTCAGCCGCGATATTCTGCCCATTCCGGATGTGCTCGGTGACATTATCCACAGTTTTATTACGGCCAAGTCGTCCGGCCTATCGCTGCAACTCATTGTATGACCGTTATCATAGGCCGATATCATCTGGTTAAAACCATTATATCCATATACCGCCACCGGGTCAATGTCCCCGTTCAGATTGACGTTTGGGTTAATAGGAGCATCATTGAAGAGAAAGAAGATGATGAACAATATACAATAACAGATAATCACTATCAAAGCAAATTTGTAGGCAAGGTGGAATAATCACCGCAGTTTTAACCATCGTTAATACTTCTTAGTGAGCTCAAATTATTGTATAATAAAGGCAGTTGATGAAAATAGAAATGTGCCATGATGCTTGAAAAAGATGATTATGCAGACAATGTCTATTTGTGTTGTATGTATAGCACCAATATTGAATAATGATGTGATGAAAGCGAGGAAACAACTCATGTTTAGAGAGATGAGAAGGGGTAAGCAATTATTATCAATGGAAGACACTGTAGCTGTAATGGGCAGATGCACAAATGGTATTCTGGCATGCTTAGGTGATGAAGATTATCCTTATGCAGTTCCACTTAGCTATGTCTATTTCAAGGATAAAATCTATTTTCATTCAGCAAAAGTTGGGCATAAAATTGATGCTATTACAAAGAACCCAAAGGTATCTTTTTCAGTCATAGATGAAGATACGATAGCAAGTGAAAAATATACTACTTATTTCCGTAGCGTTATTGCCTTTTGGTCAAAGCCAAGACACTTGTAGAAGGTGATCTGAATGGCTGGAGGCTTTTGAGGCTTTAGTTGAAAAGTATTCAGGAGATCAACCTCAAGAAGTCAAACATAAGGAAAATAATCGGATGTACGCAAACTTATATTATTGCAATTGACATCGAGCTCATAACCGGCAAGGAAGCCATTGAATACGTCAAAGCTAAAAGATAATCACTATAGTTGATTAATTTGAAAACAAGCTTGTGATTTCTTCCCCTCGCCGAAGGCGGGGGAAGAAAATGACGTTTTATAATATAGCCAGTTTTTAAGTTATTTGTGCTATATTTTTCCATTAATATTATGCAAAACATAATAAGTAGCCATACTCAGGCCGAGTGTGGCTATCTTTATGTGTAATGAAAAACTACGGGTTTATGGCGGGCGGCTATTTGTTTTACATGCGGCATACCGCCCGTAAACCTGCTAAAGCAGAGACAAAAAGAGAGGTTGAACTTACCCGGTCTATAATATCTGTGGGCTTCCATTATGTATATAATACTACAGCAATTCCATGTAAAATTGCGAATGAGACCGTCTGTCTTCCCCCGCCTTCGGCGGGGGAAGACAGACAAACTAATTCTCCATCATCACCGGGAATGCTGTAAACTGTTACTTCGAAATATGAATGTTCACAACCGTTTACTTCAACGCCTTCGTCTGCACGGATTAAAATATACTTAGCGCCATCGATGATTCGTGTTTCAACCAAGTCTCTGCGCTCCGGATTCACACGGATTGTCACATCGGGGGTACGAACTTCAAATTGTTTTGTATCAATAATATTCCGAGGATTAATCTCTGCATTGGCACCAAAACTCGGTTTCATATTTTTCTTCAAATGCAGTCATACCGGCGACTGGGAAACGCCACAGGATTCCAGAACACTTTTGACAGTTTTCTTAGAAATTACCCAGTTGATCTCTCCTCTTTATTTGTTTTGTGTTCTTCAATCATTTCAGATAATTTCTCATGAACCGCCTGCACAACTTCAAAATTGCAATCATCGGCAATGGTATCGCCCAAAATAGATTGGAATGTTTCTTTCTGTATAGCAGCAGGCATAGGAATTTCGCTGTTGAACACAGTATCCACGAATTCCTTGTGGTTCTCCGCAATATTGCGAGAGTAGTATACAGCGTTATAAATGTTGACATTGCGGTCATCAAAAGCCGGAAACATAAATCCAAGTTCAGGTGCCGACACAACCCAGTCTGCTGCAATATTACGGAATCTGTTTTCGTAAGTATAGTAACTCAGTGCCGGCTTTGTCAACTTTACGGGGCAGATACTGCACAGAAAGTACGAAAACACTTCTGATGAATCATCCTGCTTTTCTCCGTCTTTTGCATAGCACGGGACATCATATTTGTCATAAGCCAAAAGAATAAGATAATTGCCTTCCATGCTGAGTGTCTGAATAATGCGTCCGTAGAATTTCTGTACAGCATTATCATCCAGAGAAGAATTTCTGACTGCCATGAGTAACTTATGTTCCTCACCTTCAAGGACTTGCTGCGTTGAAAATTCGATGTTGATAAGATTCTTTCCAATCGTTCCGGAAAGTGTCTTCTTTAGAATTGCCAAAAGCTCTTCGGATTCTTCTTGTGACACTAGACTGAGAGACTGATTAAACTCTGAAACAATTTCTCTCTTATCGTTAACGTAGCAGCCACGGATTCGATCAATATTGCTCTTATCCGGACGGAAACGACGGCGAATTTCTGCAATTTCTTTTTCATTCATAATAAACGATCCTCATTCAATCTTCATCTTAAACTTGTATATTCCCCCGCCTTCGGCGGGGGGATATACAAGCGCATTTAACCCATTGTCATATAAGATTTAGTTACATCAAAGTAGCAGTTTTGTTCAAATTACATGTTTATTATTATATCATCAAATAGTACTTTTGTCAGCATAACGAAAAAGGAGCACGACTATTGGTTTTTTCTGTTCCGGCCGCTGGGGCTTGCGCAGGAGGAACTCTAAGAAATGAGTCAGACAACCATCCTTATGCAAGTGTGGAAAGTATGACAAAAAAGCTGTAAGCTCCGCAGCCAACTTTTTTCTATCATACCTAAACTTCAACACACATATAGGTATAGTTGATTAACTTGAAAACAAGCTTGTGATTTCTTCCCCCGCCGAAGGCGGGGGAAGAAAATGACGTTTTATATATAGCCAATTTTTAAGTTAATTGGCTATATAACTGTTTCTTTTCTCACACGCATAGCGTGTGGTTGTTTTGATAGAATCACAGAGCGGGTGCCTCTCATGGGGGAGTGCACCCGCTCTTATTAAACGGAACTTCTCCAAAGCTCTTTTACTTTTCTGGGCCCGAAACAGTGGGATAAGACCAGTTGTTGATCCCGCCGAAGTCATAGATTTTAGTATAACCCATCGCCACAAGTTTCTTTGCCGCCTGCGCGCTTCGGTTGCCCGAGCGGCAGTAGATCAAAATTTCAGCGTCCAGGTCGGGCAGGCGCTCAGGCTTGCTGCTGCCGATATTTCTCATTGGGAATCAAGATGGCACCCTCGATGTGCTTTTCTTCGAATTCCTCTTTGGTTCTCACATCAACAATGAGAATCTTCTCCTTGCTGTCGATACGCGCCTTGGCTTGCTTCGCAGTGATCTTGTGGTAAAGCGCGCCGCTTGTGCTCGATGTTTGCGAACTCGAAGAAGCAGAGGAAGATGGTACTTTGCACGCAGCGAGTGTGATAATTGCGAGTGCAAGAAAAGCCACGAAAATATACTTATTCATAAAATATCCTTTTCAACAGAATCGCAGTCTGTTTCATATCATGAAGAGATTTTGGTTCATTGATCTCATCAATATGTAAAGTCAAGACCACGCTCAAAAAGCGCGGCTTGGAAGAGCCCTATAGGGGCATGTTACCGGCAGCGCCTAAAAGTGCCTCGAGCAGACTGCGGCGGCTGTGCCTATTCCATGCTCTTAAGCGCCTCCACCATATTGATGCGATCCAGCGTGCGGTTGGTCATCAGGCTGACTGCCAGTGCAAAGCCAAACGTAATGGCTCCCGAGATCAAATAGCTGACGGGTTTGATGGTAAACGCGAAGTTGACTGAAGAGATGCGAAGCGTAGACACAATCAGATGGCTGACGGCATACCCGGCCGGAAGACCCGCCAGCACGCCCAGCACCGTAAGAATCAGTGTCTCCTTGTTGACGTAGGCGTGCACCTCAAAATCAAAGAAGCCAAGTACTTTAATGGTAGCCAGCTCTCGCTCCCGCTCGGAAATATTGATATTCGACAATGTAAACAGCACCACAAATGCAAGGCCTGCCGCGAGGACGATGAGCAGCAAAATGACGGCGTTGACCAGCGCAAAATTGTCGGCAAAACTTTGTTCCATGCCTACCCTGCTGACAGAGGAGCGCACGTATTCGTAATCCAGAAAGCCATGTGCGTACGCTTCCTGATCGGGGACGGTGTCCTTCAAGTGAACCAGCGCGCCGTTGGCGGCGAAATCGCCGAACATCGTATGGTACAGATCCTCGGTGATGTAGACGGAGTTGCCCAAGTAGTTCTCTGCGATATCCGAGACAACCACTTTGTGCTGATCCAGTTTTAAGTTTTGCAGATATATCGTATTTCCCGGCTCAAGTGCCAACATCATCGCAGCGTTGCGCGTGAGCAGAATACCAGCGTTGTCCAGACGAACGGATGCGCCTTCCCGGTTCGGCGTATTGATATAGCCCTCCAAAGAAATGCCGTTTGGCACTACCATGAGCCGCATTTGCTCAGAATCGCCCTGCTCATTGATCACCTTAATGGTGTCAATCTGCATTGGAATATAATCCCCCACGCCGTCTTCCCTGTCCAATAGGCCGTAAAACTCATCCCTGTCCCCCGCGTCGGCCACAAGCATCAGGTCAAACCGAAAAATTTCACCGTACTGTCTGATCATCAGGCCGTTGACGGTGTCCCGGATCGCATAGCCCACCAATAGCAGCGTGGTGCATCCCATAATACCGACGACGGTCATAATCAGGCGTTTTTTATAACGGAACAGGTTGCGTGCTGTCACTTTGTTTAAAAATCTCAGGTGATTCCAGATTAGCGGGATGCGTTCGAGCAGCACATGGGAGCCGATGCGCGGGGCCTTGGGGCGCAGCAGCGCCGCCGGCATTTGCCGCAGTTCGGAATGGCAAACCAGCATCGTCGCTCCTACAATGGCGGCAATGAACAGTGCGGCGCCGCCGATACCGTACAAAGCGTCGTATTCCAATGTGTAGTTGGGAACGGTGTACAGTACCTGCAATATCTTCAGAAGGTATCTGGGCAGCACGATAAAGCTCAGCACATTGCCTACCGCTCCGCCCAGCACACTGGCCAGCGACGCATACGTCACATATTTGCGGCTGATGGCCCAGTCGCTGTAGCCCAATGCCCTGTAGGTGCCAATCAGACCGCGCTCCTCTTCCACCATGCGCGTCATGGTGGTCAGGCTGGTAAGAATGGCGACGATCAGAAAGATCACGGGAAAAATCCTGCTCAAAGCCTCGATGGAGGCCAACTCATTGTTCATCCCGGAAAAACTGTCGAGTGCGGTGCGGTTCTGCACATACCATTGGGGCATGTCGAGATTATCCAGTTCGGAATATGCATCCGCCACCTTTTGCTCGGCTTCGGCCTTTTTGCTGCGGTATTTTGCCTCGTTCTTTTCCAGCTTGGCCTCGCCGTCCGTGAGCTCCAGTTTGCCGTCAGCCAGCTCCTGCCAGGCGTCAGCGATTTCGAGATTCGCCTTCTCCTCTTCCTCGTTGATTGTGTCTTCCCCTTCGGTGATTTTAGCCCAGCCATCGGCGATTTTTCTTTTGCTGGCCCGTATTTTCTTCGCGCCCTCCCCCAGCTCCTCTGCGGCCTTTGTCCAGCATGACCTCTGCTTTCGCCATCTGCGCCAGTGCCGAGGACTTCTGGGCGGCGAACGCATCTTTCTGTGAGTCCAGCGCCTGCTGGCTGCCGTTGAGCACGCCCAGACTCAGGGCGGCCTGTACACAGTTTGGCGTCGTTCCCATCAGTGTGGCATTTCCGGTTTCGGCAATCGCTGCCGCCAGATTGCCCTGCTCGGCGGCGGTGGCGACGGCGACGGCGGCAGCGTCTAGGGTGCCGGTAGGATTGGCCGCCAGCTGCTCTTGGGCGTTCGCGGCGGAGGCTTCCACCAGCGCATCCCACTCCGCAGCGGGCCAGGCGTCTCCAAAAAGCTCCTTGAGCTGCTTCACCTGCGGTGTGAGCTGGCTCAGAGAAGCGTCCAGCGCCACCTGCGCCTGGGACAAATGGCTCTCCGCCTCAGTAAAATTCGCTTCAGCCAACTGGCGCTGATCTGCAAGCTGCTGTATGCCTTCAAACAGCTCCTTGGCCCCGGCGCTTAGTTCTTCTTCACCCTCAGCCAGTTTTACCTCGGCATCGCGCAGTTTCTGCTTGTTTTTTTCTAATTCTACACGGGCGTCGGCAATTTTCTGACGTGCATCCCGTTCTTTGTCGGTTAGCTCGGCCTCTCCGTCGAGGATATCCTGTCTGGCCTTAGCGACATCCGCCCAAGCGTTGGCAAACTTCTGCTCCGCTTCTGCAAATTTTTCGCGCATGACTGTTTCTGCGTCGGCAATCTTGCCGCGCGCCTCTGCGGCCACAGGCATCGTAGCGGGCCTGCTCGCGATGCTGCATGGTCTGCGCCTCAATCGCGTCGGCTGTCCCCCTCACAGCCTCGTCATAGGCATCGGAAAAGCAGCTCAACCCTGAAACGTCTCTTAGCGTCAGGTAGACGGAGGTGTATATATCCGTCCGTACATCGGCCGATGTGACAAAAAAATTATAGTCCGCCGTTGATGTAAAACGGAAAGCTGCGTTGCCCTCGGTGTTGCTGACATTCATCGGGTCGATGACAACTCCGGTGATTGTGAAGGTTGACTGCAAAAAATTCGGTTTTTCACTCTTTTCGACCTTTACCTCGGTGTCCCAATTGACATCGGTGTCCGGGCCGTCGTCCCCTCCGTCATCCTTTGCGAGTGCAGTTTCAGATGTCTTTGCCACAGTCCCCGGAGAGGTCTCGCTGTTCTTCTCCCCTTGATCCGCCTCGTCATTATTTTCATCCTCCACGATGGTGAGTGTATTGCCGACCGATTTGCCCGAGGCCCGCAGGTATTTCTGCGTTACCGCGATTTCCCCGCTGTGCCGCGGAAGCGCCCCGGCCAATAGATAAGGCGTGTTCAGGCCTTTTTGGCTCAGCACCGCTACATCGGCCTTTTTTTGCACGTCATTCACGTCGATGTACACCGTTTCATTGTAGGAGCCTTCGACGGCGGACACACCCGCTGTGTATTGCAGCGCCTCAACATCCTCCTCCGTCAAACCCAGCGTGGAGAGCACGCGGATGTCAAAAAGCTGCTGGTTGTCAAAAAAACGGTCGGCCGCATGGTAGATGTCCTGGCAGGCCGCATAGATCCCTCCAAACATCCCCACCCCCAGTGCAGTAATCAGCAAAATGGAGAAAAAGCGCTTCCAGCCCTTTCCGATGCTTCGCAGAGTGTCTTTGCGATACGCATTTCTCTTCATAATTACCACTCAATATCCGTAATCGGCACTGGCTTTTCGTTCTGCGTGATACTGACTACCTTGCCGCTCTTGAAGCGAATGACCCGATCCGCCATCGGGGCGATGGCGGTGTTGTGGGTGATGATCAGTACCGTAATGTTATCACGCCGGCAGGTATCATGCAAAAGCTGAAGAATCTGCTTGCCGGTGACATAGTCCAGCGCACCGGTGGGCTCATCGCACAAAAGTAATTTCGGATTTTTGGCGATGGCACGGGCGATGGATACCCGCTGCTGCTCACCTCCCGATAGCTGGGACGGAAAATGTTTCATGCGTTCGCCCAGCCCGACCTTCTCCAGCATCTCAAAGGCGTTCAGCGAATCATTGCAGATTTGCGCGGCCAGCTCGACATTCTCCAGCGCGGTCAGGTTCGGGACCAGATTGTAAAACTGGAACACGAAGCCGATATCCAGACGGCGGTATTTAATCAGCTGCTTTTTGGAATACCGGCTGATATTGACACCCTCCACGATGATATCTCCAGAGCTGGCCGTATCCATACCGCCCAAAATGTTCAGCGCCGTCGTCTTACCGGCGCCTGAGGAACCAAGGATTACGGCCAGTTCCCCTTTTTCCACTTCGAAGCTGGCGCCGTCAAGGGCACGGGTGGCCACACCACCGGTTTTATATTCCTTCACAATCTCTTTAAACTCAATAAAAGGCAAAATTGACCCTCCCGTTTTGCTGCCGTCCCTTCCGAGACGCAGATATTCGCCGATTTATCATACACTTCGTTGCTTATTATCATCAATGTTGTATTACTCTCAATATTGAATTATAATAAACATGTAAGCGGAAATCAACCGACAATATCGCGATTTGTGACCGATATCCTACACAGTACGAAAAGTCGTCGGATAACAGCAGCGAATCGCGCCGAGGATTATTAAAATGCAAAACCAGAAAGAAGACCGCAGGATCCGCATCACAAAAAGAGCGATCCGTGAGAGCCTCGTGGAACTGATGCAGACAGTCCCCATTGCCAAAATCTCCGTGAAGATGATCTGCGAAACGGCCGACATCAACCGCAGCACCTTTTATGCCCATTACACAGACTCCTATGATCTGCTCCGAAAGCTGCAGCGGGACATTATTGCCGACATAAAGGAGCATCTGTTCTCCGTGCAATTCAAGGGGCATGTCGCCAAAACAGTCCCAGTCATTGTCCAAGTATTGGAATATGCCAAGGAAAACGCCACACTGGTCAAGGTGCTGCTGAGTGGAAATGGTGATGCATCCTTTCAGAACGAGCTGATGTACCTGATGCAGGAGAAGGTCATTGATGAGATACGGGAGGATCAGCGTTTGGACGACCACACCACAAAATACGTGGAATTGTTCGCCATTTCGGGTGTGGAGAGCATTGTGTACCAGTGGCTGGTCAATGGCTGCGCCGACGATTCCGGCAAGCTGGCAGAACTCATTACGGCACTGCTGACAAGCGGGGTCTACGGTCTGTATCGATGAAGCGGCCGGACACAGTCAATTTTGGGCATCACGGCTGACGGCGGAATTATTGCATGTTGCACTTCAACCGAATTTTGTGCTGAGACTTGTAGTTTTATACATGGCCGAGCATTTTGCGCGGCAGCTCGAACGACCGCCGTATGGTGAAACCAGAGGATACCGGTTTCACATGCCCGTTGCCCACAAAGGGAGCAGCGCTGTAGATAAAGAAAAACCCTGTAGCCATGCTGGCTACAGAGTTTTTGTTGGATTTATGTGCAAATAAAATTTATCGCCGCGAGCGCAAGCGAGCCGCGCGGCCCAAGGTTTTGGCTGCTCCGTTGCTCCAGAAAATTGGAATTTGCCACTTCGAGGGATACTCACAATATATAACCAACTGTTTCAGTAATGTTATCCACAATGATTGCAGACGTCATTTTCAATTGATCAATATTTTGATGTCCGTTTGCAATCAGTATACAGGGGCACCCAACTGCGGTAGCAACTTCAAAGTCATGTGCGGAATCACTGATAAATACAATTTCGGATAAATCCACTTTGCTTTTCAAGAACCATTGTTTAGCTAAATCAACTTTACTTATAGCATAATGATTGTCTATCCCCATAACCTCTGTAAAATAATGACTGATATCAAAAGGGTTCATTTGTTCGAGCAGACTATTTTGTTCTGAAGCAGAAATCACATATTGCTTAACACCTGAACGTTTTAATTGCTCTAATACATCGGTTGCGCCATTAAAAAGTTTAGCCTTTTTGTGTTCAATGGCATAATTTTTAATATATGTATGGGCTAAATTCTCAAACGGGTCAATATCTAAATTGAATCCTAAACGTCCATAATACTTTTTCACCGGGAAACAAAATTTACTCCTATATTCATCTATTCCCGAAATACATTTCAGACCTTTTTGCCTTAGAAGTTCATCCATTGCCTCTATACACGCTAACATATCTTCAAAAAGCGTCCCGTTCCAATCCCAAACAACATAACTATATTTCACATTCGCACCGCCCAATTTAAAATGGTACAAATCTGCCCGTCAAATTTCTGTTTATCTTTCTATGAACGATTGAATTTAAATCCATTATATTACGCTTTCACAAGTAAAGAAAGACATACCTTCCCCTTGGCGGAAAGCTATATCTTTTCTGGTTGCGGAAGCAGAATTTGAACCTACGACCTTCGGGTTATGAGAATCAGGAAGGTTATATTGAACCAAGGTGGCAACCTTTTCAGACAGGACGCTGCGAAACGCAAAGACGGTAACCCTTGCCTCGTTCCGAAACGATGGAAAGCCCGCTGTCGCAGCCCAACTTGCTCCGGATCCGGGAAATATGCTCCTTCACAGTGCGCACGTCGCCCGCCATGCCCATACCCCATACCTTTTCGTACAGCTGTGCCGAGGGAACCGGTCTGCCTGGTTCGCGCACGAGGACGTCCAGCAGCGCGAATTCTTTCGGCTTGAGCAGAATATCACGGTCGTAAAGCAGCGCGCGGCGGGCGATAAAATCAAGTTCCAGTCCGCCCAAACGCAAAGGCGTTTCCTCCTGCCCTATCAGTTTGCCCCGTCGCAAAAGCGCCTCCACTCTCAAAAGTAGTTCGTCCATGTCGTATGGTTTGGCAATGTAATCGTCCCCGCCGGCCCGCAGCCCCGCAAGCACGTCTGATTTCGTATTCAGGGCACTTAAAAATATGATGCGGATGCCGTTTTTTCCCCGCAGCTCCTCGCAGTAGCTCAAACCGTTGCCGTCGGGAAGCAGGATGTCGAGTATGATGAGGTCGGGCGAAAACTCCTCCGCAACCGTCCGGCCCTTTGCCAGAGTATCGGCCGAAAGAACATCATAGCCTTCCAGCTCAAGAGCCGCTCGGTTGGCGCTTAAAATATCGTTATCGTCTTCAACAACCAGTATGGTCGCTTTTTTCATCTTTTTTCTCTCCTTTGCTGCGGGGAAGGGTAAAGCGGACGATGGTTCCTTTCTCTTTTCCGCTTTCAATCCAAATCCTGCCGCCGTGCTCCTCAACGATCTCCTTGCAGATGGGAAGCCCGAGGCCGGAGCTGCCGACCCCGCTGACACCCCGCTCAAACAGACCGGACAGCAGTTCGGGATCAATCCCTTCGCCGTCATCGGAGACCGAGACCATCGCGAAATCTGTTCCTGATTCCGCCTCAACTGCTAACCGGATGGACCCTTCCTTCGTGTGGCGGTTGGCGTTGGTGATCAGGTTAATAAGCGTCTGGAAAATGCTATCGGGGTTCACACAAAAAGATATTTCTTCGGAATCTTTACAGACAGAAAGACAATTTTTATTTTTCAGGCAGATCGGGCCGCAGAAATCCGCCGCCTGATTGAGCAAGGAAACCGCTTTAATATCAACAAGCGCAAGCTCCCGGTCTTTTTCCAGCGAGACCTCTTTAAGCTGTTCAACCAGATCGGCCAGCCTGATGGCCTCACGCTTAATGACAGCAAGGTTGTCGAGCGTTTTTTCGTTGACCGCACCATGCCGGATCTCCAGAGAAGTCAACCCCGCATAGCTCGACATGACTGTGAGAGGCGTGCGCATTTCATGGGAGATATTCGCCAGAAAATCGGATTTCAAACGGTTCATCCTGTCGAGCAACAGATTGGTCTGATGTGTTTCCCGCTCGCTGCGGTGCGCCTCGCCGAGTTCGGTTTCGGTACGGGAAAATTGCAGGACAAGCGCGATCATATTGGCGAAAATCAAAACGATCATACCGGTCCCGGACAGTCCAAGCGGAAGGCTGTACCCTGTACGGTGGATCTGAATATCCAGAATAGACAGCACGATAAAAATAAGCGAACCGGCCAATATCAGGAGATGTTCCATGTGCCGGTTATCTTTTTTACGCACGACATTGTATAAAAGCGCGGCCGCAACGTATATGCCGATCAGCATCGAGCAAAGCTGAAACCAGAGCACGAACCGCGTATATATAATAGGCGGCGTCAACAATACAGCCGCGACATACAGCGCGCATACCGCCCCAAAGGCAAGTAAAACGGTTTTATGCAGCGCACCCTCAAAAATGCTGTTGATATACAGCAGAAACGACAGTGTCAGAACGATCAATGCCAGATACTCAAGGCCAATAGAGAGCCTCCAGGGAAGACTCGGGAATAAAAGCATCATTGCCTTTTCTTCCACGATCAGCATACGGATACCAACGGAAAGGCTGGCCAGTGAAAACCACAGGAAAGCGTACCGTCTGTAAAAGAAAAAGAACATACCGATGAAAAAAAGGAAAGCCGTCAAGGTGCAGCCAACAAGGATGTGAATACGCTGCTGCGCGACCGCATCCCGCTGTGTAATCATAACCTGCGCGCCCAGATACAGCGGGAGGATCCCGCCGTAGTCATCGTGGTTAAAGTTGGCAAACTGAATGACGATTTCAACCTGCTTCGTATCCGGCTTAAAATAGACGGTATAGTGCTTTGTCATCGGCACGGTCGTCTCTGCCGTTTCGCCCGGGACTCCCACCGCCGGATATTCCTCTCCGTTAATGAACAGACGCTGTGAATACATGGCGCTGTATGAGCTGAGACCGTAAGTATCCCGGTCGGAGGGCAGCTTCACAACAATACGGTACGTACCGTAATTTCCGGGATCTACCCGAGCTGAGCCGCCGCTCAAGGCGATCGGCTCGGTTTTGACGTTTCCACGCTTAAAATCTTCTGGCGTATATAATTCATCCCTGTAATACATAAAACTGGTATGAGAAATAGAGGCGAGCTTATCACTGAAATCAAAACCCGATAAATCGGCGTAGCCGGACGATGTTTCGGGCGTTTCCTGTTTGATCCGGCTTGTAAGCATGCCAAAAGATGAAAAAATAAATAAAATAAGCAAAAAAAATGCGGCCGCGCTGATCATGGCATGATTTTTTAGCATAGAAACACCCATCTGTATTTGCATTCATACTTCAAGAATTATAGCCAATCAACTTAAAAACTGGCTATATATAAAACGTCATTTTCTTCCCCTGCCTTCGGCGGGGGAAGAAATCACAAGCTTGTTTTCAAGTGAATTAACTATAAGTTTATCATGATCATCTTTCGATTTCAATGTCAAAGAGCGATGCAGATGCGGGAGTACACCTGATTTATGCATTCATGTATTCTCTGCTTGACGGGTTTTCGTCTGAAACGGCGCAACCTTTTTATAAGAAAAGGTCGAAGGTTGTCAAAATTTGACCTTCCGGACACGGGTTTTCAATGTGCATATATGGTATAGTTTTATTAAAAGGATCACGAGTACTTTGTTGCTACTAAATCCTATATGATAATAGGTTAAATGCGCTTGACTATTCCCCCGCCTTCGGCGGGGGAATAGTCAAGTTTAAGATTTCAATATATTAGTTAAATTTGATTCCGGTGCTTTTTTTGGCGTGCAGAAAAATTACGGCGGATTTTTTTGGAGGAAAATGAATGAAGAACAAAGCAAGACTATTATCGGTAATACTGACACTGACGTTTTTGATAAGCGCCTTTCCCGTGACGGCATCCGCGGCGGATTATACACCGTCGGACGGCGATATATTGGATATATCCGCCTGCGTCAGCGGTGATGTGATCACAATCGGCGCGGGAAGGTCCGTAACATTGACAGGCAGCTCCGTCACCTTAACGAATGTCCGAATCATCTGCGAGGCCGGTGTGAATCTGACGCTGCAAAACGTCATCATCAACAACGGCAGTTATTCCGGCGCCTGTCCGCTGACGTTCACGGGTGCGGATAGCAAGCTCATCCTGGAAAGCGGCACTACGTCCGCTCTAACCGGTGGTCCCTCTGCTCCGGGTATTTCGGTGGAAGCCGCGGCGGAACTGGCCCTTGAAAACAACGGTACACTGACCTTAAAGGTCGGCCCTACCAAATGGGTTGGCTCGGCCTGCGCGGGACTGCAATGTCTGTATGGCGCAACCCTGACAGTGTCGGGCGAAGGCACGCTGGATGCGATGGGCAATAATGGCGGAGCGGGCATCGGAGGCTCCTATAAAGCCGCCTGCGGGTCTATCACGATCAATAGCGGTACGGTTATCGCAACAGGCGGCAGTATCAGAGTGACTAATACGTTTTATCATGCAATTGACGGCGGGGTAATCACGATATCGGGGGGAACGGTCAACTCCGCGAATACTGTCTATGGGGGGATCGGCGGCAACAGCAACGAAGGCAGTTCCATTTCAATCACGGGAGGAAACATCACAGCTACATCAGCCCCCGGAGCTATAGGTATAGGCGGCATGGGTTCACTGGGATGCGACGTCACGATTACAGGCGGAACGGTGATCGCCACAAGCAATAAAATTGCGCCGATCGGCAGAAGCAATCACTCGCTCAGCGGCACTGTCGTTATTTCAGGAGGGACGGTAATCGCCCAAAGCGGCGGATTCAACTTTGGGGGTATCGACTGCAGTTATAACGCGTCCGGCACTGTCACGATTACGGGAGGGACAGTCACAGCCACAGGCGGCAACCTTGGTGCCGGCATCTGCGCAAGCGGATTCAATTATGTCGGAAGCGCTTTGGGAACTGGTTCTGTTACGATTTCAGGAGGGACGGTAACGGCCACAGGCGGTACCAATGGTGTTGGCATCTGCGCAAGCAGCACAGGAGCAGGCTCTGTCATCATCTCGGGCGGTACGGTGTATACCGGTGGAGGAAAGTGTGATTTAGGCTCCGGCCTTGCGGGTACAGAAGAGACACTGTCTATCGAAGGGACGGCCAAGGTATTCCTGCAAAATAATACCTGCACCACACCGGCGACCACTACTCATACAAATTTAACATATCCGATAGATACCGCGGAGGTATATGGCACAGTAATTTCCGTACCGGGCACGTGGACGACCAATTTCGGTGCATACCTGCGGCCCTGCACGCTATCCTATGATATCAACGGCGGCAGCGGCACCGTACCGAAATCCGTGACGCGGCTTTATGATGCGGCGGTTACTCTGTACGGCGGCAGCGGCTTATCACGTGAGGGCTTCAATTTCAGTGGTTGGAATACGGCGGCAAACGGCAGCGGTGACTCCTATGACGCGGGTGATAATTTTATATGCAAGGCAAATACAACTCTTTTTACACAGTGGGATTCGGAGAACAACAAGGACGAAGTGGATATCTGGAAAACACGGGAGGATAAGCCGGAAAACACGATTAACAAAACGGATACCAACATTACCGTAATGCCCGAAAGTATTGAGCGCGGGGATTTAGTCTCGGTCACGCCGAACGGCGATGCCTTTAACCGTCCGGTAGAACTCAGAATCAAAGAAGACGACGCCGTGAAACAAGCAATCGAAGAGGCAATGAACGATGCAGAAGGAAGAACCGTCTATCCGCTGGACATTGGCTTCTATGAGAAAGGCGCCAATACCAAGGTACAGCCTGCCGAAGGCAGCTCGGTCACGATCACCTGTCCGGTTCCTGACGAGCTTTTGGGCGATTTGGAGCATCTGACAGTGGTGTGCCTTATTGACGGCAATCTGCAAACGCTGCCGTCTGTGATTACCCAAAAGAATGGCGTTACCTGTTTAGTATTCACGGCCTCACATTTTTCGCCCTATGCCTTTGTGGTAAACCGTCCGGCAGACGTGACGACAACGATGTCCGAAACTGTGGCGTCAAATCCTAACACAGGGGTCAAAACGGGCTCTGAAAGCTTGGGAGACGCTTTGCTGATGGCAGTCTCCCTTGGCGCCATGCTCATATGGGCACAGCAGCGCAGAAATAAATAGCAAGGGAATTCGAGCTGACTTAAGCCGATTGACTCCGATTTTTGATCGGTGTCAGTCGGTTTATTTTGATGTTCTATATTTTGTACTGACGGCCGTATTGGAATTATAGCCAATTCACTTGAAAACAAGCTTGTTATTTCTTCCCCCGCCGAAGGCGGGGGAAGAAAATGACGTTTTATATATAGCCAGTTTTTAAGTGAATTGGCTATAGAAAGCTGCCGTGATCAGAAGAGTGTCATGTGTCATCAATTATTCCTGCAATCTCGACTGCTATTTTTCAAATAAATCCATAATTATTTCTCTTCATTGTTTCTAGCTTTGAAACACGAAGCTTGATACACTGATCTTCGGCGGTATGCTGACCAGCATATGTATATGGTCTATACATGCGTTCGCTTCAATTATTTCTACTTCTTCCATTCACACTGCTCTCGCAATATCTTAGATGATATTTGCAGTTCCATTTCGTGTGTACTAAACTATTCTTGTTCATTATTGACCTCCTTTTGATTTTGATGCGGCTGGCAAACCTCATCTATTCTATCAAAAGGAGGTCTTCTATTTCATTTTCATCGCTAAAGCTCTTCCCCTCTCATCGGCATAGCCGGTGGTTACTTGGCGCAATAAAAAACCAAATAAACTATTGAGTCTTGAAGCCGTCATGGAGGCAATTCGTATGCGCGCTCCTCATACAGAAGTGGTAGTAACAGGGTGGTATGCACCACAGACGCTTTTTATCTGCTGCTGACTAAAGCACCAATATTGTGCCTGTTATCTACTATTTTTAAGGTTTGCTTTCATAGTATGAGGGTTATACAAATTTATTAGAAATGAACACCCATGATTGTGATTTTATCACAGAAAGAATGTATTTGATCAGTATAATAAAATAATAGAATCCAAATATCATAGAGAAAATGGGGGTACTCTATCATGAGTAATGACTTTTTTAATTTTTTTAAACGTGATCAAGAAGATACAAAGGATATAAAAGACAAGACGTTAGTTGTGAAAACAAGCCGTTGCCCGCAAAACCACTCCTGCCCATCGGTTAAGGTATGTCCTGTAGGAGCTCTTTCACAGAAAGGTTTTAATGCCCCCATTGTTGACTTGGGCACCTGTATTAAGTGTGGTAAGTGTGTAAAATCCTGTCCAATGCGAGCACTAGTCTTGGAATAATTTTGGAAAGGAAATGCTTCGCCTCCATAAATTCCATTGCGGCTTAAGAAATGCAATGGAATTTTCTATAGACAGAAATTGAATCCGAGCACGGTTCTCCATCATGGCCGAAACCAAAGCGGCAGATTACTCTGCCGCTTTGGCTGTTTATATAGCCAATTAACTTAAAAACTGGCTATATTTAAAACGTCATTTTCTTCCCCCGCCTTCGGCGGGGGAAGAAATCGCAAGCTTGTTTTCAATTTAATCAACTATACCAAATCAACGTGTGACAGATTAACGTTGAACCATGAAGCCGCGCTACCGTTAAACAGCGCAGTTAAAAGAATCGCCAACCCGGCTGACGCAATCAGTGACACAACAATCGGCCTTAAGCCTTTTAATATACCCTGTATGACCCATAAGTCCTGATACTTAAGGGATGCGGGGGGTACATATAAAAATGCGGTCACAAAAGTGACCGCAAATAACATCCCCTGAAATTACAAATACTCAGAAAAATTAGGAGTTTTAATTTAGTTGTACATTCCATTTTGAGCCATATAGTTATATATTTGCTCACCATGTTGTTGTTCTTCTTTTTGTATATGGTTAAGGGTATTTCTTATATTCGTATCTTTAAACTCAAAAATGCAAGTATTATATACGGATGATACGTGCTTTTCTGTTGACAATAAATCAGTACAAAGATAACTATCTTTCTGCTTATTTGGGTTTGAACTTGTCATATTGTAATTTGAAGTAAAATTTTGCTGTGTCTGTTTATCGCCGCCCGACTGCATTGCAGGAACTGTTCCGCTCATGATTTGGTTAATTGTATTCAAATGCTGTTGTTCCATCTGCCCAATTTGTGTAAACAAATTTTTTAACTGTCCATCACACGCGTCGGTTGAATACTTGTTGTACTTTTCTATGCAGATTTGCTCTTGCTCTTTCAAATCTTTTAAGAACAATGTTTCTTTTTGTGCTAATTGCATTCATCCTCACCTCAATGATAGTTTATATAAATTAGTTGAATTTATTCATTCAGTGCAGCAATCAGCGTAACATTGCTTTTTATTATACTAGAAAGGGTAATAGTGGAATCGGAGCAGTTGTATTTTGCAAAAAGAAATATAAAGGCAGAAAACGATATAAGGTCTGGCATCCGCACCTAATCCATATGTATTATACATTTCCAGTAATATCATCGATTTTCCAGCTTCAAATTTCATGAGCAAACTACCCAAATTATAAAATATGGGATGGCCTTATAAATTTCAGCTCTGACTGACGCAGTCCTCTGGTTTTTTTCTTGCAGTCGGGCAACTCAGTCAGTCTTTCCTCTTTTTCAGTGGGTTTATACATCGCTCGTTAAACAACATGGCTACATCAAAATGCGTTTTAGATGCAGACGGCATTGAGAAAAAAAGGATCGGACCGCTGACCTGCAGAATGTTCGACTTCTGAAATTCCTTGAGTTAATCTGAAACTACATGAAAAGTACCGCACGCTGGACCTGTCGAGAAAAATCGACAGGTCTTTCTTTTTTGCCTTTTCCCTATTTTCTGTTTTCAATGAATCTTCCAAAGTAATCCACGCAAGAAAGTAAGTTTGCCCATGCAAATCAATAAAATACATTCTTTATATTTTCTTTATTTCAAGCCCCTGTCCCTTTACGCTTCCTTAATCGAAAAGACGTAATAGTCTGTACATACAAACAGTTCAAACGCATTTCTCGACTGATGAGTGCCCACGGATTATTTTTCTTGACCTTTCCACTTTTGCGCTTATCTTGGTGTCCCATTTATTTTATAGCCAATTAACTTAAAAACTGGCTATAGTTAAAACGTCATTTTCTTCCCCCGCCTTCGGCGGGGGAAGAAATCACAAGCTTGTTTTCAAATTAAACAACTATAGAATATCGGATCGTTATAACAATACGCATATAAATTCAAACTCATTGAATCTGTAATCTCCTGCCCGGCGCCATCCTCACGGGCTATAAAAGCAGAGTGGCGAGCACCGCCAGAGAAAAGCTAAATACCGTGTTTAATACGTACATAAGGGGATAATACCGTATTCTGTTTTATAAACCACGTGAAGTTCGCATAAATTATAACCAATAAATTCTTAGCTCCATCGACCCAATTAATATAATGTCATCCTTTTCCAACAAATGTGTCTGATTTACAGGGACACCGTTTACATAGGTACCATTCGTCGAATTCAAATCAATTAGGTAAAATTGATTGTCTTTTCTTGTTATTTTACATTGGCTGCCTGAAAGCAATTCATCATTGGGAAAGACCAATTGTGCCTTTGATACATCTCTTCCGATAATCAGTTCATCGCTAAGCAGAAAAGAATAGCTTTTTTCTTCTGAAGGACCAACCTGAACAAAATGAACTTCCGCTTTTTGGATGGGGTCTAATTCCTGTGATAAATCCGTTTGAGTTCCGGCTAAACATAAATCTTTTTGCTGTAAAGAATCAGGTGCTTTTCCAGTTATCAATTTTTTGCTTTTTCTATAGAAGAATATCATCAATAATATAATAGCAGCACATGCAGCCGTAATAGCAAATACAATCCATAAGGATATTGCGCTGCCTGATTGGGCCGGGAGAGGAGATGAAATTTCAGTTGATACGGCAGATGAAGAGGCTGCCTTTTCAGTTTGCAAATGGGTAGCCGACATTATTTTCGCCGAGGGTATGATGTATCCATCCACAGCCTTTCCGCTGTTAGGAACCGTAAACGTTAATTCCAAATAGCATTGATCGTTTTTTACCTGTGCCCCTGAAAGATCCGCTGTTAAAATATAGCTGTCTAGAATGGATTGTTTAATATTATTTGCAATATTCTCAGCTGAAAGTTTTTCTAAACCGTATACGATATCAAGCCCACCGGCTGATAGTCGCGCAAAGCTTCCTAGAATCTTGGCGGATTCAACGGTTTCAGGATTTGATTTGGCATTGAGCATTGAGATCGTGTAAACAGGCAGGTGCATATTCTGAATTTTACAGTCTACTTCTTCACGGGTGTATCCTTTTGTGTAATAATCTTTGCCGTCGGATAATATGATTAAGCATTTTTTTGTATTTACCCTGCTGTCAGTGTTGAGTATATCTAAAGCCGTTGTAATGGATGCGTAAAGGTTTGTGTTTTCATTCGTATGCCCGACCCTATCAATTTGGGCTTGAGTCTCTTCCTGGGAAGCAGCAAAAGGATTTATGGTTGCGTTGTTTCCAACGGTTATGACAGCTGCATTATCTTGCGCGCGCATTTGTGTTGTTACAGAACGCATGATTTTTTTCATGGAGTCAAATCTGTGCCGGTAATCGAACCGGATACATCTGCCAAAAACAAAAAAGTAGTACCATTCTCTGAAGAATCGAATCGGTCAAGTCCTGTAACCGGTACGGACTGGCCGCTTACCGTTACAGTAAGCTGCTCGGCAGTTAGTTCCTGATCGGCCGGAGAATTAAACAAAAGCGTAAGTCTATCCTCGGTAGTCTTAAAATTCTCTAAATGTATTGACAGCGGCTCTTGCGCATAAACAAATGATGTCATTACAAATATAGTCAAAGCAGCCATACAACACATTGCAATTCTTTTCATTGCATACCTCATTCTGCCGTTATGCAGCGGCGGTGCATTTATCTGAAAATGTAGTTTTTTCTCGTATAGTTGATTAACTTGAAAACAAGCTTGTGATTTCTCCCCCCCGCCGAAGGCGGGGGGGAGAAAATAATGTTTTAACTATAGTCAGTTTTTAAGCTAATTGACTATAATTAAGAAAATCATGCTAAATGTCATCTCATTTTTGTTCTGAATCATTTTTAGTGTTCATGATAGATTACGGCTATGACAGAAATATTATCGTTTTTTCCGTTAATGCGTTTTCCGATACGGGCTAACAAAAATGACAACCATTGCTCAGGGATATCCGATTTGGCTAAATCCAATTCCATTTCACTTTCTAAAACGAACTCCCAGAAACCATCCGTGCATAACAAAAAAGCGTCGCCATCGCGGACTGGATCCGCAGGTGCAAAAAAATCCGGGCATTTTTGTTCTTCATTGCCAAGAGCACGCAGTACACGGTTTCTGTCTTCGTGAAACCGGATTTGAGAAGCATTGATTTCGCCGGCAAGTACTGCCATCTGCGATACGCTGTGGTCTATAGTTTGAAAAACAATTCTCCCATTGCGAAAGTAGTATAATCTTGAATCGCCCAGATGTGCAAATAAAAATTGCTTTTGATAAAAAAGCAGTGCGGCAATCGTGCTTTTCATTTGACATGAAGCGGTCTGCTGTATAAGGATGGCTCTGTTGGCCTCCTCAAAATAGCAGCTGATTTCTTTTACATCTAAGCTGGGCTTTTTAAGAAAGCACTGAGATAATGTCTGTACGGCAGTTCTGGAGGCAATATCTCCGCCTCCATGCATCCCCAAGCCGTCGGCCACAAGGGCAATGAAAGCCCCTTCA
Source organism: Oscillospiraceae bacterium (assembly GCA_963664585.2). Taxonomy (GTDB): domain Bacteria; phylum Bacillota; class Clostridia; order Oscillospirales; family Ruminococcaceae. The sequence continues at coordinate 148,247 of CAXXEO010000014.1, read as the reverse complement.
GTTTGAGCAGCATATACTGTATCTTCGTTAAGTTCTCTTCCTCCCTTAGAAGAGTGATTCGCAGTTAAAAAGCTCATTTGTGCTCCCTTACAAAGTGTTACATTTTAACAATAAACCGATTATCCTCACCAATCGTAAAGCCGTGTTCTGCTCTAAGTACTGCCATTTGTCCATCTTTAATTCTTGTCCCGTGATCCAAAACGGTACCATACGTTGATCCTAAATCGCGAAGCACAATACTTTGACTGCTTTTATCCCACATGAGTTCGCAATGTATAGCACTCACCCCTCTTGTACGATCAGGAAATACTATATTACAGTTTTGCACACTGCGTCCCATCACGATTTTTGATTCTAAAAGTGGAAAAAACTTGCCTGCATAATAACCTGAAACGCATTGTATTCCCGCCGTATTGAGTGGCGGCCACGCATACGTATCGCTTGGTTTTAACCGAAATATGATCACATTATCAGTTACAATTGCTTTTGCGGCTTTGTCATGCAGTGGCTGCATGGTTCGACCAAAAACGAAAAGATTATCCAACAGCAAAAAGGGAACCATATATCCCCATGAAAAAAAGAGACCGGGCAAAATGAACAGATACTTTATCGTATTTCTGATCAAAACCTGAAGGGCCGTTAAGCTTTTTCCGTAAGAGTTGGTGAGGTGCAGACCAAACAGTACTTTAGCGGGTGTTGCCTGTACAGAACAAACCTCAAAAACAGTTTCATATGCTAAGCAGAGAAAAAAAAGTGACAGAAACATTTTGCTTTTAGGAAAGCCCAAATACAGAAACATCCATTGTATGATAACCGGGGGTACAAAATCCAGAATGGATGCGGCCATTCTGCGCCAAAACCCTGCCCTGCGAATAAGAGGGGGCAAAGTATGCTGCGTTTCTTCTTTCAACGGCATGCTGCCCATCGTTTCTATTCTCCTTAGTTCCTATTGCCTTAACTCAAACATTGTGATGGTACTGGCAAGGTAGAATCTCTGCCCGACTTGCAACTCTATCACAGAGCCCGTGGTTAGTTTCTGTCCGTTTTCCAAAAATGTCCCATTGCTTGAGTGATTATCGCAAAGCCAGACTTTACTACCGTCAAAGGTCAGCGTACAGTGTTGACGGCTTATACCGGCTGTACTTATGGGAAACAGGATATTGCATACTGTGTTGTCCCTGCCCAACACAATTTTCCCAGAGGATAGCGGCACTGACTTTCCCGCATATTCTCCTGAAATGCCATACAGCATAGGCGCATGTGATGGCGCCGCGGCATTTGTCAAAGGGTAAGCCACTGACGAATTTGCTATAGCCAAAACCTCTTCAATCCCTTTTTTTAATACAACCATAAGAATAAACCAGCCGATTGCCATGGTGAGCATAAATTTAGCATCCCCAAAGTAAGGAATTGGCAGTATACTAAAATCCAAATTATGCACATAATGCAGCCCTATGGATGCTCCAAAAAACATCAAAAAGTTTGGATCCAGAAAATGTTTGATCTGAAGTCTTTCCGTACCTTTGATTCCCGCCAGAATTCCCGTATAGAGTGCCGCATACAGCACATGTCCACCGGGCGATAAAAGGCCTCTGATAATCAGCGTATGGCCTCCATTCATCAAGTAATACCCAATGGTTTCAGTTACGGCAAATCCGCATCCTACCGCACCGCCTATCAAGACACCGTTAAGGGTATAGCGGTATTTCGGCTTTCTAAGAAAAATACAGGCTGCCGCAAGTTTACCCGGCTCTTCAACAAAAGCGTAAAACTGCGCGGGTGTATGCTGGGACATAAACATAGAAATCAGGACACCGGATAAAATCATCGACAAAGCTCCGCCGACCAGCAGAATGAGAATAACATCATAGATTGGGATATTCCGTGGGATATTCATCTCCCAGTAGAATAAGAGAACCGCTACAGGAATAATGGCCGCTTGTATGATAATGTCCGGGATGTAAGCATACTGCGAAAAGCCCATTGCCGTCATAATTTTAAGTAGAAGCAGAAGGCCGAAGCCAACCACTAAAACGCGAAAAAATACCCATGGCTTTTTCCATTCGCACAGCATCTCACTCTCGTTTGGCGTACTGGTTGAGGTGCCTGCGATAAACAGTCGTTCGCCATCCTGCTTATTATGTTTTTTAAAGACATCGGAAAACACATCCCGCAAAGTTAACGTGGAATTTGCCGCCTTTTGATAGAATACCGTGTTCCCACCAAATTGTTGGCTCATAACAATTCTTCTCCAATCATAAATCTGTTTTCAGCCGCGCCTAAGTAAAAGCTGTCACCGCCGGAAAGTGTGTAAGGGCGGTTTACCTCAAGCTTTGTACCATTACCAAGAAATGTCCCGTAGGTTGAACCCCGGTCAATAAGTTCCAAATGGCCTGAGACATTCTGAAGTTCGCAATGAAGAGAGCTAACACCTTCGGTTATGGGAGGGAAAACCAGATTGCATTGATTGGGGTCCCTGCCAATGATAACTTTATTTCGGATTGGGATACTGTCACCGTTAAAAAAGCCGGCTGTGCCTGTTATCTGAGGCGTAGAACCTTGTTGTATCTGACTCGTCGACGAAGATAATGATACAATAGGCCGGGTGACTTCGATTGGCGCTATAGCCGATGTGCTTTCGTTTACAACCATGTTGGAAGAAGCATGAAATGCAGATGAAGCTTTTTGACCTGTTGCATTTTTACGAAACAGGTATGCCGCCCCAAGTCCCAGCACAGCCACTCCGGCCAATAGCCGATAATCAAATAATGAACCGGCATCAGACTCTTCCCCTGAGGTGCCCGCAGCAGTTGCCTTACCATTGTTTTTCAGCAGATAGTCCATCGGCAGTGCGACACTGCCGTCCTTTTGCGGTGATTGCCCTAAACTGATGCCCACGACAACGCCGTCCTCTGTAACCAATGGCCCCCCTGAATTGGTCTGGTCGATCGTACAACTTGTAAGCAACACGTTTAGGTCTTTTCCCACCGCGTATGTGGAATTTATCACTTTCCCCTGTGAGGCAGTTACATCTTTAACGGTGTAAGAACCATTAGCACTTACTTTTGGAAAACCCAGCGCGAAAACAGTCTGACCCTTCGAAAGAGTTTCCACCCTTCCAAGTGACACCGGGCTGCGCTGCGCAATGGGCTTTGAAGCGGTAATTTCCGCAAAGCCAAGCGTAGCGTCAGAATTGGTAACCGTTGCGCTTATCGCGTGATCCGCATCTAAAGAATCAAGTAAAATCAAAACTTTTTCAGGCTTCTTTGCCGCAATTTGATAGTTTGAAAGAAATACTGTCGCGCCGTTTTCATTGCCGCTTACGGCAAAAGCAACTCCAATAAAAACGTCATCGCCCGACTGGCACGCGACCAATACCATCCCGTTTTCAGGCGGCGTTATTTGCCCGGCGGAAACCGGCAGTGTAAAAAAACCTATCAGAAGGATACTCACGGCTATAAAACGACGGATTGTCTTTTTCATATCAATCAACTTCTTGTTATCAGCATTCCAGGATAATGATCGTAAAATTATCCTGGTCCGGCTTCTTTTTTGCCATCACGAGAGCTTCGAGCTGTGCTGCTGCTTCATAAGCACTGAGTCCAGCGGCGGATAGAATTTCTTCCTCCGAAATTGTACCAAACACGCCATCCGTCATCAGCAGGATGCGGTCCCCGGAAAGAAGCTTTATGGGACGAAGACTGCGGTCAATCAGCGTAATTTCATTCATGCCTATATAACTGGTTAAGGCACCGCGCTGCGGGTCGCTTTTTGCCTCGTCAAAAGTAATATCCCCGCGCGCTGCTTTTTCGTCAAGCTCAGATGCGTAGGTATGTTCACGATTTATTTGAAAAAGCGCTCCCCCTCGCAAAAGATAAATGCGGCTGTCACCTACAGATATAAAATGCAGCAGATGCTCTTTTACCGTTACGGCAACCACAGTCGAACCGCTTTGTTGATTGCCGATTAATCGAATCACTTCTTTGTTTGCACCTTGCACCATATTCAAAAGCAGTGTGGAATTGTCGGGATCCGATTCCGCTTTTATAAACAGGTCGAGCATGTAAGAAGTAATCTGAGCACTTACTTGGGCGCCATTTGAAAGGCCGCCCATACCGTCGGCGATCACAGCCAGGATCCCTTTTTCACGAGTCAGTTTTTCGTTTGTAATGTCTGAAATACCAAAAGAGTCCTGTTGGTTTTCCCGCGCACCGATATTCTGGGCATTTCCGATATGTATCACAGCTGCATTCTCCGTCATCACTTTTGCATTTATTTTTGCCCTCAACGTACGTTTTTGAAGCCGCCATGCGATAAATGCCGCAAGCAAAGTAAAAAACGCCGCCCCAAAGCATATGAATAAAATCCGGTGTGACATAACAAATCGGATGACTATTTCCAACTGAATGCCTCCCCACACAGCGGAAGAAATATCAGTTTGGTGCTGCCTAATTCAATGTTGTCATAAGCGGAAAGCTGTATGGTGGAAAAGATAGCCTTACCGTTAACGCGGACGATGTTCCTGCTTTCGCAAGGCGAAAAGTAATAGTTATTTTCGCGCATATCATAGCTGATGACCGCGTGATTTTCGCGAGAGATCGTATCGTCGCCGCGCATGCAGATATCCATATTCTCACTTCGCCCAATATAGTTGTTGTCGGAATGCATACGGTAATCGCGCCCTTTTCCTTTTCCATCCACACACACAAGCCAACCAACCACAGGGTCGATCCCAAGATCTTTTTTGATCACCACTGCCGTTCGTTCAGAATCATTGGCCTGTGCTTTAGACGCAGGCCGCGTATGATCAATAAACCCGGGCTGATTTGCGGGTACGGTGGCACCGATATCGCCGGATGCACTTATACCAGCGCCGGGGCTCTGCCGTATGGGGCGTGTAACATTCACATTTGCAGAGGCACTGTTGCAATAGGGGCACTCGCGTGTTTTTGACTGATCGTAAAAGTGCCCGTTTGGGCATTGCTTCATTTCCATAGTGATTTCCTCCTAAGATTTATAATGGCAAATTTAACCTAATATAGTCAATTAACTTAAAAACTGGCTATAGTTAAAACATTATTTTCTCCCCCCGCCGAAGGAGGGGGGAGAAATCACAAGCTTGTTTTCAAGTTAATCAACTATACTACAAATTATTGGCTTTAATTTTAAACTCAAATTTACCGTTTGTGAAAGAGATTACATCTTTGTTTGTCAAAGTAAGCTGTCCTTCAAATGTTCCCTTGCATATCCCGCCTGACCCCTCCCAGCGGTCTACAGAAACCAAACAAGTGGATTTGATTAAAGTTTCAAGGCCTTGCGGATTGAACGGGAACATATAGCATTGGTTTGAAGTGCCGCTTTCATATACGAGGGGGTAGTTGTTACCGGAATTAAAGGTGTCCGTCAGAATATCGCCGCCGGCAATATTCTGGGGCAAGCTAAAAGAAAGCGATTCGGCATCCAGAATGTTGTTGCAATCCCTTGGGAAAAACGCAACATACCAATATTGATTCTCGTATTCCGCCGGCATAAGCGCATATAAGGTATGCTTAACCCCATTGACTTCGAACTCAACAGATCCATATTCAATTTTACTTTCTTGACTGGAAGCAGGGTTTTTAGCCGATGATGTGGCCTGACTTTTGCCGGAGGATGCAGTGGATGCACTGTTTTCATTGTTTTGTGATACCCCCTTGGAAACGGTGCTCTGGGTTTTAAAATCATCCTGTCTGGCTTGACACAGCGAGGATTTTGAATCATACAAGGCGCTTAAAATCTGCTTGCACAGTTCTGGATTTTTAGAGCTTGAGGAGATTACATACGCATAGCCGTCCATTGAAGTGTTTGGTACTGCGTAAACCCTGTCCTCGTACGCAAATTTATCGCATTCTTTCTGATTAAAACTCCCCCATATTTTCAGATCGGAAAGATCAATAATATATTTGCCTTTTACCAATGTGGCAAGAGACGCCTCATTAAAATCGGTTTGTAATTTAACTAAAAATATATCTGGCCCATTCCCTACAGAAATGGCTTGCTCGATATACTGAACATTACTCGCAAACTTGTTTTCAGCCAGGTGTGCGAGAATATCCCCGGGCCCAGCAGCTTCTTCCGTTATACTGTTGACTTTTACGGCCACATTGGGGTATATTTTTTTAAGCTGTTCGGGGAGAATTTGTTTATCGAAGATGCTATTGCTGATGGATATGGTCAGATCGGCTTTCATGTCTTTATTGATTCCTGCGCTTTCGGAACCTGCCGCCGATGAAGCCGACGATGTAACTTTATTTCCGCCCGGAATATAAACTGAGCTATTCAAAGAAGCCCCTGTTTGCTTTGAAGTATTATGCACGATAGCCGCCAAAATGATTACGCAAGCCACACAAATTGCACCGATATGTTTTCTGTCATCAAAAAAAGAATGCCATGATTGTGCTTTTATATCGGCGTTTTGCCCGGATTCAGGGGGGAGCGCCGACGACAAATTCCAGTCTGGGTTTTGAATGGCTTTCGGTGCAGAAACAGGACGTGTTACGGATGCGGGGTCGGGGTCAGAATGCGGCAATATCGGAACCGTAACGCCTGGTACGCTCGCTGTGACAGGCTCAAAATACAGCGCCTTATAAAGCTCTGCAATGTTCTGGTAACGATCCTTTTGCATTACCGCCATTCCTTTAAACAGGGCGGTCTCCTCGTGCGACGCGATTGAAATACCCAATTGAAACGGTGTTTTTACCTGGTCGTTTTGCATGCGCTCGATAGATTCATCCGGTGTAACCCCTGCGATGGCCCGGTAGATTGTCGCACACAAAGCATAGACATCTGTCCAAGGCCCCTGCTTGCCGCGGCTTCGATACTGTTCTTCCGGTGCATAACCCGGCTTGAGCATCACAGAAAGGCTTTTGTTACCACTGTCCTCAAAATCACGTGCCGCTCCAAAGTCAAGAAGTTTTACATTTCCCTCTTTGGTAATCATAAGGTTGTCCGGACTGATGTCACGGTGAATGATCCCTGCTTTATGGATTTCCTCCAGAGAACGCATCAACGGCTTCATCATTTCAAGCACTTGGGCCGCAGGAAGTTTGCCCCCGGATTGCAGAAGACGCTGCTTAAGCGTTTCTCCTTCGACAAATTCCATGACAATATATGCCGTACCGTTTTCAAGAAAAAAGTCTTTCACCGAAACGATTCCCGGAAGGGTATAAAACTTCGCAAGGCTTTTGGCCTCATTAACGAATTTATCACGTCCTTCGGTGAAAAATTCAGTTTTCTCGCCCGTATACGGTGTTACCGTTGCCGTTACGGTATTTTCACGGGTGACGAATCCGGTTGGATAGTATTCTTTTATGGCTATTTTAAGATCGAGGTTCAAGTCCCATCCCAGATAAGTGATTCCGAAGCCCCCTTCGCCCAGCACCTTGCCCGCGAGATATTTCCCGTTCAGGATGCTGCGTAGCGGCAGATGGTGCGGTGCAACCAAATAGCTTTGCTCCTGCAAGCCGCAGTACGGACAGGGATCATCATTGTCCTTTTCCCGCATACAGCCCATGCAGAGATGTTCAATATAACTACTGTTTGTCACTGTACATATTCCTCCTATGTAACAAATCAAACATTCACTACCACATTTTAGCATGACTAAAAGGGAAATAGTTCCTAAATTTTATAGGAAAACAACAAATTCCTTTTAGCTGCAACCGTGAAAGAGTATAATGACTATATAGCCAATTAACTTAAAAACTGGCTATATATAAAACATTAGTTTCTCCCCCCGCCTTCGGCGGGGGGAGAAACTCAAACAGTTAACACAACAAATCCCGCCCCTTATAGGGCGGGATTATTGATTCATTATAATGTACAGCGATCATTTTGTGTGAGTACAATGAATTACAACAGTTTTTTTGCTCCTGAATAGGCTTCTGTGACACTTAACGCAACTGCTGCATGGCCTGGATGCTTTGATGGATTCCATTTTTTCATATCCTCATAGATCTCGCCTTCTTTATGATAAGAAAGAGATCCTTTCAGTTGATATGCTTTGCCTTCTTTCGTAATAAAAAGAATGGAGCCATCGCTATTGGCCAAAATATTCTGGCGAGTCTTGTCAAAATAGTTGTCGGCAACAACAAACATATCTTTAAATTTGGAAACACAGGTAGCGTAAATTGCATTAGGCATCCCCTGGGCATTCACGGTTGTTAATACTACAGGTCCTTCTCGGTCATCCCATGCCTTTTCGATCAGTTCAGGCAACATTGTCATCAGTCTTATCCCCCTTAACTTTTTTAGATGTCAACAAGATTATCTGCTGATACCATTGAGCTTTTGATTTATTATATCATAAAAAAAGGATAAATTATACTATTTTAATATTTATTCTTTGCTTATTAAGCTTTCTACAAATTGGCGTGCTGTTCTACCGGAACGCCCTCCCCGTTCTATGGCATGGCGTTCAGCAAGTAAATCCATATTTTCATCTTCGCCCAGTACCTTGCCAACGAGATATTTCCCGTTCAGGATGCTGCGTAGCGGCAGTTGGTGCGGTGCGACCAAATAGCTTTGCTCCTGTAAGCCGCAGTACCGACAGGGATCATCATTGTCCTTTTCCCGCATACAGCCCATGCAGAGATGTTCAATATAACTACTGTTTGTCACTGTACATATTCCTCCTATGTAACAAATCAAACATTCGCTACCACATTTTAGCATGACTAAAAGGGAAAAAGTTCCTAAATTTTATAGGAAAACAACAAATTCCTTTTAGCTGCAACCGTGAAAGAGTATAATGACTGTATAGTCAATTAACTTAAAAACTAGCAATATAAAACATTATTTTCTCTCCCCGCCTTCGACGGGGGGAGAAATCACAAGCTTGTTTTCAAGTTAATCAGCTATAGATACAGGGGAGGCGTTTCAATGCCGGTTACGGTCAATCTTTATTTCACAGTGTTAATTTGGATTTTATTTATTATCATTTTTTTCTCAAATAGAAAAAGCAAAGTAAATCAGTGGTGCTTCATAAGCGGAATGGTTTTTAGCATCGGCGTACTGAAGGAATACTATTTTTATGATCTGTTGCCTGCAATTCATTTCTCTCTGATTTCTGTGCAGCAGTTGGAAGCCGGTTATTCTGTTATGACAGCATTTTTATATACATGTGCCACTCCTTGCGCGCTCATGTTCGGGTTCTATGTTTCGGGTTTACCGCTGAAGTATTCTAAGTTCTTTACTTGGGTCAAACGTGCAATCGTGATAGCGGCAGTGATCCTATTGCTGGTTTATCCGCCAAATCAGTTTCGACATTTTCAGCTTAATAGCTTTGATTTTTGGATAACAGTTTCTGTCTATAATTTGTTCTATGGTTTCTTACTGACAGTTTTGATGATTGCAGCAATCATTCATGATAAAAACCCAATGTGGAAAAAACAAAAACGACAAGCCGCTATCCTTACATTGCCACTGCTGTGGTATTGGCTTATTACCATTTTTATCATTCATTCCATGCAGATAAAGCCACTATTCCATGCTTGGGAGGGAAATGTGGCTATGCTGTCAGTTATGTTGGTCTATTTTTTTATTTCTGCTTTTCGAGAAGGCATTATGGGTATCAAACTTGATGCTTCTAGTTTTCAATGGGATTCTGAAATGCGTAGTGTCCACAAGGGAACGCAATATATGAATCATATTTTAAAAAATGAGACGGCAAAGATTGAATGGTGTGCCAGTAATTTATCCTCTAAAACAGATGGGGAAATATCCGAAGAAATTAAAATAATTCTCCGCTCGACAGAACGGTTAAAAAATCTGGTCCAACGAATTCAGTTTTATTCAAAAGATATAGAGCTTCATTTTGGTACATGTAATATGCTCAGTTTAATTGAGCGATGTGTCGACGACGCAAAAAGCAAATGCGGTAAAGATTTCATCGCCTTTGAAACTAACGTGGACAAAGATTTGTACTTAAGATGCGATTCCTGGCACGTGTCTGAACTAATGAATAATTTACTAAATAATTCTATTGAGGCTGTCGGAGCTCAAGGTATGATTTCTATTGATTTTAAAGTGGATAAAAGGGAAAAGCTTTGTGTATTATCCGTGGGCGATAACGGCAAAGGAATTAATAAGAATGATATTGCGCATCTATTTGAACCGTATCAAACAACAAAGGGAAGCGATCATTTGGGGCTTGGTCTTTTTTACTGTGCCAGAGTTATCAATAAGCACAACGGATCTATTCATGTTAAAAGTGAAGAAGGCCGCGGAACCACATTTTTTGTATACTTCCCATATTCATTGTATCGGAATGGTTTGAAAAAAGGAGAGGAAGATGAAGGACAACAAAATTTGTGTCATGATAGTGGAAGATGATAGTGATTTTACATATCTGATAAAAAAAAGAATCGATAGCCAGCCGGATATGAAAACGGTTGGGTACAGCGATAATAAAGAACAAGCGGTTTTTATGGCGCAACAGCTGCACCCGGATATTATAATTATGGATTTGAATCTCTCCTCCGAATATTTGGATGGAATTGATGCATCAAAAGAAATTCGACTTTCCACCAATTCAAAGGTAATCCTTCTGACTGCATTTGAAAACCCGCAAATAATTATTGAAGCAAGCAAAAAATCCTTTGCATCTGGATATGTATTCAAAAGCCAGTCTGACTTTTTAATCGAAATGATACGAAAAATAGCACAAGGTCACACTCCTCAAGAGCATATGATCCTTACTTTAATATTAAGTGATCTGACTGCAGCCGAACGTGCAGTTTTTGAAACTCTCATTCACAATGATCGAGAGCTGTTTTCTTCACAAAAAACTGTCGCGAACCAGAAAACAAACATCTTAAAAAAGCTTGGGCTGAAAAGCCAAAAAGAATTAATGAAAATTTTTAAGTAATACATATTCAATAAAGATTAAAGTTTGAATATGTTAACAATCAGACAGCAAATTCAAGAGCATTATATTATTTTGTTACTTTCCACCACCGTTAGGGCAAAAAGACATAGAGAAAAGAATATTGTGTAACCTTCCAAGAAACTACAGACATATTTGCGGCTGTGCTCAAAAAGTCAGGTGTACCTGAAGAAAACGCGGCTATTTTAGCAGATCGCGCTGTCGCTACTTACCAAGGACGCTTATTATTCTTTAGAATAAGTAAAGACATCAACGAACTTGAAATACTCATGATGGATTTGAAGCTTCTGGTAAGCAATGAAACCATCTAAAGCTCGACTTACTCAATATGAAGGATGTTTTAGGTATGCTCTATTAAATTGGGCAAGCTGAGATAATGGAATAGAAAAGGGGCTGTGTTAAACACAACTCGGGAGAGCGGGAGAGCGTACTGTTCGCATCCGTAAGGTCGAGAGTTCGATCCTCTTGGTCTCAACCACAATCAAAACCACGCGTTGAGCCGGTGGTTAATTTACGCTAAAGCATTAGATCAAAAGTCTGTCCTGAAAAAGCAGGCTTTTAAATGCTGGTACTACAAGACCGCATTGGAAGCTGAAACGGAAGAAGTTCACAAAAAAAGAACGCGGAAAATTGCGTTTCTCAATAACAGGTACCAAAAAAATAATTCTATGCAAGGTGGGCAGTGACCTAAAACAGCGAATATCATATCAGCAATATTGAAATTGTGATTGAACTGACTCAGCAAAGCTCTCACGCGGAGGATGGGATAGCATAGCACGAATGAAAAGGCACACAGGACAAATCCTGTGTGCCTTTTCATTCATATGCTCAGTTTATTTAACGACAATCAGCTCATAGTCCCGAATACCCAAACCGATTTTCTCCGCATGCTCCAAACAGATGCGCCATTCGGACTCGGGCGAAGAGTTGGTGAAGTGGTCATGATGGTCAACAAAGCTCGGATTCGCCATGTTATTGGACAGTTGGCTGCCCGGAAGCGGTGTGGCCTTCAGACAGGCGTCCACGCAGGCTTGATCCAGTGCCAAGGGATCAAAGGATGCAAACATACCCAGATTGGGCAGAATAGGCGCGTCGTTTTCTCCGTGGCAGTCACAGTTGGGGGACACATCCACCACCAAGGAAATATGGAAGCAGGGACGGCCGTCCACCACCGCCTTGGTATATTCCGCCATACGGCAGTTCAGCAGCTCGTTGGCGGCGTCGTTGTCGAACGAGATGGCATCGAAATTGCACGAACCCAGGCAGCGGCCACAGCCAACGCAATTTTCCTGATTAACCGTCATCTTTTTGCTGGCGGCGTCAAACACCAAAGCGCTGTTGGCACACTCTCTTAGACATCTGCGGCAGCCCCGGCACAAATCCTGATTGATGTGCGGCTTTCCGCTGCTGTGCTGATCCGTTTTTCCAGCGCGGGAACCGCAGCCCATGCCTATGTTTTTAATTGTTCCGCCAAAGCCGGTCATCTCATGTCCTTTGAAATGAGTCAGGCTAATAAACACATCTGCGTCCATGACAGCCCGGCCGATTCTGGCTTCCTTCACATATTCGCCTCCCACTACAGGTACTGCAACATCGTCGGTGCCCTTCAGCCCGTCCCCAATCAGAATAGGACAGCCCACAGTCAGCGGTGTAAAACCATTTTCCCATGCGCATTCCAAATGCTCCAGGGCGTTTTTCCGACTACCGGGGTACATGGTGTTGCAGTCGGTCAAAAAAGGCTTGCCGCCCAGTTCTTTTACCACGTCAGCCACGGCCTTGGCATAATTGGGGCGAAGGTAGCTTATATTTCCCATCTCGCCAAAATGCAGCTTTATGGCGGCGAACTTGCCATCCATATCGATCTGACCGAGACCGGCTGTTTTGATTAGTTTCTTAAGCTTGGCTGGCAGTCCGTCTCCGAAAGCAACCGTGCGAAAATCTGTAAAATAAACCTTTGCTTTTTCCATTTTTATTCACTCCTGTTTTGAAATCAAAGTTATATAAAAAAGGGCGATGTGATCCATTGTGCTTGCTCGGAATATGCATTCACTGAACTCGCCACTCCTTAAACAAATTATACTTGATAGAGACAGCTTTAGTTCAATATTTCAATAAACAGTTCAGTTTTTCTGTGTAAATGCTAGACCAACACAGTGTTTTTCATGCGTAGATATCATCATTACTGCGAGGGATAACGCAAAAAGTTTTTTTATAATAATCCTTTACTTTCTTTTGGTTACTTAATAATTTCTATGGTTACTTCAAAGTCGGCAGCCAGTTTAGATAAGGCCTCCAGTCCGGATTCTATATGACCCATCAGGATAAGGCCGTTGGCATATGAAGCGTCGTGATAATAGATAGCCAAATTTCCCCACGGGCCATAACAGGCTATATCTCCAACAGCAGGATCATAGCCGGACGGTGCGCCTTCACGGGATAAATCTTCCGGGAAATAAACGATTTTTTCAGAGCCGCCAAAATCTTCAGCTGTTAAGGTTGCCGGGAGCTGTTCAATCAGGCTCTGGGTTGTGGGATTGTATTTCTAACTCCTTAGGACAGTCGCTGCAGCAATAACGGCATCCAGTACATGCAACAGAAACGCTTGGGCGGTACAAGTCGCATGCTTTCATCAGCAATTCTTTTTGTTCCTTCGACAGCATTTCATTTTCTGCAAAGGTCTTAATATTATCCTTCACTTGTTCCTCATTTGACATACCGCTAAGGGTAACCATGACATTTGGAAGGCTCATCACCCATCGCATTGCCCAGGATGCAATTGACTTCCCTGGTTCCGCTTCAAACAGCATGGCATTTGCTTCTGGTGTTAAGGATGCCAGCCGTCCTCCGTGTACAGGCTCCATAACTATTACCGGTACATCATATTTTTCAAGAATCTCGTATAATTCCTTTGCATTGTTATAGGCCCAATCGTAATAATTCAGCTGAATCTGCACAAAATCCCAGGGACGTTCTTCCATCATACGTTCCAGGGTGTTTGGACTTCCATGAAAAGAAAATCCAAAATAACGGATTTTGCCGGATTTTTTTAACTCTTCAAAATATTTCCACGCATCCACTGGAAAAAAACGCATCTATTGAATGATCCTGAATTCCATGAAGAAGATAAAAATCAATATAATCTGTCTGCAAACGCGAAAGCTGTTCGGCAAACTGTACCTTGCAATCCGGATTCGCTTGCAGGTTGAATTTATCCGCAATGTAATAACTATTTCTCGGATACTTCGAGAGGGCTTCTCCTATAAAGCTTTCTGATTCTCCATTATGATAGATATAAGCTGTATCATAATAATTGATTCCATGAGAAATAGCATAATCTATCAGTAGCTGGGCCTTTTCTTTGTCAATTGGAGTTCCATGTTCATTATCTTTTACAGGAAGGCGCATAATTCCCATACCAAGACGAGAGACTTCAATCGTGTCCTTAAATTTTTTATAAACCATAATATCAACCTCCTTTGGAGTGCGTTAAAAAAAGATAGTACTTTTGTACCGATATGGCAAGTAAAATTTATTGAATTATGCGGTTTTAAGGCCGTTATACTTCAGACGATATTCCACCGGGCTCAGATAGCCCAAAGACGCGTGCATACTCTTCCTGTTGTAAAACAGTTCAATATACTCGTCTTAACTTGCTCAAGTGCAGCATATTTTTTGCGGTAAATACATTCTTTTTTGTTGTTGCTAACAAGCTCTCAGCGTAGGAATTATCATACGGACAGCCCGGGCGGCTCATACTGCTTCGGATACCGTATTGCTCCAGAATATTAATTGGCTATAATACGACATGTCGGACAGAAGGCATCCGTCAATGTAATTTGCAAAAAATAATGAAATACTTTACAACTCCATAACAAAACGTTGATAATATCATTGGAATAAGGAGGTGGGACCAAATTGGCAACTATTTTAATCGTTGAGGATGAAGTGGCAATTAATGAGCTTGTAAAAAGGAACCTGCGGCTTGTGGGACATCAATGCACCTCAATTTTTGACGGGAAGGCCGCCGTTCTTGAAATACAGCGTCAATCCTACGATCTGATGATTTTAGATATCATGCTGTCTGGGCTCGACGGGTTTGAGGTGATAAAGCAAGCAAATGAAACGCCCACAATTTTCCTGACTGCAAAAAACAGCCTGGCTGATCGCATTAAGGGCTTTTCAATGGGAGCGGATGATTATCTGACAAAACCTTTTGAAATGCTGGAACTGCTTGCCCGCGTGGAAGCGGTCCTGCGGAGGACGCAGAAAACAGCAAGCTGTTTTGAAACAGGAAACGTAAAAATTGATTTTAGCAGCCATCAGGTATTTCATAACGGACAGTTGGTTGAATGCACTCCAAAGGAATATGAATTATTAGAAGTCCTTGTGAACAACCGTAATATCGCGCTATCCAGGGAAAGACTGTTGGAGTTGGTTTGGGGTTACGATTTTGAAGGGGAAACCCGCACCGTGGACGTACATATACAGAAGCTGCGGAAAAAGCTGGGCTGGGAAGACAGGATAAAAACCGTGTACAAGCTGGGTTACCGTCTGGAGGCAGGCTGATGAAGCAGAGGACATTTTTAACAACTCTCGCACTTTTTCTCTTCTTCTTTAACCTCGGAATCTTCATTGTTTCCGTCGCAATGTTCAGGGATACGGTGAACCGCGCGGAAGATAGGAGTCTCGGCGAGCACTATTTTATAGCATCCGCCCTGATAAAGGATCTCCAAGCTGTGGAAAGCCGTGGGACCGACATAGACGGTTCTATCAGTTCCTGCTTCAGCCTTACCGCTATCTGTCCGGGAATAACAAGGCGGGGCTTGCATTTTACAAAAATAATCAACTTCTCTATTCCAGTAAAGACGAGGCTGTACTAGAGAGCAATTTCCTGAAGCCGCCGGGTAACGGAAACCGCTTGGCAACGATACGGAAAGTTGACGATAGAACTTATGTTATCGTCTCAGGAAAGCTTCCCGCCCCATATGATTCCTACACACTGGTTTATCTTTACGATACGACGGAAGCCATAAACTCATGGAGTGACCTGAAAAACATATTGTTCCTCGCGGGCTTTGTACTCTCCGTTCTACTCGCTTTCGGCCTTCTTCTCGTGCTGAACCGGATATTCAGGCCGCTTAAACAGATTTCCCGGATCTCGAAGGATATTGCAAACGGTGCATATGAAACCAGACTTCCGGTATCCGGACATGACGAGCTTACCGAAATGTCCCAAAGCTTCAATCACATGGCGGTGGAAATCCAGCGCCAGATGACTCAGCTGAAGGACGCCGCAGATAAAAAGCAGCAGTTCGTCGATAATTTCGCCCATGAGCTCCGTACACCGCTGACCGCTATCTACGGATACGCTGAATACATGCAAAAGGCCGTTTTGTCTGAGGATGACAGACTTTCGGCACTGAATTATATCATGTCCGAAAGCCGCCGCCTGCAGACGGTAGCGTTTCAATTGTTGGAACTGGCAAATCTGCAGAACAATCAGATTACCTGTGAAGAATTGAAGGTATCTAGCCTCTTTGAGACGGTCAGTCAAACGCTGTATGGCAAGTTTGCAGAAAAAGATGTTCAAATAGAATTCAGCAGTGAAATAGAGACAATCCGTGGAGACTCCTGCTTGATGGAAAGTATGCTGATCAATCTGATTGACAACGCGATAAAGGCGTGCAGTAAGGGTGGACATATTATTGTAAGCGTTGCCAAGGAAGCCGGAAGGAAAACGATCAGTGTCCGGGACAACGGAAAAGGTATGACTTCCGAAGTCCTTTCGCAGATCACGGAACCCTTCTACCGGGGAGAAAAATCGCGGAACCGAAGCGACGGCGGTGCCGGATTGGGACTTGCTCATCTGCAAGCAGATAGCTTCGAGCCACGACGCGGAGCTGAGCTTTAGCAGCCGTCCCAATGAAGGGACAACGGCAAAAATAACTTTTACAACTTAATAATAACTTGATTACGATTCTATAATTCAGGCCCCATATACTGGTTTCTGTGATCACAAATAAGCATTAAAACAATAAAGGGGAGATTCACATGAGAACAAACAGATCGCAAGGTAAACATGTCAAAAAGTCCGTTTTAGCAGCCGCAATGATCATTGGAGCCAGCACAATGATGTTTCAGGGATTTACACAGGTAGCCGCAGCAGTCGGAATATAACAAGACAAATATGGTCCCCACAAGCTACGCAAGTTACACGGATCAGTCATCCAGTACGGCGAAGAACAGCGCTGCCGGAAGGCTACAAAAAAGCAAATTATACGGTTAAGCTGAACATTGACCTTGAGTATTACCGCAATCAGACACCTGTGGACAAGCAAGGACATGACAAAAGAATTGGCGGCGGAGCTTACGGCGCAATACCTTTGGCAGGTGTATGGCGCCAACATGGAAGACCAGACCATTGAAATGGGTTATGATGTGGCAACAGAAAACACCCCGCGTCCAATGTGGACTGCTTACGTTAAGATGAAGGGTCAGGACCAACACGATGGGTATCGTGTAAACATCTATAGCGTATGGCTTGATTCGGTAACCGGTGACCTGCTTAGCATCGGTATGGATAGAACGCTTGAAGCAAAGGTTAAGGCGGGTCCTGACGACTCCCTTGACGAAAGCAAATACGAAGCCGTAGCGAAAAAGCTGGCAGAAAAATATAATATTGTTCATAGCGACATTGAATCAATTAATTGCACTGGTCAGGGTGCCAGTTTCCCGACGAATGCTATCGGCACCTATGGTGACCCGGATATCAGTTTTGAAATCCATGGCAATAACGGCGAAGTTGCGCTCATGTCAATTTCCCGGTATGACGAGGTTTTGAAGGGCATTATGTATAATGGACAATATAAGTATGATTTGTTAAGGTTTAAAGAAATGGAAAAGGAAGCCCAGGCAAATGCTGCGGCTCGGCAGAAATCTGCGCCCTCTGCCGGTGGAAACCAAGCTCCTTCTCTTGTAATAACGGCAGACAATTAAAAACAAACGGTATTATCCCCTAACTTACGTATGTCAAGGGATAATACCGAAAACAAATAATATATTCCAGGCTGCCACGTAAAGAAGGGAGCTTAGGCAGCAAAAAGCTCGCCTATGCTCCCTTTTTTATGTAAGCTTAATGTCTTATGTTCTGCAGGTTTTATAGTTGATTAACTTGAAAACAAGCTTGTGATTTTTTTCCCCGCCGAAGGCAGGGGAAGAAAATGACGTTTTAACTATAGCCAGTTTTTAAGTTAATTGGTTTTATTCTGCGTCTCTCAATCGCTCCACAATACTTTGCTTATCGGTCATCGCATATAAAATCAAAGGAATGATCACCCCAAGTATAATCAGGGCCGGAAGTACTGCTATCAGCGGCCACAGGATGAAATGGAAACTAACAAACCACAGAAGACCACAAAAGAATTTAATGATCAAAAGTGAAAATACCGTGCCGAAAATCAGAGAAAGCGCACAAGTGCCAAGCGTATAATATAATCCCTCAAATATCAGCATACTGCGCAATTGCTTTCGAGTCATGCCAATGCTTTGCAGCATAGCAAACTCGTGGCGGCGTGTCAGGATGCTTGTGAGTATGGCATTGATAAAATTGAGTATGCCAATCAGTCCTATGATTAAACTCAGCGCGCCGCCTATCATGACCACCGTGTTTTGCAAACCGGAAAGCTCACTCATGGCGGTAAACTTCGAGTTGAAATTCATGAGAGGCTCTTGGGTGTCTGTGTAGCTTTGCAAAAAGCTCTCCATAGCAGATTCCTTATCATCTAAGACATTGAAGGCATAGCTCATCACGGCAGGCTGTGCTACCAAGGTTTTGTATATCTCCGCCGGAAGATAGTAGCTATATTCCCAATAGCAGCGGTCGGAATTTGAATAAGTCTTAACGGCCACATGTCCCAGCACGATAAACTCCTGTGAGGTGTACTCCCTTTCGTTAAACGCTTCAGACCTTCCTTTATAGTTGTGGAGCGTGACGGTTTCACCCACTTCAAAATGTTTCGTATCCATTTCCGGAACATTGTTGTCGTCCAAATGGATTCCCTCTAAAATGTACTTGCCGGATTTTAGTTTTTCAATATTCAATGTGCCGTCGATAAACTCCAGCCGATTTAGCGGTAATTCCTCAAGGCCATAGGCCATGGCGATAACATCCCCGTTTGCGTTCCTGCCGGATTCTTCTGTATCTTTTTCGTCCTCCATAGCAAACAATTCCTCTCTTCCCCCATACAGCCGACCGCCCTCCTCAAAGCCCGGCTGAGCTTCCACAGCTTCGATGATGCTTTCGGTCGTCTGGTTGTCAGGGCCGCAGAAATCGTTATTGAAATAATCGGCATGGGCAATCAGAAAATCAGTATCCACAAATTTGGAGAGATATTTATCCATGTCGATACTCTTAGAGAGTGTGAAAACCGTATTGAGAAGTACAAGGCTTAGCGACAGGCTGATGATGACCAAAACGGTGCGTTTTCTGTTTCGCCCCAGATTGGAAAAAGCCATTCTCGGCATTTTACCGCCGCCAGTTGTTTTTTTCTGCTTGTTGCTTCGGTTTTTATCCGTATCCGCAAACCGCACTGCCTCCACAGGTGATACGGCAGCGGCTATTCTGCCAGGTTTGAAGGTGCTGATGAGCACGGTGACGACGGCAAAGAGCGCCGATCCGATAAAAATCCACGGGTTTGGCGATACGGAAACCGCACTCCCGGCATAGGAAGAATTATTCATGAGCAGCGGAACAAGCGCTCTGCCGATGAAAAAGCCCGCAATCAATCCGACTGGTATTCCAACGATGGAAAGGATAAGCGCTTGTCTGCGGATAATACGGCGTATTTGCCTTCCTGTTGTACCGATAGTTTTCAGGAGACCATAAAACCGGATATCCCTAATGACGGAAATCTGAAAGATATTGTATATAATGAGATAACCGGTGAAAACGATCAGCAACAGGCCGGATAAAAGCGCAGCCAAGGTGCCCCCGTCCATTCCAAAATTCGTGGAGAGATAAGACCAGTTCACATTATTTTCTATGAAATTCGGAGCATTTGGGTCAACAGAAGAATAGCCGCTTTGGGTAATGACCCTTTCAAGCTTCCCCTCTAAATTGGAACTGCTAGAGAACATAATATATGCGCAGATGGCGCCTGTGAGCGAATAGTCTTCTTTATAAGTGTTTCGCAGTTCACCCAGATGGGCGTCAACATAGGCGCGCGAGGCAAATATCTGACCCACGTTAAAGACGGGATCGCTTTTCCACCAGCCGGCAAGAACAAAATCGCGTCGCACGGTTTCTCCGTGGATATTAAGCATCAGCGTCAGCGGAGCGCCGATCTCAAGTGGAACGCCCATCAGCTCTAAAGTCTTTGTATCGGCAATGACCTCGTTTTCAACCACAGGCTTATGTCCGCTCGTAGGTTCGCAGAATCCCAGCTTAAGCCCAACATCGTCATAGTACCAGAACTCCGCACGGCGCTTTAAAAATTCTTTGTTTTCCACATCGTCACACAGCGTCCTGTTATACGCGATTTCTTTGATCAGCGGGTGATCTTTAACATGATTGAACTCCTCGTCAGTGATATATTTGAGCACTGCGTGACCGTCGCCGCCCGCCTGACGCATGGTGGCTTTTTGAAGGCTTTCCACCGTGCCGGTTCCCATTGTGAAAAGTGTTGTGAACAGCACGGCCGTAAGCGAGATTGCTATAATGGCGATTATATTTCGTGCTCTGTTTGCGCGAAAGCTTTTATCGGCCAGGTTACGGACAGCCTTTCTGTTTTTCACCTTGATCATTTGCCGCCACCTGCGATTTTTCCATCTTCGATGCGGATGATACGGTCTGCCATCTGCGCGATTTCCTCATTATGCGTAATCATCACAATGGTCTGCTTGAACTTCTCGCTTGTGACTTTGAGAAGCCCCAGCACATCCTGACTTGTTTTGCTGTCAAGGTTGCCGGTAGGCTCATCGGCTAAAATGATGGCGGGCTTTGACGCCATGGCTCTGGCTATTGCGACTCGCTGCTGCTGGCCGCCAGAAAGATTGTTCGGCAGATTGTTCAGCTTACTCTCTAGTCCTAACGCAGCAATAATCTGATCGACATATTGCTTGTCCTGCTCGTTCCCGTCGAGCTGAATGGGCAGGACAATGTTTTCAAATACGTTCAAAACAGGTACGAGATTATAGCTCTGGAACACAAAGCCGATCTTCCTCCTGCGAAAAATCGTCAGCTCCTCGTCCTTCAGCGAAAAAATCTCCTTGCCGTCTACGATGACCGTTCCGCCCGTCGGCCGGTCAAGTCCGCCCAGCATATGTAAAAGCGTGGATTTTCCGCTGCCCGATGTGCCGACGATAGCAATAAACTCGGCATTCTCAACGGTTAAGTCAACCCCGTCCAAAGCATGAACGGCATTGTCACCGCTTCCGTAATATTTTCTTAAGTCCTTTGTCTCAAGTATGGTCATTTAAATTCCTCCCAAAAAGAAAAGTCTGCGTTGTGGTTCCACACAATACAGACTATAACATGCAAATCTTTCGACAGTCTTTCTGAAATCTAACAGTTTTGAAAGATTTACTGACTCATCGGCAAAAAAACAGAGAAGGTTGAGCCGCATGCCGGATGTGACGATACCTTAATGTAACCACCCTCGGCCGCCACAATCTCTCTTGCCAAAAAAAGCCCAATGCCAACGCCATCCTGATTATTAACGGCGACCGAACGGTAAAACCGGGTGAATATTTTGCTGTGCTCATCCTCAGCAATACCAATACCTGTATCTGTGATGTCGATGCGGCAAAACAGCTCATAGGCCGTGGCCTTTATTGCGATACTTCCGCCGCTTTCGGTGTATTTCACCGCGTTATCCGCAATATTATATACCGCTTCGGTCGTCCATTTCAGGTCAAAGCAAGCATTTATTGAGGTATCTTCCAAGGTAATAGAGATACCTTTGGCGTCTGCCTTCTGCAAAATTTGTTTTTGCACTTCATCAAGAACACCCTGAACCGGCTCTAATTTCGGAAAAACGGTGATAATACCCGTTTCGAGCCGCGACGTTTTTACAAGGGCACTGATCAGAAAGTTAAGCTTTTCTGCCTGTGTCGACAGGGCTTTCACACAGACGGCACAGTCCTGCGGTAATTCATGCTCGCTGAGCAACTGCGAGTATAAAAGGATATTTGCAATAGGCGTTTTCGTCTGATGTGAAATGTCCGAAATAAGGCTTTTTATTTTGTCTTTTTCCTCATTGAGAGTTTTAGAGGATGCAGAGCATACCAACAGGTAGCGAGCCATTTTTGCTTCCACCGCGGATAAAACCGATTCGTCAAAAATGTTTTCGGAAAAGCTGCCGTCAATGGCTGTGTCAAGCATTCTGTTTATGGTTTCAAGCGTTTTCCTTGTCCTGAGGCGGTAAAGAATAATCACAGACGCTGCCGACAAACCTGCGGCAAATGCGATCCCGATACATAGGTAATCTATCGTGTTCATTTACTTCACCGCCCATGTGTAGCCAATGCCGTAAATCGTTTTTATGTATTTTGGAACAGAAGGATTGTCTTCCAGTTTGTCGCGCAATCGCTTGATTGTAACAGACAGCGCATTTTCATCAACATACTCCGCTCCGTCCGTCCAAATCCTGTCTACCAAATCTGAGCGGGGTATGGTATTTCCCCGGTTCTCTATTAAGACCCAGAGCAGCTTCTGCTCGGTTTTGCTCAGCTCGACTGGAACGCCGCTTTTTAAAAACTCCATTTTCCTGAATGAAAACGAAAACCCCTCTATTTCCACGGTGCTGGGAGTGGCGCTGCTCGCTTTTCTCAGCCTGGCGTTAACCCTTGCCCGCAGTATCATCAAGCTGAACGGTTTTGTAATATAGTCGTCCGCCCCCAGCTCCAAACCCGCCACCACATCCGTTTCCATATCGTTGGCAGTCAGAATGATCACAGGAACAGCGGAGGATCTGCGAAGCTCCTTTAGAAAATCAAGCCCGTTTCCATCAGGCAGATTAAGATCAAGAATGATCAGATCAAACGGGACTTCTTCAACGCTTTGCCTTGCCATGCGCAGCTCCCGCACCTGAACAAAAGACAGCTCGCCGTCTCTGAGCGCAAGAGATAAGCCGTTACTCAAAGAAATATCATCTTCTATAATGAGTATCTTGTTTATATCGCGCACCTCCCGTACATGGAACATTACCCAGCCTAGTCTAAATCCATTTTATATATTTCCCCGCCTTCGGCGGGGGAATATATAAAATTAAGATGTTGCATTGTACTAGCTTTGAAGCAGGTTTCTTCAAGTATAGCATAGAAAAGCAAGACTCAGAAAATGAATCGGCACAAAGCTCTTTCATAAATCCGTCTACAATTGTTTCAATCAGCTGTCCGTTTTTAAGAACGAATTGCCGATGTTCGATTAATTTATAGCCAATTAACTTGAAGACAAGCTTGTGATTTCTTCCCACGCCGAAGGCGGGGGAAGAAAATGATGTTTTATATATAGCCAGTTTTTAAGTTAATTGGCTATACGTTATATTCAGCAGAGCTGTTTTAGTGTGGACATAACATATGCCGTAATATTGGGATATTCGTCTTGTGGTTTTTTAGATGTATTTAAATAGGAGTATGTACTTTTATCAAATCTGTAATTCTTCATAACAAACTTATCAAAGATTGCTTTTATGGGAGTGTCATCGCATATTTCACACGAACAATAACTGAAGATGGCTGCTTTTTTATCTAAAAGCGGATTGTTATCCATATTCATTACCCCTGAATCATAAAGAACGCTGGTTAGTCTTTCAAACAAAGCAGTCAGTCTTGATGGGATAGCTGCATAAACAAGGCTTATAATAAAAATGGCATCAGCTGTTTTTATCTTATCAAATATTTCCTGGAATCTATCATTTTCAGATATTGGCAAGGCACAACGTCCTGTTTTTCCACATTGATGGCAAGACGTGCAGCTTTCGATTTTATGATCTGCTAAATGCACAAAGTCAAAATCAAATTCATCGGATTTCAATTTCATGGCTTTTTCAATTTCAGCATTTATACCCCCTAATCTATGTGAGCCAAAAATAACAAGCATCCTCATCTTTTCACATCCCCTAATAAAAAACTAAGGCAGTTGGGTCAACCTGACGAATTCCCGTTTGTTGATATAGCCAATTAACTTGAAACAAACTTGTGATTTCTTCCCCCGCCGAAGGCGGGGGAAGAAAAATGACGTTTTAACTATAGCCAGTTTTTAAGTTAATTGGCTATATCATACCATATATTGCTATCTCTTTCACAGCCTTTATGCAAGGCTTGACTGGCTAGTGCTTGGCATATAGCAGAAAACAAGTAAAGCACATGATGGGTTTATGTTATACCACCATGTGCTTCTTTACTGACAAAATTATCTTACGTTACAATCAATAATCAAAGAATCGGGACGCAAATTTCGCAAAGATGCTGCTCAACCTGCTCAGCTGAATAACGCTCCAAAATCGGTCGTGTAGTGTCAGCAAGATAACCGCTTTGGGATAATACAGGGAAGATTTCTACCCAAGCCTGTTCTACAGCTTCAGCTGTGTGTTTCACTGTAAAAACCGCATACTTTCCTCGGGCGATTCCACCATACTGTATATTGTCGCCTGCCGGAAAGTGTTCATCAGCAAGGAGAATGCAAGCATCATAGCGACAATTCTCAGGCGGTGTTGTTTGTGGATTATCATGTGCAATGCCAAAAATCACCGTTTTACTGTTCATTAGGCTGTTGGTTTTCGCCCAGTGTTTCAATTGTACCATAGTCCGGATATTTTCCTCACCATAAGCTCCTATTTGTCGTATATACGCAATAGAGCATGATGGAATAGTTTCAATATTCATGTTCATTATATGGTTTCCTCTTTCATAAAATTGTGACCGGTCCTTTTTTACCATACAATGCTTTAAAATGAAATGCAAACTAATTTTTAAAAATTGTATATCATGCTTGTGATTTCTTCCCGCGCCGAAGGCGGGGGAAGATACAAGTTTAAGGTGGCTCTGTGAGAGTATATAAACAATCCAAATTCTCACTAGGATTCGACGGGCCGTTTTGCCACCCTCCGAGCTTATAAAGGATTTATTTTTTTGCCGATTCTAGCATTTGCAAAAGCAAATAGGACCCTGGCATGTGCTTTTTCATATTGTCTTCGCCGTTTTTATTGCGCAGATTTTCTGCGTTACTCTTGAAAGTATCGTACCATTTCTGCCCGGTATCGGCAAGAATGTTAATGTTTTCATCTCCGAGAATACTGCGGCAGGCAGCCGCCATAATGTGACCGTTCAAATCGGTCTGTCCGCCCTGCTCGAAAAGGATGAAACAGTACCGAAGCGTGTGTTTGCCATAGTACAGGAGTTCTCTATACTCGATCGGGTGCGCGTCTATATAAGCCCCCGGATTCGATGCCTGGGCAGGAGTCGCGGTTACTGTTTCAAAAAGCTTCTGAATAACCGCGTTGGCGTCAACCTTCCCGTATGCAACCGCCTGTTCATAGCAGGCTTGTATTTGAGCCATGATATATTTCTGCGTGTCAAGCGCGTCCTCGCAAATGTCCGCAGGAAACTTCTCTTTGATGGAGGAAGCGTAGTCGCTTCCTTCCTTCGGCATCCAGAATTCGATAAGCTTATACTGCCCGGCCGTGTTCTTTTCAAAAGTTATAGACACCGGCATATGGCTGCCGCCGGTATTAGAAAATCCGCCGCCGGAATATTCATACTCCTGATAGAGTGCCATTGTGTAAACGGTGGTCATATTCCCATTTTCTACAGTCTTCAAAGTTACATGGGATTCCGCCGCAAAATTGCTTTTGTGGTACTGATTGGCGTTCTCACTCAAAATCGCGCTTTTTACGCAGGCGTCAAGATCGGTGTGGTCTAAACTTGCCGAAGCGCCGACCGCCGGTATGTTGCTCTGTACCGGTTGTATTGTTGCCTGCGCATAGAGAAGCTTTCCAAACTCTTCCTTACTTCCGGCAAACAAGCGCACGTCCTGTCCATATTGCTGATCGGCCCAGTCTCTTGTGTAAACAAGTACAAGTGGGCTGCTATCGTCACTGCCGTTGGACAGCTTGAAATTGATTGTTCCAGCATTGCCAATCAGTGAAAGCATAACCGCCGCGTCGTACTCAAATTTCTGTTGCCTCGAAGTATCTGTATAATATTCTTTAAGCGTGGGGCCGACACTGAGTTTTATTGTAACCGCATACGGCTCCGCGTTCGTTTTCAATTCAAAAGAATCATAGCTGACGTTTTCAGGAAATTCCAAAAGCGATATAATTCCGCCAACCTTGGAGTTGTTACCTACATAATCGGTTTTATATTGTAAAAATTGCCCGGCAAGGCTTTGCTCGGTTTTCGCTTCATTAGGATTTACCGCCAGAACTACAGTTGCAAAGATAACTGCCACCACAGTAGTTGCAATGGCCCAAAAGGCCGGGCGTTTATAATGAAGCACATTCTTCACACGCATTTTAATGCCCGTCTCCCTAAAGGCCAGCGGGCTGGCCGGCAGAAATTTATGCGTTGCGGAGAGCGTGAGGAGCGAAGAGGAATAGTCCGCCTTTATATTCTCTCCCATCTCCCGGATGACCGCTTCGTCGCAGCGCATCTCCATATCACGGCTCATCAGATAGAAGGACAGCCAAACAAGCGGGTTAAACCAGTGGATACACACAGCGAGAAACCACAGTGGCTTTACAAAATAGTCGCGCCGTCTGATATGCGTCTCTTCATGACGGATGATGTAATCCCGCTCACTGTATCCAAGAGCAACGGGCAGAATTATTTTCGGCCTGATAAAACCACAGACAAAGGGCGAGCTGATCCGGTCGGTCTGAAAGATGTTGTTTCGTATGCGTGTTGCTGTACTGATCCTGCGTTTCAGAAGCTGATACGACGCCGCATTGTAAGTGAGCAGGATGATAACACCAAGCGCCCAAATAGTTGCCAGCACGAACAGGATGATCTGCATGGGATTTGCGCTTGCCATCGGTGTCGCGGCAGGAAGCGAAGCGTTAATCGCACTGGTGACACCCGGAACAATCATGTTCACCTGCGGCTGTGCCATAGTGCCGATATCCGCCGGAATATGCTCCATTGCGGCGTTGGAACCAAGCAGTCCGAAAATACTGACGGCGCTCTTCAATGAAACGGGGCAAAGAAGCCGGAAGAGTACCACAAACCAAAGTCCATAGGATGCGGCACCGGACGCTTTTCTAAGTGGCAGCCGCACAAGCATAACGGCGGCGATGACAACGGAAGCCGTAATGCTCATATTGAGCACAGGGTAAAACAGGCCCTCGATAAACGCTTCCATACTTACACCCCCTTATACTGGTCGATCAGGCTTTTAATTTCCTCAGCTTCCTTTTCAGTGAGCTTTTCGCCCGCGAGGAAAGCCGCGATAAACTTCGGCAGCGAACCGCCGAAGCTCTTTTGCATCACAGCGTGGCTCTCGTATTGCTGGACTTGCTCCCGCTTCACGAGCGCGGTGACGATGGAGCCTTCGTTATGAAGAATTTCACGGATGCAGAGCTTCTTCAACACGGTATAGGTGGTGGTGCGCTTCCAACCAAGCTCGCGCTCACAAAGCCGTGTAAGCTCACCTGACTGAATCGGCTCATTTTCCCAAACGATGCAGGCAAAGCGAAACTCCGCATCATACAATTTTAAGTCCATATCCATAATGCCCCCCTGTCTATTGCAATAGACTATATTGTGAGTCTATCACACTAGACAAAGACTGTCAATACTCTAAAGCAATCGGGAATCAGCAGGGTGCAGCCAACATGAAAAACTGCCGCCAAAGTAGTCTCACCTAATTTAGGCAAGCTGTCCGTAAAGACTTTTTACAAGTAAAAACTCTTTACGGACAGCTTGCTTAAAGCGGAGAATCAACAATTGTGTGTAGTTCTGAAATTGCGAATAATCCATTGACACACGATGTTTACCATGTTATAGCTTTACTTGTAAGACAAGTGACAACTAAATATCTTGCAACGTGTGCATGGCTTTGTTACAATATAAAACAGATTGTTCGAATCAAAAATTGTAACATTTGTAGAGGAGCAAGATATGTTAAAAAAAATTGTAAAAAGCAGTGTGCCGCAGCAGGTCTTCGATATTTTGCGTAAAGAAATCATCAACGGCACATACCCGGAGGGCAGCAAGCTCCCCTCCGAAAACGAACTGGTGGAGACGCTGGGCGTCAGCAGGCCGTCTGTGAAGACCGCCCTTCAGCAGTTGTGTTTTCTGGGCATGGCGGAAACCAAGGCGGGCAACGGAACTTATGTCAAGGTGTTCAACATTTCAGATTATATCAATCAAGTCACCGACTTTATTCTGGATGAGCATAACAAAGAGGAAATCACGGAATACCGCCTACAGATGGAGCTTACCTACGCGACTGCGGCTATGGGGCACGCCACCGAAGAAGACATGAAAAAAATAGATGAAATTTTGGATTTGATGGATATCTCTTATCAAAATAGAGATATCGTCAGGCATTCCCAACTGGACTTCCAACTGCATTATTTGATATGCCAGGCTACACACAACCAGTATTTTTTATTGGTTTTTCAGATGCTGTCAGATATCGTTTATCAGTATGTGCTGTCACGAAATGAAAACTTCTTCAATGATATGATCCTGACGGGAATCAAACCCGATGTTCACAGGGACATTGTCAACGCCATCAAAAATAAAGACAAAGAAGCCTGTCGCAGAATATACGAATATAAATACCCGATTCACACCGACCACTGAGGCGCGCTGGGTATCGCGTTGATTGATGTGGATAATGCCTGTAAGGGTTTATCAATATATTGAAATGGGGTAGGTTCATGAAAATCACATCGATCGACGTCATGAAGCTCAAAAGGCTGGACTTCAGCGCGCAAACGCCCGTTTTATGCCGTATTAACACGGATGAAGGTATTTACGGCTATGGCGAAGCGGGCGTATCCATCATGGATTTTTCACTCGGTTCGTTCGAAATTATGAAGATAATGAGCCGGATGATCATCGGTGCAAATCCTCTTGATATCGACGTTATCTATTCTAAGCTTGTTTCAACCTTTTGGGCGCAGGGCAACGGCGGCGTCATTATGGCCGCGATCAGCGCCATTGATACCGCGTTGTGGGATATCAAGGCGAAGTATTTCGGCGTCCCGCTTTATGTTCTGTTGGGTGGTAAACACCGCAGCAAACTGCGCGCATATGCAAGCCAGTTGCAAAACGGTTGGAAGTACAGGGAATTCATGAGTGCCCCGGGCGACCTTGAATTTCTGAGAGCCGCCTGTCAGTCGGCGGTGGACGAGGGCTATACGGCGGTCAAAATTGACTTTATGGGCAAACATCTGGACAGCAGTCCTCTCGACAAGAATGAGATGAAAAACTACATACCGAAACCCTGGCTCAGGGAATTTTTGTCGCGGGTCGAGGTCGCCAGAGAAACTGTCGGGCCCGACGTGGATATCATCATGGAAAATCACTGCACCACCTCTGCCGAAACCGCCATCCAATTTGCCAATGCCGCCAAAAAATATGACATCATGTTCCTGGAGGAGCCCTGCAATCCCATCAGCCCTCTGGAGCACAAAAAGGTTGCGGAGAGGACAAACATCCCTGTGGCAACAGGAGAGCGCAATTATACCAGATGGGCTTATCTGCCTCTGATGGAAAACGGCAGCGTTTCGGTGATTCAGCCCGATATCGGCAATTGCGGCGGCGTTACCGAGTGCAGAAAGATTGCCGATCTGGCGGAAATTTATGGCGTAAGCGTACAGACGCATACCTGCAATTCGCCGATTAGCGTGGCGGTTTCCCTGCATGTTGAAGCGGCGATTCCTAACTTTATCATCCACGAGCATCATACCGTGAATACCCTTAAAGATATTCGGGATCTCTGTGTGTACGATTATCAGCCCGTAGACGGATACTTTGGCATTCCGGAGCTGCCGGGAATCGGCAATGAACTGACCGACAAAGCGCTGGCTGAAGCCGAGATTGTAACCGTAAAATAACCGACGGAACCATAATTTAAATAAGGAGATTTGACCATGAGTACGATTCAAAAGAGCACCACTCAGGGATTCGGTTTAGCGACTCTTGTTTTCATGGGCACAGGCGCTGTCATTGGCGCCGGTATCGTTTCCTACGTGGGCATCGCCGTTGGTTACACGGGCCGCGCTACCTGGATTGCTTATGCAGTGGCGATTCTGCTTGGCTTCCTGGCCAATCTGCCCTTGATCCTTATGACGACAGCCGCAAGAATCAAGGGTGGTAACTATTCGTTCATGGCGACGACCATGGGGGATCTGTGGGGCGGGTTCTACGGAGTTTCCCAGGTCCTGTCCGTTCTGGTATTTTCAAACTTCGCGTTGGCGGCAGGCGCTTATCTGACCATCGTTTTCCCCAGCGTATCACAAAAAATGTGGGGATACATCACCATAACGCTGTTTATGCTTGTCAACCTGTTTGGCACATCCTTTATGGCGAAAATCCAAAACCTGCTTTCGGTGATTCTGATTGGCGGCTTGCTGATTCTCGGCATTTACGGCGTGGCAAACGGGCTGCCCGACTCGCTGAACATCTCGCAGCCCGGATATTTCTCTCACGGCTCAGACGGCTTCTATCAGGCCGTCATGGTGCTGATGGGCTCAACACAGGGCTATACACTGATCACGTCATTCAGCGGTCAATGTAAAAGTCCCAAAAAGGATTTGCCATTGGCGCTTGCGATCATTCCGCTGATCCTGATCGTCATCTATTGCTCAGTGGGCTTTGCGATGAGCAACGTTTTGCCGGTGGCGGCAACCGCAAACAAAACGCTGGTCGCTGTGGCGAAGGTATTGTTCTCCCCCGCCATTACGATGATCTTTATCTTTGCGGGCCCCGTGATGGCGCTCGCTACCACTCTGAACTCGTCTTTCAGCATATTTGAGCGCCCACTGATTCAGGTGACAAAGGATGGCTGGCTGCCCGAAAAACTGGGTACGCAGAATAAATACGGGGTCGCCTGGAAATATATTCTGATCATGTACATTATCAGCATCATCCCCATGGCCAGCAACTTAAGCATCGCAACCATCCTTTCCAATACGACATTTGTCTCGTCAATCACCAATATTCTTCTTTGTATCGGGATCATGCGCTATCCCAAAACTATGGACGGCGCCTGGGACAACCGCTCGTGGAAGATTCCCATGTGGGGCTTCCAGCTTTCCTGCTGGGCTTGCATGGCCATCAGGGTTTTCTTGATCTGGCGTTCACTCAAGACGGCGAACGCGGCCATGATGATCGGCTCACTGGTGGCGCTGGTTGCTTTTTATGCATGGTGCGCATTCAGACAGAAAACAGGAAGTGTCCACGTCACAAAGAGCTGGGAGATCCAGTAAAAACACTCTGGCGCCTGCCAAAAAAATACGCCGGAACAATTCATGCGAAATGCTCCATGCCGCAGCTTTATGCCACGGCAGGGAGCGCGCTTTTGTGCCTTCATCTCATGTAAAAGTACTAAAGCTTTTCAATAATATAGAGACAAAATCCGCTCCTTTTAAATTGAAGGTCAGTGAAAACAGCCAGTACTGAGGCATATAGCCAATTCACTTAAAAACTGGCTATATATAAAACGTCATTTTCTTCCCCCGCCTTCGGCGGGGGAAGAAATCACAAGCTTGTTTTCAAGTTAATCAACTATATTTGTCGGAGAAATGATTTACAATAGCCAAAATAACTAAAAAAGATAAGCTGTCAATGCTGTCCAAACTTCAATCAGAACTTTTCTTTTCAAAAACAAAAAGACAGCTTAAACTGTCAGAATCGCGCTTTTCACGATAAGCTGTCAAATGATGTTTTAGCATTTAATAGAGAAAAACCCTGTAAACCGCTTGGCTACAGGGTTTTCGTTGTTTGCGCAGGCAGGATTTGAACCTACGAACATCGGGTTATGAGAATCAGGAAGATTGTCCACTGTATCCATGCTATCTCATTATGTCACTTATTTCAGCCGTTTTTTCAAAATCGGTCTTTAAAACATCTCATCATGTCCATCTTGTCTCATCGTGTAAGCTGTCAGATAAGTGTTATTATATCTCCCCATCAGCCTTGTCGTCGTGCTTTGCATAAAACTGCAATTTCTGCTGTGGTCAATCATAATACCCTTTTCATCAAAATGAATTTCCAGAGTATTGATGTACGAAGTCTCATCAAAACATAGTTGCAGATGATAAACTTCACCATCCCATGCGCCAGCACAAGAAATGGATTCAAATATGATGGACACATCGGTATCCGTATCTTTGGTTTTTATGCAGGTTTTGCCGCCGACCCATTGATTGTAACCGATTCCAGTGGTGAATTTCATTCCATTGACCCCAAGAGTAAGTTGGTCTTCCTCACCGAAATTGAATTGAATACTGGTAAGCCCTAGGTGGTTTTTTGCAAGTTCGTAATGAATTCCGGAATATTCTTGTGCAATATCGGATTTAGAAGATGGCTTTCCTGAAGGTGTAGGAATCCGAAGAGAAGTCAGTTTTTGTTCCAGCTTTTTCTGCGCCACTTTGTCTTCTTCGGCAGTGTCTTTCATAGCGGGTACAAGGATATCCCATATCGCGTCACATATCTGCTCTCTCTCCTTGGAATTAGTGCCTGAAAACAGTGTAATAACAGCATCCCGCTGCGGCAGCACAACACAAAACTGTCCACATGCTCCCCGGGCAGCATATGCATCTTCTTTGTTATAAATCCATATTTGATAGCCATAGCCTTCTATGTCTGACTCGAGAGGAGAATGGATTTCAATCTGGCAGGAGGTTGCTTCTTTTACCCACTTGGAATCTAAAAGCTGTTTATCCTCCCATTTGCCCTGATTTAGCAGAAAGATACCTACTTTTGCCATATCTTCTGTTTTCAGCATAATGCCCCAGCCCCCTACATTATAACCCTGAGGGCAGGTTTCCCAACTGGCATTCTCAATGCCTAATGGGGCGAAAAGCTTTTCCTGAAGATACAGAAAGGCGGTTTTTCCCACAGCCCTTTGAACAATAACAGCCAGCATATAGGAGGCGTGGGTACAATAAACAAATTCTGTTCCCGGCTCATAGGCAACATAATGTTCAAAGAAATTGCGTACCCAGTTTATTTCGTTCTTCACCTCAAAATTGTGAAAGCAGTGAGGCCCGGTTCCCTGCACATCATCTTCTCTGGGCCAGTTAAAATCATGCGGATCTACGGCAAAACCCGTACTCATGGTCAACAGATTTCGGATGGTCATCTTTTCCATGTACTCGCATGTTTTGGCCGGCAACATGTCTGCAAAGAAAGAAACCACCTTATCGTCCATTTTTAAAAAGCCATCCTGAACCGCAAATCCAACCGCTAGCCCCGTAAATGTTTTACTCATAGAAAATAAAACATGTGGCTTTTCCGGCTGATAGGGATTCCACCAGCCTTCAGCAACTACTTTGTTATGACGTACCACCATCAGAGAGTGGAGCCCTAATTCAGGACTATCTAATTCATTGAATAATGCCAACAATGCTTTAGCATCGATACCTACTTCATGAGATAAAACTCGTGGAAGCGCTTTAATCACAGAAGATGCCCCTTTTCTATTTATGTCTACTTAGTCTCTTCTTTTTTCTTTTGTCGTGTATTCCACGCATGTAACATCAGCGCCATGGCGATAACACCATAACAGATTACCATACGGAAATAACCACCGACCATGGAGTTCGAGAAAAGATTCTGGGCCGCCAAAGGACTTACATTAAAGAGCAAATGGAATAAGAGAGTTCCTGTTATGGCTTGTCCAATGGTCGCTTTTTCAACGGATGCACCACCGATTAAAATCGCGGCGACACAGTATGTACCTACTTTTTCATGGCCATAGTATGTATCCATCGTGCCCAGATTCTGATAAAAGATAACCTGTCCAATGCCTGCTAAGACAGTAGAGGTGCAGATCGCTATGATTCTCGTCAGGTTTACATTGATGCCGGCAGCCATTGCTACGCTTCTGTCGTGGCCGATGGCACGCATATCCTGTCCCAGTTTTGTTTTCATAAAAGCACTGATGAGTATGCAGACGACAAAAATCAACAGGAAGGATGGAATCGGCACCCTGATTAACATCTTATACTGTGCAAAGGCATCCATATTGGTGGCTATCAAGGCAAATACAATCATCAAAGCAAAGGCAATGATTTTGATGATGATTGATTTGCCCTTTTTCTTTTTAATCAAATACAAAAAGAGATAATAAGCGCCAAATAAAATGCCAAAGAAGACTAAAGCTGAAAATACGTCTACCTTAGTGCTATAACCAAAGATCTTGATATTGTCCAAAGAATATTGGAGACTATTCAGAGCAATGGTATTTTTAATACCTATGCCACCTGTCAGCATCACTTCCGATTGAATTTTGATAATTCCACCGACAACAAACAGGAAGATAAATTGATAAATACCATTGGAGAAGTAGCCCAGTATCATACTGGCAATCATTTCTTGGCCTTTTGTCTTATTCAACAACATTCCCGCCAAGATGCCACAAAGGCCAGCCGAGACAGCTGCTATCAGCATGGCGAACAAAACGGCGGGAAGACCGGACATGCCCATAATGGCGACGACAATCAAACCCAGTTGTCCACACATAGCACCTAAAACAATACCAAAATTCAAACCCATGCCGCTGATCACAGGAATAATGAGGGATAATACTAAAATGGCATTTCTGTCAAACCGATTGACTAGGTCTGAAAGAATGGAGGGTATGGATGTTTTGGCATAATAGACACCGATGATACAGATGATGAGAAATAAAATAGGGACAGCATTGGTTGTCAAGAATTTCTTGATTTGGGTCCCTGCGGCTGAAGCTTGTTTTGTCCTATCTTTGAGCTGTTTATTATCCATTCTTCTCATCTCCTGATTGCGATAATGCATAAAGAATGATCCCATTGGAAGCTATAATTCGAAATACCTCTGATAAATCGCCTTGCGGCATCAGCAGACTTGCAACCGGCAAGGCAGCGGTAAGCATCGTCTGAAATAGGAAAGTACCTATAATAACATGCCAGACACTGACTTTTTTCATGGTCGCTCCACCTAACAGCACAGCAGCCATTGGGGTAAATGCCATGGTTAGGGGGGCTTCATACATCTGATAAAAGCCATATGTCTGCGCATAAATAACAATACCGAGCGCGCCTAAAATAGTTGAAAGAGCAGCACCGATAATACGCGCGCTGTCTACATTGATACCGACTGAATTCGCATAAAGGGGGTTGTTTCCGGCGGCCTGCAAGGCTACACCTGTTTTACTTTTCGTAAAAATATGTACCAGGAAACAAACACCAAAGACAAATAAGAAAAGTCCTGTTGGAATTGAAACCCCCAATATCTTAACTGCCAATACATTGTTTAATATTTTCTCATAATACCCGCTGATTGTGATCGTTGCACGGACTCCGTTTCCACCCATAGGCCATATAATGCCCGCATTTTTAAAGGGAGCCACGTACCAAAACATACAAAGAAGATATACCACACTGGACCCCAGATAATTACCGATTAACATCTCAGAGCCTTTTACGGTATTGAGCAACTTGCCATAAATATATCCTACAACAGTTCCTACAGCAAGACTGACGCCAATTGCGCAGAAAAGGCCGGCCCAGCTTTGCATTCCCCACTCTATACTGACCAGTCCGCCAAACAGACCACACACAATGCCAATTGCCAAGCCCATGTTGAGGCCGATGCCGGATTGAATTGCAGGAAGCATGGCCAAAGCAAAGATTAAATTCATCCCAAAACGGATCAGCGAGTCACTCAGTAAGGTGGCCATATTTTGGCCTTGTATAAAAGCAGTAATGAAGATAACCACAAGAAAAAGTATGATAATTGTTCTGGCAAAGTCTAATCGCCGGAACAAAGTTTTCACTTGCTCCATGTGTCCGCCTCCTTTTTCTTGCCGCTCATGGCTAATCCGAACTCTTCATCTGGAGCGTCAGGTGAAAGAATACTAACCAGTTTACCATCCGAAATAATGGCGATTCGATCACAAATCTGGCGCAACTCTGCGAGTTCTGATGAAGTAAAAAGTACAGTAACTCCGGTTTCTTTGTTAATATTCGTAATCGTATTTAAAATAATATTTTTCGCACCGATGTCGATTCCTCTGGTAGGCTCGGATACCAGCAGTATTTCCGGTTCAAGAAGCAATGCTTTCGCAATGCATACCTTTTGCTGATTGCCGCCGGAAAGGCTTTTTACTGGTTGTTTCGAGCCGGTACAGCGAATTTGGAATTCATCAATATAACGCTTTGCTACACTTGATATCTTCTTTTGGTCCACTTGCCGAAATGGACCAATCATCCGAAAATACTTGTCATGATTTATCATAGAAGGGATCGTCATATTCATTTCAATCGATCCATCTGGCAAAAAGCCTTGTTTTCTTCTGTCTTCAGAAACAAAACTCAGTTTGGCCGCAATGGAATCTTTGGGCGAATTCAGTTTTAAGGCTTTTTTGCCTACTGTAATTTCACCGGATGTAGGATAAATACCCATAATTCCGTTGGCAATGCCTAATTTTCCCTGACCGGCGAGACCGCCGATTCCCAGAATCTCACCTTTGTATAGATCTAGATCAAGGCCATCGACTTTTTCGCCTTGCATATTCACTTTTAGATTTTTGATGGAAAGAGCCACATCCTGATTTTCTACTTTGGCGTTCTTTCCTGTCTGAACGATTTGCAGTTCTCGTCCTACCATGAGCTGAGCGATTTCAACGGCTGAAGTATCCGCTATTTTCTTGGTCTTGACGTTAATTCCATCGCGAAGAATGGTTACTGTATCAGCCACCTGCATGATTTCATCGATCCGGTGGGTAATGAGAAGTACGGCGATACCCATGCCGGATAGTTTTTTAATTGCCTTCATTACAATTTCGGCCTCTGATTCGGTCAAAACGGCAGTAGGTTCATCCAAGATCAGGATTTTGATATTTTCTTTGTCAATTTCTCTCGCAATCTCAACAAACTGCATATATCCAACTGGCAAAGATTCGATGGGAAGCATTTCATCTAAATCGATTTCCAATTTGTCAAGTGCATTACGCGCGTCACGATTAATGGTATCAAAATCCACATTCATTAATTTTGTGCCAAACACTTTGCTGAATGCACTTGGTTTCAAAGGTTCCCGATTCAATTTGATATTTTCGCCGACGGTAAAACCAGGGATAAGCAAAAATTCTTGATGCACCATGCCTATTCCCTTGCCTATGGCATCCACGGGGTTCAGTATCTGGGTTTCTTTTCCATCAATCAGGATTTTACCATTAAACCCTCCTGTATTGGTAATGACCGGCATACCAAACAGAATATTCATCAGCGTAGATTTCCCTGCACCGTTTTCACCGCAGATTGCATATATTTCGCCAGGCATAATATCAAAGGAAACATTATTCAGCACTTGATTTCCAGAGAAAGATTTCCCGATGTTATGCATGGAAAGAACAGGTTTTATTTCCGACATGTGCTGCTTTACCTCCTTCATTTTTAAAAGCATCATAGACGGGAAACGCCTATGATGCTTTTATTCATATAGACTTACCTAAACAAAGGATTTATGAAAGACACCGAATTACAGAACCAGGTAGTCCATGATGAAAGCGAAGTACTGTGGATATTTTACGCCCTTTGCTTCCCATTCGGTCAAATAAATTTTTACATCATAACCAGCCAAACTGTCGGCAGTTTCATCCACAACCGTTGACATTGCTTTGATATCTGTCTTGTTTGCGATTTTGCCTTCAGCCCAACGGCAAGCATACTCATATATAGAATAGAAGTACAAAGAGGAAGACGCTACAGGCCATGTTGCTGTACGGCCGGTCATTTTGGAGGCTGCAAGTGAAGCCTGAATCTGTTTCACGGCATACTGTGCATCACCGGCTTTATCTTTTGGAATTTCAATTCCTAAGCCGCTTGTGAATGCCTGGAAAGGACTTGGGTCACAAGTGGAAGGAAGCATAGCGCCGGATTTCACAACCGCTTTCAAAATAACTTCCATCATAGCGGTATTGGTACCAAAGAAAGCAGTATCTTTTCCATATTCCGCTACCTTTTTCGGAATATCTTCCAAAATGAACTGCTGTGTACCGGTTACACCAGAATCACCCATGGGGTCCGGAGCGGTAGCATCCACAAAATTAATGCCAAGTTCTTTGCATTTCGCTCTCATGATTTCTCTTCTGTCAGCCAAAAGAGTCATGGCCATATGTCTTGGGAAAGAGTAGTGCACGAAGGTCTTTGCGCCCATTTTCTTTGCAAGCTCTATAATTGTGTTACCCATACCGGTCTGATTCGGGTTCAGCATAACATCAAATGCAGCTGCGGAAATAGCCGGATCCTCTGCGACAACTCCGGTTGCGTATAATACATCAGGTCTGACTTCTTTGCAGGCCTTGACTGCTGCTGCACAACCGACTCCCTCTTGGAAAATAAGTAAAGCTTTTACTTTTTTATCAGAAACCAAGGATAAAGCTGTGGAGACAATGGATTCCTGCTCTGTAGGAAGAACCGTTCCAATAATTTTATCACCATATTTTGCCTTTAATTTTTCATAGGCGCGTACTGGTTCTTCACCCTGAGAAGCATTGGTATAGATAATAGCAATTTTGTAATCGCTGGTCGCAGCGGTACTCGCTGAAGAAGCTGCGCCGCTTTTGGAAGCTGACGAAGAAGCGGGCGCAGAGGATGATGAAGCACCGCAACCGGTTAAACCAACAAGGACGAGCGCTAGAATCAAAGCCAGTGATCTTTTTGCGATTTTCATTTTTTTCTCTCCTTTTAAAATTAGATTGTTGGCCGGGAAACACTACAGAATTTGGTATGATTCTCTTTCTTACCCTCCTTCTTGTCAAAACGCTACATGATTCCCATATTTTTTATTTCAACTGTATGTCCAGTATCGCTCAGCATCATATATTGTCACTTGCCCTATGGGGAGCATTCTCTTCCAGCCAGCGAAGTGCACAATGTGAAAAACAGGCAGCACCGATTGGCAGAGCATTTTCATCGAAGGTGCAATAAGGGGTGTGCACACTATAAGCATATCCTTCTTCCGGATTTCCAAAGCTCAAGTCCATATACACCCCTGGAACCCGATTCATTACTTCAGAAAAATCCTCGGCTCCCATAATCGGTCCAATCGTATCCGTATTCTCATCGCCGATCAGCTCTTTAACGTAAGAAAACATGTCGGCCGCTACTTTTTTATCATTGATGGTTGGCAACAGTTCATTTGAAAACTCAATATCTGCCGTTCCGCCAAGCGAAGCCGCTATTCCATGAGCGATAACTTCCATTCTTTTTTTTATATATTTTTGAATTTGAGGATTGAAGGTGCGGATCGTTCCTTTCATAAAACCACTTTCTGGCAGGATATTGGCCGCACTTCCCACTTCGATTTGGCAAACCGTTATCACAATCGGTTCTACAGCCTCCACTTCACGGCTGTTAATGGTTTGCAGTGCATTTTGAATGTGACACAGTATATTAACGACATCAACACCCAGTTCTGGTTTCGCACCGTGGGCTCCTTTGCCGCGGGCTGTAATCGTATATAAGTCTGCAGAGGCTTTGGCTGGACCGCCCAAGGCACATAACATCGTACCCATTTTGTACTTATCCCCGCAAAGGCAGTGATAAGCCATGGCTGCATCTACCGTTGGATTTTCCAATAAACCCGCATTCACCATATGTAAGGCGCCATTATACCCTTCTTCACCAGGCTGAAACATAAATTTTATTTTGCCGTGTATTTTATCTTTATTTTCAATCAAGATTTTGGCTGCTCCCAACAACATAGCCGTATGGGTATCATGACCGCACATATGCGCCACACCGGCATTTTTGCTTTTAAAAGATAAATCATTGATTTCATCCATAGGAAGTGCATCCATATCAGCACGAAGAAGTAATGTTTCACCGGGATAGGCTCCCTCTAAAATTGCTACAATGCTGCACTTGCAAATGATCTGTGGTTTGTATCCCATGGCTTGCAGTTCATTGACTACATAAGCGGTTGTATCAGGCAAATCCAATCCCAATTCTGGGTTTTGGTGAATATGTCTGCGCCATTTTATTAGTTCACCCTGTATTTCTTTTGCTCTTTCTAAAATGTGACTCATCATTATGCCTCCAACAGTCTGTGCGTTTTATATAGTACAAATTGTAATAAGATTCGTTATGTATCGATTTTTTGATTTAAACCTTTAAAACGTTAATTTGCTAAAGCGTCATAAGCTAAGTCATATAAACAAATGCATTTTCCGCATCTGCTAAAGACTCAATTCTGCCGAGATAAGATTAGCATCTCTCCCGTTTCAATTTTCCGCAGTACTCTATGATCCTAATAACATATATTGACTTTATAGACATTGATCGGACGTCCTTTTGCGCCTATACTTTTACGTCCTTCTATTGAAGCGATACCGCATTTATGTAAATTTGATAAAATTTTATTGGATGTTCTCAATGATATATTTAAATGCATCATGAGTTCGTCAGAGCTTATCTGATCAGTACCCAGAGTTTTTATTAAACTGATCAGTCTCATGATCGTCTTAGACGAAAGCTTGGCCATCTGCGCGATTTCATCGGCATATTCTATCGAAATGTTCAAATTTAAATCGAGCCCACTATTGGCAATGCCGCTTTTATTGAGACTGATTATGTTATCATCACTGTCGACAAGAAAGCTTTGATATCCATTTTCATTGAAGGCATTGCCATATTTACTTGCATTAATGGCATTGATTCTTGCATGATCTATATTGCGTCCAATCCCATACCCTATGGTGCCGGAATACTGAATTTCTTTCTTTAGAAAATCTAGTAGTGGGCAGTGTGTAAAATCAAATGTAAAATCCTTCACTGTCTGGTAATCTGTATAGACTTCAAAATCCATATAACTGCTTTTAAGCACTAGATTTGTATAGTATTTTTTGTTAAAGTCAATAATTGCCTTTTGAAATTCAATCGATTTCTGCTCAGAACCATTTTTTGACGTTTCCAACTTTAAATCAAAATGTATAACAGCAGGAAGATTTTTTTTCATTGCTCTCAGTTCAATATTTTTTTTAAGTAACTCAAATGCATTTCTAATTTCATTTATACTCGGATACATAAAGTAATAATCTATATTTCTTTTGTTGAATAAATCTAATGCAGCAATGGTTCTTGTAATAAAAAAATTGATTTTACCATTATTAATTAATCTGGAATACTTATCAATCAGATCATTTTCATACTTTTGAAGTTCTTCCAATGAAAATCTTTTCACTCTTTCATCGTCTTCATGAAGCAAATTTAATAATCTGTCTTCAACGATGATATTGGCAAGCGAATCATTTTCGTCTAGAATATCGATACCTATTTTGGACAAATCAAATTTATTTCTCAATATACTTTGCGTAAGGATTATTTTATAAATACTTTCCACAGTTATATTGAAGTAAGACATAGGAATTTCATTATCAGAACATATCTGTGTCATTGTACTTAAAGACAAAGAACCTGTGGTCATAAACCCATCGTATTTCTTTTCAATCGAGGAAAATATTTTTCCTAATTCCTTAAGAGAAGAAACATGATAATAATCAATATTACATCCCAAAAAATTTGTTCCTATAGATGTTTTATAAAAATCAACTGCTGGATCTCTTAAAAGCAATGCTATTTTATATTCCATCATCGTTATACTCCGTATCTAAATAATTTGGATTTTTATGTATAACTATTATAAATCTTTTTTACAAATTTTCATAGATTAAAAGACTATTCTTTTAATGTTCTTTAAATAAAAGAATAAATTAAATTCACAAAATTGTCAAGTGGAACATTCATGAAAAATTAGACACAAAGATAAGCATTTTTAATAATTTTGAGCTTTAAATTGGGCGGGACTTAGCCACCCGATAGCTGAATGGGTTCGCATTGTGTTGGATATATTTATAAGGTTGTCGACGAGCAAAACAGAAGAAATTTTTTGATTTATTTGACTGAAAAAGGCGTTACTGAAGCAGAAGAAAGTTTAGAGCTTGAGAAAGGTTTCTGGGACGTATTTTTATCAGATTTTTCAATTGATGAAATAATAGAAATGCAAAAACTTCTTGCAAAGTTAGAAAACAATATCCGTCAATTTAAAAAGTAATCATTACATATAAAAGCGAGGCCTAAGCATTTGACCCGCATGGCTACTTCTGGCTCAAAGTACACTTGAAAGCACTCTAAACACAAAAGTGTTTTGGCATAGAATGCGATCTAACTGAGGATGTACTTCCAGAAATGTAAGGGCCGCTTAAGCACAACTCGGGAGAGTGAGTTGTGCTTAAAGCATCTCCTGTTCCTTTCTAAATATCTAAAATTTTCGCCGTTTTTTTTGACATCGGTCAAAAAGTGGAAGATTATTAAAATGATCCCCTGTTTTTTCGAGCGCGAATCATCTCACTTTTGCGGACAATTCTTGTGTTTTAATACAACTCTGTATCCGTAACAAATGTGAAAACGTCTATAATCGCATAGACGCCAGCTATTGACAAAACAGTTATTTATGAGTACAGTAAAAATAAATATTCGCTGTGCTTCGGGAAGATGGGTGAAAATCCCACGCGGAGCCGCCGCTGTAAAGGTACCAGCCTGTTTCATCATGTCACTGTGAATTTTTTTCATGGGAAGGCGAAACAAGGCTATGACGCCTGAGCCAGAATACCTGCGCTGCGAATTATATGTCACAGGCTGACGGACTTTTGGCCGGTGTGATAAGCGCAGAGTTTAGCTTTGCTTTTCACCCTTTCCGTTTGCCGGAGAGGGTTTTTATTTTTCAGCAGAAATGAGGCAGTATCAGTGAAAAAAGGAAAGTTTTATGGCGTAAGCGTAGGCCCCGGCGATCCCGAGCTTTTGACTCTCAAAGCGGTACGCATCCTTGAAGGCTGCCCTGTCATTGCCGCGCCGCAGACGCGCGGCGGAAACACGCTTGCTTTGGATATCGTGAAAGAAATTATCGACCTTTCTGAAAAAAACATTCTGCCGCTGACATTTCTGATGACGTCGGATGAAGCTGCGCGTTGTGAAAGTCATCAGCGCGAGGCTCTGCGGATCATGACGCTGCTTGACCAAGGGTTGGATGTGGCGATGGTGAATATCGGCGATATTTCCATTTATTCTACTTTTGGGTATATGAGAGATATCATCAGGGGATCTGGCTATCTGACGGAAGCTGTTCCGGGTGTGCCAAGTTTTTGCGCAGCGGCCGCAGTGCTCGGCACCAGCCTGACCACGATGAAAAAGCCGCTTCATATCATTCCAGCGGGTTATGGTGATTTTGAGGAGCACCTCGGGCTGGATGGCACGAAGGTGATTATGAAAGCCGGCAGCGCTTTACCCGAAGTAAAACGGATTCTTTG
This sequence comes from Oscillospiraceae bacterium, assembly GCA_963664585.2. Taxonomy (GTDB): domain Bacteria; phylum Bacillota; class Clostridia; order Oscillospirales; family Ruminococcaceae. The sequence goes on along the minus strand of CAXXEO010000014.1, from coordinate 104,802 downwards.
CCAAAAAGGGTTGACAGATAAAGCGTCGCTGGCCGCAAACTGCGGGCTTCCTAATCAGAGGGTGTATCAAAGCATTGAGGACGCCTGTGACATAGAGGGATATTTTGCGACGATTTTGATGAAGGAGTAACAAAATGCCGTTTGAGCATTACATACAAAAGGGATCACAAAAGCTTCGCATGGGCTTCACCACAGGGAGCTGCGCCGCGCTCGCGGCCAAAGCTGCCGCAAAGATGCTTCTGACAGGCGTGTATATCGATACTGTTGATATCATGACGCCGAAGGAGCTGCCCGTTAAAGTGGCTGTTTTAGAGACGGACTTTGGAAGTGGCTGTGTCAGTTGCGCCGTACAAAAAGACGCAGGCGACGATCCGGATGTTACGGATGGTTCGCTGGTCTTTGCAAAAGTCTCCAAAACAAGTACGCCGGGCGTTCAAATAGACGGCGGTGTCGGTGTCGGCCGTGTGACGAGGCCGGGGCTGGACCAGCCTGTAGGCGCCGCCGCTATTAATCATGTGCCCAGACAGATGATCACTTCGGAGGTGCAGGCAATCTGTGAGCGATATGATTATGAGGGCGGCATGGATGTGATCATCAGCATCCCAAAAGGAATAGAGCTTGCCAAGCGAACTTTCAATCCAATGCTCGGTATCGAGGGCGGCATTTCTATACTGGGAACGAGCGGAATTGTAGAGCCGCAGAGTATGCAGGCGTTGATCGATTGCATCGGCGTGGAACTTCGGGCCCTTGCGGCCGAGGGCCATAAAAGTGTGCTTTTCACCCCGGGCAACTACGGGGAGGCATTTCTTGCCGTCCATCCCTTTCTGGGAGGTATCCCTACGGTGAAATGTTCCAATTACATTGGCGACGCTTTGGACTTTGCCGTGGCTTATGGCTTTAACAGGATTCTATTAGTCGGGCATGTTGGAAAATTCATTAAGCTTGCGGGCGGTATCATGAATACGCATTCTGGTATGGCGGACTGCCGGATGGAGTTATTCGCCGCACATGCAGCGCTTGCCGGAGCTGACACAAATACTGTTTCCCAACTGATGAATGCGGTATCAACCGATGCATGTGTTGAAATACTGGATGCCTGCGCATTAAAAGAAGCGGTGTTTTGTTCGCTGCTTCAAAATATACAGGCGCATATCACGCGGCGCGTGGGGAATTCCGCTTTGATTGGAGCGGTGATGTTCAGCAATGTGTATGGCCTGCTTGGTCAGACAGAAGCAGCGGGCCACCTCATCAATTTATTTCAAGGGGAGGAAAAATAAATGGTGTACTTCGTAGGCGCCGGAAGTGGAGCGCCGGATCTCATCACCGTGCGTGGCGCCCAAAGGCTAAAGCAGGCAGATGTCATTATTTACGCGGGCAGTCTTGTCAATCCCGCATTGCTTGCCTATGCAAAGGATAGTTGTACAGTATATAACAGCGCTGGGATGACACTGGAACAGGTGCTGCAAACGATGAAGGACTCAGAAGCAGCCGGTAAAATAACGGTTCGCCTGCATACGGGTGACCCAAGCATATTCGGAGCTGTGCGTGAGCAGATGGACGCACTTGATGAACTGGGCATCTCTTATGATAGCGTACCGGGGGTATCCAGTTTTTGCGGAGCTGCGGCGGCACTCAATGCGGAGTATACGCTGCCAGGCGTAAGCCAAAGCGTTGTCATCACCCGCATGGCCGGGCGCACACCGGTACCGGAGCAAGAAAGCATCAGAAGCTTTGCCGCGCATGGCTGCACCATGGTGATCTTCCTGAGCGCCAGCATGACGGACACTTTACAAAACGAACTGCTGCTCGGCGGATATTCGTCAGATACGCCCGCCGCAATTGTGTATAAGGCTACATGGCCGGATGAGAAAACCGTACACTGCACAATCGGCACGCTGCATCAGTCCGCCGTGGAACACAACATACATCACACGGCTTTAATACTTGTCGGTGGATTCTTGGGCGATGAATATGATCGCTCCAAGCTGTATGATCCTGGATTCTCCACAGGCTTTCGTGAGGGGCATCAATTATGACCGCCGGGATCATCGCGTTTACCGCCAGAGGTTATGCTTTAGCTGAAAGGCTTGATTTACAGCTGAATAGGGCAGGGATAGAAACAAAGATAATCCGCTGCCCAAAAGACGGACTTGCTGACTGGACAAGCAAACATTTCGCTGCTGACGACGCCCTCGTGTTCATCGGAGCGGCAGGCATCGCGGTGCGCGCCATCTCGCCTTATTTGCAATCAAAAACATCAGATCCTGCGGTCGTGGTGGTCGATGAGTTTGGAAGATTCGTTATTCCGCTTCTTTCCGGGCATATCGGCGGAGCAAACAGGCTGGCGCAGAACGTCGCCAAAATGCTGGGTGCTATTCCTGTCATCACAACCGCCACGGATTGCAACGGAATATTTGCGATCGACACTTGGGCGAGTGAAAACAAGATCAGTATCATAAACCCAGAGCGCATTAAGTGGGTTTCCGCCCGACTTTTAGCCGGTGATAGCATCAATATGAAAAGCACCTTTCCGGTTGGTGGTAAACTGCCGGATGGATTTGTGGAAAGCGATAGCGAGTACGATGTGATTCTGACAATCAAGACAAAGGGACGTAAAGACGCGCTCAGGCTTGTTCCACCCGTTTTGACCTTGGGAATCGGCTGTAAAAAGGGTGTCACCACGGAAGAAATCGAGACGGCGTTTGATCTGCTTTTGAAAAAGGCAAGCTGCTATCCGGAGGCGGTCTGCCGTGTATGCAGCATAGAGCTAAAAGCACACGAATCGGGAATACTGGGCTTTTGCGAGTCGCACGGCCTGCCGTTCCAAACATTTTCTGCTAAGCAGCTTAGCAATGTAAAAGGAAATTTTTCTTCATCTGAATTTGTGCAGCAAGTTACAGGCGTAGACAATGTATGTGAACGCAGCGCCGTATTGGGCAGCGGCGGAGAGCTTTTTATCAAAAAGCGCGCCGGGAACGGCATTACAATGGCACTGGCGGCAGCACCCTATTCAGTGCGGTTTTTGGAGGAAAGATGAATAAATTATTTGTGGTGGGGCTTGGCCCCGGCAACGCGGATGGCATGACAAAGCTCGCTCAGCTTGCGCTTCTAGAGTCTGATTTAATATGCGGCTATACCAAATATGTTGAGTTGGTCAGGCCCATTTTTCCTGATAAAAAATATCTCGAGACCGGAATGCGCAGCGAAATTGAGCGCTGTAAGGCGGCTCTAAAGGCCGCAGGCGAACAAACAGTTTCCATGGTTTGCAGCGGCGATGCCGGTGTATATGGCATGGCTGGACTGATCTATGAGCTGGAAAGCGAATTTCCCGCTGTTGAAATTGAGGTAATCCCCGGAGTGACGGCCGCGCAGAGCGGAGCGGCGATCCTGGGCGCTCCCCTTATGCAGGATTATGCGGTCATCTCGCTTTCCGACCTGTTGGTATCATGGGAGACGATTGAAAAACGGCTGCGCGGCGCCGCGGCCGGAGACTTTGCCGTCGTACTGTATAATCCGTCCAGTCACAAACGAACCGATCACCTGAAACGCGCCTGCGATATCCTATTGGAAATCAGAAGCGAAGAAACCGTATGCGGGATTGTGAGAAATATCGGAAGGGACGGCGAGAAAAGCGAACTTCTATCGCTTCGGGCGCTGCGCGATACCGAGGTTGATATGTTCACGACCGTATTCATCGGAAGCAGCACCACGCGCGTCATCAATGGCAGGATGGTCACACCGCGCGGTTATGAGGGGAAGCGATGAAGAAGCTTCTTCTCTTCGGTGGCACAAGTGAAGAACACGAACTGCTAAAGGCGCTTGCGATTTATCCAGTCGAAATTTCCATTTGCGTTGCCAGCGATTACGGACGGGCACTTCTACCCCAAGAGAATGATAAGCTACTGGTTCACGTCGGACGGTTAGATGCAAAGCAAATGGCGGATATGGTCCAAAATAAGGGCTTTGCTATCACTGTAGACGCGACACATCCCTATGCAACCGAGGTCACGCGAAACATCAAAGAGGCGGCATTTAAAACCGGGATCCCATACTTTCGTTTATTGCGGGACTTCAGCGACATAGACAGCTGCCTATCCGTTTCCTCCGTTTTACAAGCAGCTCAGGCGCTGGAAGAAACTTCAGGCAATGTGCTCATCACGACAGGCGGCAAGGAGCTTGCCGCATTTACGGGTGTTCTGGGTTATCAAGAGCGTCTTTATCCAAGAGTGCTTCCTACTTTGGAAGCTATTCAGTCCTGCCTGACGCTTGGTTTTTCGGCAAGCCATATCATTGCCATGCAGGGCCCCTTTTCAAAGGAACTGAACATTGCACTGATGCGGCAATTCGATATGAAAACACTGGTTACAAAAGATGGCGGTAAATTTGGCGGTTTCCCCGAAAAGCTGGAGGCAGCTAAAGAGCTTGATGCAAAACTGATTGTCATCCGGCGTCCAGATGAGGAAGGCCTCTCATGCAGCGAGGTTGTGCAAAAAATAGCGGAAATATTGGAGGAAGAGCAATGAGTATTTGCATCGTCGGTATGGGGTTGTGTAACGCGGGTACGCTTACCGGGGACGCCCAAAAAGCTATCTCTGATGCCGAGGTCATGATCGGTGCCAAACGGCTGCTTTGCGCATTGCCTGAATCTTGCCGCGCGGTTCAATATCCTGCTGTCAATTCCGAAGAAATCATGAGGCTGATTGAGGAAAATGCAAAAGCGAAATCAATCTGTGTTCTGATGAGCGGTGACGTCGGATTTTACAGTGGCGCCAGAAATCTGCTTGCCCTGCTTGGGAAACACGATGTTGAAGTATTACCCGGTATATCCAGCACACAGTATTTCGCGGCAAAGCTCCGGCGTCCGTGGCAGGACTGGAAACTCATGAGTGCTCACGGCAGGGATTGCGACGTGGTCAGTCTGGTACGCGACAATGCTGAGACATTCTTTTTAACGGGCGGTGTATGGACTGTTTCCATGATTTGCGCTCAGCTCAATAAAGCCGGACTGGGAGACTGTGTAGTAACGGTCGGTGAAAATCTCGCTTCTTCACATGAGCGCATCAATACAGGCACTGCCTTCGAACTTTCGCAACGGGAGCATGATTCACTTGCCGTCATGCTCGTGGACAATCCCTCCCCCCGCAGAAGGGTATCTTGCGGGTTGCCCGATGACGTTTTTGTGCGCGGCGATATTCCCATGACCAAGAGCGAGGTGCGCAGTGTAATACTGTCTAAGCTCCAATTAAAAGAAACCGACACCATTTATGATGTCGGGGCTGGCACAGGTTCCATCTCGGTTGAAGCGGCGCTCATGGTGAAATGTGGACATGTATGTTCGATCGAGCGTGAGCCCGAGGGCTGCCGTCTGATTCAAGAAAACGCAAAAAAACTTGGCGTGTCCAATCTCACCTGCATTGAAGGTAAGGCACCGGACGCATTTTTGAAGCTTCCCCCTCCGGATGCGGCCTTCATCGGCGGCAGCGGCGGCGCTCTCAATGAAATACTGGAAAGATTATTGCAGATGAATCCGTTTGTTCGTATTGTCATCAGCGCAGTTACACTGGAAACGCTCGCCCAGGCGACAGAGGCATTTTCACGCCTTTCCATAGTGGAGCCGGAGATCGTACAAATCTCTGTAAGCCGCGCAAAGCAAATGGGCGGGCATCACCTAATGATGGCACAAAACCCGGTTTTCATCCTATCTGGAGTGGGCAAAAACCCAATAGACTAAGATTATCATCAGCCGCGACATATAGCGGTGCAGCCAAGATATCGTGGCGCTGGCGTAGAATAGATGGGATCACAGGATATGCAAACTTTGTTACTTAAATGATAAAGCGAAAGCATCCTTATGACCCGGGTATAAGGGTAAGAAAGGGGATCAAAATTTAGTGGACTGGCATCAATTATCGCCACAGGAGATTGAAAAGCGCAGCTTTGAGATCATCGGTAGTGAATTAGGCAATCGTATAATTCCCCCTGAGCAGGAGCCTATTCTCAAACGTGTGATCCATACATCAGCTGATTTTGATTATGTTAAGAACCTCTATTTTTCAGAAACTGCTGTGCAAGCAGGAAAAGAAGCGCTGCTCTGTGGCGCACATATCGTGACTGACACACGAATGGCAGAAGCAGGAATTAACAAAACAGCGCTGAATAAGCTTGGCGGCGCCGTACACTGCTTCATGTCCGATGCCGACGTGGCCGCATCCGCGAAAGAACGCGCAGTAACGCGTGCGGCGGTCAGTATGGAAAAGGCTTGCAGTCTGAATTTCCCGTTGATTATAGTGATCGGCAACGCCCCCACGGCGCTGCTGCGGTTGAATGAACTGATCCGGGCAGGACAAATTTCTCCCAAGCTTATTATTGGCGTGCCGGTCGGGTTTGTGAATGTTGTGGAGAGCAAAGAAATCATCAAGGATGCCGGTGTCCCCTGCATCATCGCAGAAGGCCGAAAGGGCGGCAGTAATATAGCCGCCGCGATTTGCAATGCCCTGATCTATGAAATAACGGATCGGCAATAATCTGTTTTAACCTTAAATCTCTTTCAGTGGCAATATTTTCGCCTCAGTTTCACCGTCTTCAACGATGAAACTGAGGCGATTTGTGATTCATATAGTTGATTAATTTGAAAACAAGCTTGTGATTTCTTCCCCCGCCGAAGGCGGGGCAAGAGCATAAATTACAATTCGACTGGAAATGCTGTAGTCGTCTCTGCAGTAAATATTCACGTATTTTTTTGACACATTTAAATTACATCTGCTATGTGCTCTACATAGATTTTTCTGATTTTTTTATATTCGCCCAGTCCTTTTAAAACTGTATCCACGATAACCCCATCCTTCTCGAAAACGCTTTTCCAGCTTTGGGCATCCTCCCCCGCCATATCGTTTGTGGCATGGTCACCCGCGACTACCATCAGTGGGGCTATCTTTACTTTTTTGGCCCCGTAGTCTCTCACCTTTCTCTGTACAATGCCCAAGTCGGGATAACCCTCCACCGTGCCAACAAATACGTTGTCATAGCCCTGCTCCTTAAACATGTAATCGATGGCCGGATACGCTGCGTTCGCAAAATGCGCGCTTCCGTGTCCCATTAGTACCAGTGCCGTGTCTTTTGCCAAATCTGAAAACTCATCCATAATGGCGTGAATGACCTTTTTATAATCTTCTGTGGAAGATAGAAGAGGTACGCCTGTTTTCATTGAGTCAAAGTTTTTTGTAAGGCTTTTGCAAATACTGATCAGCTTGTCGTACTCCTCACCATTGATCACATGGGTGGGCTGAATGACAAGCTTTTTAAACCCATCCGCGGCTAGCCTTTTTAAGGCTTCCTCCACACTGTCGACTTTCATTTCGTCCCGTTTGAGAAGTTTTTTAATAATGACCGAGCTTGTGTAAGCCTTGCGCACCTCCCAGCCGGGGTATGCGTTTCGAATATCATTTTCAATCGCGTCTATCGTTTTTTCTCTTGTTTCCTGATGGCTCGTGCCGAAGCTTACAACCAGTATGGCTTTACTTTCGTGCATTTTAACCGCTCCCATTTTTCTTTTACTCGTATAAAAACTAAATTGCTTTTTAAGCCTATATAGTTGATTAACTTGAAAACAAGCTTGTGATTTCTTCCCCCGCCTTCGGCGGGAGAAGAAAATGACGTTTTATATATAGCCAGTTTTTAAGTTAATTGGCTATAAACTTCACGATCCGTACAGCTTATCATCCAGCCCTGCTGCATTTGTACTATGTGGTCGGACATCCATGCGACGACATCCTTATCATGAGAGATGAACAGATACGATAGTCCCACTGTTTTTTGCAGGTCTTTTAAAATGTGTAAGATCTGCGCCTGCACTGAAACATCCAGCATGGATGTCGCTTCATCCAAAATCAGCAGCTTCGGCTGTAATAGCAGCGCGCGGCAGATTGACAAACGCTGGATCTCGCCGCCGCTCACCTGGTGGGGATAGCGCTCCAGCAGCGAGCGATTCAGCTTCACTTGCTCCAGTACGCATGATAGCTTCTCTTCCACGGTTGATTTCTCATAAAGACGGAAAATTTTCAGCGGTTCCAGTACGCTGGCCCCCAGTTTCATGGACGGATCAAAAAAAGACTCGGGGCGTTGGGAAATAAGCTGCACCTCGCGTCGAAACGGCAGAAGCATTTTGCCATGCAGCGCAGAGATATCACTCCTGTCATAAATGATCCTGCCGCCATCCGCCGCAATCAGACGCAGCAGGATGCGTGCCAGCGTGCTTTTGCCGCAGCCGCTGGGTCCCATCAAGCCAAGCGTTTCTCCCTGTCCGATCTTTAGGCTAACATGGTCAAGAGCGACAAATGGTTTTCGCCCCCACCCACTGTAGAAGGTTTTGCAGATTTCCTGCGCTTCAAGCATATAGAAAGCACCTCACCATCCGTTCGCCGTGCCGATACGCATCCGGCCTCTCGACCCGGCAGCGGTCGCCGCACTGCGAGCACCGCGGTGCAAATTTGCAGCCGGTGAAAATGTCACCCGGCGCGGGCGGCGCTCCCGCCATCGGGTTTAAGCCGTTTTCGGGCAGTGAGGACACGAACGCTCTGGTATAAGGGTGAAGCGGCGTATCAAGCACGTCCTTCCCCATTTCCAGAATCTCTCCGCCATACATCACCGACACACAATCGCACAATTTTTTCGTCAGGGTTAGGTCATGGGTAATCACAAGCATCCCGTCCACACCTTGTTGTTTCACGGTGGACAGGGTTTCGTAAACCTGTTCGCGTAGCGCTTGGTCAAGCCCCTTGGTCGGTTCGTCCGCCAAAACCCAACGCGGAGAACAGGAAATTCCAATCGCACAGAGCACACGCTGCTGCATACCTCCGGAAAGAGCAAAGGGATAGGAGCGCAGTATGCGGTCCGGCTCGTCAAAGCCAAAACTTTCTAACAGCTTGTGGGCTTTTTGCCGACAGCTTTTTGCATTTTGATCGACCAGCATCAGCGCCTCGTCGAGCTGGCTTCCAATACGGCGCACCGGGTTGAGCGAATCGGCTGGGTTCTGGGGGATCAGCCCGATTTCCCGCCCCCGCAGCGCTCTCAGCTCTTTGACGGACGCTTTTGCAAGATTACGACCACGGTAAAATATATCCCCGCTTACCTTCGCGTAAGACGGCAGCAAACCCAAAATGGATAGACCTAATACGGATTTCCCGCAGCCGCTTTCGCCGATCAGCCCGGTGATCTGCCCGCTTGGAAAGGTAACAGAGACATGGTCCACGGCCTTTACCGTACCGCCGGATACCGCGAAATGAACCACGGCATCCCTGATCACGATATCGTTTGTTTCATTGGCTAGCATTCCCGCATCTCTCCGTTCTTCACATCAAATCTGTCACGCAGCACGTCCCCGAGCATATTGATGGCAAGCAAAAGCAGAAAAATGCACAAGCCCGGCACGATGATCAGATGGGGCGCGCTTCGGTAATGCATACGTGCATCGTTGATCATCACGCTCCAATCGGGGGTAGGGGGCTGCACGCCAAGTCCCAAAAAACTAAGCGAAGCGATGGAAAGTACACTGCGCCCCACTCTGGTGGTAAACAGTATGATCGTGCTGTTCAACATATTGGGGAAGATATGCTGCAAAATCAGGCGCAAATCGCCGCTGCCCAGACAGCGCATGCCTTCGATATAGGGCTCTTCGCGTAGACGGAGCACCTCGGTGCGCACAATGCGCGAGAATCCTGCCCACGAGGTAAGCACCAGTGCCAGCAGCAGGCTATTGATGCTGGGCCCCAGCACTCCCGCAATGGCGATCATCAGGCAGGTGCCCGGCAAGCCCTGAAAAACATTCGTCAGAGCAGTAATGCACCAATCGGCGGCACGCCCATAATATCCCGCCAGAGTCCCCATGATCAAACCCACCAACATGGACAAAAGCGTTGCCGCCATTGCAAGCATCATTGAGGCGCGACCACCGTATAGCACACGACTGAGCATATCCCGCCCCAGCGCGTCGGTGCCAAAAGGATGCGCCCAAGAGGGGCTCTGCAAGCGGGACGGCATATTGGTGGCGTTGGGCGGGTAAGGTGCCAACAGAGGAGCAAAAATATTGGATAGAATAATCACCGCCAGTATTATGACTGCCACGTGGCCTTGGATATTTCGATTTTTCTTCATGTTTGGCCCTCCCCCAGATGGATTTTGGGATTCAGCGCCATACTGATTAAATCCACCGCCAGCGTGATCACAACAAAAAGGAGTCCGGTCAGCAGCACATACCCCTGCAGCGCCGGATAATCTCGTGCATGGATGGCGTCAATCGCATAGCTGCCAATCCCAGGCAGGGCAAATATCGTTTCCACCACTACAGAGCCACCTAGAATTCCGCCGAGATAATTGCCCAGCAGTGTAATGACCGGAACGATGGCGTTGGGCAGGGCGTTCCACACGATCAGGCGGATTTTGCTGATCCCTTTGGCATTAGCTGCCAGAAAATATTGCTTTCCGAACTCAGCCAAAAGAGCGGAGCGGGTCAAACGCGCCGCCGTGGCTGTGGTGGCGCTTGAAAGGACCAGAGCCGGCATCAACATATACCGAACACCTCCCGTTCCGCTGGTGGGAAGCCATCTTAGATTTTCAGCGAATAACAGCACCATCAAAATCGCCAGCCAGAAGCCCGGGATCGACAGCATCACATTGGTAAATCCTATGATAAAGCGGTCAAAGGGTTTGCCATTCCAAGCGGCGGATACTGTACCCAACAGGATACCGCAGCTGCATGCCATAAGCATCGCGTAACCGGCCAGCTTCAAGGTAACTGGCAAACGGCGGGCAAGCTCTTCCCTCACCGATACGTTAGAGGAATAGGATGTGCCAAGATCACCGCAGAGCGCATTTTTTGCCCATCGCAAATACTGTACCGCAAATGGGTCGTCAAGCCCAAGCTTCTCGCGCATGGCTGCAACCTGTACGGGCGTCGGGTCGGTCATCCCTCCCTGACTGAGGGCGATCATCGCCGGGTCGCCGGGGGAAATGACCCCCAGCGTAAAAGCGATCATTGAAATTCCCAGAAGGACGGGTAAAAGAGAGAGCATCTTTTGCAGAATATAACGGCACATCACTTATTCGGCCCAAGCCACGTCGGGCAGCTCCAAACCGTATAGCTTCGCCTGATAGCCGCTCAGCTTTTTACTGTAAGCCATCAGTGTCACATCGTTAAACAGAGGAATCACAGGAAGCTCTTCGGAAGAAATCTGCTGAATCTGGTTATAAATCTCCTTGCGCTTGTTCATATCGAGAGCTGCGGAGGCCTCATCCATCAGCTTTTCCACCTTGGCGCTGTCGAAGCCCAGCTGATAATTCTTGTTCGCGTTGCCGCTGGTCAGCATAAAGCCGCGGAAGATGGTGGCGGGCTCGCTGTTGGAAAGTCCCTGTTGAAGCCGGGCGATGTCGTGGTGTCCCGCTTTCATTTCCTCTTTCATCGTGTTATATTCCATCGGCTGTATTTTGACATCCAGTCCGATCTCGGAAAGCCAAGAGGAGATCAGCTCTGCCTCTGTCTTTTGCACCGCCTCGCTGCCGTTAATCATGTAAATGATTTCCTGACGCTTATCACCAAGTACCTCTTTAGCAAGTGCCTTTGCTTTTTCCATGTTTTCCACGACGGGAATTTCTTTATAGAACGGGGTGGAGTAGTTGAGAATATTGGTGGTTGGAGAGCCAAAGCCACAGTAAAGCTCATCAACAATGGTTTTACGGCTCAGAGCAAGGCTGACGGCCTGGCGCATGCGGACATCATTAAACGGAAATTTTGTACCGTTCACACCCAGAAACCGGATCATGGTGGACTTCGTGGTGGTCAGCGCGAAATCCTTGCTACCCTTAAGCTCCACCGCAAGGGTGGCGGGGATCGCACTCAGGTCGAGCACACCCAAAATCTCACCGGATTTCAACGCCGAGAAACGAGTGTCCGCGTCGGGGATCACTTTGACACGAATACTTTTCGCCTTTGCTTTTTTCCCATAATAATCCTCATTGCGATTTAACAGCACGTATTGATCCTTTACATTTTCAACGATTTTAAATGGACCCGTACCCTGGGCAATCCCGCTGAAATTACCCTCCGTGTCAAAGCATTTGGGGCTATAAATGGCGCTGCCGAAGTTAACCATGTTGTAAAGCTGGGTGGGGGAGGCATTTTCAAAAGTGAGCTTGATGGTATAATCATCCACCTTGGCATAACCTTTAAGACCTGGATAATGTGATGTGATATCCAGCGAATAGAATACAGAAGTCTTCACTCCCAGTTTCATACGGTCGAAGTTTGCTATCACGGCGTCTGCGTTGAAGACTTCGCCATCATGGAATTTTACACCCTTGCGCAGCTGAAAGGTCCACTCTTTGCCGTCATCCGACATCTTCCAACTCTCGGCCAGACAGGGGATCGGTGCGGCAGTGTCATCTTGGGTAATAAGAGGCTCCCATACATAAAGAATTTTACTGCAATAATAGCCATCTTTCACACCGGGCGCAAGATTGCGGTAGCCGCCAAGGACGATTTCCGCGTCCTTATTGGCCGCAGCTTTCGTGGATTGGGAAACCGCGTTACCGGAAGCCTTTGTGCTGGACTGGGCGCAGCCGGCGGCCAACAGCACCATAATGGCAGCCAATGCAGCCGCGAAGGCCCGCTTGGGGTTGATTCCAAATAATTTTTCCATGATAATCCTCCTTAAAATGTCTAATCTATCAGAATTCTCCTGATCCACAGGAAAGCTCTAAACCAATTTGGGACGCCAGAAAAGCAGCGCCGACTCAAAAGTATGGTGACAGCGGTATTTGCCGTCCCAATAACGGTAATGCCGTTCCAAAATTCTTTTGACAGCTGCCTCGTCGAATGGTGCGGTAATATATTGAGAAGCGCGGGTGAAAAGCTCCTCAAAGGTGTCATAAGAATAATCACGCTCGTTTGGGATGGTTTTGCACGCCGCCTGTATGCCAAGGCCGTACAAAACGTCTGACAGATCGCGGATATTCACCCTCGTATAGCGCACTGGAAGGCCCAGTTCCTGCTCAAAATCAACGATATACGGTTGTTCCGGACCGCTGCCCATACCGATAATGCAAAGCTGTTGGGCGCTTTGGTCTATCTTTTGGAGACAGTATTCAATTTCGGTCATGCGATAAAAACAGTTATAAGCAAAGACGATACTGCATCGGGGCGGAAGGCATTCTTCCCACTTTTCGCAAATAGTTCCGATGTTTTTGATGCCGTTCTCTTTGGCGATCCTATGGATGTAATCCAGCACATCAGACGAGATATCGACGCATGTAAGACGGCTGCACAACGCCGCCAGGCGCAGCGTATAGTTTCCCCAGCCCGGGCCCAGCTCTAAAATGGAATCCACCGGTGTTTCGCCGATAATTTCGCATATAGCGTCCGCTATTTTGACAGAATACCCGTCAGGTTGCCAGCCTCCTTTTCGGGCTATGTAATCTTTCCAGAAAACACGCTCGGCCTCATCGCTTTTGGCACGTTCGCTAAAGCCGCCATCCGGCCAACGCATTGCCTGCCTCCACCGCTCTCCAGCAGTACAAAAATCGAGTTTCATCTATTTCCCTCATTTCTATTTTTGTGGTTTATCCAATAAAAAAACCGCGTTTTTCATCGAACGCGGTGCAATAAGCCAACCTTAAAATGATGGCAATTTATCAGTAAGCACCCTCTTAGCGACGAAGAAGTAAGTTGTGCATAAGCTAGGGGCAGGTATTCTGGCTCAAACATCTAACACAATTTTCGCCTTCCCGGATCATTTCCAGTGGCATATGAAAACTGCTCTGTTTTTACAGCAGCGGCTCTGCGCGGGATTTTCACCCAACTTCCCTATTAAGATCCATAAAACGGATCACCCATAGCTCATCCATATTCAGTTTTTCCATTACAATTTGCAAAGGATATTTTTGTCTTTTTAGTTTTTTTTCATATTCGTTGCGATCCAAATTGCCAAAAAAAATTATCTTAATAACTGCAAACTATCATGATGCGCTAATATCTTGTAAGATCATAAACTTGATCTACAATAGATTAAATGTTTCTGTATATTCCCCCGCCTCCGTCATTGCCATTAAACCGCCTGCTGCGGCATAAACACCGGCGTTCCGGTTGACCGCTCACGACTGATTTCGCCCCTGACGCGAAATACATTACCAAGAATTTCTTCCGTCATAATGTCGTCCGGCTTTCCTTCACAGGCCAATCTTCCATCTTTCATCACAATCAGGCGGCTGGAAAAGCGCGCGGCCTGGTTAAGGTCGTGCAGCACCATAATCACCGTAAGGCCGTCGCTTTGGTTAAGGTCACGCACCAGATCCATCAGTTGAAGCTGGTGGTTGATATCAAGGTAAGTCGTTGGCTCGTCGAGCAAAAACATCTTTGGCTTTTGGGCAATGGCCATAGCTATCCATGCCCGTTGAAGCTCTCCCCCCGAAAGGGTTCCGGTTTTACGAAATTGCAGCGCAGTCATGCGGGTTCGCTCAAGCGCCCAGTCGACGACCTCTTTATCTTCATTGGTGGATCGGCCAAACATCCTCTTATGGGCGAATCTCCCATAGGATACAAGGTCGCGCACGAGCAGGTCGCCCGCGCATTCATGAGCCTGCGATAAAACTGCCATGCTCCGGGCAATCTCACGCGCGCTCATCGCTCCGATATCCTTTCCGCACAGCTCCACGCAGCCTCCGTTCAGTTTGGCGGACTTGGAAATCGCGCGCAGCAGGGTGGTTTTGCCTGATCCATTAGGGCCGATAATGGACACAATTTCACCTTGTTCGACTTCGATGCTTACATCCGTCAGAATCTGCTTGTCCTCAATGCTGACGGATACTTTTTGGGCGCTGAGAATCGGCATCATAAACCCCTCCTGAGCAGATATAGGAAGAAAGGAACACCAAGAATCGCCATAACCACCCCGACCGGCACCTCAATGGGACTGAACACCGTTCTGGCAAAGGTATCGCTCAGGGTCAGCAGCGCCGAACCGAGAAGAGCAGAGGTGGGAATCAGATAGCGGTGGTCATTTCCCGTTAACAGGCGAACGGTATGCGGAACAATCAGGCCCACAAAGCCGAGCAGTCCCGCAACCGAAACAGCGCTGGCGGCCAGTATGGCGGCTACTGCCGTGAGCAGGATCCGGTTGCGTTCCACATTAAGTCCCAGTGAGCGGGCCACATCATCGCCCATATGTAGGATGTTGAGCCTGCCGGACAGCAAAACCGCCAAGGTGATACCCACAATCGAATAGGGCAGAATCTGCCCTAGCTGAGGCCAGCTCCGCGCAGAGAGACCGCCGCTCATAAACATCAGCGCCCCATGCACCCGGTCACTGTAGAATACCAAAAGTGCGCTGATTCCTGCGGAGAAAAATGCCGAGACCGCCACACCGGAGAGAATCATTCGCATCGGCTGAATCCCGCCCTTCCATGCCAGCGCATAGATCAAAAGCGCAGCAATCATTGCCCCCAAAAAAGCGAAGGGGGGTACAATGCTTTGCAGCTGCGGGTAGAGAGTTAGGATAATCATGCCAAACAGCCCCGCCCCGGAAGAGATGCCGATAATACCCGGATCTGCCAGAGGATTACCCATCACCCCCTGGAGAATGGCTCCCGATACCGCAAGGTTCATGCCAACAAAGACCGCTACGAGGGTACGGGGAAGCCGGACATTCCAGATCACCATCCCGAAGGGACTCTCTTCTCCGCCTTTGGCAATAATCCTGAGGATATCCCGAAGCGGCACCTTCATAGATCCAATGGCATTGCTGACCAGAAAACCGACAACAAGCATAGTCAGAATGGCAATAAAAACCGCTGTGCGCCATGCGTTGCGGCCGCGCAGATCATCCGCCGTCATTTCCTGTTTCTCCTTCATCGCACTATTTACCAAAGCATTCTGGGTAGACCGCTTCAGCCATAAACTGGGCGGCATTCATATAGTCCGGTCCTGCATTATTGAGGAAATATCTCTGGGGCAGAAACACCACATGTTTATCCTTCACCGCCTGAAGCCCTTTCCAGACCGGGTCGCTGCCGAACTTTTTCTCCATCATGGCAGGCGCGGTTGATTCATCGGAAAGCATGGTTGTCACTAGTATGTAATCGGGGTTCTGTGCCACAACCTCTTCCATACTGAAGGGGGTTGTCTCTGTATTGAGCGACTCGGTTTTACTGCTAGAAGCAACATTGGTGAGTCCCAGCAGGGTGCTTACCCCACCCGCAACGCTTCTGCCCAACTTTACCGATACGTCCTGAGAGGTCATATACAAAATCATCACTTTTTTCCCATTTGCGGGAAGCTTGGACAAAATCGCCTGTTTTTTCGTCTCCATCGAGGTGATCAGTTCCTCCGCCTTGCTTTCTGTGCCAAGGATACGGGCAAAAAGGCGCGCCTTGTTCTGAACATCCTCATAGGAACGCATCCGGACGGAGACCACCGGCACCTTGCTTTGCTGTAATGCGGGAACAATACTGTCCTGTAGGCCATACTGCGCAATGACAAGGTCGGGGGAAAGCGCTAGGATCTTTTCGATATCTGGTCTATAGGAGTTTCCAATGTCGGGCAGGCTCTTAACTTCCTCCGGCACGATCAGATTTCCGCTGATTGTCTGTGTGCAGATGCTCTTGCCGCCGACCGCATAGAACAAATTAATGTTCGTGCCGGAAAGAACGGCGATCTTCTCCGGCTTCTTCGTGAGAGTTATGGTATTTCCAAGCCTATCGGTGATTGTAAGGGGGTAGCCTGTACCAGAGGAAAAAGTTTCTTCTGTCCCCTCACCCTCCTGGGTGTTCATGGCGCCCATTGTGCCGTCTTTGCCTGACATTCCGCTTGAACTGGCCATCGCGCCCGTTTTGCTTCCCATACCGCTCATGGTCTGGGATGAGGAGGCTCCCTGGGATGACGACGACTGGCTTGCGCGGGAGCCGCACCCCGCGATTATCAACAAAATCAAGGCTGCCAAACAGAGTGAAATTATTTTTTTAAAAAAGCTTTTCATTTAAATCTCCTTTCAACTACTATTATTTTTTATCTCAGATTGTCCCGGACGGACATCCGATATCGAACAAAAAACGGCAAAAGAAAACCGGGATGACAACTGTCACCCCGGCCCGTTTTTGCCGTGAAAAGAGATT
This sequence comes from Oscillospiraceae bacterium, assembly GCA_963664585.2. Classification (GTDB taxonomy): domain Bacteria; phylum Bacillota; class Clostridia; order Oscillospirales; family Ruminococcaceae. The sequence continues at coordinate 87,648 of CAXXEO010000014.1, read as the reverse complement.
TATACCACTTTGCCTTTAAAAACAACCAGTATGTTTTTAAATGGGCAGCGCACACCACCCATTGCACCCGAGGTGCAATGAAAGACGTCGTCATACAGGAGTTGGTTTGGCAAAAACCTGTTTCACACAAACCGTCAAAAAACAAGCCCGTTTTCTAACGCCATCCGGTACTGCGCTGCGGTATAAACAAAATGAATCCGCCACTGTATACGCATTGGCAGGACACATCACCATTCAAGCAGGTCTTCTGGCTCACGTCTCAACATTCTGCACAGCCTTCCCGGAGCAAACTCCAGTGGCAACTTTGGCAGAACTCCTCGTTTACAGCGGCGGTACCGCGCGGGATTTTCACCCGGCTTCCCTTTTCACCCGCGCTATGCGGACACTTGAAGGAGGTATTCAGTTTTTGTTTTTAAACATATAAACCTATATTTCTTTTAAAACAGGATTATCCTAACACAAAAATGCACTAATTGCAACCACAAGAGCAAAAGCAGAACCAAAGCAAGTTCGAAAAATCGTAGGCGTAAAATTTACGGGCAGATAAAGGCAGACATAGGGGAAATGCTGAGGAAACTATGTGAGCACCCGACGGCGGTCCTTACTGGCCTCGGCGACCCAGCATGGTAACGGAGGTCATTGATGCAGATGGTAGCTTGATTTTCATCTGCGCAATAGTCTATATAGAACAACTTTGCAATATTACTTATTTCCCAAGGCTATAATATATAGTTGATTGCTACATTGTAAAATGAAATGCGACAGAAAAAAGATAGCCCAAGGCAGCCAAAACGTGTAGAATAGAGTTTGCAACAACAACATTCACACAAGGAGGCAGCCATGAGCCACCACCATTTTACAACATTCGAACGAGGAAAGATAGAGGAACTCCGTCAAATCGGATATACGACCCGGAAAATCGCATCACGTCTGGGATGTCACCACAGCAGTATCGCTAGAGAATTGAAACGTTTTTGCGGTGCCCGAGCGTATAACGCAGAAGAAGCACAACTGGATTACCAGAAGAAACGGCACAACAGCAAACCTCAAGGGAAATGGAACGAGGAGTTGTGCGCAGTTGTGGCAGAAAAGCTGAAAGAGACCTGGTCGCCAGAACAAATATCACATACCGTTACTTCAAGCCAACTGAGCTTTAAAACCATATACAACTGGCTTTATGCCGGACGACTGAACGGACTTACCGCAGATGTGCTGCGCCGTAATGGAAAAAAGAGAAGCTGTAAAAATCTTGCGCATTATGCTCGTGGTACTTCTATCCACAAGAGACCCAAAGAGGTATATACCAGAGAAACATTTGGGCATTGGGAACTTGATACGGTGGTTTTCTCTAGGGGTTCCAGCGGTTGCTTGGCCACCTTTGTGGAACGAAAAACAAGGTTCTATACAGCCGTTCCCATTCCTGATCGAACGGCAGCTTCCATGGAAGCTGCAATCAAGCACCTGCACACTTTATTGCCACAAGGCACATTCAAAACAGCAACAACAGATCGTGGCGGTGAATTTGCCTGTTATGATGTAATCCAGAAAGATCTATGCTTAACTCTTTATTTCGCTGATCCATATTGTCCGCATCAGAGAGGAAGCAATGAGTACGGTAACAGTTTACTCAGAGAGTTCTTTCCGAAAGGTACTGTTCTGTCAACTGTTTCTCATCAAAACCTGTCTTCTTCTCTTCTGCTTATAAACAATAGACCCCGAAAATGTCTTAATTGGAATACACCTTCCCAGCTCTTTCTACTCGAACTGTCGCATTTGGCTTGACAATGTAGCGATTAACTTGAAAACAAGCTTGTGATTTCTCCCCCCGCCGAAGGCGGAGGGAGAAAATAATGTTTTATGTATAGCCAGTTTTTAAGTTAATTGGCTGTATATGGAGCATCTTGGGGATGTAGCCGTAGCAAAGCAAGAGACGCTGCGTCATACAGTATGGTGCAGCGTCTCAATCCTATTTAAGTGAAAAGTACATGACCAATTGCTCGCCGGCAAACTGGAGACTGATGGTATGGTTATCCTTTTCGTATAACCCGCCGACAGTGGTGTTCTCGTAGAAACTATGGACAGTTTTCCATCCATCATCCGCCAACGTCTTGAGATAACTTTCGCTCTGCTCCCGGCTGACATCCTGATAGCAGACGGCACAGTATCCTTTTTCCTTATCTTCCCACATCCACAGTATATTATCAAAACCCGGCCGCGGAACGCCTTCGGTATATTGGTTCTCCAGCCAGGGGTTCGCTGTACGATTGTCCCATGATTCAAGCAATTCCGAATAAAGCTCCTGCGAAAGCACGCTATACCGCCCGTCTGTACCGGACTGCAAGACAGCTCTGCCATCCTTCAGCAAATAGGCATAATAGTCATGGGGTTCATTCGCTTTCGGAAATGTCTGGCGAATCAGGAAGCACTCCTTCAGAGTGGCAATATCAACGCCTTCCCATGCGGCGGACTTTACCACAACATTCATGATGATTGCATCTGCAAGCTGTTGGTTCTCAAGAGGGTAATCTGATACGATCTCTCCATTTTCCAGCCTCGCAATGCTGTATGAAGGCGTTTCTGTCACAGAAAAGTTGATGAGCATTTTAAGCTTTTTCGGGCTTTCCGAATAGTTCCGCACATTGCCGCCGACAAACTCATCTGCCCATGAGCGAGTATAATGAAGCGCTGCGCCGTCGTCCGGCGGATTGCCAATTGTCACATAAAAATCCTCCAGATTATCGATCAGCGCAAAGAGAAGCAACGCATTGTGGTCAAGCTGCTGAATATTATAGGAAGCACCCTCCTCTTTGAGGACCCACTCCACCCCATGTTCATTTTCAGCTGTGCGCAACGCAAAATGGTCATGCTGCAAACCGCTGGGGAGTGGCAGAAGGCCAAGCAGCTTGCCTACTGCAGAATTGTCACCCATATAGGGGGTTCGATCGTTCCACAGCTCTTGAGCGTCCATGGAGTGATCCGCGCCGCCATTTGCGGTGTACATTTTTGTAATAGCAGCGCTCGTTTCACGATTCGTTCTGTAAATCCCGGCATAAGGTTCTTCAATATAGTATTTTCCCCCATCGCTGTACAGATAAAGCCTTTGGGTGTCTGGACTTTCAATATCAATCTGAAAATAGCTATCCCTGCTTGGCGTATCGTTTACGGATTCCCGCAGAGTTTTATCGGTGCTGGCCAGTGCGTTCAACAATTTTTCTACATCTTCTTTTTGGGATATCCTGATTGCACCGAGGCTTTCCCCCTCATTCGTTTGTTCTATTGTGATGCCCGTCACTTCGTTGCTTTGCGGCAGCAGAACCGGAACCTTCCTTGCGGAACCACCAAAAGTGAGGGCAATCGCAGCAGCAGCAAAGATAACAACGACAGCAAGCGATATAATCAGCGTTTTAGGCTGCTTTGCAATGCGTTTGATGCGCTCTGTCATTTCTCCCTTGCCGCCGGTCATCGTGGTGGCGCAGCAGAACAAATCGGAAGGCTTCGCTGACGCGGTCGTCATTTCGATAATCGTCCTGCCATATTCCACGCGGTTTTCATCGCCCAGCGCTAAGAGCGTTCCCTCGTCGCAGGCAAGCTCACTGTCCCTGCGGGACAACACGGTGGCAAGCCACACCAGCGGATTGAACCAGTGAATGCACAGGCAGAGAACACGGACATAGGACCATATATGATCCTTGTGACGGTAATGCGTCAGTTCATGTGCGATCACATGCATGGTTCGCTTTTTATCGGACAAGCTTTCGGGCGTCAGGTAAACGACAGGCCTTACAATTCCATACAGGCACGGCGAGGGCAGGCTGTCGGCCATGTAAACAGGCAAAGGATATTTGAGTACTGCCGTCTGTTTTCTGCCTTGTTTTAGTTTCCTGCTTAAGCGGATGTTGGAGACAGCGAAGAACGTTCCGCTGAGAATCACACCACAAAGCCAAACGAATCGTGCAATTGCTTTCCCATCGATCGTATTCGTCGTATTGGCTGAACTGTCGGATACCGCAGGACTGTTTCGAAGCGCCGGAGAATCCTCCGGCGGCAACACCACGTAACCGGGATTTGCAGGGACAGCAGGCTGCACGGCTACCGAATAAGCGCTCTGTATATCCGGCATGGCATTCATTACACTGATGGGGCTTTCAAACAGAGAAAACGGCAACAGCAGCCGAATTGCCACAAGCGCCCACAGGGTATATTGCAGCCGTGAAGAAATTTTGCCCCGCAGCAGGTACCTCAACACAACAATGATGAAGATTAAGACAGAGGATGTGATGATGGTTTCGATCAATTTGGTACCTCCGCTTCCCGCAGAATCGTATAAAGCTCATTGATTTCTTCTTGTGTGAGCTGTTTCTTACGCACCAATGTGCTCATCATCAGGCTGGCCGAACCTTCAAAGGCGCGATCCAGCAAAGAGCGTGTTTCTGCTATCGCCACATCATCCCGCACAACGTTGGGATAATACTGCTTTGCCCGTCCTACCACTTCATAGTGGAGGATTCCTTTTTCCGTCATGCGCTCCAGCATGGTTTGCACTGTACTGCGGCTCCAGCCCGGATTTTCTTTCAATTCATGGCAAAGTTGTACATAGGTACGGGGGGCAGTTTCCCAAAGCTTCTCCATGATATACCACTCGCTTTTTCCAAGCGTATTATTGTCGCTTGCCATCATAGCCCCCCCTTGCACGACCGATGTCGTTCATAGCGCAATCATAACATTATGCACGACAAGTGTCAAGCATAACAGATGAGGTAAGAAAGGATGATAACAGTGAAAGTGAAAATTCGCTCCACGTCCTTATGCAAGGATTGACTGGTCTATCTTGAGGATGTAATCAAATTTAAAATATCACTTGTCAAAGCATGACAAGTGATATTCAGACAAACATTTATATTTTAGTTGATCCCATTTCAATAATTACCGAATTGCCCCCTACTACTATTTGCTTTTCAAAACTTAACCCATTCTTTTGGAGAAATATTTCATCAGCTAATGTTTCCTTTTTAAGCATGGTGTAATAGTCTAAAACGACATTGGTGATTATATCTTTTTCGGATAATATTGCTATCACTATACGCTCGTTAATTTGAAGCCCGATTTCTTTACGCATCACTTGGCATTGCCTAAGAAGTTCACGATAATAACCTTCGTTAATCAAATCCTGCGTAAGCTTAGTATGCAGTGCCATTACCAAACCGTTCTCTTCTGTTAAAACAATGTTGCTTTTACTTTGTTTCAGTATGGTGAAAAGAGAGGCATCAAGCGGGTTTTGGTAGCACTTTATCGTAACGGGAAGGCCGCTTTTTACTGCATCTACAACCAATTTCATCTCGCTGATACTCAGCCCTTCAACAGCATTTTTAACTGCTTGCAAATCGGATTTAAGAATGCTTCCGGCTACGCGGAAATTCAGTTGTACCGACAGCGTTTCAATCGAATCGGTATTGTCGATGAACGTAAGCTTTTTGATATTGAGTTCATCCAATATCACGTTTTCATAAATATTTACTGCCAGTTTCGTCTCCTCATTACAGAGTAGCATCATTTCCGAAAGTGGCTGCTTCACCTTGATTTGAGCCTCATTGCGCAGTTTCAGTGCCATGGCAATCACTTGTCGTGCGGCAGCAGCTTGTGAAAACACTTTGGAATCGAAATCCCCAGTTGTCGGAAAATCGCTAAGATGAACTGAAAGGACTTCCCCAGCGTCATATTTTCGAATAAGATTTTGCCACAGGTGCTCACTCATGAAAGGCACTATCGGGGCTATCACTTGGATCATTATTTTGATAGTTTGATATAAGCAGGCAAATGCCGAAGCATCATTATTCCAAAACCGGCGGCGATTAATTCTCACATACCAATTGGATATGTCGTCAACACTTTCTTCAAAGAGTTTGATAACATCCGTCAAGCGATAATCGTCATAGGCAGTTCGAGCATTGCTAACAAACTTACTCATGTAGTTTTCAAGCCAACCATCTGTAAAATGACCACCTATATTGCATTTCACATTTGGTTTTAATATTTCAGCATAGGTCTCAAAGAAAACACAAATATTCCAAAAGCCCATCAGCTTGCGGCGTGCTTCTTCTCCAAGAGAAAAGCCGAAGCGTACATCACTTGACGTGCTGGCTCCCGCAAACAAATATCGTATGGCATCGGCTCCTATTTTTTCGGCAGCTTCATCAAAGCGTATCATAAAGCCGGTTTTTGAGAACTTTGTGCCATCCTCTGCCACAACACTGTTATAGGCGAGCACACGCTGATAGGGCGCTTCTCCAACAAGAGTGACACTCATAAACAGCAGCGAATAGAACCAAAGTCTCACCTGTTCTCGCATTTCAGTAACCCATTCGGCTGGAAAGTAGGTCTTCCATTTTTCCCTTTCCGTAAAATAGCCTAGCGTTGAAAACGGAGTAATACCCGCGTCAAGCCAAACATCGCCGACTTCAGGAATTCTGCTGACAAGATTACCGCAATGAGGACATCTGATTTTGATGCTATCAATCCATGGCCTGTGCAATTCGGGCAGAGTATCCACTGCCTCACCGCCAAGAGCACGAAGCTCCTCTTTTGAACTGACAACCGTTGTATGCCCACATTCTTCGCAATGATAAAACGGCAATGGAAGTCCGTAATACCGTTTGCGGGAAATATTCCAGTCACCCATATTGCTCAGCCAGTCTTCCATCCGTTTGCCGATATAGGAAGGTTCCCATTTCACCTTACGGGAAGCCTCAATCAGCTTCGGACGAATTTCATCCGTTTTGATTGTCCATGAGCGAATAAGCCGGAATAAAACCTCATGCTTACAGCGCCAGCAAACCGGATATTGATGCGTGTATTCCATGGTTTTGTATAACTTTTTATGCTCTTCCAAATGCTTAAAAATTACCGGTGCCGCCTCGGTGGTCGACAAACCTGCTAGAAAGCCGTATTCTTTTGTAAAGATACCGCTTTCATTGACAGGACAAATCTGCGGGAGGTTACACTTAAGCCCCAGTTCAAAATCTTCTGCGCCGCAACCCGGAGCGATATGCACCACGCCGCTTCCTTCGTCATCGGCGACATCCTCCCATGGCACAATGGTGTGTGTAAAGTCTTGTACGGCTAAGAACGGAAAAAATGTTTCATATTCGAGACCGACAAGATCACTACCGGGGAACAATTTTAAAACCTTTTTCTCACCGTCAATATATTGGAGAGCAGATTTTGCCATGACAACAGGCTTTTCATGACCCAGCAGTGAGACTGAAACATAGGTCAAGTTCGGGTTTACCGCAAGCGCCACATTGGCCACAAGCGTCCACGGTGTAGTAGTCCAAACCAGAATGTTAAAATCTCTATCCTTTACGGGAAGCATTCCAAATACGGACGTGTGGGTAAGTTCCTTATGAGAGCCTGCCATCTCATGTTCTGACAACGATGTTCCGCATCGAGGGCACCAAGGCATAGGACGATGGGACTGTGTTAACCAACCATTCTCATCGCACTTCTTTAGAAAATACCATATGGCGGTGATATTTTCGTCAGTATGAGTATAATACGAGTTTTCCCAATCCATCCATTGACCAAGACGTTTTGATTGTTCGGTAATAATACCGGAATACTTTTTGATGCGCTCCTCACATTTTTTTGTAAAGTGCTCAAGCCCGTATTTTTCGATGTCTTTCTTATCTTTAAAACCAAGCTCCTTTTCAACCTCAACCTCTACCCAAAGCCCTTGTGTATCAAAACCGTTGCGATAGTGACAGGAATATCCGTTCATAGCTTTATATCGCAGGATACTGTCCTTGATGCTGCGTCCCCAAGCATGATGAACACCCATTGGATTGTTAGCCGTGATAGGCCCATCTAAAAAGCGAAAAGGTGGGTTGCCTTTGTCCTTATCCTTAAGAGCCTTAAAGACCTCATTGTCTTCCCAAAATTGCAATATATCTGTTTCGAGTTTTTGATAATTCGGATTTGTTTCCATACTGATCATTCCTTTTAAGGTTAATAGTATTATATGAAAACAAATTAATCATATTGGCTACTGCCATAGCCTGATCGCCCCCCTTCATAATACCATTTCTACTAGAATTGATATAGAAAACAAAAAATGCTCCCGTCCTGAAATAGGACGAAAGCAGTGCAATCGTGTTAACCACCTATTACGGCATACGGTTTTAACCATAAAACTTATATGCGTTTCCTGTAACGGAGAAAATCCGGCAGAACCTACCAGCCGCTGCCCTCGGTCTGCAACTCAGGAGTGATTTTCAGTCAATTTCTAATAGCATCGGGCTTCCACTATCCCCAACTCGCTGTGCCGTTCAAAATGAACTTACTCTCTCCGTCAAAGTATTTAGTTTATTTATTACATCTTATTATATCCAATTGATTCTGTCAACAGATTGGGTAATAATTGTAATTATATGGAATACTCTTCTCATTACAAGACAAATCGTCCATCACAAATATTGGGTCCCTTGTACAAGTATTGAGTGGGGTGTGGAAGTTGGGCGAAATGCCGACCTTCCGCCTGCGAGATTTTGATAAAACGCACATTACATGGTGAACACAGTGCGGATTAAAACCATATAGCACACCGTGCCAAGCAGGATACTTAGAAAGGTGTTTTTCTTCATGACCTGAGCAATAATGACCACGGTAACTGAAAGCAACTCCGCAAGCCCGAATGGAAAAACAGTCAAATCAATATTTCTCAGGCAGTAAACCACCAGGATGATCATAATGGACGCAGGTAATACGGTGCCGAGATAGCGAACCGTTTGGGGAAGTACTTTCCTTCTGCCAAACAAAAGGTAAGGGATCGCCCGGGTAAGCCCCGTTACCAATGCGACTACAATTAGAGTTGCAACAGAGGAATCAATTGTCACTGTCTATCCCTCCTATTTTTAGCGTTATCACATCTTTCATCACAACCAGCACAATCAAACTGAAGGATAATGCAGGAAGAATAAAACTGTTTGCACCCAACAGGATATAAAACGCGATAGCACTGACAAAGCCTGCGATAACAGGGATGTGTGAACCGAACTGCCTCCATTGATTGACACAAACCGTAACAAAAAATGCGGTAGCGGAGAATTCAATACCTGTCATATCCAAAGGAAGCATCTGACCCAGCAAAGCGCCAATGGTGCAGCTGAAAATCCACAGCAGATGGCAGGTCAGCGCAATATAAAAATCTGATTTTTCTCTGTCCACATCTTGGGGATATTGTACAGAGCACAGGACGGAATAGGTTTCGTCGGTCAGTGTCAGAACCATATAGGGATATTTCCATCGCATTTTGCGAAATCTGTCCACAAATCCGATGCCGTAGAAAATGTGTCTTGCATTGATGAAAAAAGTTATGGCGGCTACCATAAATAGCGGCACTCCTGAGGTCATCAGCGACACCATGACGATCTGCATGGAGCCTGCATAGATAAAAACTCCTGACAAGCAAGCCCATAGGACCGAATAGCCTGCCTTGTGGATCAGGATACCAAATGCCATGCCGACAAAGAGGTAGGAAAACAGCAAAGGCACGGTTTGTTTCATAGCAAAACGAAATGTTTTCATAGAACGCCGCCCTCCTTTACAGCCTATGTTAGCACATAAAAGTACGCCACACAATCAAGTAAATGCGTGGCGTACAATTCTGTTTCGATTAACGAATGGAATCCAACAGTTGCTTTAATGGGGGCCGAGCTTTTTGAGATGAACTGGGTGCAATCTATTGTGTTGTTCTTCTCTTATCTTGCGTGGTCTCTTTTCGTCACGGGACTGGTGGTTTCAGATTTTGAATTCGGCATCGAATATCAGTCTGGACATGCAAATATAGAAGGTTCTACTCTCAATGCAGTAAAGGGCTTTATGGCGGTCAATCTGTTTACGCTCGTGCCTGTTGAACTGTACAAGCTGGCAGTCTCCCTTCAAAACAGCCTAACTGCCAGAATCACCGGATATGGCACCGATATCGGTACGGTTGCCGGAAATATGTCAACTATTGCATTTGCTAATTTATCTAAAAAACAATCATTATTTTAAATCTCTAAAGATATAAATATCCCAATCAAAAAAAACTTTCAAAATTCCAAGAACATATATAGTGATTGAAAAAACAATTATTCCTATGTAACGAACCCAATAAAAGCGATCGACTACCAAAACCCTATCCGGATATTTGTCCCAATAAATAATATTTATCTGCGAACCGACTTTTTTTGATTGGCTAAAGTACAAATCGCAAATCTCTCTTTCGAAAGATTGACCATTAACTTCATATCGTATTACCGGATTTGGAAAAATATATTTTAAAACACTTCCATGTGATTCTTTTCGGGTAATAGTTCCTTTCATTAGCTTTCCATTTTCGATTATCCTTTTATCAAGTCTCCAATCTAATATCAGCCTATAAATCAACACTCCAATGATGATAAGAATAATTAAAGAACCTACTATATTCATAAAGCCATCCCTCTTCGTAATAATTTGAATAAGAAGACACCAGCAATCTGCGCCGGTGCCTTCTTATTTGTCTTTATAAACAGTTGGAATTATAATCATTGACCAGCTGCGCATAGGTCATAGTTGTAGCTGCCAGCATAGGTATAGGTGAAGGCAGTATAGCCATTCTGTACGCTTTGACTGTCCACTGGCGTCGATTCTGGAGAAGCTGGCTTGCATATCCCCGATGTACTGCCGGTATTCCTCTGGTACGGAGTCGGAGACCGTGCCGCCGTAGTAGCATAAATCCACGGCGGTATTGTTGTGATCCGCACCCCCCGACAGGCATCCACAGGCTGCTTATTATTTTTCAATTATGGACGCGACGCCCTCCGTGCCCGAGCAGAGCAGCGCCATAAGGAAGGTCTCTTGCACCCCCATATATGCACCGGCAACGGGATAGCGCTCCGAGAGGTTGTGGACCTTATTGTCGGTGTCGACCCCCTCGGGATAATATCCGCGGCCGATGCAGATGGCCGGTACGCCCTTGTCGATGGCCATATTGCAGTTTGTCGAGCCGCCCTGATTGAAATTGGGCGTTATGCCAAGATGCTCGATGACAGAATAGCAGCTTTCTACTATAGGCACGTTTCTGTCCTGCTTGCCGGCGGGGACGTCGCAGTACTGCTTGCTGTCCCATGTGACGGTATCCTTGCCCCAGCGGGCCGTCTCCTCGTCGCAGGCCTCCTGTATGGCCTTGAATATGCGGTCGTTGAGCTCCTCAAGTATTTCAGCCGAGTTGGAGCGGAAGTTGAACTTTATTGTCGCCTTGGGGACTATGGCGTGGACGCCCGCATCGTTCCCGGCGTGGAAGTTGGATACGCAGAAGGTGGTGCGAGGATCCGCCGGAACTTCAAGGTCGGCTATTTTCGCCACTGCCCTTGCCGCGGCGTGAAGGGGATTGGCCATCTTGCCGAAGGCCCCGTAGGCGTGGCCTCCTATGCCGTAGAAGTTGACCTCGTAGGTCTTGAAGCCGGTGGCTTCAAAGGTGATATCGGCTATATTGCCGCCGTCGATGCTGACGGCGGCGTCAATATCCTTATAGTTGTCGTCAAGAAAATCCTTCATGCCGCCGAGGGAGCCCATGCCCTCCTCCCGGGTAGTGCCGACAAAGACGATATCGCCGGAATTTTTGACCTTTGACTTGTTCATGGCCCTGACGACTGAAAGTATCATGGCAAGCGCCCTTGTGTCGTCGCCTATTCCGGGGGCGTGAAGGAAGCCGTCGCGCTCCTCGACCTTGGTGACCGCGCCGAAGGGAAACACTGTGTCGAGGTGTCCCTCGACAAGCACTCTTGGGCCGAATCCTGTTCCTTTGCGGACTCCGACGACGTTGCCGCCCCTGTCGATATGTACGTCCTCAAGTCCCAGCTCCTCAAACTTGGCCTTAAAGGTCTGTGCCCTCTGCTCCTCATGGAAGGTGGGGGCCTCGATGAGGGTGAGCTCGACCTGCTCGGTTATACATCTGTCCTGATCCTTCTCGATCAAATCCATGCCGGCTGCCACCTCGGGCAGAGCGAGAAGGGCCGCAAGGGAATCCTTTGTCTTTTGTGAAACCGAATATGCCATATTATCCACCTTTCTTAAAATGAACCCGTATACAAAAAGGGCCGGAGCTTTCCAGCCCTTTGGCTTCTGATAGCTTTCACAGACCGGCCTTAAAGGCCGGAGGCGCGCGGAGCTAAAGTGCTATCCCAGTATAGATTCGGTCCTGCCCTCTATGCCAGAGGCCAGAAGCAGCAGCACCATAACCTCCTGAGGCAGCTTATACGCTCCCTCTATGGGGAAGAACTCCTCAAGGTTATGGCATTTTATGTCATACGGCCCTCCGCCGAGGGTGACGCAGGGAAGGCCCCTCGCTACAGCCATATTGCCGTTTACCGAGCCACCATGGCCGAACTTGACCTTTTCGCTTCCCACAAGGTGGGAGGCAGCAAGATACGTGGCCTCAACGAGGGGAGAATGTATGTCCTGATTGCCGGCGGGAACATCGCAGTACTGTTTGCAGTCCCATGTAATAGTATCCTTGCCCCAGCGGGCCGTCTCCTCGTCGCAGGCATCCTGAACGGCTTTGAAGACCCTGTCGTTAAGGTCCTCAAGGATATCGGCCGAGTTGGAGCGGAAGTTGAGCTTTATTGTCGCCTTGGGGACTATGGCGTGAACGCCCGCATCGTTCCCGGCGTGAAAGTTGGATACGCAGAAGGTGGTCTTGGGCTCTTCGGGAACCTCAAAATCAGCGATTTTGGCAACGACCCTTGCCGCGGCGTGAAGTGGATTAGCCATCTTTCCGAAGGCCCCGTAGGCGTGGCCGCCTATGCCGTAAAAGTTGACCTCGTAGGTCTTGAAGCCGGTGGCCTCGTATGTAATTTCTTCCACCCAGCCGCCGTCGACGCTTATGGAGGCGTCGATATCGGGGTTATGGTCAAGGAAGTCCTTCATGCCGCCGAGGGAACCCATGCCCTCTTCGCGGGTAGTGCCGACGAAAACGATGTCGCCCTTTGTCCGCAGACCGGTTTCCTTAAGGCCGCGAAGGGCGGCAAGCAAAACGACGAGTCCGCGTGTATCGTCGCAGATGCCGGGGGCGTAGAGAACGCCGTTCTCCCTTTTTACCTCCTTGACGCTGCCGAAGGGAAACACCGTGTCAAGATGTGCCTCAACCAAAACCTTTGGGCCTTTTCCGGCGCCGCGCCAGAGGCCTACGGCGTTGCCGAAATCATCTACGTGGACGTCCTCCAGTCCAAGAGCCCTGAAATATTCGGCGTAGGCATGGGCGCGCTTTTCCTCGTTGAAGGTGGGGGCCTCGATGAGAGTAAGGGCCACCTGCTCCTCGATTGAGTTTTTTTGATCCTTTTCGATAAAGTCGACGGCCTTTTTAACCTCGGGAAGGCCGATAACCTCGTCAAAAAGCTTCTGCACCTTGGGGGATACCTGATAATCCATAGTATAGACCTCCTTTTCTGAATATGATGCTTAATATCCGCTGAGCAGATTTAAAAATACCGCCGCCGATACAACTTATAAGCCCGTCTGTTTTTATGCGAGAACGATGGCGAGTATTACAGCGTCTTCGCAGCTCCTGTTTTCGAGGGCGTGGCTTTCTCCTCCGCCCGTAAACATACAGTCGCCCTTGCGCACTGTGACGGAACATCCGTTGTCGAGGGCTATTACCTCGCCCTCAAGGACATAATATATCTCGGCGTCGTCCGTATGGGTGTGTTCGCCTATGCTGGAGCCGGGCTTTACCGTCAGCCTGTTGAAAAGGGTGGCTTTGCCCAGAAGCTCTTCGCCCTTGTAAACCACGTCGGTCTCTACGATACCCTTGCCTCCGCGGAGGTTCTCGCGGATCAGATGAGCCATATCGGCATTTTTATGCACCATAAGAAAAGCCCCCCTATTAATTTATAGCCAGTTAACTTAAAAACTGGCTATATATAAAACGCCGTTTCTTCCCCCGCCTTCGGCGGGGGAAGAAATCGCAAGCTTGTTTTCAATTAATCAACTATAATGTATTAAAACATACCTTGATGTTAGCATAAATATTTTGTGCAAACAAGCTATTTTCTTCACATCCAACCTTAAAAATTTAGAATGGTATTCGTAAAAGTACACATTTTTCAGTACATGAAAGATCTGATGACATGAGCTGACAGCTCGGCTTAAAAAGGGGGGCTGTCTCTGTGCTTCAAAAAAAGAGCGCCACTATAATATCAATCGTTTTCGGCTTTTTTAAGTAGCAGATAGGAACCAATTGCCTGCATGCATAAATTCCATAAGTGGCAATCAAAACAGCCACTGCACACAGAATAATGATGTAAATCTGTATTCCTCAGTGAAATGGATACTTTCTCTTGCAACATCGATCAGCATGCTCCAATGAAGCCCCAGATGTACTGGTATCAGAATAAAGCCCAAATAGGAAGCAAGCAGATGCATCGCTCTTGCCAGAGATAGACCACTGCTGCTATTCTATTAAAAATTAGACTGTGATATCCAACTTCTCTAACTTCGTACAAGAAATAAGCCGTCTATAAGCTGTCAAAACACCTCTAACAAGTCCCTTTCTCCCCGAAAATAAAAATACAGCGTTAAACTGCCAGAATCGCGTTTTTCACGATAAGCTGTCAAATGAAGTTTTTGCCCTTTCGACGCAAAATAAAAAGCGGCTTAAACGTACTGTTTAAGCCACTTTTTATTGGTTGCGGAGGCAGGATTTAAACCTACGACCTTCGGGTTATGAGAATCCGGAAGGTTGTCCACTGTATCCATCCGGTCTCATTATGTCCCGGATTAAAGGAGTATTTTCAAAATAAGCCTTGAAAATGTCTCATGATGTCCATCCAGTCTCATCGTGTAAGCTGTCAAAGTCCAAATGGCCCTTACAGATCCAGATCTGCCACCAGAAGTCGCCTGCTCCAAGCTGGAAAGTCCGGAACGAACATCCCAACGCAATATATTAATCTGTGACCATCAGGAAATATTGCCAACTATTTCGTTTTACCTTTGCGCCCCATCGTACCATTTACCGTGCCAAAGGGGTTCCGAGAGGTACATCCGCTCTCTGAGCTTTTCCTTATCCTCTTAAATTCTGATCATCACCCGAATGTGCGGATAATTCCCTTGATCCAACACAAGGTTATGCGGGTTTGGTTGAAAATTCGCAAGAATCCGCGCGGGAGGATTCTTTGCATTACCGTACATTCTGACCGGGATGGCCGTTGTATCCGGTCCTATCGCTTCAGTTATCAAAGTGTTCCCTGATCCAGCCGCAAAGCTCTTCCAGTCTGCGCACTCGGCTCTGCGGCTTCCCGGATCTGCTGAGTGAATGGCTCTCATCCTTGAACAAGACCATTTTCGCCTCTGTTCCGTGTTCTTTAAGAGCCACATACATCTGCATGGAGTTTGGAACCCGGCAACGGTAGTCTTCTAAGGAATGTATAAACAGGGTGGGGGTCACGCAAGTAGGCGCGTATTTGAGCGGAGACTGTTCCCAGATCAACGCGTGATCATTCCAGATATCCCCACCGTAACTTGCGGGAACACTCCAGATTCCGTTGTCAGAAACGCCATAATTCCCAATGATATTTGAATTCGAACGGCAGGACACGGCTACGCGGAAACGGTTCGTATGACCGATGATCCAGTTCGTCATGAATCCGCCATAGCTGCCTCCTGTGACGGCCAATTTTTTTGTATCGATCTGAGGATAGGCTGCCAGTACACCCTCCGTAAAGTCCATAATATCCTCATAATCGATTGTTCCGCGTTTCCCACGCAAGTTGGCAAATTCTTTGCCGCGTCCCGAGGAGCCGCGCGGATTACAGAAAAAGACGAAATACCCCATACCGGACAGCACTTGCATCTCATGGTAAAAAGCGGCCGAATAGATCATACGAGGACCGCCGTGGATCTCCAACACGCCTGAATAGCTCCTGTCCGGGCTAAAATTGGCCGGAGGGATCACCCATCCGTCAATCGGCAGTCCTGCGCGGTTTTGAACCTGAATAGGTACAGGGACAGAAGTATTGCGGCTGCTTAGATATGCGCCATGGAAATCAGTCAGCTTCATCAATTCCCCATCATTAAAAAGGTATAATTCCTTCAGCGCGCCATATTCACAACCGCATACGATGAGCCGGTCTCCGGCTATTGAGAAAGACTCCGCCAGAAACCGATCGTCGGTCAGTAGCTGCACACCTTCCTTCTGGCTCCAGGAGCACAGGCTGCTGGTATTTTTTCGTGTCGTAATGTAATAGATGCGACCATTTACAACCATAAAATCACTGCCGCTACTCGAGGCGCAATCTCCAGAGACGGTAAACCCATATTCTTCTGAGGATAGATCGACCAACTTCTCAACCGCTGCGGTTATTGGATCAATCCTGTACAGATCATGACCGCTTCTGGATGAAAACCCATGCCAAGGATTCATGGCAGCAAAGATCACGCCGTTTTCATATGCGATACTTTTAATATGATAGGCTCCGGGTTCAATCAGCATTCTGATTTTTCCGGTAGGAATATGATAAATATACATGCCCTGGCTAAGGCTGCGGATATCCGTACCTTCTATCCCAACAAGACAGATTTCATCGTTATAAACGGCGGTGGCGGAATACTCAAAAGCCTCACCGACCAAACGGATAAGATTGCCAGTAACTTTGTCAAACAAAAAAATATTGCGGCGTTTGCCGGATATGAAACCGCGTCCATCTTCGCAATAATGCAGCTCGGTGCAAGTAATCACGTTAGACGATTCATGCCAGTGCTCAAGAGCTGCCTCTTTTGCTTCCGACTCCATCTGCTCGATGGGCGGACGACCCATCTCACATACGGCGGTAGCGATGAAAAGATCATCGCTGATACGTTTCAGACGCGCATCCTTAAGCGGTAAACGAAAGGCTTCGCCGCCGCTCCCGTCGGGATACAGTTCTTCGAATACCGTCAGATAGCCGCCTTTCTTCACATAATCCGCGTCCGTCCCCCGCAAAAGAGCGGGGAACAGCAGCGTACCATCGCTTAAGGCTAGCACATCACGCTTGCTTACCTCTTGACGAACGACTGAAACGCCACCACAGGTGGGGTCACAGGCGCACAGCTGATTATCATATGTGTTTCGTTTTATATTTGCCTTAGAAGTGCAGAAGACCAGCCGCTGCCCGTGTGCGTCCCACACGGGGGAAAAGATCGACGTAAACTCCTGCAAATCCGTTGTTTTGACATTTTGCTTCATACTGATCTCCTCTATGACAAGGCGTTGATTTCTTCGATATAGTGGCAGGATGCAAAATGCTCCGGTAAAATCTCGCGAATCACCGGATTTTCCGTATGACAGCGATCCTTCGCATAGGGGCAGCGCGGAGCGAAACGGCATCCGGGCTTGGGGTTAATCGGTGAGGAGATTTCTCCCTTTAAATAAATTCGTTCCTTCTTATTGAGGATATCCGTCGTCGGTATGGCGGACAGGAGCGCCTTTGTATAGGGGTGCAGCATTCTTTCAAACAGCTCGTCCGAGCTGCTTTTTTCCACCAGCTGTCCCAGATACATGACCATGATCTCATTGGAGATGTGTTTTACCACCGACAGGTTATGGGTGATAAACAGGTAGGTCAGATTGTGTGCTTCCTGCAAATCTTGCATCAGATTGAGCACCTGTGCCTGTATGGAAACATCCAACGCGGATACTGGTTCGTCGCACACAATAAAACTGGGATTCAGGCTGAGCGCACGGGCGATGCCAATGCGCTGGCGACGTCCGCCGTCCAATTCATGGGGATAGCTCATGGCAAGCCTCTGCGCGAGTCCGACCGTGTCCATCAGCTCGACGACACGATTATTGAGTTCCGCCCTGCTTTTATACATTTTATGCACGATCATGCCTTCGGCGATGCTTTCGCTGACCGTCATGCGCGGGTTCAGTGAGGAGAAAGGATCCTGAAAGATCATCTGCATTTGGCGGCGCAGCTCCATCTTTTTGTCTCCGCGTGTGTGCGTGATGTCCTTGCCTTCATAAAAGACTTGGCCGGAAGTGGCTTCGTGCAGGCCGATGATCGTCCGGCCCAGCGTGGATTTACCGCAGCCGGATTCCCCCACAACGCCCAGCGTTTCTCCTTGTTTAATGGAAAAGCTGAGCCCATCCACGGCATGAAGCATGCCTTTAGGGGTTTTAAAATGTTTCTTTAAATTTTTTATTTCTATCATTTTATCCAACGCCCTCCCCCCTACACTTTCATGTGAATGCATTTGACGATGTGCCCCGGTTCAACTTCCACAGCCGGCGGATCCGCTTTTTTGCATTCCTCTGTTGCGCTTGGGCATCTCGGCCAGAAGCTGCATCCCTCCGGCAGGTTGCTGGGATCAGGCATCAGCCCGAGAATGGGAGTCAAGCGTTTCACTTTTTTGCTCAGGTCGGGAACTGAGGCGAACAGCCCCTTACTGTAAGGATGTTGCGTGTTGAGATATACCTGCTGCAAAGTGCCGTATTCCACTATCTTTCCAGCATACATGATTGCAACCTTCTCGCAGATCTCCGCGACGACGCCCAGGTCGTGCGTGATGAGAATCATCGACGTATCGAATTCTTTTTTTAGCTTTGCCATCAAATTCAGCACCTGCGCCTGGATGGTGACATCCAGCGCTGTCGTCGGTTCATCGGCGATGAGAAGGGTCGGATTGCAGGCCAGGGCGATGGCGATGACAACGCGCTGCTTCATACCGCCCGAAAACTGATGAGGATAGTCGTTCATGCGTTCGAAGTCTATCCCCACCGTTTCAAGCATCTCCGCCGCCTTGTTGCTGGCGTCGGCGTTGGAAATGCCCTTATTATGCAGCTTGATGACCTCGATGATCTGTTCTCCGACCGGCATAACGGGATTCAGCGAGGTCATGGGATCCTGAAAGATCATTGTGATCTTTCCGCCGCGGATTTTTCGCATCTCATTCTCGCTTTTATCCAGCAGGGATTCTCCATTAAACAGGATTTTCCCTTGCATGATCTTTCCGGGAGGATCCGGAACCAATTGAAGAAGCGCCAGCGCCGTGGTGGTTTTTCCTGCACCGGTCTCTCCCACCAGGCCAAGGCTCTCGCCTTTTTCCAGCGACAGATTGATCCCGTTCACAGCCTTCACGGTCCCGGCGTCGGTTATATAGTGCACATGTAAATCATTTATTTCAAGAATATTCATACTTCGCCTCCACTATCTCTTCAGCCGTGGGTCTAGCGCGTCGCGCAAGCCGTCGCCCATCATGTTGATTGCCATGACCGTCACCATAATGGCAAGTCCAGGAAATGTGATCATATGCCAGTGATTCCTGATAAACTGCCTGCCCGCGGACAACATTGAGCCCCATTCCGGCGTCGGAGGCTGTACGCCGAGTCCGAGAAAGCTCAGACTTGCGGTGGTGATAATGGCGCCTGCGACGCCCAGCGATGCCTGTACGATCACCGGTGCCAGTGCATTAGGAATGATATGACGTAAAATGATACGCCCGCTCTTTACGCCCAGGCAATGCGCTGCCTCGATATACTCCTGATTGATGACTGTCATGACCGACGCACGCACGACGCGAGCATAAGCCGGAATGGAGGTGACGCCGACTGCGATCATCGCATTCACGATGCCGGGACCCAGAGCCGATGCCAGCGAGATTGCTAGCAGCATCTGCGGGATACTGTGCCAGATATCCAGCGCACGCATGATCGCATTGTCCACCTGTCGACCATTGTAAGCAGCAATCGCACCCAGCGATCCGCCGGCAACACAGCCGATCGACACGGACACAAAGCCCACGAACAGGGAAATGCGCGCACCGTATATGATCCGGCTGAAAATATCACGGCCGTAATTGTCAGTACCGCAGAGATGCTGCCAGCTTGGCCCGGCAAACATATTGCGCAGGTCCTGTTTCTCATAAGGATATGGTGCGACAACTTTCGCGAAAATTGCGCCAAAAATCAAAATGATTAATATGGCCAATCCAACCATTGCGGCACGGTTTTTTCTGAACCGGCGGAAAATATCCATTAGCCGGCTTTGTTTTTTGAATGTTGTTTCCAGTAACTGCTTTTTGGTTTCAGTTTCCGTCATTTATGCCGCCTCCTTTGCCCGTTTTACCTTGCGCGTGCTGTATTGGGATTTGATGCGCGGGTCGATATACGTGTAAAGAAGATCAACCATTAAATTGACCACGCTGTAGGAAAACGCGATCAGCAGCACTCCACCTAATATCACTGGGTAATCGCGTTTATTGATGGAGTCGATCATCAGTTTCCCCAGTCCCGGAATTCCAAAGACCTGCTCGCTGACGACCGAACCGCCAAGCGCGCCCCCAAACCGCAGCCCAATTACCGTCACAACCGGGATCAGCGCGTTTTTCAGCGCATGCTTCCAGATCACGGTACGGTTGCTGGCACCCTTGGCGCGCGCGGTGCGGATATAATCCTGCCGGATGACCTCCAGCATGGACGACCGCGTATTGCGCATGATACCGGCGGCTGCGCTGGTTCCTATGGTCAGTGCGGGCAGAATCCAATGCGCCGGCGTGGAGAAGCCGCTGGCCGGAAGCCATTTCAAATAGACCGAAAATAGCAGAATGTTAAGCAAACCCTGCCAGAAGTTTGGCATGGACACGCCGATTAGCGCGATGACCCGTGATAGACTGTCTATAAGCGAGTCCTGCTTCACAGCCGAGATAACCCCCAAAGGGATCGCGAGCGCCACAGCGACGGTGGTGGTCACCAGCGCGAGGGTGATCGTCGTCGGGAAGCGTGCGAAGATCGCGTCGGAGACAGGCTGCTTGGTTGTATAGGAAGTACCAAAATTCCCTTGTACAACGCCGCCCAAGTATCGAAAAAACCGGACAACAAACGGATCGTCCAACCCCATGGAGCTGCGAACCTCCGCGATGGTCGCCTCATCCGCTTCGTCGCCCACAAGCATCCGCACAGGGTCGCCCGGCGTAAGCTCCAAAACGAAGAAGATGATAAAGGCAACGCCCATCAGTACTGGGATCATAGAAAGAACTCTCTTAAAGATGTATTTGATCAAAGGGGGCACTCCTTTCATGACATATGGAAAAATAAAGCTCAGTTTAGCCCATCGCGGCAGCCGGACCGGTGCGTCGGCTGCCGCGATGTTGATTTGACCGAAGAACGATACTGGAGCTTAATTGGCGTAAACCCCGATTTTGCTGAAGTCCGAATTTCCATATGGTGAATAGATAAAGCCGAACATCTTGCTTTTCATTGCGTAAACGCTCTTTGTGAACGCAACAGGAATCGCATAATACTTCTCCTGCAAAGCATAACGCTGGATTTCTTCCAAATACTGTACCGCCTTAGTTTGATCTGATGCCTCGCGTGCCTTGTTGATCAGGTCGTCGACTTTCGTGTCTGAAGCGCACATCACACCCACATAGCCGATTTGCCACGCGGCAAGAGCATGAATCGGGTCGCCGGTTGATGCGGTAAAGTTGGAGCGTCCCAACGGATTTTTCCCTGTAGCGTTAAGTTCCTTGACGGTTGCCTGATCAAGGCTGTTGATCTTCATGCGGATGCCGGCATCGGCCCATTGATTCTGCATGATTTCAAGGTATTGCAGAGTCTCGGAACTGTTCGGCACGGTCATCTCACAGTCGAGGCCATTTGGATAGCCGGCTTCCGCCAGCAGTTTCTTGGCAGCTTCGACATCGCGCTTGACCGGTCCAATCGCAACATGTCCCATGAGTGCGGTAGGATAGATAGAGTCAGCGGGAACCGCCAGATCCCCCCAGACCGCTTTGACAACTGAGGGCATATCCAGCGCGTAGGTTAAGGCTTTGCGCACCCTGACATCGCTGTAAACGCTTTGCAACTTCTGGTTAAAGTACAGCGACTCAAATGTAAAACCTACGCCGCTGACAACAGTGGTGTTTTTATCCTTTGACAGCCGTTCATAATCCTGACCGCCGACACTGTAGATAAAATCGACATCTCCGGCTTCAAGTTGAATGGCCCGGATCGAAGCATCCGGAAAGAACTTAAAGGTCAGCTTTTTTGTGACCGGTTTACCGTTCCAATATTTATCGTTGGCTTCCAGTACGATGCTGTCGCCGGTCGTCCAGCTCACAAACTTATACGGGCCGGTGCCGACCGGGTTGCGTTCCATCTTGCTGTTCGGGTCTTCCGCAACTTTTTTGCAAACCACACAGGATAAAGAGCCAGTAAAATAAGTAATGACATTGGCCCAGGGGGATTTGAGCTTCAACTCGACAGTATAATCATCGATCATCTTGCAGTTTTTGGCATCAATAGCCGTATAGCGTGATTTGGTTGCCGAGGCAGTGGTCAAACGTGTAATCGTAAAAAGAACGTCGTTCGCCGTCAATTTTTCACCGTTGTGGAAGGTGACGTCTTTGCGAATACTGATTTGGTAGGTCAGATCGTCGATCTTTTTATAGGAAGTTGCCAGACTGGGAAGGTCTTTACCGGTCGCAGGGTCCTTCACAAACAGCGTATCATAAATATTACTGCCTACCTGCCCGTTTGAACTCAACGTGCTATGTGTGGGATCCAAGGCACCGGGTTCTTCGGTCAAACCAATGACCATATTATCCTTAACAGATTTCACGGACTGACCACCACTTGCTGCGGTCACGCTAGATTTTGTGGTACCGCTGCCGCCGCATGCTGACAATACCAGCATCAGACTAAGAACTAGAGCACTTATTCTGCTAAGCTTTTTCATTTGCGATCCTCCTAGTATTTTTATATTCAGACAGCGTCCGCTGCCATGGAGACAAATAAAGCCTTAAGAACGGACTAGACATATTAGTGGTTTTATAAAGCGGTTAAAGCTTGACATATTGAGCATAAATCTGCTCAAGACCTTGCTTAAGGGTTGCTTTCGGGCAAGCGATGTTCATGCGCATAAAGCCATTGCCTTCACATCCGAACCAGTAACCGCTGTCAACGGCTACCTTGGATTTATGAATCACAAAGTCGTCTAATTCTTTGTTATTCAAACCCAGCTCTCTGCAGTCAAGCCACATCAGATATGTACCCTCTGGGTGAACAAGCTTTATTTTTGGCGTCTTTGCCTTGAGGAAACCATCCAGATAATCAACATTGCTGTAAAGGTATTGAACCAGTTGATCGGCGTAATCGGAACATTCATCATAGGCTGCAATATATCCAATAAGGCCGAGTATACCCAAACCAACAGTCCGGTTTTTACCAAACTGGGCAGTTAGCTTTTTAGCAATCTCTTGATTGGGAATGATGACCCCCGACGTACGCAGACCTGCCATGTTAAAAGTTTTGCTTGGAGCTATAGCAGTAACGGTATTGGCAGCGATTTCTGGAGAAACAGAAGCCATTGGGATGTGTTTGTGTCCCGGGAAAACCAGATCTGAATGAATTTCATCGGAAACCAAAACAACATTATTTTTTACGCAGATTGTACCAATGCGCTTAAGCTCATCCTTTGTAAAGACACGTCCCACGGGATTATGCGGACTGCATAGGATCATCAGCTTCGCCTTGGGATTCCGAGCTCGACACTCAAGATCGTCAAAGTTTATTTCATATCTGCCATTTTTAAGTTCAAGGCTGTTGGAACTCACGACTCGGCCATTATCAACAATAGCGTTCATAAAAGGGTAATAAACCGGCTGTTGGATAATGACTTCATCACCGGGTTCGGTAAATGCCTGAACCATGGTGTTAAGAACAGGGACAATACCTGAAGACGACGAAACCCAAGAGGTGTCTATTTCCCAGCCGTGTCTCTTAAAAACCCAATTCTGAGTGGCTTTTGCAAATTCGGGTACAAGATATGTATATCCCAGAATGCCGTGTTCAAGGTGCTTTGATAAAGCGTCAAGTACCGGCTGAGGGCAGCGGAAATCGGAATCGGCAACCCACATGGGCAAAGCGTCAGGATTACCAACGCGGGCGCCAACGTTGTCCCATTTTGAACTGAAGGTTCCCTTTCTGTTAATGACTTCATCAAAATTGTAATTCACAAATCGCACTCCTAATTAAGTATTATTGTTTTGGCAGTCAAAGCACTCGGGAACGGGACGGTTAATCATCGTAATATAGTCGTCTATGCTTCCTTTGTACGGGTCAAAATCAATTTTTTCTTTGCTTTTCAAAAAAGCAAAGGCGTAAGCGATATATAAAGAAGTCCCATAGGGGATGCCTTTCTCATCAAATTCAAAGTTGGGGTTATGTCCGCCAATTGTCATACCTTTTGCTTCATTGCGGCCACCAACTTTTGCAGCGACGACAGGATAATAGCAGGACATGGTTGCAAAGCTGGAGTCAGAGCCCATAGCGGCAGCCTTTTTGGTGATGATAGAATTAGCGCCCAAAATAGCAGCAGCGGCTTCCCTGCCGATTGTGGTACACTGCGCGTGATTGATGACGGAACGGCTTGGGCCGGCAAATCGTTTATAATCAGCTTTGCAGTCATAGAGATCCGCATTGGAATCGATAACCCTGCGAAGCTCTTTCATAAAGATACTGCCCACTTCGGGATCATGAAAACGGCATGTCCCAGAAAAAAGCAGGCTTTCCGGAATCACGTTGCGCTTTGTTCCAGACTGGACCAATCCGATTGTGTAGGTAAGTGGGGAATCAGGTCGAATATGTTTCATCCGAAGATCTTTCATGCAGTTCATGATGGCAATAAAACAATCGATGGGGTTATTCGACAGGTCTGGCCTGGAGCCATGTCCGCCCTTGCCGGTCAAAGCGATATCATATGTAACGCTTCCGGAACTGACTGCACCGTCATCTATGGCAACCTGTCCGACTTCCAGACCGGTATCAATGTGGTTTGCCCAGCAGCTGTCAATCCTGATGCCTTTTTCCTGTATGTGCTTTAGTATGTAATAGACGCAATATCCGCCTTCTTCGCCTCGTTCAAACGACAGAATGACACGTCCCTCAAGCAGCTCTTTGTTTGCGTTTAAAATTTTCGCTGCAGAAAGCAGCATTGCTACATGAGAATCATGTCCGCACATATGGGCGACACCGTCCACCTTGCTGACGCAGACTTTGGGTCCCTTGGCGTTATTTGGTGCTTCTTGCATGGAAAGCGCGTCACAATCAGCACGAAGCAGTACGGTTTTACCCTCTTTAGCACCCTGAATATATCCCAAAACACCACCACCACGGATATTTTCATAGGGAATCCCCATTTTATCAAGCTCGCTCATGATGAGCTTCACCGTATTAAATTCACGAGAGGTCGGCTCAGGATAGGTGTGAAGATGTCTTCTGATTTTGACAGCATAGTCAAACTGGGCTTTACTTTCTTTTAAAATGTCCAGCATCTTATTAACCCCTTTCAAATTATATAAGTAACGCAATCATGGATACCTGACACATCTCTCCCATTGGAGAACGTTCCCATTTTATAGCAATTTCAAAAATAAAGTGGAATGAGTTTTGTTATCTCCCCCGCCGAAGGCGGGGGAGATAACATCATGTTTTCCTGTTCTTGTTTGGAATTGCTATAGTACTCCTTCACATTCTTTGGTCAATGAAAAAATGAATGGACGTTACTGATGAAGCTTTTTTTATGCGTAGTAGTTGATCAGGCTCCCGGCAAGCACGACATCTTTATCTTCGGAGGAAAGAGTATCAATTCCAAGGTTAATCTTTGTGGCAGCGCCCTCATGGATCAACAGGGCTGTGAATTGTGTGTCTCCGTCTTTCAAAGCCTCGCTGATTCCATATACAAAAATGTAATCCTCGCGGGAGGCCTTCTTGAAGAATTCCATCGGGACTGTAAACGGAATCATTCCCCAGTTGATCACATTGGAGCGGTAGCGTTTGGTTGCATACTCGACTGCTATGTTGGCGAGTCCCCCAAGTACCCTCTGGCAGGAAGCCGCCTGCTCCCTCGCAGAGCCATCCCCCGGTTTAATCGCACAGACAACGCTGCCAAAACCGGTAGTATTTAAAAATTCTTCGACAGAAGTAAAGCGGCTGTCTGCATTCATCACCAGTTGCGCCACTGCTTTGAGTTCCGGCGAGATACTGGTTTTGTGGGCATCATAGGCCTGCCGCGCCTCCTCCAGTGCTCCGATTTGCTTGGCGCTGGCAACATATTGCGGATCACGTCGGGATAAAGTATAGTTAGCCATCTGTTTCGGATTGGAACGGAAGGATGCCGCATCTCCGGAAGGAATCAGCTCATCTGTCGTGGTAACAGGATCGGTGATCACTGAGGAAACCTTCAATAGGATGTGTTGCTGCAAGTGGATCATAGGCGGCCAGTCGGCGATGTTCGGGCCGAATTGCAGCTCTACTTCCGGCTTGGGCTTTCCGAAGCCATTGTAAACTGTTTTTTGATAGGGTGTCGGATCAAAATGATAAGTGGGCTGGGTGAAATCATAATCAATTGCCGTAGCAGGTGTCAGGCAGCCTCCATTGCAGGAGGTTGCCGCAATTGATCTGGCATCCATCAGTGCCACGGAGGCCAACTGCCCCTCTTTTGGCTTAGAGCCTTCGCGGTTGGGAAAGTTTCGGGTCGTATGGCGGATCGCCAGCGCACCATTAGCCGGCACATCGCCCGCACCGAAACAGGGACCACAAAATGCTGGCTTCAAAACCGCCCCCACTCCGATGAGGTCCTGCGCCGCTCCACATTTGAGCAGTTCAATTAGAACCGGGTTGCTCGCTGGATAAATGCTCAGAGAGTAGTATTCGTTGGGGACGCTTTTCCCGTTCATGATATAGGCTGCCTCAACAATGTTCTCAAAGGAACCGCCCGCACAACCCGCAATTTCGGCCTGATCCACGCGCAGCCTGCCGTTATGGACTTTGGAACGCAAATCCAGCTTTAATTTTTTGTTCTCTATCTGATTCTGTGCCCGTTCTTCGACATCAGCCAGAATATCCATCATATTCTTGTTTAGCTCGTTGATTGTGTAGACATTGCTAGGATGAAACGGAAGCGCGATCATAGATTCAATCTTTCCAAGATCAATTCTGACTAATCCGTCATAGCAAGCCCATTCGCCCGGCGTCAGCTTTTTATAAACCTCTGGACGGCCATGAATTTCGAAATATTCCTTTACTTTTTCATCAGTGCTCCAAATGGAACTAAGGCAGGTCGTTTCGGTCGTCATGATATCAATGCCATTTCGGAAATCAACGGATAGAGACTCAACGCCCGGCCCAACAAATTCAAGCACCTTATTTTTGACAAATCCGCTTTCAAACACCGCCCCAATTAGAGCCAATGCTACGTCCTGCGGTCCAATGCCATGTTTTGGCTTACCTTCCAAATAGACTGCGATAACCTTCGGCATCTTCATGTCATAGGTCTTGTCAAGGAGCAGCTTGACTACCTCGCCGCCGCCTTCACCAATACCCATGGTTCCCAGTGCGCCATAACGCGTATGGCTGTCGGTGCCAAGGATCATCCGGCCACAGCCGCTAGACATTTCACGGGCATACTGGTGCATAATTGACTGGTTGGCCGGGACAAAAATCCCACCATATTTCTCCGCGGCTGACATGCCAAACATATGATCATCGCGATTGATCGTTCCGCCCACCGCACAAAGGCTGTTGTGGCAGCTCGTCATCACATACGGTATCGGAAAATGGGTCAGCCCGCTGGCTCGCGCCGTCTGAATTACGCCTACATAGGTGAGGTCATGGGAGTTGAGCGAATCAAATTTAAGCTTCAGATTATCCATACTTTCCGACGTATTGTGCGCCCGAAGAATGGAATAGGCAATGGTGTTCTTCGCGCCCTCTTTCGCTGTTGGCAATGGAGCTTTCTCGCCCCCGGTCTGGCGGGCCGCCTCTTCCTCGGTTTCAATAATATCCCTGCCATGGTGCAGCCAGACAGAATGATTGACTAATTTAATCATCAAAATACTTTCCTTTCAAAGATAGCGCCCTGGATGCCAAAGCTTTACAGGGCTGCAGCGATTGTGCTAATTTTGCGACAGGTCTGGAAGTTTGGACAATCTATCTATCTCCAGGATTTCCGCCATCAGACTTTTGGATTTCACCGCGTCAAATGTTGCCGTAGCAAGCCCCATGAATTTGTCCTGTTCCTGCTCTGACGTCAGAGGCACGCTCACGCTTCCTGACATATCATCAATTTGCTTAATAAAAACCGTCCCGTCCTTCATGGTAACGGTCATCCGGCATCCCCAGCGTTTAGGATACCTTGCGCTGAACTCGGCGCTCTCCCGTACGGTGACATTCCCCACGGTTTTTTGTACATTTGGATCTTCCATAATCTCGGGCAAGAACTGCTCTCGGGTAACTTTACCATAGATGAAAGCGGCTGCCGTTACATAACGTGTACTGAATTTTGCCTCTACGGCATTGCATGGATAGTTGGCAAAGCCACACTGTAAGACTCCTACGCCGTAAGTGTCCACGACGATCTGCTCAATCTCAGCGGCATTTATCGCATATGTTTTGCGGATGTTAAGAGCAGCATCAATGGCGGGATGAGTACTTCGGCAGCAGGGATAGGGCTTTTTGTCGATGTCAAGGATCTCATAGGTTACGCCGAGATTCTCACAAAGCGTATCCATGCAGTATGAATCCGCAACAGCGCGATACAGCCCCCCATCCTCGGCATCCAAAATATGAGCAGGCCCTGTCATTCCTGCTTTCGCCAAAATTGCAGCGGTAATGCCATTGACCGCCGCCCGCGCGGGATGCAGTTTCTTGCAGCTCGAGCCTTCCGCCAGAAATGCCCAGAGTCCTGAAGACTGTGTACCGGCCATGCCAAATGCATTTAACGTCTGCTCAGGGCTGAGCCCAAGCAGTTTTGCCGCAGCTGCGGCACTGCCGAATGTGCCGGCAATGCCTGTGCCATGCCATCCGCGTTTTCTGTGGCTGATAACATCAAGGCTCTTGCCGACCCTGCCCATAGCTTCATAGCCCACGATAACCGCTTCCAAAAAATCTCGGCCGCTTAAGCCAGCCGCCTCGGCGACTGCCCAGGCCGCTGGAATAATCACGGTGCCGGGATGGCTTTTGGAGCGTGTATGTACATCATCAAGTTCAAAAGAGTGCCCCGCAAGACCGTTTAGCAATGCAGCGGAAAAAACATCCCACTTTCCCGAATGTCCCCAGGCTGATGCGGCGCGCTGCGGTGTATTTCCTACCCAAAGCGAAAGCTCATCCGTAATTTGCGGCAGCTCATCGCTGTTGACCGCTCCCAGCGCCGAACCAATGGTATCCAAAACACAATATCGGGCCGCATGGAAAACCTGGGGAGGTGCATCTTCCATCCGAAACTCACTGACGTATTCCGCCAGCCTTTTCAACTCATCCATCATCGCCACCCCTTTTCGTCACAAATGAGCTTTGTCATCTCCCCGCCGGAGGCGGGGAGATGACATCCTGTTTTCCTGTCCATATTTGGAATTGCTATAAGATCAAAAGACGCCTTGTATAAATACTTTATGATTGTATCTCTTTTTCCTGCCTGAGGCTGGACAAAAGAGATATAGATAAATGCTCCCGAAAAGTAGTGTCAAATATCAAGCGAATTATATTTTTCTACATAATTAAGAAGTCCGCCCTCGTTAATGATCTTGATCTCCTTCTCAGAAAGTGTAAAAGGAAGCGCAAAAGCAGGATCATTTTCCTTCCGGATTACTCCCTTTTTAATGTCGACAATCAGGATGTCTCCATCCCCTACCTGGTCGGTGTCGCACTCAATGAGTAACATGCCGTTGTTCACGGCGTTGCGGTAAAAGATACGACCGAAGGATTTAGCCAAAACGGCTGCCACGCCGGAAAGCTTGATAATCAGCGGGGCAATTTCACGGCTTGATCCACAGCCGAAATTTTTTGCTGCTACAACAAAGTCGCCTTTCGCTACATTCTGAGAGAATTCAGGCCTTGCGTCCTCCAGCACATGCTTCGCGTATTCCTCGGGGTTGGCACGAAGCGAAAGCAGACGTCCTGGCGCAATGGAATCTGTACTGACATTGCTGCTAAATTTCCAGGCTTTTCCCTTGTAAATATCCTGTATCATATTAAAGCACCTCCCTTGGATCTGTGATATAGCCGCTAATCGCAGTTGCAGCGGCGGTTGCCGGGCTGGAAAGGTAAATGCTAGCCGTTGGATTTCCCATACGTCCTTTAAAATTGCGGTTTTGCGTAGCCACCACAACTTCACCGTCGGCAGGAATTCCCTGATGGACCCCCATGCAAGGGCCGCAGTTGGGAGCTTCAATCATGGCACCCGCTTGCGCCAGTGCCAGCAAAGTACCGTCCTTGAGAGCTTCTTCATACACATAGGTCGAGTTCGGAATGACTAAAAGGCGCAGATCCTTTGCCTTTTTCTTGCCCCTTAGAATATCAGCGGCGATATGCAGGTCCTCCAAACGTCCGTTGGTACAACTTCCGATGAAAACCATATCCACCTTTTGTCCTTTACAATTGCTCACAAGATCAACATTTTCCACATAATGGGGTTTTGCAACGAGCGGCTCCAACTGAGTGGCATCAATATTGATAACCTTTTCATAATCGGCATCATCATCGCCGGTGATTTTTTTGTAGGCGCTTTCACGACCGAACAGTTTTAGGTACTCGCGTGTTGTTTCATCTGTTTCCATAATCGCGGTTTTGGCGCCCGCTTCAACGCCCATGCTGCAGATGGTGACTCTGCCATCCATACTCAGGGAAGAGATGGTATCTCCGCGGAATTCCAGCGATTTATAAATTGCGTCATCCGAGCCCAATATTCCCAGAAGCTTCAGCATAATGTCCTTTGCATAGACCCCTTTGGGCAGTTTCCCGGTGACATTCACACGGTAGGTTTGCGGCACTTTGATCCATGTTTTGCCGAGTTTAGCCACACAGAGCATGTCCGTGGAGCCCATTCCGGTTGCAAAAGCGCCAAAAGCGCCATGTATCGTGGTATGGGAGTCGCCAATGATCGTAATCGAACCACACTCCAGATAGTGTTCAAAAATATGAGTATGTACGCATCCCGTTCCGCCTTCATGCCAGAAACATCCATGCTCCCTTGCAAATGTACGGATCAGCTTATGCTCATTGGCTACCTCTCTGGTAGGAGTAGGCCCAAATTCTGTACAGAACAGCATCCTGTCAGGGGCATGCAGATCGGTCCAGCCGCGTTCCTGCATCAGACGTACCATCAGCGGGCCTGAGCCGTCGTGACAAGCAGCAAAATCGACATCAACAATAACGGTCTCCCCTGCTTTCACATCCCGGCCAAGCTTTTCGCTGAGAATTTTCTCTACTAAAGTTTTTCCCATGTCTTTTCCTCCTTGTGGTTTATATAAAATAGTAAGATGATCAACCGATTTTAAGACAGTCAATCAATTCTGGCATTCCCTTTAACTGCTCAAACTGCTGTATTTTTTTCAAAACAGCCGTTACTGCCTCCTCTGGCAGTATCTGTCCAACATTGTCTCTGAACTTTTCCATTACATTTTCCATACGGATCGGGTTCTGCGGTGAGCCCAATTCATAGGGCTGGCTGCATATAAACTTTTCCCCGTTTTTGGTGGTAATGGCAACCCACCCCGGAAAATGCCCGGGACTCGACACAGAATCATCAACTACACATTCAACCTTGTCCATCAGTGCCTGTACTTGGGGATCCATGGCATATTTGATGTCGATCTCCCATGGGCTGACCCGCCCCTTCAGCACAGCGATTGCCACCACATACGGCAGACTAAACCGCATCATATAGTCGGTGTCCGGACGCACCTTAGCCGCCCGCGGTTCACAGACGATCGTCGATCCACGGCTGTCAATGCGGCACTCAATCTTTTCAATCGAGTCCACCGTAATCCCATGCTGCTTTTTCAGCGAATTGACGCAGCCGATAAAAGAGTGTGTAAAATGGCAGATCGGATACATTTTAAATGTGATCTCTGGTGTATGCCATACCTTACCTAGATTTTCGAACTCTTCAAAAAGTCCGTCCTGTCCGCCCAGGTGCGTTTTCCAAAGCCCAAAGCCACCCTCTAAAACCTTTAACGGGCCAATAAATCCCCTTTGTGCCATCATCAGCGCATATATTGCACTGTGACATGCCCAACCCGGATGGACCTTCTTGACCCATGAGCCGTCATGGAGAAACTCCTGAAGGGCCGCCGCCTGACTGCCGCAAACGCCGAGTGCGTTAACCAGCACCGGCTTTGATAATCCCATCAGTTTAGCCGCGACGCAAGCGGCTGCAAACGGCGCAACAATTCCAGTGCCATGGTAACCCACATCATGAAAGCGTCCTTTACCGGCAAGCGCCAAACGGACAATAATCTCCCATCCGGCGACGATTGCCTCCAATACGGCTTTACCATCCGCATTCATAACCTCTCCGACCGTAATCGCGGTGCTCACAACTGCGGCACTAGGATGCAAAATTCCTGCAACGTGGGTATCATCATAGTCCATTCCATGAATCAGGGCGGCATTATACAGTACCGCATCAGCAAGTTGTACCCGGTCCGCGCTTCCCCACAAAGTCGCCTGAGGATTTGATTTCAGTGACAGCACCATATCACTGATCATTTGGGCATGTTCCAGATTATGTGCAGCGATAGCGACCCCGAAAGTATCGGTCAGCAGCATTTTGCCATGACTGATTACCTCGGTTGGTATGTCTTCTAGTTTCAGTGAAAGGGCAAAGTCTGCCATGATTTCAGATATGTTATTGCTAGTTTCTTGAAGTACCACTGCCAACGCCATCCTTCAACTATTCTTAATATAATTATATAATGTGGATAGCATTTGTCTAATATGTACTTGCAATCAGAAGCATAGGCAGCGCCTATATAGATATGCCGTTTTTGCCCGTATGTTCTATCAGAAAATCGTGAATATGTAAAAGCACTATACGAGAACAAACAGACAGGTTGCTCAGATCGCAACTATATGCTTACAGAAAACCACCAGATAAACAAGTAGATTTCTACTCATGGTTTGACATAGTGTTTTGTTTGGATGTAGAATAAAATTGATCTACATTAAAATCAGGGATAATCCTGCATTTCTTTAAAGTAAAATGGTATGATAGCGTACGGTAGCCTTTTATCTAAGTAAAAAGGAGTCTGATTGTTTTGGGCTGGAACATAAGTTTACGTGAAATAGAATATATTATAACCATTGCCGCCGAAGGGAGTATTACAAAAGCTGCACAGAAACTTTTTATTGCACAGCCTTCACTCAGTCAGGCAGTACAAAAAATTGAGCAGCTGATGGGTGTCAAGCTTTTTGCCCGAGTTAAAAGCAAAATAGTACTTACCTATGAAGGCGAGCGTTTTGTGGAAGCTGGAATGAAGGCAACAAAAATTTTTCGTGATTTGGAAAATGAGATTAATGACATTGCCTGCCATAACCGTGGTCGTATCATTTTGGGAATGCCTTTTTTGCTTGGTTCATTTATCTTTCCATCGTTAGGGGCAGCCTATCATAATCGATTTCCATATGTAGACCTCCAACTGGTAGAGGGTACTTCCAGCGAGCTGGAGACGATGATTATCAACGGGTTAGTAGATCTGGCCATTATTCCGCTGCCGATAAAAGATCCCAGCATCGCATACCACACGGTTTTTACCAGCAGAATGGTATTGCAGGTTCCATGCAGCCATCGTTTAAATCAGTACGCCTATCAAAAGCCGGGCGAGCGATTTAAATATATAGATATCCGGCTTGCGGATGGCGAGCCCTTCCTTCTGGGGTGCCAGGGACAGCGCATCCGGCGAGTGAATGAACTCATCTTTCAAAAAGCGCATATTACTCCGAAGGTTGCATTTACATCCAAAAGCAGCCAAACCCTCCAGCGTATCGCAGCTACCGGCATGGGACTCACCGTTGTGCCGGAACACTATCTGAGCCAGTTTGGTTCGATCGACT
Source organism: Oscillospiraceae bacterium (assembly GCA_963664585.2). Lineage (GTDB taxonomy): Bacteria > Bacillota > Clostridia > Oscillospirales > Ruminococcaceae. The sequence continues at coordinate 53,768 of CAXXEO010000014.1, read as the reverse complement.
GTGTCAATTATTACTATCTTGAAGATGAATTTGACTACAAGTGGACGATCGTAGCCGCATATTATAGTGGCAGTTATCTTTCAACCGCCATACAGGAATTCTTAAAGATGCTGGATGACACCTTCGGTGGTGCTATGTCCCTGTCTGAATGAACTGCACTCAAAAAGTTAGACATGTGTTATAGCCAATTAACTTAAAAACTGTCTATATATAAAACGTCATTTTCTTCCCCCGCCTTCGGCGGGGGAAGAAATCACAAGCTTATTTTCAAGTTAATCGCTATAAAATGAACATTTGGTAAGATCAAGGAAAACTAGACACAAAGTTAAGCACTTAAGATGGAAGAGGTATAATAAACTGGGTGCCAAGTTAAGAGCAAATGAAAAGGTGGCCAGATTATTATGAAGATAGCAACCTACGACAAGCAGTTTAAAATGACAGCCACGCTCAAAGCGTGGATCAGTCTGTCAATGAGGCAGCCTTGGAGCTGGGTATCAGTGGCACTACTTTGCGCCGTTGAATAGACAAATATGCTAAATATAGAGAAAGTGCATTCCCGGGACACGGGAATGCACTTTTCAATTCTACATATGAAATCAAGAAGCTTTATATAGCCAATTAATTTAAAAACTGGATATATAATACTAATATCCGATAAAAAAGATGATAAAATCAAAGCCGGATAAAATTATTTCAATGTCTTCTCCCCGCCTCCGGCGGGGAGAAGACATTACCAGCTTTTCTACTTTTTAATGAAGATTAGTATAAAACGCCAGTACTCTGCAAGTTAAAATGGTGGTGCAAGTATCACATTGTCGTATTGGCCAACCAAATTGCTTTAAAAACAGTTTTTTGGTATAATAAACGCAAAAGGGTTTATTATGGTAATATAGTTGGAGTAATAGTGTTTATTACATGTAGTCTAAGCCTCCGCTTACATTTAACATCCTGCCTAAGTTGTTTTTGTATTGAGATCTTTTCTGTATTCTTATGATAGAAGGTGATTAGATTGGATTTTAGGGAGCTTAATTATGTGACTGCCATCGCCAAATATCAAAGTATTACAAAGGCAGCACAAAGTCTGTTTATAACACAGCCAACACTCACAAAGTTCTTACAAGATATAGATATGGAATATGGCCAGCCGCTTTTCCGTAAATTGGGAAACAAATTTTTTCTTACTTATGCCGGACAAATATATATCGAAACAGCTTCTCAGATACTGGAACTCAAAAAGCAGCTTGATAACGAGCTCGACGATATTATCAAACGGGACGTTGGCGTATTGAAAATTGCTTTTCCTAATGTGCGAGGTACTTACATTTTGCCGAAAGTCCTCCCCGCCTTCCGCGAGATGTATCCCAATGTGAATTTAACAGTATGGGATCAGGACTCCATGACCCTTGAGAATATGATGGTTCGGGGTGAAGTTGACCTATCTTTTTTCAACCTGCCGATTGAAAGTAAAGATATTTCTTTTGAGTCCATCAATGACGAGGAATTCGTGCTTATCTTATCGCCTGAGCACCCGCTGGCAGGGGAGGGAGTCGCCCGGGAGGGCTGTAAATACCCATGGATAGATTTGAGACGGTTCAAGAATGATTCCTTTATTTTACAAAACAACAACCAGCGTTCAAGGGCCAACGCCGAAAAGCTGCTCAAAGAGTCCGGCATAACCCCCAACGTGGTGTTGAGCTTACGCAACATTATGGCATCGGCGAGACTGGTGGCTGAGAACTATGGCGTGGGTTTTATCACAGAAACCCACTTTAAAAATATGTCATTCGACAAAAAACCTGTGTGTTTTTCTGTTGGTAACCCTTCCACCATTTTGACGTTTGTAGCCGCATGGCGGAAGTGTAACTACTTGCCCAGATACACACAGGATTTTATCAAAATCGTTAAGAAGTTTTCCTAAGCCTTAAATTCTCCGCACCTACAGCAGGCGACGAAGTGTCCGCCTCCAATATCTTGGAGCACTGGTATTTGACTATGACATTTTTCATTGACATAAAGGCATCTTTTGGCAAAACGACACTCGGGCGGCGGATCAATTGGAGAAGTAATTTCGCTCTTGAGGATGATTTGCTCGTTCTGGTCCCCCAGTTCCGGTACCGGTATGGCGGAAAGCAGCGCCTTTGTATACGGATGCACCGGATTATTAAACAATTCCATAATAGAGGCTTTCTCTACAATCTGTCCCAGATACATAACCGCAATTTCATCCGCAAAATGGTTTACTACCGATAAATTGTGTGTGATGAATATGTAGGTCAACCCCATATCCCGCTGCAGCTTTTTGAGCAGATTGAGTATCTGCGCCTGTATCGACACGTCCAAAGCTGATACGGGCTCGTCGCATATGATAAACTTTGGCTCTACGGCTAGCGCCCGCGCGATACCTATTCTCTGTCGGCGGCCGCCATCTAGCTCGTGCGGATAAGCGTTGATAAGGCGCTCGGTCAAACCCACTGTTTCCATAAGCTCAAGCACGCGTTTTTCTCTTTCCACGTTGTTCTTTAATAACTTAAACTCCCGTAGCGGTTCACTGATGATTTGGTTAACCGTCTTACGGGGATCAAGCGAGGAAAATGGATCCTGAAAGATGATCTGCATTTCCTTACGCATCTTGCGCATCTCGGACTTGTTTAATGACAAAATGTCTATGCCGTTAAAAAAGACTTGCCCCGAGGTAGGTTCAAGCAGTCTCAGGATCGCTCTTCCAGTGGTGGATTTTCCACAACCGGACTCACCGACGATGCCAAGTGTCTTTCCTGCCTCGATGGAAAAGCTCACGTCATCCACCGCATGCAGCATGCCTCTGGGGGTCTTAAAGTATTTCTTTAAATTTTTTATCTCCAGTATGTTCTGGCTCATCTGTCCCTGCTCCTTTCAATGGAGAAACCATCGTCATCATAGGCCGAACAAGTCACCATGTGGGTTGGGCTGACCATCTTGCTCTTTGGTACTCCATTTGTGCATCGCTCAGTGGCGTAAATGCATCTGGGCGCGAAAGCACAGCCGTCAGGAAGATTGGTCGGATCGGGCATGAGCCCAGGTATTGGTTTTAGCTCCATCTGACGGTTTTTGATGTTGGGCAGAGAATTGAACAACCCCTCAGTATACGGATGCATCGTTCTTTTAAAAATGTCCTCAAGGGTACCCTTTTCTACAATTCTTCCGGCGTACATCACCGCAACCTCATCGCAGATCTGGGCCACAATGCCGAGGTCATGGGTAATCATGATAAGTGAGGTATCCTGTGTGCTGATAAGCTCCTTCATCAATTTTAGCACCTGTGCCTGAATTGTGACATCCAGCGCGGTCGTAGGCTCATCAGCGATTAACAGTTTGGGCGAGCAGGCAAGAGCGATAGCTATCATTACCCGCTGCTTCATTCCACCTGAAAACTGATGCGGATATTCTGTGCTGCGGTTGGCGGGTATCCCTACCATTTCAAGCATCTTCTGAGCCTTGCGGTAGGCTTCCGTTGGATCGAGATTCTCATGCAGGGATATACTTTCAGCAATCTGTTCACCCACCGTAAATACCGGGTTGAGGCTGGTCATGGGGTCCTGAAAAATCATAGAGACTTCCTTCCCCCTGATTTTTTCCAGTTTATGATCCGGCAGAGACATTATGTCCATCCCGTCCAGCATAATTGTTCCGCTTTTTATCAATCCGGGCGGGTCTGATATGAGTCTGAGTATTGCCAGTGCCGTGGTGGTCTTGCCGGCGCCTGTCTCACCGACGATTCCAAGTACTTTGCCTTTTTTAAGATTTAAATCAAGATCAGTGACCGCTCTTACGGTTTCGTCTTCTGTTTCATAAATGACAGTAAGCCCTTTTATATTCAAAATTAAATCGTTATCACATCCCATTGTCTGACCTCCTTATTTCTTGAGCTTGGGATCAAGCGCGTCACGCAAGCCGTCGCCCAGCAAATTGAGGGACAAAACAGTAACCATAATGGCAATACCAGGGAACAGCGTGAGATAGCCGTACCCCCTTATGAATTTCCTGCCTGCTGACAGCATGCTTCCCCACTCCGGAGCCGGAGCCGGAACACCCAGCCCCAAAAAGCTCAGCGCGGAGGCCGAAATGATTGCTGACGCCACCCGTAAGGTGGACTGCACAATGATAGGCGACAGGCAGTTCGGCAGAATATGAACCAAGATGATCTTCCACTCGGGCAGCCCGGTGGCTTTCGCGGCTTCGATATATTCCTGGTTTCTTACCGTGAGTACCGCGGCTCTGGTTACCCGCACAAACTCTGGAATACTGGCGATGCCCACTGCTATCATGAGGTTGAGAGTGCTTTTCCCAAGCGCTGCGACAATCGCAATGGCCATCAGTATATGGGGAACTGAGGAAAGCACATCGGCACAGCGCATGATCACATCCTCGGTCAAACCGCCGGAATAACCAGCCACAGCGCCAAGCGTCACACCAAAGATCAGCGATATCCCTACCGCGATGACGCCTACCGACAGAGAGAATTTTGCGCCGTAAAGCAATCTGCTGAAAACATCTCTTCCAAGATCGTCAGTACCGCAAATGTGTTGCAAACTTGGAAACTGGAGGCGCTCGGAAACGTTCTGTCCTATAACGGTATTTTCATAATCCATGAATATATTGGATAATATCGCTGTGGATATGATGACGATAATCAAAATCAATCCAAAAATAGCACCCTTGTTTTTCTTAAGCCTGCGCCAGATCTGGGCAAACTGGCTTCGTTTTGCATATCGTTTTGACGCGAGTACAGCGTTTTTATTCGCGACAGTTGCCACTAGACCTTACCCCCTTTTGAGTACTGCGCTTTGATACGCGGATCAACATAGGCATACAGCAGATCGACGATGAGCAGAACGATACTGATGACGATCGATTTGAGTATGATACAACCGGTTACCATCGTTGTGTCCCTTGAGTTGACCGAATCTATGATAAGGCGGCCAACACCCGGCCATGCAAATACGGTCTCTGTGAGCACCGTTCCACCAAGGCAGGCAGCAAACTGAGTGCCGATGATTGTGATGATCGGTATAAGTGCATTTTTAAGGGCATGTTTGCGTATCACAAGCTTTTCCGGTACGCCTTTGGAGCGGGCTGTTCTCAGGTAATCCTGTTTGCTTACGTCCAGCATTGAGGATCGTGTGGTGCGCATAAGCATTGCCGTAAGGCCGGTGCCCACCGTAATGGCCGGTAGAATAAGGTGCTTAATGGAACCGTAGCCGCCAGAAGGAAGCCAGCCGAGCTTTAATGCGAATAATATAATAAGCAGTAAGCCCAGCCAGAAATGGGGCATCGACATACCCAATAGTGCGAACACCGAGCAAATATTATCCTTCCATGTTCCACGATGGATGGATGCAATGATTCCAAGCGGTAAGGAAATAAGAATAGAAACGACTACAGCACAACCCGTGAGCATTAAGGTATTGGGGATCTTTTCCATAAAGCTGCTAAAAACGCTCTTTCCGGTGATATAGGATGTCCCCATATCGCCTCGCAGAAAGTTCTTCATGTAATCCAGATATCTTACTATTACCGGACGGTCAAGTCCATACTCATGACGCAGTTTTACAATGTCTTCTTGAGTAGCATGGTCTGAGGCCACGAAACCGATGATATCTCCCGGGGCGAGGTCAATGATGAAATAAACCAAAAATGAAACACCAAGGACTACAAAAACCATCATAAATATTCTTTTTAATATATATCGATACATTTTATTCTCCCATGCTCTCCAGCGTACTAATTATAATGAAAGTTCCCATCCTTCCATGAGAGTCCTTTTAATATCCGCCGCTCGTTTCACGCATGGAACGAGCGGCACGGCAAAGAATTCGATGCGCAATTTTTAACGCTGCCCACCGGAACTTAATTCACAATGATCCTGGGAATTACTTAGGTAAACCCCAGGATCTAAGCTTACAGTGTAACGTACACGCCGGAAATGTCGTTATTGGAGCTCTCATACCATGTGATGCCGCCAAGCCCCTTGCGCGCACCGGCGAATTCATAGGTGTAGTAAAGCGGAATAATAGGCAGATCCTCAGCGGCTATTTCCTGTAATTCCTTGTAATAATTCATGCGTTTTTGATTGTCCAGTTCTGCAACCGCCAAATCCATGAGTTCATTGACTCTGGGGTTATTGTATTTGGAGCGGTTTGTGGTGCTGCCCTGACCATAAGAACGGCGGATATCATCGCCCGCGGTATTAAAAGCCAGGCCGTAAATGAACGCCTTATGGGTGCCTTCGTTAGTCATGCTTGTCATGCCGGCGCTGTCAACTTCCTTGATGATGAGGTTGACGCCGATCTTCTTGAGCTGCGCCTGCATGATCTCGGCGGAGGCTACGCGAATACCGCTGACGACGATGGCCTCAAGGTCAATTCCATTGGGATATCCTGCTTTTGCAAGCAGCTCTTTAGCCCTTGCGAGGTCATAATCGTAGCCCTTAAAACCATCGTAAAAACCGAACATGGAGGAACCCCAATAGCTTTTGGCTACTATGGCGTTTCCGTTTAAGGTCCCCTTAATTATTTCGTCTTTGTTAATAGCACATGCAATGGCCTGACGAAACAGTTTGTTGTTTGCGGGAGCTACAGAGGTATTAAAACCGAAGAACTGAATTGAGTTTGCGTTGTATTTAATAAGTTCAAGGTTTTTATCCTTTTGGATAAAATCAACGTCGTTGATATCGGTGTCCAAACAAAGGTCAATCTCTCCGGTCTGGAGGGCTATAACTCTGGCGGAGGACTCGGGAACGTAGCGAAGCTTGAGCTTCTCGGTCTTCATAGGACCGGCCCAATATTTGTTAAACCTATCATAGGTGACGTCGCCGTTCAATACATAACTACTGACGACCCAAGGGCCGGAACCGATTTTGTATCCTTCCTTGGGATCATTGGTGAGTGCCTTCTCGGATAGAATGTCACAGGCGGGCAGAGAAAGGGTATCGAGAAAGTCTACATTGGGACCAGTCAGATGAAATATGACGGTAAAGTCGCCGCTGGCTTCCAGCGATTTGATGGCGGTTATCTTGGCTGAAGTTCCTTTGCCATCCTTGCCACGTTTAAAAGTGAACAGAACGTCACTGCTTTTGACCTGCTCACCGTTGTGGAAATAGGCGTCTTTGCGGAGGTTCATCTTGAGAGTGCTGGAATCGGTCCATTCCCAACTCTCGGCAAGTTCCGGAATTACTTTTTTGGCTTTTAAATCGAGGTCAACAAGAGTGTTGTGGGTCAGTTTGAACACTTTGTTGTGGGCCACGTTGCTCACTGCCTGTGGGTCGAGTGTGGTTATCTGAGCGCTGATTCCCACCACGACTTCCTTCTTGTAGTTTGCTGTCTGCGCAGAGGAAGCTGTGGACTTAGTGGACCCGGTCGATGCCGCGCCTTTGCTGCAGCCGGCGAAAACCGACAGCACCATAACAAGGCAGAACATGATAGCAAGAGACTTTTTCATGTTTTTCCTCCTTGAATTTTACTTCTATTTCTCAGTTGGGAGTGCGAGACAATATTTTTTAAACGCAGTCCCATCCAGGAAATCATTTGATATGCCGCTGATGCCATTTTTGATTTCGATACTAACATTGCCGTCAGCCCGTCGCCAGGCGTTGCATGGCTTTCCAAGCGCGATATGTATTTTGGAATTTACGCCATCCAGTTCCATGATAGCTGCGGCCAGCGTTGAACTTGCAAGTCCCGGGGTGTGGCGGCATATTCCCACCGAACCGGTACCGTCATGATGGCTGCAGGAAATATCTTTCATGTCCTGTAAACTTACCGAGCCGTATTTTTCCCTCAGAAGATGCTGCGTACGATGATACCGGCAGAAGCAGCTTGCATCGCCGGGCTCATTGAGATTATCCAGAGTGACAAAGTAATTGGAACGTGAATCCACATCGTCTACCACCTGTTTAACAGCCAGACAATCGTAAGTGGCCTCAACAATATAGACGCTTGTGCTGTCGGCGAACTCCACCATGCCGGAGGTAGCCATCGGTTTTTTCATCAGTCTTTCCACTGCAAATTGCGCGGCGCCCAGCGCTGTGGGCATAGTCAGCGCGTCTCTGATTATCTGGGCCCTGTCGCCTGCAAAAAGGTCACTTCTGCTCAGTTTTTTGTTTAATATTGCCCGCGTATTCGCAAAGTTGGTAGCGGCGGCTACTCCGTAGCTGTTAAGCGCCATTTTGAATCCGGTGGTGCCGGCGGCGGAAACACCCACCACATAGCTGCCGTCCAGGTTTTCAAAGCATACAACTGCATTTATCTCGCGATATTCATAACAGTTTTCCCCTAAGAGATCAGTGCTGCCGCCTTTATCACTGTTTTTGCCAAAGATGGTCTTGCCGCTTTTGGCAGCCTTGCCTGCGGCAAAGTATACCGTACAGCCCTCAGGCATGAAGCTACCGTGCATCAGATTGTAACACAACATCAGGTCGAACGGCGTACCTGAGCCCTTTGATATCTCCTTGACATTTTTAAGTGTGCGTTCGTCCATTGTCGAAATGTAATGCTTGGACATTTCTTCCAATTTCCGCTGTTCCCATCCAAGGCTGTGTGCTACGCTCAAAAAGCTGTCAAGATTTTCAGCTATCGCCGTGCTGGCGACCTTGCCATGGTCACTGTAACTGGTACCACAAGAAAATAAAGGCTGTTGCATCGGCTTTCCCCCCATTTGGTATTATTGTTCTAAAGTTTTGTTTAATATTAATATAACTTAGAATAAATTATAAATCAAATATATTAACTTTATAAAAAGTATAGATTTTAGCTATAATCGTGCAAAATTTAAAAAACTTTTCAAAAAATGTAACAGCGAATTGAGAATGAGGTTTCTATTTCACTACTACAAAAAGCTCTTCCAATCTTGCCGGCACACGTTACCAAAATATAGCCAATTAACTTAAAAAATGGCTATATATAAAACGCCATTTTCTTTCCCCGCCGAAGGCGGGGAAAGAAATCACAAGCTTGTTTTCAAGTTAATCAACTATATTAGACAAACCGTGATATTCAGAGACAGGGCGGAAAAGATTGTGCGAACCACGTGTTTATGCGGTTCTAGGCGAGAACGGGTGCGCGACGGAGTAACCGAAATAATGAGAAGGAAAAAGCCCGTCAGCTATCGCCAAAGATAACGCTTAGTAAAATGCCACGCCGGTCATCAGCAGGCGAGCGGTGCGATAACCATAGGTACGTAAAATCTCGGATCCGCTTTCACTGACGTCGACTCCTACCTCAAGAATACCACTGGGATGGCCTATGCGTAGTCTGGTCAGATCTGCACCTTTTTTGCATATTTGATTTACAAGCGTACCCGGAATGGCGGCGGCGGCAACTGTACACATGGCACCGGTCATGGCATAGGTCGGGTGTGCTTTTTGCATAGACATCATTCGGCTAAGAAAATCGATTTGTTCTTTGTGGATATTCTCCCCTGTCGTACTAACATAGTCATCTGCTGATGCAATGAATGTCATTTTCGGTATGCCGGGTGTCTTGTATTTCGCTTCACGATAATCGTCGACCAGGCCCAACTTTAGTGCCGCAGCACCGCGAATCCGTTCCAATAGATCTAGCAGCTTTATGTCGCCATTTATTTCGTCAGGTTGTTCCGCACCGCGTAAACCGATGTCACTTGCTTTGACAAAGACTAGCGGATTCGTTACATCTACAATTGAAACTGTGAGTTCGCCCCATTCTGGGATAAATAATGTATCAGCCGGATTGCCGGTAGGAAGCACCTTGCCAAAAACCGATCCGCCTGGATCATCCACAATGATTCGAATAGGAGCAGCGGTTCCTGGTACACCTGCGATTGCGAAATCGCCCTCATAACAAACTTCATGATTTGGTGTGCATACCTTTTCGACAATTATCTTTTGGGTGTTTGTGTTAAAGATCCGAACCAGTGTTTCACCATCCCTAGCTTTGACCAGTCCGCTTTCAATCGCAAATGGACCAACGCCCGAAGAAATGTTGCCACAGTTTCCGGCATAAGAAACAATAGGTTTATCAACCGATACTTGCGCGAAAGTGTAGTCAACATCGACTTCCGGCCGGCTGGATGGTGCCAAAATGGCTACCTTGCTGGTTACGCTCGCCGCTCCGCCGAGACCATCGATTTGCTTGATATCAGGACTGCCCATCAACCTCAGCAGTAAATCATCACGTTCTTTTCCGACAAGCGGCAAATCTTGTTCTAACAGATAAAGCCCTTTGCTTGTTCCCCCTCGTAGAATAGAACAGGCTATTTTTGAGCGCATCATTATTCCTCCTAAAGATGTTTATATTTGCATTATTACTACAGTTTTATAGAATGGCAGTATAAAAACGATAAAGGATGTATTGCTATATTGATTTTCGAGGATAGGAATATATTTTTGATATTGCAATAATCTTTCTTATGTTATAGTATATAAGCAAATAATCAATAAAGGAAATGAATGTTTTCTATAAAAACTATAGTTAAATTGAATAGTATTGCAACACAGCAATCAGAAACAGCTTGATATTGAAAGGAAAGAAAAAATGGTCAAACTTTACGATTCGGGTGTTTACCTTATCAATGGCAAAGAAATTGTTACCGACGAAGCTGCCATCGCCGCCAAAACCGGTAAAGCAGTTTGTAAAGAGGACGCCAAAAAAGGCACCATGGCCTATGGTATCCTGAAAGCCCATAACACAGTGAAGGATATGCAAAATCTGCGCATCAAGTTTGACAGCATGACCAGTCATGACATCACATATGTCGGCATTATTCAAACAGCCCGCGCAAGCGGCATGAGAGAGTTTCCCCTGCCCTATGTACTGACCAACTGCCACAACAGCCTGTGCGCGGTAGGTGGCACCATCAACGAAGACGACCACATGTTTGCTCTGTCAGCCGCACATAAATACGGCGGCATCTATGTGCCAACAAATATGGCTGTTATCCACAGCTATAACCGTGAGATGATGTCCGGATGCGGACGTATGATACTGGGCAGCGACAGCCATACCCGTTATGGCGCTCTGGGCACCATGGGTGTTGGAGAAGGCGGCGGCGAACTCGCAAAACAGTTGGTGGGCTGTACCTATGATTTGGCAATGCCCGGCGTCATCGCAATCTATCTGGACGGCAAGCCCACGGCGGGCGTGGGTCCACAGGACGTTGCTTTGTCCATTATCGGCAAGGTATACGCAAACGGCTATGTGAAGAACAAGGTGATGGAGTTTGTCGGCCCCGGCGTAGCAAATCTACCTTTGGAGTACCGCAACGGCATTGATGTCATGACAACTGAAACCACCTGCTGGTCCTCTATCTGGATCACCGACCAGAACACCAAGGATTACTTTGGCATTCACGGGCGGCCCGATGCCTACAAAGAAATCCGTCCCGCTGATGTCACCTATTACGACGGCTGCATAGTTGTGGACCTGTCTACCGTGGAATGTACCATCGCCTTGCCCATGCATCCCAGCAACACCTACACCATACGCGATTTAAAAGCGAATGCGGCCGATATCCTGCATCAGGTGGAAGTGGAGGCCAACAAGCAGTTTGAAAATCAAAAGGTACGCCTTGACCTTGTCAGCAAACTACACAGCGACGGTGAGATTTACGTCGATCAAGGTATCGTAGCTGGATGCTCCGGGGGTATCTTCGACAGCGTTTGTGCAATGGCCGATATCCTAGATGGTCAGAGCTGCGGCAATGGCACCTTCAAAATGAGTGTCTACCCCGGCAGTATGCCCGCTTATCTGGAACTGGTCAAAAACGGTGCCATTGCCAAAATCGCAGCTGCGGGCGCCATCGTTCGCGAGTGCTTTTGCGGCCCCTGCTTCGGCGCAGGCGATACACCGGCCAACGGCGAGTTCTCCATCCGCCACACCACCCGCAACTTTCCCAACCGCGAGGGCTCCATACCTGGTGACGGCCAGATGTCCAGCGTAGCTTTGATGGATGCACGCAGCATTGCCGCTACCGCCATTAACGGTGGCAAGCTGATCGCTGCCACCGACCTGAATGTGTACTACTCCACTCCAAAATACTACTTTGACAAAAACTTATATGAAAAGCGTGTCTTAGACGCATGGGGCAAAGCTGATCCAGATGCCGAACTCAAAATGGGCCCCAACATCAAAGATTGGCCCAAGCAGCCTGCTCTCTCTGATGACTTGCTCCTGAAAGTAGTATCCTACATCAGCGATCCGGTCACCACCACCGACGAACTGATTCCTTCCGGCGAGACCAGTTCCTATCGTTCCAATCCCCTGCGACTGGCCGAGTTTACTCTTTCCCGCAAAGACCCCGCTTATGTGGGCAAGGCCAAAGAAGTGCATGCGATTGAAACAGCCCGAGAAAAGGGTGACGAGCTGCCTGCTGAAGTCAAGGTTGTGTACGAAGCTCTCTCCAAGGTATGCAAGGTAGACCCCGCTAACACCGTTATCGGCAGCACCATCTACGCCAACAAGCCCGGTGACGGCTCTGCCCGCGAGCAGGCTGCGTCTTGCCAGCGTGTGTTGGGCGCTGCGGCCAACCTGGCAAAGGAGTATGCCACCAAGCGATACCGCTCCAACTGCATCAACTGGGGTATAACACCTTTTCTCGTCAAAGATGCCGATGCTTTTAAGCTCGGCGACTGGGTATTTGTACCCGGTTTGAAAAAAGCCATTCTGGAGGGCACGCCTGAATTTACTGCCTACGCCGTAAGCAGTGATAAGGTCACCGCATTCCCCGTGTCTTTGGGTGCGCTCACCCCCGAAGAACGTCAGATCATTGTAGATGGCTGCCTCATCAACTACTACTATGGCCTTAAATAACAGCAGTTATATCCGGCTTGGCTGCGGTATGGGAAGATTGACACAAGTAATTGATTATGTTCTTCCCGCCTTTTATAAGCTCCACCCCGATTTTCGGATAAGCCTGCGTTCGTTTGGCAGCGCTGATCTGTCCCGCATGGTGGAAACGAATCAGATTGACATTGCACTATTGAGCTCTGTCAAAAAAAGTCCAAACATATCCTATATCCCTCTAGGAAATATTTATGCTTCACTGGCAGTGCCGGAATCCAGTACGCTGCTGGGTGACATCGTTGAGGAACCGGGCTATCCTTATCCTGTGCTGCGCAATGATCGGTGGTTGAGTGAACCATATATCTGTCTTGATCAAGCAACCAGCAGTGGGCGTATAGCGGACGTATATTTTGAAACCAAAGGAATCACTCCAAAAGTGATATTGGATGTCGGTGATGTCAGTACTGCGTTGACGGCGATTGAAAGTGGTCTCGGCAATTCAATACTTTTATCTATCCCTTTGCGGGGTAGAGCGATTCAATATTGCTGCCTTCCTGACCTGAACGTTGAAACCGGCAACTTTAATATTGCCATGCGACACGACTATTTTGTCAATTTTGCAGCAGAAGATTTAATCAAAATTATTGTGGAAAACTTTGCATAAGGCCTTACATTTGTAAAATTGACATAAAACACAAAAACAGCCGATACCTTTGTGTATTCGGCTGTTTTTATTACTTTATGTCATAATAATGTGTAAAATATGAATTTGATTTATAATTTCGCAGATGATAAGGTATATTTGTAAGAAAGTGTTGGCTTCCAATCGCAATCAATCATATCTTCGCTTATTGGTTTAGTTGTCACTGTAAATCTAGCGGCAGAGTGCCACACAAAATAAAAGGAGTGTTACTTATGGAGCCCTATTCCCTTCGCGCCGATTCTAACGCAATCAAGATCAGGTGGATTAGCGTTCAATGCTTTGAAATCAAGCTGCCAAACGGCAAGACGATTGTGACCGATCCATTCTACTTCGATGTCAGCAGCTTTGACGGTTGGACTCCCGAAATGTTTGATAAAGACATGAAAATGGTACGCGACGTATACGCCCAGACTGGATTTTCAGTGGATCAGTTTGAGGGGGGCCGATTATATACTCTTCAACCATATCCACGCAGACCACAACAATATCGTCGGTAAGCTGTGGGATAAGTTCAGAGGCAGAGTACTGGTACCGGGTTGCGCCGCCGAAGAACTCGCCAGGGTATTTGATATACCCCACAGCGCCATATATACACTGTTCCCGGGCAATACATATTATTTCGGTGATTATGACGAGAACGGCAATTATGCAGAGGATTTCACTCTCAAGACCTATCCGGGATGCCATGACTCTCGTTCACTCCGCGAAGGCTATTTTGTCCACCCAAGCGACCCCTCAAACTTTACAACCGGCAATGATGTCTTTGGTGTGCCTGGCCCCAACACGACAGGTGGACTTGGCTATTTGTTCAACATGAACTTTTTGATCGAGACGGCAAACAACTTCCGCATTGACTTCAGTGCCGGCAGGGACTTTGAGGAGCATGTCCACCACGTAGCAGAAGCAGAAAGTCCGAACCTGATGCTTCGCCACCGTATCAGAAGCTATTCCCCTGAGGTCACTGCAAAGCAGATCGAGACAATGGGCGCGCAGCTATACATGCCTATGCATCACAATAACGCCCGTGCAAGCAACGAAGACTTAAATGCCTACTTTGTAAAAGTAAACGATGTTCTGAAAGCTCACGGTTCCAATGCGAAGGCATTCAATCCTGAACCCTATAAATGGTATACGATTTCCACTAGCATCATAGGCGAATAAACATAAGTACTATTTGATTATTTGAGTGCTCACCATCGCCTGCTTTGTCCGGAACAAGGTAAGCATGGAAGTGGCCACAATTGCCTTTATCTTTTCAAATCACCCCTGATACTCATGAGATGATCCTGAACTTCCACTCTCAATCACCCATTCAGCTGCAGCAGTGGGGAGATAGCAAAGTTTCAAAAAACAATCTATAGTTTGTCGATGTGTATACAAGGGAATATATAGTATTAAAAAGCCCCTGGTACATGACAAATGGGCTGCACTTGATTCAAGCATCAGCGAAGGATAATATAGCCACTTAACTTAAAAACTGGCTATATATAAACGTCATCTTCTTCCCCCGCCTTCGGCAGCGGAAGAAATCACAAGCTTGTTTTCAAGTTGATCAAATATAAACTCCCCCGGAATTGCATAGCAGTTCCAAAAAGCAAATATACAGAAAAAAGGAGAGTAAAAAATGAATATGTACATCGTATTGGCTATAGCAGGCGTTATGATTGCTGGCTTCTTAATCGGAAAGTGGTCGTTTGGTCTTGTCGCTATGACCTGCGCTGTCCTCTTGGTTGTTACCGGACAGATGCCAATTGAAACCGCCTTCTCCGGCTTTGCTATGAAAAACTTTGTTCTTGTCGCCGGTATCTATGTAGTAAGTGGAGCCTTCGGCAAAACCAAGTCTTATCGGTGAACTCCAAAAACGCGTCATGCGTATGCAGGGCGGTAAATCATCTATACTGCTTGTTGCTCTGCTGTTATTCATCCCGTCAATTCTTGCTCAATTCCTGCCTGCGTCCGCCATTGTCACCGTCATGATCATGATCATGAACGCTCTGAGCCAAGATGGTGAAGTATGCCCCTCCAGAATGTTGCTTCCAATAGCCGCCCTCAGCTGTTTATGGATCGGAAAATTGCCGATAGGTTTTGGCGCTACAACACACATAACGCCAAACAAATATATTTCAGCTTATAAAAGCACTCAACTTCTCGGGATTTTTGATTATGCAAAGGTTAGTATTATTCCTCTTCTCATTCGCTGCGTCTTTATGGCATTTGCATATAAGTGGCTGCCGAAACGCAATATCGACGAAGGCAAGCTAAAGAAGGTAAGTGAAAACGCAGCGATTCCCAAGAAACATGAAATGATTATTTACTTTACATTCGTAATGGTCATGGGCTCCATGTTCATGAGTAGTTTACTTGGCGATTATATGTATATCGTTCCTGCTGTAGGTACCCTCTTGCTTGTCTTCACAGGAGCTATGAGTGAAAAAGAGACTAAAGTGATCCTGAGCTCGGATATACTATACATGCTGGCCGGCGTTTTCGTAATGGCTGATGCCCTTGCAAAGAGTGGCGCGGGTGCAGCGATCGGCAAAACCATTCTCACACTTCTGGGCGGTCACCCCTCAGGTCTTGCTGTAATGTTTGCATTTGGTGGCGTATCCTTGATCATCACCCAGTTTATGTCTAACTCCGGTGCTAAAAACATTCTGCTTCCGATGGCTGTCGCCACCTGCGTCACTGCCGGTTATGACCCAAGAGGCGTTGTTATTCTCGTCGATTTGATGTGCAGCACCGCGATTCTGTTCCCGATGGCTTCCCCCAGCGCCGCGATCGCCTTTGCGGCCGCCGGTTATAAGCTCAAAGAAACACTTCCATTCAGTATTGTACTTATGCTTCTTTGCCTCCTATCCGGGGTCTTTGCCGCAAACTTCGTCTTCCCCATTTTCGGCTAAAAAGCAGCGTTCTTGAGCCAGACTTAAGCACAACTCAGGAAAGCGTACGATTCACATTCGTAAGGCCTTGAGTTTGACCTTTTCGTTTCAACCACAATTTATCTAAAAGCCCGCGAAAACAATTTGTTTTCGCTGGCTTTTAGTTTACGATAGCCGTTTTTCACTTCCGTCTTTTCACCACAGCCACATAAATCGATAGCAATCACCATTGCCATTCCTGCTATACTTTTTTAATGATAAACCTCAAAATATGATTTGATTTTTATTTAGGTTATTAGAGTATTTTCCTTCCTACGTAATTCTTGTGTGGTTCAGTTATAATGGAAAAACCTGCAGGATGACCTTGCAATTCAACTTTTGCCGTGTTTTCGCAGTAGATGTTACCACCTATGCCATAGTAGACCAAGGTGTTATCAAACAGATAGATATAGCGAACCGCACATAAATCCTTGCCCACATCATAAATGGTACTGCTGCTAATATTCGCTTTAACAATACCTTTGTTCATCATGCCGGTCGCGCTGAGCAGGGGTCGATCCTGAAGCCCGATTTCGAACCAGACGGTGCCTTTACGGGCATATAGGGCAATAGCGCTGTCATAACCGTAGCCGCCGATATCCACGACCACCTGTTCACCATCGGGAGAAACTTCCCTGATGCAGCAGGTCTTCTTGGCCCAGTCCCTCACATTATAGTAACAGGCGCCATCTATGCTGCACAGGCTGGTGGGGCTCGTTACCTTTTCCTTATAGGGCAGTATCCCGTCAGCATCGCTGTTGCCAGAACTAATCTTGTATATGCCGCCAGAACCATTCCAGTTGTCATATTGGCAGATGAAATCGCCGTTTTTCTCCAGACTGTAAAAGGCATTGTAGGTCACCGCAATTACAGATCGGTCAGCCTCGCGTTTCAGCAGCGCCCGGGTTTTGAGGTCGAAGCTCACCAGCTCATCAGTGTAAGAGGAAACGCCAATGCGGGTTTTGGAGTTTTAATAGAGGATGCCGTCCCGGATCCAGAAACCGGTCATATACTCAGCCACATCCGAAACCACAGCCTCCGCTTTGGCAGTGCCGGTAACGTTCACCGCATAAATAGAGCCGGTTGCTTGGAAACGTTCATTGCTGCCAGCCATATAATAAAGTTTTCCATCCCATAGGTTGAGGAAACGGGGATTCTCGACGCGAACAATTGGTTCGGCCTTACCTATCAGCCAGATGGCGGAGACGTCAGTGTAATAACAGTCTTTGCCATCATTGCTGGCCACCATCAGACCGCCGCCCAATTGATTGGCGGCGATACTTCCAACACGGAGCATCTGATTATCGCGCAAATAGACGTTTTTCTCTTCAGCATAATCCTGCGGGTATTTTGCCTCATAAGCCGAAAAGGAGTAATAGGTGACCACGCAGGCAGCTGATGGGTTGTCGTCGGTAAGCTCCAGAACACTGTCCTTTATCATGAGTACCATTCGCTGTCCATCCGTGGATTTGTCCTTGGCACCATAATCGTACATCGTTTCAGGAAAGCACAGGGACGAGGCTACCCGAGAAACTGGTTTACTGCCCACACCCGTCTGATTTTTCTGCAGCATCTCCTGAGAGATCGCATAAGAAACAGAAGCGATGGCGCCGGTATCGGTCAGCGAGAAGGTAATAGGTGTGTCCGCCTCGGTAAACTCCGGCCCCTTGTTCTGGTTATATTCCGATGCCAGCTTGGCGGCTGTACAGACACCCTTGTTACCCTGTACGTTCAGGCATTTGGGCAGGTTCTTGCCACTCCAGTCGAGGAACGAGAAAGGGCCACTATTCTTCGACGTCATTTGGGTAAACGTCTCGGCCTGATAATTCAGTGCCTTCGAAGCTGTGACTCCGCCCCCTGAGGTAGAGGTGCTAGCCGCATGATTCGCACAACCAGCTAACACGCCGATAAACAGCAGTGCAGATGTAAAAAAACCAAAAAATCGTTTCATTCCTATTTCTCCATTTTATTATTTTTATTGCAATATACGACGGGGATAAATGAATTCAAACAGCTAGTGTTGACGGCTGAAATACCAGTCTATCATCTGCTTCGTTTCGATGACAAACTGCCAGCCGCCGCCAGCCCCAGTCGTCACTGTCACGCAATCCGTTTTCATAAAGTGTTTCAAGCTTTTTGAGTATCATATCCAGCAGAGCCGGATCAATAGGCTTGACTCTGGAGAAAGAAAACTACAAAGCAGATTGATTTGGGTTCGTTGCTCTAAAAGCATCCGCAGCGACTCCAGTGCTGCTTTTTCAACATTGCAAATCGCAACTCGCATTGCGTCCCTCTTCAGTTATATGATCTTATTATAAATCGAAATGAAAGAAATGGAAAGTACAAACAAAATCTACCGGTATTAAGACCGAGAGTTAGTTCCTCTTCTCTCACCATTTTGAAATAAAGCAAAAGGACTTAAGCACGAGGGTTAAAGTCCTTTTGCTTTATAATTTTTTTGACATACAGTTCAGAATATTTGTGCTTTTGAGATGCCAAGTGAAAATAAAAATTTTCTTATTCAATCACGAAATTGTGTCCGTCAAAGCCAGTACAGCCAATTGACTTAAAAACTGGCTATATAGAAAACGTCATTTTCTTCCCCCGCCGAAGGCGGGAGAAGAAATCACAAGCTTGTTTTCAAGTTAATCAACTATATAACTCAAACTCGCCTCATACTTCCATTAAACATACTATGAACATTCATTTTATTCAGTATCTTTTTATTTTAAATATTTTATATTGTATTCTATTTAACAGATTTAAAACTTCAATATTCTTATAATTAAAAAAGATATCATAATTATTAAGAAGCTTTCTATTGCTAAAATAAGGAGGGGCTAAAATGTACGATCTGAGAATTGTAGTAGAAGAAATCAAAGGATTTTGTGACTTGCCAATGGAAAAAGGTGATTATTTTGAAGTTAAGGGTGGGCGAATTATTATACCGTCTGGAAAGTACATTTGTTTATGGGCATTGCAAAGTTTAATGCCATTTTTGCCCCTTAAGCAGAGGAAAATTCAAGAAGAAAATGATTGGGTACCCTATACCAAGCGTATTAGCTGTCCTGATCCTAATGGAATGGTGATTTATAGAATTGATATAATTGGAGATGAAAATTGCGAGCAGGAAATAGTGAGAGAAAGAATGCTGGTTGACGATAGCAAATGTACAGGCTGTAAAGAGTGTGAAACAGCTTGTAAAATGCAAGCAATTCATATTGAGCAAAATCAGTTTACATTTTCACCTAAAGTATGCAGACAATGTGGTAATGCTGCTTGTATAAATGTTTGTCCTAAACACGCCTTATCAAAAGATCCAATCACTAAAGCAATTCAAATTGAGTCTGAACTTTGCATAGGTTGCGGGTCTCTGTAGTAAAGCGTGTCCCTTTGGTTCTATTTCTTTTGATCAAAATAAAAAAGTGAGAATTTGCAACTTATGCGCCCGGAGAACCAAATTGTGTCAATAAATGTTCAACAGGTGCGATTACTTTTGGTCGCAAGGGAGGAACTTGTTAAATGTGACTTGACAAAACTTATTTAAGATAGTGCTATAGCCAATTATCTTAAAAACTGGCTATATATAAAACGTCATTTTCTTCCCCCGCCTTCGGCGGAGGAAGAAATCACAAGCTTGTTTTCAAGTAAATCAACTATATCTTTTTTAGAAAGCGATTGTCATTTTTATATTCGCATTTACGAAAAATGTATATAATGCAAACCAAAGCTATGATTCGCCAGACTTGCTATCAAAAAGCCCAGGAAAAACAAACAGTTTTCCCGGGCTTTTGAACCGCTTTTAAGACAATATTATATGAACTAATTATGATGATAAAATAAAACTGTGCAATTGAGCGCAAAAATAATTATTGCTTTGTGTCTAAAAATTAGGATGTCGTTCAAAATATTTTGGAATAAAAGACGGAAATATGTAAACTCTGTAAAGTATTTAATAGAATATTGTATATTTGTCCATTATGATAAAGGCAAGATAGACATGGTGCCACAGATGGCAATCTCGCAGGTTTACAATCCCTTTCGGTTATGGCAGCATCTGTATTTCTCTTTAATATTACAGGAGGTTTTTACTATGCAAAAGCAAGTCGAAAACATCTGCACCTACATTGACGCGCACCGCGATGATATGTTTGCTCTTTGGACAGATTTTGTAAACACCCCCAGCCAGGCCCGCGAGCCTGTAGCTGCAAATGCTATGTGTGAAAAATTGGAAGATTCGCTCAAAAAAATAGGATTTGTGTGCAAAACATATGAGGTCGGTCCGGTAAACGCAAGAGCGTTGGTTGGCGTGTGGGGCGTAGACCGCCCCGGCAAACCCATTATTTTTTCAGGCCATTATGACACTGTTTCATTGCCCGGCGAGTACCCGTTTTGTATCGATGAGAGAGGCCATGCGCGTGGCCTTGCGTGTCTTGATATGAAGGGCGGCATCATCATTGCAATGTACGTTGTAAAAAGCGCTGCAAAGCTTAGGATGGGCAGAGCGTCCAGTAAAGTTTATGTTCCTTGGCGATGAAGAAAAGGGTCATCAACAAGCCAACACACCTGAGCTGATTGTGGAGCATGCGCGTGGCGCGCTGTGTGCCTTCAACATGGAAACGGGCCTTGTCAGCAACCAAATCTGCATTGGCCGCAAAGGCGGCGGCGTGGCTAACTTTACTGTAACGGGCGTCGGAGCTCATTCTGGCAATGACTTTTTGAAAGGCCGCAATTCCATTGCCGAAATGGCACACAAAACTTTGGATTTACAGGCACTTACTGACCTCGAGAAGGGCACTACTGTCAGTGTCACCATCATCAAAGGCGGTACAGTCCCCAATGGCATCCCACCCGAATGCAGCGCGGATGTTGATGTGCGCTATGAAATTCTATCCGAGAGAGATCGTGTTTTAACTTCACTGAAAGAAATTTCGGACAAGACCTATATCGATGGCTGCTCCACTGCATTTGAGTACAACGAGTATATGGCGCCGTTTGAGACAACACCGGACGGTGTAGCGCTTGCCGATTTTGTTGCAAAGGTGTCACAAGAAAGCGGCCTTGGTGAAATGGGACAAACCCGCCTAGGCGGCGGCTCGGATGCCTCTTACATTACCATTGCAAAGGTACCGACCCATTTGCTCGATGGGTGTGCGTGGTGAAATGAATCACACCGACAAAGAATATGCTGTGATAGAATCGCTGTACGAGCGTACGAAGCTGCTTACGAATGTTGTTTTGAGAATCAATGAGTTTGCAAATTGTTGATTACTCATCATTATCAAAGGAGGAAATATTATGGCTAACCAAGAAACAACCACCAAGGCAAAAACATCATGGAAGGGCTGGGTTGCGCTGGCAGTGCTGATTATACTCTTGTCCGGCGTGTTCCAAAAAAACACCACATTTTTAAAAGCATTTGACTTTGCTAACTTGTCCGGCGCATTTGGTACGATTGCGGTGCCCAACGCGAAAGTGGACAAGACGACAGGTGCTGCTGCTGTTGTCACGAACAAAGATGGCACTATTGCCTCAACAAAGTATACTTATCAAGGTACAGGTGGCACTGGTGCCCGTGAGGGAGTCATGGTTGCCATTGGTTTGCTGCCGCTGGTCGCGTTCGGTTTTGGCATCATTGAATGGGCGCAAAATATGGGTGCCATGGAGGCTGCCGAAGAATTATTCCGCCCAGTTTTACGCGTTTTGTATGGCATCCCCGGCGTTTGCGGCATCGCTTATGTCGCATCCTTCACAAGCAGTGACATCGGTTCGCTGATGACCCGCCAGATGTTCGAGGACGGAAGCATCACGAACGATGAAAGAACAATATTTGTTGCGTACCAGTATCCTGCCACCGCTGTTATCGGCAACACCATCAGCACACAGGCCGCCTTGTTACCCTGCGTTCTGCTGGGCACCGGTCCCATTATCCTTGTGTTGTGGGCGTGCAAAACCATCGGCGCTAACCTAGTGCGTCTGCTGATTGCGTATGAAAACAAAAGCGCATCAAAGAAAGGAGCCTAAATCATGAGTGAAGTAACAAAAAGTGCAACAGCTGCGGCCTCTGAACCTGCAAAAGTTGGTGCCATTGAAAGCTTTATGAGCGGCTGTAAAAAAGGCGTACATGTTTGCCTCGACAACATTATACCGGCAATGGTTCTTGGCTACGTTATCATCCAACTGCTTACTCTGACGGGTCTGATTGACCTGCTGTCTGTTGTTTGCGGGCCCCATTATGGGATTCTTCGGTCTGCCGGGCAAAGCTGTGGCGGTATTTATTGCCGCGATATTTGCCAAGGCTTCCGGCGCTGCTGCCGCTGCCAGCCTCTTTACAGCCGGCACGCTTACAGCTGCGCAAGCAACCCTTTGCGTGGTGCCAAGCATGCTGATGGGCACTTTGGTTGGCCACTATGCACGTTGCGTACTCGTGTCTGGCTTAGAAAACAAACGCCGCGGTCTGCTGTTGGCATTACCTATTGTGGATACCGTTATCGGTCTGCTTTTGATGCGCCTGCTGCTGGTTCTTATGGGTAAGTGGTAATCTACTCTCATCAATCAGATTAAATATAGCCAATTAACTTTAAAACTGGCTATATAAAAACGTCATTTTCTTCCCCCGCCTTCGGCGGGGGAAGAAATCACAAGCTTGTTTTCAATTTAATCAACTATATTATCACGAGGATCCGCCCTCACTGTGGCGGATCCTTTTTCATGAAATTTAACGTTGGAGACAGTTCAAATGAAAAGCAACTCCTTCTGCCATATTGTGCGGGCGTAATCATGTCACTGGTTTTTGGCTTGTTCTTTCTGGCAACATCGCACTGACTATGTTTGAAACAAGCGTCATTCTGGTGTGGCGCTCCAGTGCGGCTGTTGTGCTGTATTTAGACCTGCTTTGCTCTGTTATGGGATTCTTTTGCTTAAATTATCTGGCGGCGAAGCTGCCTGTGGCGCGAGTATCTGTTTTCACCGATTCGGTTACAGTTATATCTATTTTGTCCGGTATGTTACTGTGAGGGGAGACCTTGCACCGATACCAAATCGCAGGCATGGTACTGATTCTTGTAGACGTTTGGAGTACCAGCAAATTCGGTTCGTCCAATCAACAGAATAAAGAAAAGAATAAGCTAATGCAAAAACAGTGTATAATATAGACATAAACAAAAAGCTTTCATCAATTACACCACAAGCGGAGTGCCTGTCAAGGGCTTTCGTCCGCGCACGATGATCTGCAGAACCAAAACAGAAGGAGATGCTGGCATGGACGACAAACAACCCCGCAAAAAGAGGAAACTTCCCAGTAGAAATACTGCTATTGCGCTGCAATATATTGGTATGCTGATTCTGTTCGGTACATGGCTGCTGCAGATGTTCTTTTTATTCGATAAGGCTACACTGATTTACTATTATCTCATTTCTGCGGCAACACTGGGGTACGGCGTTCTGCTGCGAAGAATTCACGACAAAGAATAACCCGCTAAAATAAAAAGCAAGGACTTTGCGCAATCGCAAATTCCTTGCTTTTTTGTTTTATAAGCCGGCCATTTGGGTCATTTTTTTAATGTCTGTAATAATATAATAACCATTTTGTTTTACAAGCAGACCGCTCTGTTCCATTTTGGAAAGCTCGCTGCTTGCCGTAACGCGACTTGTGCCAACCATGCCGGCGATATCATTTTTGGTAAATTTAATGGCCAGGCATTGCCCATCCGGTGTCTCTTTGCCATACAGCTGACCAATATGCAGCAGCGTTTGTGCAATGCGGCAGGAAGCCTGTTCAAATGAAAGCGAAACAATGTGTTGGCGGAATAAATATGTTTTGCGTACTTCAAAGTCCAGCAGACGCTTTGTCAGCATAGGTTCTTGCTCCATGCGATGCTGTAGTTCCATAGCAGAAATCCGGTACACTTCCGAATCCACAATCGCCAGCGCACTGACGTTATACGGCGTCTCAGCAATGCAGGCTTCTTCACCGCAAATGGCACCGGTTTCGGTAATGTAAATCTGTTTTTCGCTGCCGTCCTCATGGTAAGTTGTAATACGAAAGCGCCCCTTTGCAACTACAAACATAGCCACGGCGTCTTCGCCTTCGCGGAACAAAAAAGAGTTTTTTCTGCACTTTATGATTTCGGCTCCGAAGGTTAAGGCGTCCCAGCAGGAAAGCTCCCCCTGCAGCCAGGGAGATTGCATATTGCCCCATGTACAGTTCATGCAGCAAGCCGCCTTTCTCATTTGATAACTATTACAACAATAACAGATATAGCCTTTTTTTTCAATTGCTGTTTCAACTGTAAATAATGATATAAAAAGCTTAAAAAGCTTAAAAATGCAAACTATTTAATAGAAAAAAAGATCTTTTGAAGATAACATTTAGTTGAAAAGTAATCATAAGGAGATGTTTTAGATGTCTAAAGTGGAAGAACGTTTGTCTGAGCTTGGTATTGTGTTGCCAAACGTGCCTACCCCGTTGGCAGCCTATGTGCCTGGCGTCGTAGATGGAAACAAAGTATACACGTCCGGTCAGCTGCCCATGGAAAACGGCATATTGAAGTTTAAAGGCCGCCTTGGTGCCGATGTCAATTTAGAAAACGGATACGAGGCCGCTAAGCAGTGCGCTATTAACTGCCTGGGCGTAGTAAAAAGCCTCATCGGCGATTTAGATCGCGTTGAAAAGGTTATCAAGGTTGTGGGTTTTGTAAATAGTACGGCTGATTTTGAGGCCCAATCCAAAGTGGTAAACGGCGCTTCTGAGCTGATAGAGGCCGCTTTTGGCAAAATTGGCTCACATGCACGTTCTGCTGTCGGCGTTGCCGCTTTACCGCTTGGCGCGCCCTGTGAAGTTGAGATTATTGTCCAGTATAAATAAAAACACAAAATCGGAGGGAATTTATGATGAGTATTAATTGGGAACAAGTAAGAAAAACAGAATGGCCGGTTCTGAAAACAATGACCTTTCTCGACGCTGCTTGCGTCAGTTTTGCACCCCAGCGTTCTGTCAAAGCGGTAAAAGAATTTGCAGATATGTCCGCACGTCAGGACGAAGAAAACTCCAGCGCACACCACATCGCTATGGATTCGCTGCGCCACAAAGCTTATGTCGAGGCGCAAAAGCTGCTGAATGCTGATCCTGAAGAAATAGCCTTAGTGGAGAGCACGTCGCATGGTTTGAACATTGCTGCACAGGGTATCGAACTGAACGATGGTGACAACATCATTACGACAAACCTTGAATTTATTCAGGTTGCGTTGCCTTGGTGCGTCATGCGCAAAACCAGGAACATAGATATCCGCGTTTGCAAAACCGCTGACACCCGCTTTAACGCAAAAGATTTCGCAGCCTTGGCAGACGAAAAAACCAAGATTCTGGTCATGTCCACAATTGAGTGGTGCAATGGCTGGGCCAGCGACCTCAAAGAAATCGGCGATTTCTGTAAAGAAAAAGGTATCTTCTTTGTTGTGGATGCTGTACAGCAGCTTGGCGTAACCAAAATTGACACTAAAGCCTGCCACATAGACTTACTGGTTGCCGGCGGTCATAAATGGCTTAACAGTCCATATGGCACCGGCGTGTTGTATGTCAACAAAGAAGATCTCGGCAAAATCAAACAGAGCTATGCCGGTTATTTGAATACCAGTGTACCTGAGGGTGGCTGGGGCGCCTACTGGGAAAATCCCGCAGCTCCTGCTGTATACGACTGGGTCTTTCCTGAAACCGCTCGCAAATACGAAATCGGCGGTACCAGCAACTATGCGGGTGCCATTGCCTTGGGCGAGAGTCTTGGCCTCGTAAACGAGCTCGGCATTGAAAATATTCAGGAACACATTTGGGAAATCGGAGGATACTGCATGGACCAGATTGAAGCCATCGGCGGCAAACTGATTACTCATCGTGATCCTCAACGTCGCGGCGGCATTATCATCGCCCGCTTGTACGATGATCTCGACACCGATCGTGCTATTCTCAAAAAACTCCATGCGCGCAAAGTGTTTATTGCACAGCGCTTTACCGACTACATAGGCGGTTTCCGCATTTCCTGCAACTACTTCAATAACAAAGCAGATATTGACACGATGATTTCAGCCATGAAAGACATCATTGCGGAAATTGGCCGTTCACCGGATTACAAAGCTAAATAACGAATCGATTTCTCTGTTTTGAAATCCTGCCAATGCTTAGTATGCCCCGGCCGTTTTTTCGACGGGGCATATTTTGCATTATTTTGGAGGTATACACACACTGTGAGAATAAAATCAGGATATCCTTTTTATGGTCAACACATTGGCATATTGGTGTTTTCCGGAGTGACGCCGCGCATTCCGGGCGATGCCGGGCACAGCGCAACCTTCCCCTACCCTGTTCGCTACGCCATTGTAGAAGGGAGTTACATGGCCTTGGTACGCGAAGAGAAGGCCGTGAAAGCCTCGCTGCTGGCCGCAATACAACAGCTGAAAGGACAAGGTGTTTGCGCCGTCGCGGGTGATTGCGGTCTCATGAGCCTATATCAGCAGGAACTGGCATCCTTTAAATTGCCCGTTGCGGCATCCTCGCTTTGTCAAATTCCCATGTTATGGCAAATGGTAGGGCAACAAGGAAAAATCGGCGTCATCACAGGTCACTCAGAACTGCTTAAGCCTCAGCACTTCACCGCCAGTGGATGCGTCGGCATTCCTGTAGCTGTGCAGGGTATGGAAAACGAATCGCATTTTTTAGAAATCGTAATTAACGGTGGTTTGGGGCTGGATCCTGCCGCCATGGAACGGGATGTTTCGCATGCGGCGCAGCTTTTGATGCAAAATCATCCAGATGTACGAGTGATTGTTTTAGAATGCAGCAACCTTGCAACATATTCCCATGCGGTAAACCAGGCAACCGGTTTGCCGGTGTTCGATATTGTTTCGGCAATCAATTTTCTGGAATACGGTGTTAACCCGCCAAAATATATCCCGTGACTCTGAAAAGAGCTTACAAAGGAGACATGTCATGCAATATCGTATTTTACGCTTTGAAGAACTTGATACGAACTTACTGTATGAAATCCTGGCGCACCGGATGGAAGTATTTGTGCTGGGGCAGCGCGCTATTTACCGAGATTTGGATAGCAAAGACCAAATTGCGTGGCATCTGCTTGCCATAGATGAATCCGGTACCTTGCAGGGTTACTGTCGCATTTTGCCTGCGAGTGCCGGTCATGCTACCGCCTCGTTTGGCCGTTTGTCTGTAAAAGAGACTATGCGGCGGCAGGGGCTTGGGGCTGAAATTGTACGCCTGGCCATTGCATTTCTCACAAAAGAATTGGGTTGCACCGAGGTGGAAATTTCCGCAATGGCATATCTGCGGGATTTTTACGAAACGCTTGGTTTTACCACGACTTCCGAGGTGTTTCAAATCGAGAATGTGCCCCACATCTTAATGATGTATAAATGTTAAGCACATATAGGAAGCAGAAGAAACAGCTTCAAAATTCGCATACTTTGTGTCGATTTCAATTAATTTTTTGCGCTGATGTCTTAAGCGGTGCGGGCAATGAATTGCAAAAAAAGATTGCCTGATATATAAGATTAAGAACATCACAATTAATGAGCTTGATTTGTTGTTTAACCTTGACGAAAGCCAAAATATGATGGGTAACAATATGCAGGATATTTTAGGTATGCACTATTAACCAGGGCAAGCTGAGATAACGGGATAGAAAATGGCCTGTTTTAAACACAACACGGGAGAGTGTACGGTTCGCACCCTTAAAGTCGAAAGTGAGATTTCTTCGTCTACACCACAATTTGTCTGAAAGCCCGCGAAAACAGATCGTTTTCGCGGGCTTTCAGCCGTTTTGCAAACAACATTACGCGATTGTAAAGAACTATGCCGAAGCTCAGCTTTGAATTAATTAAGTCTGATATGCTACTCGAATTTAAAGCAGGAAATATTATGGATTCGCGCTAAACTTAAGAAAGACTTTAACAATACGAGCTAATTGTAAATGCAGACAACCTTTTTTGATTTAGATATTATAGTTGATTGCTACATTGTAAAATGAAATGCGACAGAAAAAAGATAGCCCAAGGCAGCCAAAACGTGTAGAATAGAGTTTGCAACAACAACATTCACACAAGGAGGCAGCCATGAGCCACCACCATTTTACAACATTCGAACGAGGAAAGATAGAGGAACTCCGTCAAATCGGATATACGACCCGGAAAATCGCATCACGTCTGGGATGTCACCACAGCACTATCGCTAGAGAATTGAAACGTTTTTACGGTGCCCGAGCGTATAACGCAGAAGAAGCACAACTGGATTACCAGAAGAAACGGCACAACAGCAAACCTCAAGGGAAATGGAACGAGGAGTTGTGCGCAGCTGTGGCAGAAAAGCTGAAAGAGACCTGGTCGCCAGAACAAATATCACATACCGTTACTTCAAGCCAACTGAGCTTTAAAACCATATACAACTGGCTTTATGCCGGACGACTGAACGGACTCACCGCAGATGTGCTGCGCCGTAATGGAAAAAAGAGAAGCTGTAAAAATCTTGCGCATTATGCTCGTGGTACTTCTATCCACAAGAGACCCAAAGAGGTATATACCAGAGAAACATTTGGGCATTGGGAACTTGATACGGTGGTTTTCTCTAGGGGTTCCAGCGGTTGCTTGGCCACCTTTGTGGAACGAAAAACAAGGTTCTATACAGCCGTTCCCATTCCTGATCGAACGGCAGCTTCCATGGAAGCTGCAATCAAGCACCTGCACACTTTATTGCCACAAGGCACATTCAAAACAGCAACAACAGATCGTGGCGGTGAATTTGCCTGTTATGATGTAATCCAGAAAGATCTAGGCTTAACTCTTTATTTCGCTGATCCATATTGTCCGCATCAGAGAGGAAGCAATGAGTACGGTAACGGTTTGCTCAGAGAGTTCTTTCCGAAAGGTACTGTTCTGTCAACTGTTTCTCATCAAAACCTGTCTTCTTCTCTTCTGCTTATAAACAATAGACCCCGAAAATGTCTTAATTGGAATACACCTTCCCAGCTCTTTCTACTCGAACTGTCGCATTTGGCTTGACAATGTAGCGATTAACTTGAAAACAAGCTTGTGATTTCTTCCCCCGCCGAAGGCGTGGGAAGAAAATGACGTTTTATATATAGCCAGTTTTTAAGTTAATTGGCTATATGTACTTCATACTCCGATTCAATCAACTCTACTGCGTTAATTTTAAGCGGTATTCCTGTTTGGGACGTCCGATTTTTCCATAGTTGCTCTTGACCTCCAGAAAATTCTCTGCTTGAAGGTATTGCAAATAGCGATAAGTCGTCTGATAGGCCAACCCCGTATTCGCTGCAATCTGATCCGCAGTGGAAAACTCCCGGGTCTTTTGAAGACACTCTCTAATTAGCTCCAATGTTGGCGCACCGATACCCTTGACGGGTTTTTCTTCCTCAGTCAGTCGCTTATTCTGGCTTTCCATCAACCTAATATGCAGATGAATGCGAGATATAATGTCAGGTGTCTTAATGGGCTTTAGCGCAAAATCACTGGCTCCCGCTTCAATAAATCGGTTGGCAACCTCCTGATCCTCGTCAATCGTAAATACAATGATGGGAACATTCGGTGAAAGCTCGCGGAGCATCATAACCCCTTTCAGGCCATTGATACGGGGAAGATGATAATCTATCAGAACAATATCGGGCTGATGCTTTCGAAATAATCCTATGCCCTCTTCCACATTACAGGCCATCAGGCCACTCCATCCCTCATAATCAAAGATTGCTTTTAGCGCATATCGGATATCCTCTTCATCATCAATGGATAAAATTTTGATCGGTTTCTCCATTTTGTCACTCCTCTTCTGCCGGTAACAGTATTGTTACCACGGTACCTTTTACCCACCGCACTTTGAATATCAATGATACCGCTGTTATGGGTCACAACTTTCTTCGTAAAGCTGAGCCCAAGCCCATGTGAGCTACGCGTGCTATAACCCTTTTCCCAGATTGCATTCAGTATGTCTGGTGAAATTCCGCCACCGTTGTCGGTGACAATAAAACGCGCGTAAGTTTTTTTTTTGCTGTTTTACGCAGCTGATCTCCAGCTGAATTATGCCGTTTGTTTTATCAACGGCACAAAATGAATTTTCCAACAAATTTACCAAAGCTCTGACAAAACGAATTTCATTCACTGTTACGACCAGCTTAGGCGCTTCGTTACTGGTCATTACCATCGGCGCGTATTCCGCGATAGAAATTTGGGCGAGCAGTACGCTCAGTACATGTTCGGTGGTTGTGGTGGTGTACTGATTTTCATTTAATATCTCAGAGATCATCGTGCTCATACGCTCCACAGAGGATTCGATTTTGCTCAAATATTCATAATCCTGACGCCGATCATCTCTACACCCTAGCTTTACTACGCCGACAAGCGCTTGAACCGAGGTTAACGGCGTTTTCAGATCATGCACAAGATATTGAAGCTCGGTATAAGTTCTGCTTTCCAGCATGCGCATTCTCTTTTCATTTAGCATATGTTCGTTTTGTTCCTTTATTTCATTCAGCGCCCTGATATTGTTTTCATCCATAACCAATTTCCAAAGCATGATCCCTTCGGACAGCAGGATCGCGAAAAACAATAGCGCGGCGGATTGCAATATCCCGTCAGCCTGCAAAAAGTTGGACATCAGCTTAATGTCGCTGGAGGATTCTCCCCGCCCGAACGGGAAACCCGCCAACGAGGGCATGACGTCAAGAAACTGA
This sequence comes from Oscillospiraceae bacterium, assembly GCA_963664585.2. Taxonomy (GTDB): domain Bacteria; phylum Bacillota; class Clostridia; order Oscillospirales; family Ruminococcaceae. The sequence goes on along the minus strand of CAXXEO010000014.1, from coordinate 22,606 downwards.
AAGGCGGCAACAAGCATAATGATCATCAGCGCTTTTTTGGAAAGATTCACAAGACTAAAATCGGCTTTTTCCAGCATGATCAGTAATACAATCAACAGTACCGCGGGCCCGCCGAAATCATAATGAATACCACTGTACCATCCGATCATCAGATAGACCATTGGAATTACTGTACACACAATCACCGCCCGCGACCATCCCACCGGCTTTCCGTTTTGTTCTAAGGTGATGGATTCTCCCAGAAAAAACGCTCCTAAATAGTGAGGGAAACAGCGTATGCTATTCAGAGCCACCAGCTTGAGCGCTGCGACAATGATATAAATTTTCTCTTGCTGACGGATTGCCATCACCAAGGTGGGATAAATGCGAAAGCTTTCGACCGATACGATCAGCGGCATCACAATGCCCAGTGCAACCAAAAGACCGCCTGTCAAAAGCTTTATCCGATTAACATAAGCAATCCTGATTTTTCCCCCAATAGGTCAGCCCTCCCGTTTGCGGTAATATAAAAGCAGAAGCGCCGCGGCAGCCAGCGCAAGAACAATGGGCAGTTTTGGTAGCGAACGCTGTAATAAATGGCGCTATTGCCTGGAACGGACGGTGTCATGGGATCAAATGGAAGGCCATATTCTGCCACCAGCTTTTTGATGTTGAGAAGATTGATCACTTTGATTCCTCTGGCGCGGTAGATATCAAGCAGGCCGCTTTTTTCATCCAGCAAAATCGTACTGTTCTTAAGCACTCCCTGACCTGTAGCAGCCTCTCCCTTGCCGATAGAAGTAATATTGCCACCGACACCGATGAAACAGGAAATTGGCCCCAGACGATCATAAATCTCCATGCGCACCGCTAAATTCTGAGAAAATACCGGTTCGCGCAGCAGCCTGATTCCACAGTCTTCGAGTCGATGTTCAATTTCAGTCAACACATGCGACTCCATCCCCACCCCGTTATCACTGTCGCCGCCAAGGGTAAAAGCCGCCGCATTCGTGGGCAAAAGGCCGTCCTCGACTAGCCGCCAGACCATATCGGGAAAAGTCAGCTTTGGATTATTCGCTCCATATGTGGATGCGCCAACCGATGTGATGTACACGACATTGACTCCCATCTCGGCACAGGCAGACAGCACCGCCAGATTCATTGCGGGAAATGAGCCAGAAAAGCCTGCCCCCACTGTGTCTCCCCGTTGGACGCCCGCCTCATGTAAAAGCTGGACAGCAAGCGCCGCCATATCGCTGTCCGCCGTTGTGCGCTTGGCTTGCAAATCGCCCAGAGTAGTGGTGATGCCGTTGTATTCCTCGCCAATCATACCGGTCTTGTTGATGTCAAGAGGGTTGACGTGGATACCGAGTTCCTGTTTATAACCCTTTACCGCATCCATACAAAGCTGCATACGCTCTGCCGCCGCAAGCTTTTCTTCATAATAGGAGTCTCGCTTTGCACTTCCCCCGTTGCTCACAAAAACGACCGTTGCGCTTAGTAACAAACAAACAGCCACAAGCAGCGCGTTTCTTTCCCGCTTATTGCAACCCACGGCAATCCCTCCTCAAAGGCTTAACACGGGCGTGCCAAACCACATAAGAATCAGCGCCAATATTCCAACGACAATGGCAAGTGAAAGGACTGAGTACCAGATCCCCTGCCTTTCAAATTCATGTGCAATAATACCTGGCACAAGGCAGCCGATGATACCGGGACTGAAAGTGAACAGTCCCGAGCCCTCTACCAGCAGGTTAAGGACGAAGGAAAGCAAAATCAGCGCAGCAAAACTCCGTCGTCCATACAGAATGACGAAATTCCCCAGAAGCTTAGCTACACCCCAAGCTAAAAGTGCAATGATAAGCGTATAAACGATACGTCCGGGCGTCTGCAGACAAAGCACGATGTAGCCGGGCACCACCAGCCCAGCGGGGGAAAGCCCCGTCAGCTCTGCGAACAGGATACTTACCACCACGCCCAGTACAATTACCTCATTGTACATAGGGGATTCCTTCCTCCCTTAACCGCTCCATCAAGGTCTTCCCCTGAAGAGCTATATTTCCGACCGCATATAGCACATCATTTTCGCCAAGAGTCGAGAAATCTATTTTTTTCGCGCATGCAATCAGCCTAATAGAGGGCGGGGTTGGCGTTTTTCGCAGTAGCATGCTTCGGAAGAGTCTGCGGTTCGCACCCATGACCCATACCTCGTCCGGAGCTAGCCGCCGGGTCAGCTCCGCCATTTGGCGGGTTCGCACCGTGCGATCAGGCCGGTTGTTGACAATTAGAATCAACCGTTTTTCTGAAATGGGAAGCTTTTCGCAAAGTGAACGGTATACCAGCTCTGTTGATTGGGGATCGTTGATAGACATTCCGCCAATAAACAAAGCTCCTCGCCCTACCCTGTGCAGTGAAAGCGCATATGGATCACGGTGATAGCCAAGCATGCCGTTGAGGGCCCGTTCACGATCTACGCCCAGGTAAAGGCATACGGCAAGCGCAAGTGCTATATTTTCAGGAAAATCGATATCAGGAAGCGTACAGTCTGGACGTGCAAGGCAAATTTTGGTTCCAAGGCAGCAGGCGTTTTGCTGAAGACAATCAAACAAATTTTCTTCGGCCGTAAACAGAATGCCGCTTTTGGGTATGGTATTGGAAAGCGCGTCTGCCACCGCGGGCAGCGTCGCACCCATTACTTCGGTATGGTCAAGCCGCACATTGGTAATGACTCCCACGTCGGCCTTAAGCATGCGGTGCTGCGATATGTTTTGATACAAAGGATTTACCGCCATACACTCAACCACCAGCACATCGGCGTGCTGTCTGGCTGCCCAGCGCATGATGGCAAGCTGCTCTTTTATGTTAGGTTTACCGCGTCGGTGGATTAAGTGTTCCATACCTGCTGTGTCAATCACCATCGGCAGAGTGCCGGTGGTTTTGCAGTAGGTGCGAAGCCCGCCCGCGCGAAGTCCGGCCTCAATCAAGCGTGTCACAGTGGACTTGCCGCGCGTGCCGTTGACATGGACAACATGCTGCAGCGCACGGCGGTTCTTTTGAGCCAGCAAGCTTTCAGTGACAAGAAGGATAATAAAGCACATGGTCAGAATCAGAATAACCGCATCCAGCATTGTTTCCTCCATTTATTGAAAGGTAATAACCAAGCGTTAATCTGTATGTACCCTATCATAGCGGCATTTTGTGCAGTTTGCAACCGCAACCCGCCTCCCGATGAGGTTTTTGCCTTGCCGCCGCTTTCCAGGATTACAATCCGGCAGCATGTTGCAGTCTTTTCATTTTCAATCAGCAGCAATGGATTTAATTACATATGAGCCCGTTATGTCCCCCACAAAAGCCAATCTTAACGCTTTAAAAGCCTCTGGAACTCACACAATGTGATGACCTGCATTTTCATAAACACCTTGAAATTTATAGTTGATTGCTACATTGTCAAGCCAAATGCGACAGTTCGAGTAGAAAGAGCTGGGAAGGTGTATTCCAATTAAGACATTTTCGGGGTCTGTTGTTTATAAGCAGAAGAGAAGAAGACAGGTTTTGATGTGAAACAGTGGACAGAACAGTACCTTTCGGAAAGAACTCTCTGAGCAAACCGTTACCGTACTCATTGCTTCCTCTCTGATGCGGACAATATGGATCAGCGAAATAAAGAGTTAAGCCTAGATCTTTCTGGATTACATCATAACAGGCAAATTCACCGCCACGATCTGTTGTTGCTGTTTTGAATGTGCCTTGTGGCAATAAAGTGTGCAGGTGCTTGATTGCAGCTTCCATGGAAGCTGCCGTTCGATCAGGAATGGGAACGGCTGTATAGAACCTTGTTTTTCGTTCCACAAAGGTGGCCAAGCAACTACTGGAACCCCTAGAGGAAACCACCGTATCAAGTTCCCAATGCCCAAATGTTTCTCTGGTATATACCTCTTTCGGTCTCTTGCGGATAGAAGTACCACGAGCATAATGCGCAAGATTTTTACAGCTTCTCTTTTTTCCATTACGGCGCAGCACATCTGCGGTGAGTCCGTTCAGTCGTCCGGCATAAAGCCAGTTGTATATTGTTTTAAAGCTCAGTTGGCTTGAAGTAACGGTATGTGATATTTGTTCTGGCGACCAGGTCTCTTTCAGCTTTTCTGCCACAACTGCGCACAACTCCTCGTTCCATTTCCCTTGAGGTTTGCTGTTGTGCCGTTTCTTCTGGTAATCCAGTTGTGCTTCTTCTGCGTTATACGCTCGGGCACCGTAAAAACGTTTCAATTCTCTAGCGATACTGCTGTGGTGACATCCCAGACGTGATGCGATTTTCCGGGTCGTATATCCGATTTGACGGAGTTCCTCTATCTTTCCTCGTTCGAATGTTGTAAAATGGTGGTGGCTCATGGCTGCCTCCTTGTGTGAATGTTGTTGTTGCAAACTCTATTCTACACGTTTTGGCCGCCTTGGGCTATCTTTTTTCTGTCGCATTTCATTTTACAATGTAGCGATTAACTTGAAAACAAGCTTGTGATTTCTTCCCCCGCCGAAGGCGGTGGAAGAGAATGATGTTTTATATAGCCAGTTTTTAAGTTAATTGGCTATAACAAGCTTTGCTCATGGAATGATATTGTTTTAGTGCTGACGGAATACTAGCCCTCAAGCTTAAAATAGCCCAGCACATAATGCAAAATATCCAAATGGTCACTTATTCTACGTTCCAGCTCGTAGTCCCGATAGGTTTCCACCGTGATAACAGGAATTTTCAGCTGCTCGGTAATTGTGCGGTTGATACTGCCCTGCGGCCCCGGGCCATAATAACCAAATGGCACCGAGCACAGTGTCCCCCGCTCGGTTTCCCGCAGAGCATTCATGACTAACCCGTCAATTCCATCCAGCGATGTGAAAATCAGCGAGCTTCCCAAAAAATCCCGTCCCTCCTGCTTGATGTATGCCTCGTGAAGATCCATCACAACTGCGGGATGAATGCGTTCAATTTCGGTGAAGATCGCATGCGCCAGACGCTCCGCCGTAAAGCCATTCGCGCTGCCAGGAAAGCTGCGGTTCAAATCCTCATATTCGACAACATCGCGCTCATTCTTAGCCACACCCCGTGCATTGGCTGGGGAAAGAATATAAAGCGAACCTGCTGTAATTCGCACCTCGTTCTTCAGCCGGTTGGCGGCCATCCAGCCCGCGGGTTCGTCACCATGTATGCCTCCGACCACAAATACACAGGGTCCTTCCTCCTCGCCTTGAATGAGCACAATTTCGCACTCCTGCTCAGTTCCTTCCATCAGTTTATAGCTCTCATCCATCCTGACTAAAAACTCGACAGATTTGGGTATATCAGTGCCGGGGATTAAGCAAAGAATTGCTATGACAAACACTGCCCATAAGCGCTTTCGCATTTGTTTACTTCCTTCCGGCGTGTTATTATCCATCACATTCTAAGCTAGTATATTGTCTCATCTTAAACTTGTATATTCCCCCGCCTTCGGCGGGGGAATATACAAGCGCGTTTAACCCGTTGTCATATAGGATTTAGTTGCAACAAAGTACTAGAGAAAAATACAAAAACGAATAACACCGGGCAAACGGCCGGTGTTATTCCTTTTGCCTGTGGTATTATGTAAAAGAAGAGAGACTTTAGCTCAAGAAACTCGCGAGCCTTGGACCGCCCAAATCGGAACCGTTGGAATCAGCAAATAGATCCTGATAGGTTGGAGCGTCAAACGATATTTTTTTGTCCGGATTGAGCGTGCTGAAGGCCTTCGCATATTCCTGCAACCCCTGAAGGTGACGCCCCACGCGTTCTTCAATAGGGTGACCGTTTTCATCATACGGCACATATGTAAAGCCCAGATTTTGCGCTTTTATATAATATTTATCCTTGCCCGTCAGTGCCAGATACTCGCTGGTTGCGCCTCTCAGCCTTCCCTGAGAGGCATTGGCCGTCTCCATCAGAAGAGGAGTGGTCTCTGTGTAATCTCCCAGCTCTCGATGGGTCAACCCATGCAGGTTAACCGGGGATGGCTCTAAAGACATCCTAATGTCCTGCATCTGCAGCTCGATTACACCAACAGACGCCACTGACATTGATTTTTCATGTGCTACCGTCGCGTCAATGACCGGGTATTCAGGCGAAGCCTCATGCAGATCAAAGGTGAGGTCTATCTTTTCCGTTTTGATCAGCTGTACAATTGCATAGGCTACTTTTTCAGTAAAGGTACCGTCCGGTCTACCCGGATAGGCACGATTCAGATTTCTTGTCTCAGAGCCGGAAAGCCTTTGGCCAGAAGCAACATGCACATACACATCAGGATCAGGCCACTGATCAATGGGATTGGTTGCGCGCGAGCCGTAGCGGAACTGCCGCTCGCCGCTCTTGGTTGTAAAGTGCAGATATTGAGGCGAACCCTCTTGGGCGTCGTTATGGGTGAACGCGCTGTTGTTGGAGCGTGGAATCACAAAAACTGTTCCCTCTTCCGGGATGCCGCTTTCCACAAATGTCACTGCCGAAAGATAACCAGAAGGCTCATTTGGATGTGTACCGCCCAACACCAACATTGTCCCGCCTGGTTTGTTGCCCTTCATCACATAGATGTCCGTATCGGCTCTGGAATTCGCAATCTCAGGGAAATAGTCGCTTAGTTTTTTAACCTCGGTTACGCCTGGCCCGGGTTTTATCACATCAGGTTTTCTGACATCCAGAAAGTTCTTGCCGGTGATCCCTGCCACTGTCAAAGCAACCAGAAGGCAAATGTTCGCGGCCATGATCTGTTTTTTCATGATTTGCCCTCCTTATTTAATCATCAACACACGAAGCACCAGCGGTATTATCACCAGCGCCGCGTTGGTCTGCAGCAGAAGCTTCTTTTCTGTATACATATTCCATATCGTAAATGCAAGTACAAGGGCGACTATTCCTCTGTATATGAGAGTAATCATAATATCAACTCCATTTTTTAAGAAATAACGGATGCAATCGGGTTCGCAAACACGATAAAGAGAATGCTCCAAAGAATAATTATCAGACAGGGAATTAAGCATTTCTTCAGGATGTCCGTGTACTTCTGAATTCCGACCACCTGCGCCGCGAAAATACCGGCCAATGCGGTCGGAGGCATCATGTCGCCCAGTGACGCAATGAGGGAGATTGCCGAGGCTGTTACAATCTGATTTTTGCTCAGGAAGGCCAAAAGGAACGGTACTCCCAGTACTGACGCCGCGCCAAATGAAGACACCGCGCCGAATAACGGAATAGAGGTAGCCATCGCGGCGTAAAGCATCATATTCTGTAAGCTGAGGCAGCTTGTCACAATCAAACCTCGCACACCGGTCAGTGTCATTATTTGGATGAACATACCCACGCCCATCAGGATTCCCATAACCGGAAGCACACTGTTAATCGCTTCCTTACAGGTTTTAACAACATTAATCTTATAGCCCGTAAAGAGTCCCACTGCCGCGCTGATCAAAAAAATCAGCGGCATGCCCAAATCCGGAAATGCCGGGATCACCTTATTAATGACCATTAGAATTAAAGCAAGAAAGATGGGTATGTAAATACGTATGCCAAATTTTTCGCGCGGTTCATTATTCAGCTTTGCGCGAACCAATTCGTAGTCGATATTTTTAACGTATTTATATCCAAACATCAGCACAAACAAAAACGCCAATGGAAAGGTCAGAAGTGCTAGTGGGAGCTCGAATCCCACATAGGGAATGTCTATTCCTCCGCCAATGATCATGGCGGGAATGTTTACCGGTGGCGCGATCATGCCCAAAATGCCGCCCATCGCTAGAATGCAGCCAGTTTCAAGCGCGGGAACACCCATCAGCATCAAAACCGGAGCCATAATTGAACCAGCAGACAAAACTGCCGCGGTAGACGAACCGGTAATCATGCCGGGAAACATAATGACCAGCATTATCATGCTCAGAAGCAGCGCTGGAAATTTATAAAACTTTTCAACAATCAGCGAGCTGAGCGCATCAAGCGCACCAGATTCCTGAACGACTTTCATAAAGATCATCGCGCATGCAATGACAAGGATGGTATCCACATAAGAAAACGTACCTTCCACCAAATGGCGCAGAGGAATTCCTTGTCCTCCGATCAGTGCGCCAACCACAGCAGACAGTACCATCGAAATACTAACCGGTAATTTCAACAGGAAGCATCCGGCAACAAAGGTAGAAACCATAGCCAGAAATATTATCAGCTCTATACTCATTCAAGAACCTCCAGTAAAGCGCGGGATCTTTTGCCCTTCGCCTTTTTGACCCGCGACGACGCTATCGCCGTCCACGAGTGCCCTTTATATTGATAAAAACAGGCTTAGCCTTATTTAAAAGCGGCTTTCAGAGGCTTTACGATATCACCCATCGCTTCTACGGTGTCCATCGGTATACCAGCTTTTGCAGCAAGACCCGCCATCAGTCCATCTTTGTCGCCTGTAGAGACAACCAAGGCGTAATTCGCCTTTTCAAAGCATGGAGCAATAAATTTATCGGATAGATCGCCCCTTCTCGCCTCGCCGCCAATGTGCAGTGCGATAATGACAAGCCCCTTTGCCTTTGCAGCTTCGAGCAGCTTTTTAACCCGGTCAATTTCTTGATTCGCGTCAATGCCAGCTGCACCCAAGCCCTTTGACGAACCGCCGATGGCCAGCACCAGCGTTTTATTGTCACCGATGTCGTTCGCCGTGGCCATACTGTTCATTGTGTATTTTAGTTCACCTTTATCCATCATTACCTTTACAATTTCCACATCGGCGCTTTGTCCGACCGTGGTGAGAAGTGCCGGTTGCTCGGCAATCGCCGCCTCAAGTCCCTTGGCTTTACTTGATGAGGACGCTTTACTCGAGGTGGTAACGGACTTGGCCGTATCTGAGGCGCACGCCGTAAAAGAGACTGCCATTATGGCAGCCACCATAATAATCAATAATTTTTTCATCGCAACATCCCTCTATGCACTGTATTTTTGCCGATTCACGGAAGGAGCACAGCCTTTTCGGCTGTGCGTCCTTTTCTATGAATATACCGCACTGTTCTATAAACATATACTAAATCGTCTCTAAAAATGCTTGATTCACATTTGTTTTCCTTACAGGAGACGAGCTAAGCAGTGGCTAATTATGGTCTGATCCAAAGCAAATCAATAACCAATTGCCTTTCCATCACGTCTCGGATCAGCGGCGCCATCCATTGTTCCATCACTTGCGTAACGCACTGCCTGCACCGAGCCGAACGAACGGCTCCAAGCCCCACCTTCTTTGCAGATATGTCCCATTTCGGTCAGCTTTTGAATGACCGAGGAATCAATTCTGGTTTCATAGGAAATCGTATTGTTGTTATAGCCAGAAATTCTCGGCGCGTCAACCGCTTGCTGCATGGTCATGCCGTGGTCGACCACCTTGGAAATCACCTGAGCAACGGTAGAAATAATGGTGGTGCCACCCGGAGAACCAAGGACGCACACAGGCTTGCCGTCCTTGAGCACAATAGTTGGGCTCATTGAGGACAGGGGTACCTTGCTGCCCGAAATGGAGTTGGGTTTTCCTTCGCCAAAGTCAAAGTCGCCCATCTCGTTGTTAAGTACAAAACCATAACCGTCAACACCGACACCAGAGCCAAAGATACCATTTACCGTCTTGGTAACCGAAACAATGTTTCCATCCTTATCTGCAACGGAAAAATGGGTGGTTTCCTGGTGTTCATACATCCAAGGATCGTCAGGGATTGCATTCTCCATCGCTTTGTCGAGCGAGATTTTGCCTGCCAACTTTTTCGCGTATTCCTTGTTGATCAGACCGTTTAATGGAACCTTCACATACTGCGGATCGCCCATATATTGACCGCGGTCAGCGTACGCAATCTTAAACGCTTCTGAAAACAGGTGAAGTTCCTCAGATGAATTGGCCTTCATCGAGGGGAGGTCAAAGTTCTCCAAAATATTGAGGATTTCCAGAATAATCGTTCCGCCGGAGGACGGAGGAGGGGAAGAAAGAATTTCATATCCGCGATATGTACCCTTAACTGGTTCAGTTACCTTGACCTTATAGTTGGCTAAATCCTCCATCGTAATAAGGCCATTGTATTTATTGTTGGCCGCCACGACAGCCTTTGCCACATCGCCCTTATAGAATCCATCAGAACCCTTGTCGATAATAATTTGCAATGTCTTTGCCAGATCCGCATTTATAAAATTCTCACCAATTTCATAGGGCAGTCCATCTTTGGTTAGATAGATCTTGCCCAGTTCGGGATATTTTTTCATTTTGTCAAAGCTGTTTTTCATGTCGGAGGATAATGTTGGGGTTACAGTAATACCCTTAAGTGCCAGTTCGATGGTAGGCTTGATTACTTGCTCGCGGCTCATCGTACCATAATGCTCCAGCGCGTACAACATCCCAGCAACCTCGCCGGGAACGCCGGTTGATTTGCCGCCCTCCATCATCTCGTTGCCAACGATCTTTCCGTCAGCGCCCTTGGTCCACATTGCGGGCGTCGCGGCAGCTGCGGCACATTCTCTGAAATCAATAAATTCCACCTTGCCAGTTTTACCGTTTCGCATCAGCATAAACCCGCCGCCGCCAAGTCCAGACGAATTGGGCTCGGTCAAGCCAAGCGCGAAGGCTGTTGCAACAGCTGCGTCAACCGCGTTTCCACCCTGTTCGATAATTTTCTTTCCTATTTTTGAGGCTTCATATTTACCAGCGGAGACAACGCCTTTCTTTCCTGAGCCGTCACGTCCCGTTGTGGTGAGTTTCCCGTCCTTATCCCACAGGACAAAATCATCCAATGATGTGTACTTTTTCTCTGTCCCTGAGCTGGATGACGTCGATGCCGCCGTCGGCTGACTGGACGCCGTGCCGCTGCATGCTGTGATGGAAAACACCATTGCAACCGTCAAAAGCAGCGCAAGAATCCGTGCCTGTTTTTTCATATGCTGTCCTCCCAAAAGTTATTGATTAAACAGAAGCCGGAAGCGGCAACGCTTTATCAGCAAAGCTCACATTCCCTTTCTGTCATGTCCCGCCATCTCTTAGTATTGTTCTTGTATTTATTAAAAAGCGATTTCACATATTCATCATAACTTACGCACAGCATTTTTGATATTTTTTCTCTTATTTATCTTAGAATTTTATCAATTTTATACAATTTACATAAAATTGATCTCAATAATTTTGAACTATTTCCAACTGAGCCAGCAATTATATAGCAAATTAACTTAAAAACTGGCTATATATAAAACGTCATTTTCATCCCCCGCCTTCGGCGGGGGATGAAATCACAAGCTTGTTTTCAAGTTAATCAACTATAGAACCAGACAATTGCACTTAATCATTTTTTGATTAAATAGGTTGCGCTAGAATCACCTTCTAAATACCTTTTCGCAACTGATAACTTGTAATCATGCTAAACGTTTTTTTGGTTCCGCCTCTTTACACATTCCTTTTTTCTCCCCATAAAAATATAACCTCTAAGCAAACAGTGTTTTCTGTCTACTTAGAGGTTATCACATCATTTTCTGTACAGTTTTGATTATTCCAACCACGCTTCAAAGCTCTTCACACGATTTTTTATGTGCAGATACAACATGGAATTTAACGGCTGGCAGAGACAGCAGAGCAGCCAAAATGAATCTTCACCTGTTTGCGGATTGCGTCCATCCTGCTGTTTTATCCTACTGCCAAACCGTCATTGGTTCCGACTTTTAAGGGTAATAAGCCGGGACTAAAGCTTCGGCCTATCTCAGCCGAGCACGTCCTTCATAACACGCAGCGTGTTTTTATAAGCGATCTTCTCAATTTCGTCATCCGAGAAACCGTCCTTCCTGAGTCCTTCGAACAGCTTCTGCATCTGGTCCGGGCCTGAAATATCCAGTTCACCGGAAAATCCATCGAAGTCTGTACCGATACCCAGAACATCAATACCGCCCACATTGACGATATGTCGCGCATGCTTCACCATCAGTTCTACCTTACTCTGTTTGCTGATGGTATCCTCATGGAGGAATTCCGGCATAAAGTTGAGTCCGGTCACGCCGCCATGTTTCGCAATGGCACGAATCATGTCATCAGTCAAGTTGCGGGATGCCGGGGCGAGAGTACGGGCGTTGGAGTGGGACGCCACAAGGGATGCTGAAAAGAGATCGTTTTCTCCAGTACAGGTCAAAAAAGCAGAAATTGCCGACAAAGGCGTAACCGTAGAATTTTTCCATGGGACCATTTGCCTAACGATAACCGATTGTGAACAAACGGAAAATTTTCAACAAATTAGGAAGAGCTTATTAAAAAATGCGCTGGACTATGATAAAATAAATGATATTGTTTTTATACGGGCACGTATGGCAGGTGACAGGCTTCGCATCCCAGACCGAGGAATCTCCAAGCCGCTGGGTAAGCTTTACGCCGAAATGGGCGTACCGGCTGTTCAAAGGGATGACCTGCTGGTCCTTGCGGATCGGGATGGGGTTATCTGGGCCGAAGGGGCCGGCTCTGATGCGGCTAAAAAAGCAACGGAGCTATCAAAACGTTTACTATTGGTCGAATATGGAGGACTCACTTTATGATGCAGGATATTTTAAAGGTTTTGGTGACCACGGAAGAGATTTCCAGAGGGATCACCGCATTGGGGAGGCAGATTAGCGAAGACTACAGTGGAAAAAAAATTGATGATGGTCAGCGTTTTAAAGGGCTCGATCGTATTTATGGCTGATTTAATGCGTGCTGTCACAATACCGGTTTCAATTGATTTTATGTCGGTTTCGAGCTATGGCGGAGGAGTGAAAACCTCCGGTGTGGTTAAGATAATAAAAGGATTTGGATGTTTCCCTTGAGGGATACGATCTTCTTCTGGTAGAAGATATCTTGGATTCTGGAAAAAACACTTCACTATCTTGTTGAACTGTTAAGTCAAAAAGGAGCGAACAGCATCAAAAAATAGCGACCCTGTTGGATAAACCTGACAGGCGCCAAGTGGATTTTAAGAGCTGACTATGTGTGTTTTACCGTGCCCGACCAATTTGTAGTCGGTTATGGTCTTGATTATAATGAAAAATACAGAAATCTTCCCTTTGTCGGGGTATTAAAGCCCGAAGTTATTCCAATTAATTATTTTTATGTTTCGGAGGTGAAAACTTGTTCGATAAAAAAAATTCGCGCGGAATTGGCATGTACGCCATCGTGCTCGCAATACTTATGATGATCGCTGTGATGACTTTTTCTATGGATGATAAAAAAAGTCAGTATAAATATTCAGATATCATCGAACTTTTTAAAGACAATAAGGTTGCAAGCTACACCATCAATCTGGGTTCAGGTGAAATGACGGTGAATCTTCGCGAGGGTAATACTGCGGCGATCACTTACACCGTGCCTCATGTGGGCTTGTTTATAGATGAGGTACAGGGCGTCGTTGATGAGTATAATCAGTCGCATCCCGATAATCGGATCACCTATGAATGGGAGCCCTGCCAGTGAGATGCCATGGTGGGTCAACATGCTGCCTACCCTGCTGTTGATCGGCGCCATGGGTGCATTGTGGTACTTCACCATCAAACAGTCCAAGTCCGGCGGGAACATCACCGGCTTTGGGCGTGCGAAGCCGCGGACTTCTGACGAGGGACGTAAGGTTACCTTTGAAGATGTGGCCGGTGCCGATGAAGAAAAGGCCGAACTTGTCGAGTTGGTTGAGTTTCTCAAGAACCCCACAAAATATAGCTCTCTAGGCGCGAGAATTCCGAAGGGCGTGCTGTTGGTAGGCCCTCCTGGAACGGGTAAAACTCTGCTGGCCCGCGCAGTAGCCGAGAAGCAGGGGCTCCCTTCTTCTCGCTTTCTGGTTCTGACTTTGTGGAAATGTTTGTCGGTGTGGGCGCCTCCCGCGTCCGCGATCTCTTTGATCAGGCGAAAAAAGCCTCGCCCAGCATTATCTTTATCGATGAAATTGATGCCGTAGGACGCCACAGAGGCGCAGGCTTGGGCGGAGGCCACGATGAACGTGAGCAGACCCTGAACCAGCTTCTTGTGGAAATGGATGGCTTCGGCTCAAATACAGGCGTAATTATCATTGCTGCAACCAACCGCCGTGATATTCTGGATCCTGCATTATTACGTCCCGGCCGTTTTGACCGTCAGGTCGTAGTCGGTTACCCTGACGTAAAGGGCAGAGAAGAGATACTGAAGGTTCATACCAGAAATAAGCCCATGGCTCCTGATGTAGATTTGAAGGTAATTTCCCGGACAACCGCTGGTTTTACCGGTGCTGATCTTGAGAACATTATGAATGAGGCCGCCCTTCTGGCTGCCCGCAGAAATCGAAAGGCCATTACCATGGAAGAGGTTCAGGAAGCGACTATTAAGGTAATGGTGGGGCCTGAGAAGAAATCGCATGTAATTACAGAGAAGGACAAGCGACTTACGGCTTTCCACGAGGCTGGTCATGCTGTGTGCACCTATTTTATGTCCACCCAGGACAAGGTGCGTCAGGTTTCGATTATTCCCCGGGGCGGCGCAGGCGGTTATACGCTGTCTCTGCCGACTGAGGATACTAATTATCGCACCAAAAGAGATATGTTTGAAAATATCGTAACCCTTTTGGGCGGACGCGTGTCTGAAAAATTAGTACTTGACGAAATATCGACTGGTGCATCGAGGCGATATTCAGCGGGCGACGGCCATTGCTCGTGCGATGGTCACCCGTTATGGCTTCAGCGAGAAGCTTGGCCCCATTGTCTATGGCAGCGACCAGAGTGAAATTTTCTTGGGGCGCGATATAAATCAGTCCAGGAACTATTCGGAGAATGTGGCCGCTGAGATTGATTCTGAGATACGCGAAACTATTGAAAGCGCGTATGAACTCGCCAAGGATACCCTCTGTGCGCATATGGATAAGCTGCATGCGCTGGCAAAATACCTTCTTGAGTATGAGAAGATCGAGGCCGAAGAATTTGACAAGCTGATGAAGGGTGAGTTGGGAGATCCTTCAACGGGTGAGTTCAAGCCACTTCCGTCCTATGGCGAGACCACCTCGATCAGCGGACAGCCTGCCCCTGATGCGGGTGAAGTTATCAATGACAAAACAGTGGGCGATATGTTCGGCACCGATGAGAAAAAGAATATATAGAAAAATAAAAAGGGGCGGGAATCGATCCCGTCCTCTTTTTGCGTACTCTTTTTTCTATAATTGTCTGCCCCGTTTATGGCAAGCAGACAGTTTAAAAGGTTTCTCTATATTTGTTAAATTAATAAGTATGTAAGCTTATAGGCGTGAGAAATGCGATACGATGATCTACAAATAGGTGGTAGCATTGATCATGTAGCCAATTAACTTAAAAACTGGCTATAGTTAAAACGTCATTTTCTTCCCGGCCTTCGGCTAGGGAAGAAATCACAAGCTTGTTTTTTTTCGTCCACTGCTTTCCAGTAAACCATCACTCGGTGCTTTATCTTGACAAGTACAGTATATAGAGGTTACACTATACTTGATGTACAATATTTGGTAATGCTTATTCTAATACATAGTATGAAAAAACAAATTTACACTAATTCTTTAAGTAACGGTACTTCTTTCTATCTGTTACCCCACCATAGGTGGAGCAACAGAGTTTTAAGTTTCCTTTTTATTTGTTGAATTGCTGTAGCAATAGGCCGGAGGTTTCCTGATGGCAAAAAAAAATAGCCAAACAGTATGATAACGAAAGTATATTCCTCCCTTAAGGGGGCGGACAGGGTTCGAAAGCGCCCGGCGGTAATCTTCGGCTCAGATGGGATCGAAGGGTGCCAGCATGCCATTTTTGAGATATTTTCAAATGCAATTGATGAGGCAAGAGAGGGTTTTGGTGAAAGGATTGCCATCACCCGCTTTGAGGACGGCTCGGTTGAGGTGGAGGATCAGGGCCGCGGCTGTCCAGTGGCATACAATGCCCGCGAGGGGCCGCTTCAACTGGGAGTTGGCCTTCTGCGAACTCTATGCCGGTGGCAAGTATAACAACGCCGATGAGGGCGAAAGCTATGAGTTTTCGCTGGGGCTAAACGGTTTGGGCTTATGTGCGACCCAGTATGCCTCAGAATATATGGACGTGGAAGTTTACCGCGATAATATGCGCTACACCTTAAGCTTTCGACATGGTGAGAATGTAGGGGGCCTCCACGAAGAAGAATGTCGCCGACGTCAGACTGGGACCCGCATTCGGTGGCGCCCTGATCTTTCGGTGTTCACTGAAATCGCGGTGGACTCGGATTTTTACCGCCAAATGATCAAGCGCCAGGCAGTAGTCAACGCAGGTATCGTATTCATTTTTAAAAACCAACAAGGAAAAGACTTTGAGACAGAGGAGTTCTGCTATCATAACGGCATAGTCGACTATGCGAAAGAGATGGCGGGCGAGGACTCCCTTACCCCTATTCAGTTTTGGCAGGCTGAACGCCGTGGCCGAGACCGCGAGGACAAGCCTGAATACCGTGTAAAATTGTCTGTGGCTGTCTGCTTCTCTAATCGCCGTAAGCTTGCTGAGTACTATCACAATTCGAGCTTTCTGGAGCATGGTGGCTCGCCGGAAAAGGCAGTGAGACAGGCCTTTGTTTCTCAGATAGACACCCTGATCAAACAAAAAGGTGGATATCTCAAAGGAGAAAGTAAAATATCTTATCAGGATGTGGAGGAGTGTCTGCTTTTAATCTCCTCATCCTTTTCCACACAGACCTCCTATGAGAATCAGACAAAAAAGGCGATCAACAACAAATTTATCTATGACGCAATGACAGAATTTTTAAAGCATCAGCTCGAAATTTATTTCATTGAGAACCCGGATGATGCCGCCCGCGTGGCCGAGCAGATATTGATTAATAAGAGAAGCCGTGAGAACGCCGAAAAAACCCGCCTAAACATGAAGAAAAAGCTCGCGGGCTCTATGGATATATCCAATAGGGTGCAGAAGTTTGTTGATTGCCGCACTCGCGATACCTCCCGCCGTGAGATCTATATCGTTGAGGGTGATTCTGCTTTGGGCTCTTGTAAAATGGGGCGCGACGCCGAATTTCAGGCCATTATTCCGGTGCGCGGAAAGATACTGAACTGCCTTAAGGCGGAGTACGATAAGATTTTTAAAAACGATATTATCACCGATATCATCAAGGTCCTCGGCTGCGGTGTCGAAGTGCGATCCAAGGCGAGTAAAGAGCTTTCCAGCTTTGATATTGAGGGGCTTCGCTGAATAAAATTGTCATTTGTACCGATGCCGACGTGGATGGCTTTCACATACGCGCCCAGATTCTGACAATGCTATACTGTCTGACGCCCACACTAATCGAGAGTGGTTATGTCTATATCGCTGAATCCCCACTTTATGAGATCACTGCTAAAGATAGGGTGTATTTTGCTTATTCTGATAGCGAAAAGGCGAAGATAACAAAGGAACTGGGTGACCAGAAATACACTCTTCAACGCTCAAAAGGACTTGGTGAAAACGAACCGGAAATGATGTGGCTGACCACCATGAACCCCGTGACGCGCAGACTGATAAAAGTCACCCCTTCCACCGCCAAGGCTACTGAAGAGATGTTTGACCTTCTTCTGGGGGATAATCTGGCAGGCCGAAAGGAATTTATCGCCCAGAATGGTTATCTGTACCTTGAGAACGCAGATATATCATAGCTTTTACGCATCTTTTCCCTACCGCAGGCGGAGTTAGGTTAGCGCACAAATGATCATAATACGGAAGTGCTTCTCTGCTTTTGACAAACAGGGTTAAGATACCAGACAATCTGATGTTGCTTTGTTTGAAGGCAAACGCTAGTAAAGGAGATGAACTGATGCCGCCCAAAAAAGAAAAGGGCCAAGCCTCCCGTGAAAAAAGAGACAACGGCCTATATCGAAAATGCCGGTATAGTGATAGAACAACCCATTGTAGAAACAATTGAAAAAAACTATATGCCCTACGCTATGAGCGTCATTGTCTCCCGTGCAATTCCGGAGATTGACGGCTTTAAGCCTTCACACCGAAAAATTCTTTATACCATGTACAAAATGGGCCTTCTGACGGGAGCAAAAACAAAATCTGCCAACGTTGTGGGACAGACGATGCGACTCAATCCCCATGGCGATATGGCCATCTATGAGACGATGGTGCGCCTTTCGAGGGGTTATGAAGCTCTTTTACATCCCTTTGTGGATTCCAAGGGAAACTTCGGCAAAAGCTACTCCCGTGATATGGCCTTTGCTGCCTCGCGTTACACCGAGGTCAAGCTGGATCCCATCTGCGCCGAGCTCTTCACCGATATTGACAAAGAGACAGTGGGATTTTGTTGACAACTATGACGGAAGCACGAAAGAGCCTACCCTCTTGCCCGTATCCTTTCCCTCCGTGCTGGTGAATTCTAACGTCGGTATTGCGGTGGGCATGGCGAGCTCCATTTGTCCCTTTAACCTGCGTGAGGTCTGCGAGACAGCGATAGCGCTCATCAAGAATCCTTTGCATGTAATATCAGATACCCTTCAAGCTCCCGATTTCCCCGGCGGAGGCTTTATTATTTGTAATTCCTCTGAGCTGTCCCGTATCTTAGAGACCGGACGGGGGAGCGTAAGGGTACGCAGCCGTTTTAGTATCGACAAGACGGTCGGATGCATTGAAGTTTCGGAAATCCCCCCTTCGACCACCGTTGAGGCAATCATAGACAAGGTGGTGGAGCTTGTCAAGGCCGGGACGATTCGGGAAATATCGGATATACGTGATGAGACGGACTTAAATGGCCTCAAGATTACCATTGATCTAAAACGCGGTACGGAACCAGAAAAAGTTGATGCAACGACTTTTCAAGCTGACCCCATTAGAGGACAGCTTTTGCCTGTAATTTTAACATCCTTGTGGCGGGAAGCCCCAAAGTGATGGGTGTACGCGAAAATTTTAGAAGAGTGGACAGCCTTCCGGCAGGAGTGCGTCAAGCGCCGAACCTATTATGAAACTGTCAAAAAAGCGGGAAAAGCTCCACCTTTTGAAGGGCCTTTCTGCGATTTTGATGGATATTGACAAGGCCATCCGTATCATCCGCAATACTGAAGAAGAGCATGAGGTTATCCCTAACTTGATGATCGGCTTCGGCATAGACCAGATTCAAGCTGAATATGTGGCCGAGATACGCCTGCGGCATCTGAACCGCGAGTATATTCTTAAGCGCACCGATGAGGTGTCCTCTCTTAAAAAAGAGATCACCGAGATGGAAGCCATTTTAAAGGACCCCAAAAGAGTGCTGGAGATCGTTGTCGAGGAGCTTGAAGAGGTGGCTAAAAAATATGCCAAGCCTCGGCGAAGCGTCCTTTTGTTTACCTCTCCAAGATGAGGAGGAAGAAAAGGAGGAGGAAGTCCCCTCGTATCCCGTCAACCTTTTCTTTACCCGTGAGGGCTATTTCAAAAAAATCACCCCCCTCTCTTTGCGCATGGGAGGTGAGCACAAGCTTAAGGAGGGTGACGCCGTCACACAGATGGTTGAGTCCACAAATTCTGCTCATCTTCTCTTCTTTACCGACAAGGGCCAGGTGTATAAATCCCGCGCCAATGACTTTGAAGATACAAAGGCAAGCGTGTTGGTGAATATATCGCCGCCAAGCTGGGGATGGATGATGGCGAGAATACGATCTATATGGTTGTTACCTGCGATTTCAAGGGGGCCATGCTGTTCGCCTTTGAAAGCGGCAGGATCGCCAAGGTTCAAATGTCTGCCTATGAGACGAAAACCAAGCGTAAAAAGCTGATTGGTGCTTATTCTGTCAAGGAACCCCTTGCCCAAATTTGCTATCTGCCGAAGAAAGAGAAATGATTCTGCGCGCTTCTTCCGGCAGGGTGCTTATTATTGACAGTGCTGTTGTATCTGCAAAATCAACCAGAGACACCGCAGGCGTCGCTGTTATGACACAGAAACGTGGCGCGAGACTTATCTCAATGCGCCCCTTCAAGCCAGGCGACATCGGTGGAGATCACCGCTATCGAACAAGAACACTTCCGGCAGCGGGAGCCTTGCCACGTGAAGAGGATGTCCTTGAGGCAAACCAAGCTTTAATCCAATACGCATAGGCAGGTGCGAAGGTGTTTTAACCACTCTCGCGTGGAGTCAGCAGAGACAATAATAAAGGAGCCGGGTGATTAAAACCCGGCCCCCCGGTTTTGTACCAATTAAGCGAACACAAGCTTGGAACAAAACCATTAATATTGTAACCGCACCCAGGGGGATTATTCGGGTGGTAAGAGTAATCATAATTTTTAGATAAAAATAATGATTGCAAACATGAAAACGTTATGGTATTAATTTTATAGCCAGACAGTGGCATTATAATACAATACAAAATTTAGCATATGATATGTTTTTGCGGCTCCAAAGCCGACGAATGGAGGACGTAATGGGAATAGTTGAAATTATTGGCGGTGTGCTGCTAATTATGGCCAGTCTGGTTATAATAGTATCGGTGGCTCTGCAAGAGTCAAAGGGGCGACTCACGGCGCTTGGTGGTACAAGTTCCGATTCATTCTTCGACAAAAATGGTCGAAGCAGAACGGCTGAAGCTACCTTGATTAGAGCCACAAAAATAGCAGGTGTTGCGTTGTTTGTAATAACCCTTGCGGTATTTGCGGCTGGCGTTTATCTGTAAGAATGATTATGAACAGCCCTGCTTTGGCGGGGCCTTTTGTTTTATGCAAAAATGGATGCTGCAGCTATAGCCAATTAACTTAAAAACTGGCTATAGATAAAACATCATTTTCTTCCCCCGCCGAAGGCGGTGGAAGAAATCACAAGCTTGTTTTCAAGTTAATCAACTATACTATCTCCAAACAGTAAATGCTTTTATTTGTTTTTCCTTTCTCCAACTACGGCAGAGAAAAGAGGGTGCGATAATAAAAGGCAATTTAAAAGGACATAGTATCAAAGGAAAGAGAAAGGGAAAAGTAGATGGACATCAAGGAAAGCATACGTCTGATACTCAAAAAACAGGGTAAAAAGCCGATTGGACTAAAAGAGCTGTCCGGTAAAGCCCAAGTAAAAAAAGGCGGTGGTGCAGGATTCCTTGCGGCTCTGGAAGAGATGAAGGGGACTGGCGAAATATTCGAACAGCGGCACAAGCTGATGCTTTCCGCAACTGCCGGTCTTGTGGCGGGAAAGATCGTGCGCGTCAACGAGACATATGGCTTTGCACGTCCTGAAAATGCGGAAAAGGACGCTTTTATTCCCGGGAAATTTTTACTGGGAGCTATGCCGGACGATATTGTTCTTTTAAAGCTTCACAATTCCACCGGTGAGCTGATGGACGGAGAGGTCATCAGTATCCTTAACCGTGCCGAATACCTCTTCAGCGGTGTCGTCAGCCGCAAAGATGGGCGCTATGAGGTAACACCAGATCGTGGCGTGCGGTTCCCCATTGCTATATCCCGTCTACAGGGGGCTGATGCGGCAGATGGCGAAAAAGTTGTTGCACGACTTAGCTATCGTGGCGACCGCCATTTTAACCATCGTGCCCAGATCGTTAATATCCATGGCTCATCTGAAAATGCGCAAAGCTGCTGTGAGGCAATACTTGAGGCGGCCGGCATCTCCCGCGAGTTCCCCGAGCCCGCGATGGCCGAAGCCCGTGCGATCGGCGAAAAGGGAATACACCCTAAGGAAATTGCCGGGCGGACCGATCTGCGAGACGAGATTATCTTACCATTGATGGCGCTGACTCCAAGGATATGGACGATGCCATATCACTTACACGAAGCGACAATGGTTGGAAGCTGGGCGTTCATATTGCCGATGTGAGTCACTATGTACAGGCTGGCACAGAGCTTGACAAAGAAGCTTTTCGCCGGGGAACTTCAGTATATTTTGCGGACTCTGTCGTCCCGATGCTGCCCGAGGAGCTTTCCAACGGCATTTGTTCTCTTAATCCGCAAGAGGACAGGCTATCCTTTTCAGCCTTCGTTGATCTGGACAAGGATGGTGCGATTAAGAACTTTAATTTTAAGAAGACGGTCATCCGCTCAAGGGTTAAAGGGGTCTACAGCGAGGTGAATAGCATCCTCGAAAAAAAAAGCAGATGAGGCAATTCTGAAAAAGTACGATGGTCTGATGGAACAGATCTTCCTAATGGACGAGCTAGCCGCTCTGCTTTCTCGTAAACGCTTCGGGCGCGGTGCTCTGGATTTAGAATCATCCGAGTCCAAAATCATCATTGGTGTGGATGGTAAAGCCGTCAACGTCATTCCCAGGGAACGTGGGATCAGCGAAAGGATCATCGAGGAATTTATGCTGATTGCCAACGAAGCCGCCGCGACCTTTGCGATGGATCGGGCTCTTCCCTTTATCTACCGTGTCCATGAGAAACCCTCTCCCGAAAAACTGGCTGCGTTGGCACAACTGCTGGATCTGCTGGGAATTAACGCAAGTCTTGTGAAGCCGGGTGTTGTTACGGGTACGCTCGGGAATATCTTAAGCCACGTCAAGGGCACAAAGGATCAGAACATTGTCAACAACACGATGTTGCGTTCGATGGCAAAGGCAAAATATAACGAGAAGAACCTGGGGCATTACGGGCTTGTTCTCGGGAACTATGCCCACTTCACCTCTCCTATTAGACGCTACCCCGATCTATCTATACACCGGATCATGAC
>CAXXEO010000013.1:0-15284 GCA_963664585.2 Oscillospiraceae bacterium | reverse complement strand
GCGATGATATCACCATAGTGCTCCATGGTCATATGAAAAATTTTCAGGCAAGTCTGCAGATAGGCTTCATCCGTTGTATATTTCTTGTTGAACTTCTCCCATGCCATCGATGTTGGCTGGGGGAGGAAAATCCCCAAGAACTGGGCCAATGCGCCGCCTTCTTTCAGTCGCTTGACGTCACACATACCTTCGGTTTGGTAACAATCCTCCTTGTCTCGAAAATAGGCATACATGACTGTATCGCAGTGCATATCAATAAATTTCATTTCGTCTTTCTCCTTTTCTTATGTGTAATACTAATATTTTGATGCAACTAAATCTTATATGACAATGGGTTAAATGCGCTTGTATATTCACCCGCCTTCGGCGGGTGAATATACAAGTTTAAGATGAGACAATATACTAAGACCCTTTCGTATTTATCAGCTATTTCTTCTGGTCGCCTGAGCTTGTGCCTGTTGAAGCGCCCGCAGCCAAAGCCGCCTTCTTTTGCTTATTTTTGAACATGTACAGGCCGAACGCAACGGTAAGGATGACAACCAGGAGCATGTTAAACGCACCTGGAATAATTTTGGTAATACGCAGTAACAGCGCAATCGCTAAACCGAAGACCGCAACGATGGGTTTCTTCGGAACGTACATCATTAACAGCGTACCATACAGAGCGGGGACGACATATGTAAACATGCTCTGCACGAATTTGGGCATGGAGGCGAACAAAAGATTACCCAGTACAATGGCGATGAAACCCATCAACATTGAACAAAGAACGGAAGCGGCAACGGCGATACTTGAAACCAGTTCGGCTTTCTGGGAGCCCGGCTCTGTGCCGACGGAGTTTTGGGAAACAGTGACGGACGGGACACGGATTCCGCCGATACTGCCGGCCAGAAAAGACATATAGGTACCCGCTTCGCCGAGAACGGGGAAATAAGAAATCGGTTCCACGAAGTAGTACACGGCCTCAGTGGAAAGAATCATCACGTAACCGCCTATAATTTGCGCGATGGTGGGCATACAGTTATAGGCAATTGCGATATATATTGCGGGGAGAAAGCTCAAAATGATAGCCACTAACAGAGAGAGCTTGCCGATCTTTCGTACGGGCTTTGTAAACTCGTCAAAATAGGCGTTACTTGTTTCATTACTCATAACGGCATCCTCCTTGAAATTGTAATTGTCGTTTGTTTAGTATTGCCAAAACCAGACTGCCGGTACAAGGTTTTTACACAAGGCTTTTATACAAGGCACCGCAGAACATGCCAATCAGAAACGCAATACTAAATGTCCACTGGCCGAATTTTGGATGTTTTTTTCCGATGAAGTCGAGCAGGTAACGGCTCGCGGCTGCGCTGAGCAAGGCAACCAGATTGGGGCCGACGCTCATGATATAAGAACTGGACATGTACATAACCGTGGCGATGATTGCAGAAGCAGCGAAGGTTGACAGCAAAGCAGTGCTACCGCCGGTAATCTTATTGGTGAATTTGGACATCTTATCGGTAAACAGCAGGCAGAACAGCATCCAGCCGCAGCCGTTGAGGGCCATAACCCAGAGACAGGCGTCGAAGACTGTCATCGTGAAGCCAGCGCCGCCCAACTGAATACCTATCGCTTCAGCCGTATACTGACAGGCACGCAGTTCCGTACCCGCTGATGCAATGACGGAGACACGCTGCCAGGTAGCGGGGGCTCCCATAACAGCAGCCATGCCGATGATTACAATAAAGCTGCCGAAGCTGGGGCCTATAGCTGTAATCAGTCCCACTTTAAATGCGGTATTTCTCTCTTCATGGGTCAGGCCAACTAGTGAAGACGCCTTACAGGCACGGCGATAGATCACAATGACCTGCCCCGCCACGACAATTAGCAGCGGCAAGCAGGCGATCCACAGACCAGCGCTATTGGCGATTTTTAAATATTCCATAGTGAAACCTCCTATTCAAAAAATAATTAACGAATTTTTGTGCGTAGGCCCCCTTTTCGAATACGCCCGGTACAATCCTTGACCATGCTATGAGGCATGCCGGGCTTCCGAACTTACATTTCGCAATGGTCACGCTACTCTACGCATCACGCCTTTGGGCAGTTTCATGACGGCAATCCTACTGCGTGTGGGCTTGGAAGGTAAGGATTTCTGTGAAGTCTCATCGAAACGCTGAAATCTTCACGATTTTTCTCATGCCGATACCAGCTTCGGACAGAATTACCGCAAGGTTTTTGTAACTTTATCTGACTCGAATGGAAATCACCTTTCCAACTGCTCCCTCCGCCAGATTAACAGGAATCTTCCCTGTGCAATAAACAAAATCTTTTACATACGCCTAGGAATAAGGGCCAATTGCCGCGGTTGCATTTTGGGTTATGATGACTTTAGCCATTGGTTTTTCTCTCCTTTTTTGTTTTTTGTTTTAGATATTGAGGGAGAGTGCATGGATGACGGCGTACAGCGCTATATGAGAGCCATCTTGACCACTTTAACAGCAGGAGCCTGTTATCCGCCTTATATCATATTTATATTATCTAAATTAACAATTATTAACAAATTGTTATATTTTATTTATTCATATTATTTTATAGCCAATCAACTTAAAAACTGGCTATATATAAAGCGTCATTTTCTTCCCCCGCCGAAGGCGGGGGAAGAAATCACAAGCTTGTTTCAAGTTAGTCAACTATACCTCTCAATATTCCGACAATTTCAGAAAGGACTGTCTTTCAATCCGATTGACTGTCCTTTTTAAATGACAATATTTTCGCCTCAGTTTCAACGTCTTCGACAGTGAAACTGAGGCGATTTGTGATTCATATTAGACTCTAATAAATCAAATCTTTACACGCGGCCGCTTACATCCGGCAGCAGTGTTAAGCCATGTACCACCATCCGGCGTATAAGTATAATGATTTAGTTGAATTTTACCTTTCAGCTTAGTGGTTTCAACTTCATTTTCCTGTGTCGCAGAGCAATTTGCAAAAATCAGTGCCGAATTTCAGTTACCCTTTTAATGTGACAGTATTAGAATTGTCAGTTAGTCTCAGCATCTTAATCATTGGCATTCCCCCCCTTTATCGTTTAAATTGAAGATATTGTCTTCTTCTTTTGTAAAGAGTAAATTGAACGATTACCATTGAAAATAAAGGCCAATGTGCAAACAACAAAAAAGAATGGCAAATAGTCATATCCAAACACTTCAACTCCGATGAAAATTGGAGCAAGATAGGTGTTTGTAGCACTACCAAACACGGCAGCATATCCGAGAGCTGCGGCCAATAAGACCGGAAATCCAAGAGGAACAGCCAAAACAGCACCAAGAGACGCTCCAATAGCAAATAATGGCGTAACCTCACCGCCCTGATAACCTGCCGACAAAGTAATAATGGTTAGTATCAATTTCAGTAGCCAGTCGAAAGAATAAATCATTCCGGCATTGAAACTTTGCGCAATCAAATTGGTACCAAGACCTGAATACCGTCCCATTAAGCAAGAAATGGATAGTATGCTAATCACGGCACCAACAATAGCAATACGCTTAATTGGATTTTCAATCCATTTGGTGAAAAGATGTTTTGCTTTGTGCAAATAAAAAGCAAATAAGCCACCAACAACTCCAAACGCAATTCCGAGAACAATCAATTTCCATGACGTGGAGATTGAGAAGTTAACGGTATCCGTAATTTTAACGCTGAATTTCTCTATTCCTAACAGTCCTGAGGTATAGCTTGCCAGATAGGAAGCAATTAACGATGGAAATAATGCTTCATGAATTAATTCTCCTGCGGTTAAAACCTCAACAGCAAATAGAACAGCCGCAATCGGAGTACGAAACAATCCGGCAAAGCCTGCCGCCATACCGGTTACCAATAAAATGCGCGAGGCATTTTGTATGGGCAATCGCTTTCCGACACAATTACCAACTGTCGCACCAATCTGAACTGCTACGCCTTCTCGGCCGGCACTACCACCGAACAAATGAGTTAACCATGTACTGATAATGACAAGAGGAATCAACCTTTTTGGTATTCTGTCCATCTCTCCATGTCCGGCTTCAAAAATCAATGACATACCTTTAAAACTGTTTTTTCCATAACGCTGAGATACAAACTGAATCAGTATACCTACTACTGCCAAAAAAGGAATCAAGTAAATAAAGTGAGATTCTCTAAATGATGTGATAGATAACAGCACTAATCCAAACCCGGCATCAATTGCTCCGACAACGATTCCAATGATCGCAGCGAATAGTCCCAGGACCAATATTGGCCAGCATTGGTCAAATGTTTTCTTTATAACTTTCGTCGAACAGTTTACTCTTATCACTTACAAATCCTTCTTTCAAAATTCCAATAAAAATAAAAATGCCAATGATTCCTGCACCTAAAATTACAGAAGTCATTAGCTCTTAATAAGCAGTTTTGGTTTTATCCATGGGAGAACTTCATTCCCAATGTTATAAGTATAATATAAAAAAAAGAGTTATTCAATATAAATAAAACTGTTTTTAAACAATACCTAAAAAACCGATTTTCATGGTATAAAGTATGTTCTTATATTTCTTAAGCTGGATTGAGACACATCACAAAAGGAACAACTGTATCTGACAATTATTGAATTTGTGGCGGACAAGGGCTACCGCCAACCAAGGAGATAAATAAACGATTTTGTTTTGAGAAAGATAAACACACAAAAAGACAGCTTTTAGTTCAGACATACTTAAAGACAGAACGAAGAATACAGGATAAATCGTTCTAAAAATGGAATGCTAACCATATTGATTTTGTCATATTAAGGAGTATAAATTTATGGATTTGATTAACAGTCAGGCGGAGGGAGAGTCCCCCGAACAGCGCAAGGCAAAGCAGATGGAAGCCTATACTGAAAATCCAAAAGGTGCCCGGTTGACTTCCAACTTTGGTGTAGGCGTTTCAAACACCGACGATTCTTTAAAAGCCGGGCTTCGCGGACCAACGCTCATGGAAGATTTTCATTTCAGAGAGAAGATTACTCATTTTGATCACGAGCGCATACCTGAGCGCGTAGTACATGCACGCGGATTTGGTGCACATGGTTTCTTCGAATTATATGAGTCCATGTCACAGTATACCATGGCAAAATTTTTACAAAACCCTTCTGTAAAAACACCGGTTTTTGTGCGATTTTCCACCGTTGCGGGGTCGCGGGGCTCGGCAGATACCGTTCGTGATGTACGCGGTTTCGCTACTAAATTTTATACCGAAGACGGTAACTATGATCTGGTCGGAAATAATATTCCCGTTTTTTTTATTCAGGACGCCATCAAATTTCCTGATATCATACACGCGGTCAAGCCGGAACCAAATAACGAGATTCCACAGGCGACCACTGCCCATGACACCTTCTGGGATTTCGTCGTAAATACGCCGGAGACCGCGCATATGGTGATGTGGACTATGTCGGACAGGGCTATACCCCGCAGCTTTCGAATGATGGAAGGCTTCGGAGTCAATACCTATCGATTTGTAAACGCGCAGGGTATTTCGCATTTTGTAAAGTTTCACTGGAAGCCGCTGCTCGGCGTACACTCGCTGCTGCGTGACGAGGCGCAGAAGCTTTCTGGAAAAGATCCCGATTTTCATAGACGTGATTTATGGAACGCCATTGAGCAGGGTCAATATCCCAAGTATGAATTTGGTGTGCAATTGATTGCTGAAGAGGATGAGTTTAAATTTGATTTTGATATTCTTGATCCTACAAAGCTATGGCCGGAGGAACTGATACCCGTTAAGATATTTGGTAAGATGACCTTAAACCGCAACGTGGACAACTTCTTTTCTGAAACGGAACAGGTCGCCTTTTGCCCCGGGAATGTGGTACCCGGTATTGATTTTTCAAATGACCCGCTCCTTCAGGGAAGGCTCTTTTCTTATCAAGACACTCAACTCACGCGCCTTGGCGGTCCAAATTTCCATGAGATACCGATCAACCGCCCGGTTGTGCCTATTCACAACAATCAACGGGACGGTATGCACCGCATGACCATAGACCCGGGACCGGTCAGCTACTTTCCGAATGCACTCCAGCAGGACTTTCCAAAGCCGGTAAAGGATAGCGAGGGTGGCTTCGTTCATTATGCTCAAAAAGTTGATGGACAAGTTATACGTGGGCGAAGTGAAAGCTTTAAGGATTTTTATAGTCAAGCTGCCATGTTCTACAACAGCATGTCTCAACCTGAAAAAGATCATATCTTAGATGCGTTCCACTTCGAGGTGGGAGGCTGTAAGGATAAAAAAATTAAGCAGCGTGTTGTGGATATGTTTAACAATGTAAATACAGAGCTTGCTATGAAAATCGCCCAAAGTGTCGGCGCAGTTCCACCATCCATACAGATAGATTCCAAGGTTGCGTCATCTTCTCCCGCGCTCAGCCAAGAGAATACCATAAAAACGCCAGCGACCAGAAAAATCGCCATTTTAATCGACAATGGATTTTGTTTTTCGGAGGTTACGGCAGTTATGGAAGCGCTTAAAAGCGCAGGTGCGAGCTCGGAAATTGTTAGCTCTCGTATGGGCATGATTCAGAGCCTGGATGGGAATCAGATTGAAGCGGCAAAGGATTTCACAACCGCAGATGCGGTCATATATGACGCTGTTTATGTGGCGGGCGGTCAGGAGAGCATTGGGTCACTCTCTATGTTGCCTGATACGCTGATTTTTATAAACGAAGCATTTAGGCACCTGAAGACCGTTGCCGCAAGCGGTGAAGGTATAGACCTGTTGATGTCTTCCGAAGCCAAAAAAATTCAATTCGCTCAAACCGGTTCCAAAAAGACTGTCAGTGAACTTGGGGTTGTTACTGTCCGCGATTCTTCCGACATGGCCTCTTTTTGCACGGAATTTGTAAAGCTCATCGGATTGCACCGCCACTGGGGCCGTCAGGCAATGATTTATCCGGCTAAATAACGGTTGTGTATTACTCTAAAATTCATTTATAAAATTGGGTCGTCTGCGTAATTGCGGGCGGCCTTCTTTTATTCAAAGAGTGTACAAACAATTGAAATACCCAAATGCGTTCAGCAGTCAAATTTCTGCCAGTACAAATTTGGAGACTTTAACGCCTCTTATTATATGTTCCCATTTGAATGCTATCAGAACATCGAGGTCGTAATCAAAGGACAATATCCGCATGCACGTTATATTTCCTTTACTGTCAGCGGAGTGGGTGATATTCTAATAGCCTCAGCGCACGATCAGGATCTTGTCCCCGACCCTGGCAGTATAAATCCATTTGAATCAGGCGGTAACTGGGACACAGTTAAACGCAATTACACTCTAATTATCAGCCCCGCTCCACCGCCAGCAAACAAAGAGCATTTTGTCTCCGGCGCTGGCTGCAATACGATATACACAGGCAGTTTTCCGAGCGGCAGGCTGAACGAGGCTGCCGTCATTACCTACCGCATCTATGCTCCCAGTATTGGCTATGATCAGACCAGTAATGGGTTGCCAGAGATCAGTTACCGCATCTGCAACAGCGGCGTGAAAGGCACGGATATTCCGGTGTCAAATACAACGGAGCAGGCACCTTCACAGGAAATAACAGATTGTGATCACGACCAATTGCACGAAGTCCAACAATGCAAAAGATGTGATATAAATTGGTCAACCCCTAGCAGATTTCAATCGGTATTATTGCAATTCAATCCCAATACGGTGTATATGATTTCTAACGAACTTGATAGAGACCCAGATAAGTTTCTCAATCTCCACTGGAAAGCGCCCAAGGTCCCGGATACTTGGCACAATGTCGGAATAGCAGGTAAAGAAGACATGCGCTATTGGAGCTTTGCATTCTTCGCCATACACGGTGCTTTTGGACTCAAGACAATCAGCGATTACCAAACTGTTGTGGATCAAGACGGTTATGTCAATCTGATCGTTGGCTTTGGCGCACCGAGGCCTTCCTTTGTGACGCCCGACAATGGATTTACCTGGGTTGATCTTAGCGAGCTGCCCCCCGTTCCGATTTCCATCATATATCGGAACATTTTGATCTCATCATCATTTAAATATTCTGCTAAAGATGTCCCCGTTGATACGCTCGTCCCGCCACGTCTTCTAGGCGAATACTATCCATGCGGGAATTATTCCAGCCGATTCGACCTTCAGTCATGATTCTTCCATTAAACTTTCAAAAATCTGATTGATCAGCCGCTGTGCCGCCCTGTGTGCCGCTTTGATATATAGCGCGGCACAGCCTCACCGCGGACAGGCTCTATTAAGCTTAAATAATAACTGGTTGAGTATAATCACGTGAAGCAATGACCTCAATATTCACCATATAGTTGATTAACTTGAAAACAAGCTTGTGTTTTTTTCCCCGCCGAAGGCGGGGGAAAAAATGACGTTTTATATATAGCCAGTTTTTAAGTTAATTGGCTATACTTGCCAAACGTTCGCAGGCTTACATACAAAACAGTGATAGTTGCAATAATGCAACTATCACTGTTTTGTATTATGGAAAGATCAGATAATATTTGATAATGAACTAGGGGATGTCGCATCCATTCGTGTTTATATTGGTAATGTTAATTCGGTGCTTGTAGCAGGAATGACTATCGTAACTCTCGTACCGATGCCTTCACGACTTAACACTTCCAAATGGCCTCCGTGGCGTAAGGTGATCCATTGTGCAATCGAAAGGCCTAGCCCAGAGCCCCCTGTTGCCCTAGCGCGCGATTCATCGGCGCGGTAAAACCTATCAAAAATCCGGGTGATGGCTTCAGGTGTTATGCCTATACCATCGTCACGTACGGAGAGCTTTGCAAAGTTACCTTCTCTGTCTGCCGTAATCATAATATGCCCGCCGGATTCCGTATACTTTATTGCATTGTCGACAAGTATCCGCAAAGCCTGTTTAATAAGCGCCTTATCCGCAGAAACGGTGATGTCTATAAGCCTGTCTTCATAAATATGCGCACTGTCTATCATCTGTGTTTCATGGATGACTTCGAGAGCGAGCTCTGAGAGCTTAAATTCCTCAATCTGAAGTGCAATCGTATTGTTATCTCCCCGCGCAAGGAATAGCAGCTGCTCAATCAGATCTTTCATACTGGCCGCCTCGTCCTTGATCGCGCTGATCGACTCCAACAGAGTCTTTTCGTCGTTCTTACCCCATCGATCTAGGAGATTTGCATAACCCTGAATGACAGAAATAGGCGTTCGCAGCTCATGCGACGCGTCAGATACAAATCGCACCTGTGCGCTGTAGGATTCATTTATCCTGTCAAGCATACCATTTATCGCTCTCGCCAGGTTTTTTAGCTCATCCTGCGTTTCATTAATTTGGATTCGGGTATCAAGCCGGGATGCGTTTATACCTTCGAGCTTTCCAGCCAGAGCTTTCATCTTATCGGGATCAAACTGGCTGCCTGCCGTATTGAGACTCTGGGCTGCCTTTGCAAGTTTAGAAATTGGATCTAGTGTACGGCGTATCATCCGTGCGTCTTCGAAGGTCCTCGAAATAAGAATTGAAAGTTCGATCGCAAGAAGTATCATAAAAGCCAGTATGAACATATGGATAAAAGACTCGAGCTTTACCGAGATATCATACGTTATTCCCTCATGCGTCAGATCGATTTTATAGACAAGCCCTTCGAGCTTTTTGAACACGGATGCATTTGCAGAGCTTATTTGCGCAAATCTTCTGGCTCCTTTCGCAGTCGGCTCAGGAAGCAGGTTCGAAAAAGGTTCCGGCACCTTATACCCTTTAGGATCACCTATACGCATTTCAACACTAAGTCCCGACATTTGAAGCCAGTCCACAGAGCTTTCATCAGGCATCCCGGATTCAAATATCATTTTAGCAACAGAAGCTGCCGTTTGTTCGCTATAGACTATTGCTGACATCGCGGCAAAACTGCAGATAATGATATCCAAAGTCAGAAAAATACTAAACAGACGGAATATAAGCCTTAAGCCCAGCTTATAAACAATTGAAGACCGGAACTTACCGCCTAAAGGCTCGGGCGAATTCTTATACTCTGCTTTACTCATCCTTTATCACATATCCTACTCCACGAACGGTATGAATTAGCTTAATATGATAGGCTTCGTCAATTTTTCCGCGCAGAAAACGAATATAAACATCAACGGCGTTTGTTTCCCCATCAAAGTCAAAACCCCATACATTTTCGAGGAGTGCCTCTCGGGTTACGACCAAGCCCTTGTTTTTAAGCAAATAATGAAGAAGGTCAAATTCGCGCTTTGTAAGCTCCACCATCTCGCCCCCAATCGTCACGGAGCGACGCTTAATGTCAAGCTGAAGGCTCAAAGCAGATAAAATTTCATGGTCCTGAGGTGTGATATTTTTTCTGAGCGCTGTGCGTATACGGGCAAGCAGCTCTTCAATCGCAAAAGGCTTGGTGATATAATCATCGGCTCCGAGATCAAGCCCTGCAACCTTATCCGTTACGCTGTCACGGGCAGTCAGCATAATAACAGGAACGGAGGAAGTGCGGCGAAGTCGACGCAGAACCTCCATACCGCTTAGTTCAGGAAGCAAGATATCAAGCAGAACAAGATCAAAATCCCCGGATATAGCAAGTTCCATACCCGACCTTCCGTTAAAGGCTTTTGTCACCGAGTATCCCTCATAGCAAAGCTCCAGCTCAACAAAACGGGCCAGCTTTTCTTCATCTTCAATCAGCAATATTTTTGCGCCCATTTGAACCTCACATCATACTTTTTACCGGTTTTCATTTCAAAATAAGTGAACTTTTTGAACCTCTTGCCTCTGGCAGAAAAAGCCACGAGTGCGATACAAATGCCGTCAAAACCAAGCGCTAGTGGTTTAAAAACAAATTGTGTTTTTAATTGCAAATCACGTTATTTTTTCTCGCCGTTAAACGATCTCTTAATACCTTCAGCGGTGTCTGTCGCACTATCCATCATCCTGTTTACAGATTCCTTACCAAGGTCCTGTCCACGAAAATGGTAGCGGAATCCGAAGAATAAACCAATGATGACGAGCGGCACAATGATCCAGAATATGAATATCAAAAGAAGCACAAGAACCGTAACGGGACACGAAATAATGATATCCCCGTTTCTTTCTGCTTCGAAGAAATTATTGTTCCCCTTGTTAATTACATTCACACAAAAACGTCCAAATCTTTTCCACATATCTGAAAAGCTCTCGCCATGCTTTTCTTGAGATTTGCAGGCATCATAGAACTTCTCTTTTTCGTCTCCGCCCGCACTCTCACTGCTGTAATAGCCTCCGCCGACAGGTGGAATTACTTTGCCCTGCTTTTCGAGATAAATGAGCGCCTCAAGCAAATCGCCTCCGGAAGCGTCAAGGGCACCTCTTGCCTCTTCAAAACTCACATTTGCTTTTTCACGCAATTTTTCTACTTGATCCAGTGTTGCCATTTTAATTTTCCTCCTTATTTTCTGTTGTGACCTTATACTAACAGAAAAGACTTCAAGGACAATTTGAGTAAAATTAAAATCAGATTAAAAAATCATTTTCCGAAATTAATATTTCTATTTTATTCTATAGCTCAGGCGGTTGAGTGTCAACATTACAATGATTTTTAAATAAGATAATCCAACCAAACAAGGCTTAGAAAATTTATTTTTTTGCTTTTTTGAAAAATCTCTTGACTTGGAGTAAACTCTAAGTGATACAATGATTGACGAAAGCAAATACAAATTCGCTATCACGCAACATATAGTTGATTAACTTGAAAACAAGCTTGTGATTTCTTCCCCCGCCTTCGGCGGGGGAAGAAAATGGCGTTTTATATATAGCCAGTTTTTAAGTTAATTGGCTATAAGAATATGAAAGAGGTGACATATGGAATACCGTGTTTTAGGCAGAACAGGGATCACGGTAAGTACCGTGGGAATCGGCGGCGAGGGATTTGAAAACAGAAGCTTTGAAGACTGCGAAAAAATCATTGATTGTGCCATGGATGAGGGCATCAATTTTATAGACATTTACAATTCAAATCCCGTTGTCAGAAGCAACATAGGCAAGGCGCTCGGTAAATACCCACGAGACAGTTTTGTTGTGGAAGGACATTTATGTTCCATGTGGGACAACGGTCAATACCGCCGTACAAGAGACATGGATGAAATAAGAAACGCTTTCGAAGATTTTCTCACACGGATGCAGCTTGACTATGTGGATGTGGGGATGATTCACTATGTGGATGACGAGCGAGATTTTAAACACATATTCGACGGTGAAATCATTGAATACGTGAAAGAACTGAAAGAAAAAGGGATAATTCGTTCAATCGGCATGTCCACTCATAATCCCGAAATAGCATTTAAAGCAGTGGAAACGGGACTTGTTGATGTGATTCTGTTCAGCATCAATCCCGCGTATGATATGCTTCCCGCAAGCGAGGATATAAATATTTTATTTGAGGGAAGTACCTTCGACCGTGTTTATGAGGGTATCGATCCGATGCGAAGTAAGCTTTACCAGAGCTGTGAGAACGCAGGTGTGGCTCTGACAGTTATGAAAGGTTATGCAGCAGGAATACTGCTCAGCGCCGCACAGTCACCGTTCGGGGAAGCAATGACGCCTGCGCAGTGTCTGCATTACTGTCTTACCAGACCAGCTGTGGCTTCAGTTATGGTTGGTGTGTCAAGCACAGATGAAATCCTTGCGGCAACATCATATACTCTTGCGACTGACAAAGAAAAGAATTACAGTGAAATTCTTGCAAACGCACCAAAAATCTCATTCCACGGACATTGCATGTACTGCGGACACTGTGCTCCGTGTTCTATAAAAATAGACATTGCAGCGGTCAACAAGCATCTTGATCTGGCGCAAATTCAGGGAAATGTTCCCGAAACACTAAAAAATCATTATGATCTGCTTGAGCACCATGCAGATGAATGCATTGAATGTGGTATGTGCATGAAAAATTGTCCGTTCGGCGTAGATGTTATAAGCAAAATGAAGATGGCGGCAAATCTGTTTTCAAAATAAAAAGCATGGACCAGGGTGTACCCGTGCAAAGAGTAGTAAAAGATATTGATGGACTGTTTGCCGCTTATACTTAAAATATTAAAATAACTGAAATAGGGAGAAAATTAAATGAAAAAATTAGGGTTTGGTTTTATGCGTCTGCCGATACTCGACAAAAATGATGGAGCAAGTGTGGATTTAGAAACTGTATGCAAAATGGTAGACACCTTTCTGGAAAGAGGCTTCACTTATTTCGATACGGCATACATGTATCATAAATTTACGAGTGAAATCGTTTTGCGTGAAGCATTGGTGAAACGTCATCCGAGAGACAGCTTTACCGTCGCC
Organism: Oscillospiraceae bacterium; assembly: GCA_963664585.2. GTDB lineage: Bacteria > Bacillota > Clostridia > Oscillospirales > Ruminococcaceae. The sequence goes on along the minus strand of CAXXEO010000013.1, from coordinate 1,972 downwards.
ACCAAAATGCCTACAATGTTTTTAAAAGAGAAAGAAGATCTTGAACGCTTATTTAATGAACAGCTTGAAAAATGTGGCGTTGAATATTTTGACTATTACTTACTGCATAACCTTGGTGTATCTCATTATAAAATTGCCGAGAAATTCGACGTTTTTGCGTTTATACGGCAGAAAAAAGAGGAAGGGGAAATCCGTAATATCGGGTTTTCCTATCACGACAATGCGGATTTGCTGGATGAAATTCTGACAGCACACCCCGAAGTTGATTTTGTTCAGTTACAAGTCAATTACCTTGATTGGGACAATAAAAGTATCCAGTCTGGCAAATGCTATGAGGTGGCAAAAAAGCACGGCAAGCCGGTTATCGTAATGGAGCCCGTCAAGGGCGGCACGCTGTCCAACATTCCATCAAAGGCAGAGGAATTATTGAAAGAATATCATCCCGATCTCTCTGTCCCGTCGTGGGCGATCCGCTTTGCGGCAAGCCCTAAAAATGTCATGATGGTGCTAAGCGGTATGACGAGCATGGATCAGCTGCTGGACAACACCGACTATATGCAGGATTTCAAACCGTTAACGCAGGAAGAACAGGACATCATCGTTCAAGTGGTAAAAATCATCAACGAATCCATCGCTGTTCCCTGTACCGCCTGTGAATACTGCGTCGCGGGATGTCCGAAAAACATTGCCATTCCGAAATATTTTGCATTGTATAATGCAGAAATACAATCGCTCAATAAAGGGTTTTCCACGCAGAAAATATACTACGGCAGCTATATCAAGACCTACGGCAAAGCTTCCGACTGCATCGACTGTAAACAGTGTGAAAAATCCTGTCCGCAGCATATTGAGATAACAAAAATTCTTAAAAAATGTGGCAGATAAATTTGAGTAAAATCGGTGTCAAATGATAGAGGATTTATACGAACTGAGTGATAAAAAATGCAAGGAATTGTTCGCTTCTGGACGCACCGACACAGTGTCTGTCGTAAATCGGGTTTCCTAGAACGCTTAATGATCTTGCTTCATCAATAAAATCATCCTTGAAGACAAATGATTACAGGAGGAAGATATGAAGGTATTATTGGTAAACGGAAGTCCTCATGCACACGGGTGCACCTATACTGCATTGGAAGAAATATCAAAAGCTCTGAACACCAACGGAATTGAAACTGAAATCTATCAGATAGGAACAAAGCCGTTAGCAGGTTGCATGGCATGCGGCAACTGCGTCAAAACCGGGCACTGTGTTTTCAACGATTGTGTCAACGATTTTCTTGAAATCGCCAAAGATGCTGACGGCTTCGTATTTGGTTCTCCTGTTCACTATGCATCCGCATGTGGCGCTATGACATCCTTTATGGACAGAGCTTTTTTTACAGATTTATGTTCGGGAAGGCAGTCTTTTTACCTAAAACCTGCCGCGGCAGTGGTTTCAGCAAGACGAGCCGGAACAACAGCAGCCTTTGATCAGCTCAATAAGTATTTTACTCTGGCGGAGATGCCGGTTATTTCATCAAAGTACTGGAATATGGTACACGGTTCTACACCTGATGATGTAAAAAAAGATCTGGAAGGCTTGCAGATCATGCGCACTTTGGGCAGAAATATGGCGTGGTTTCTGAAATGTAAGGAAGCAGGAGTAAAAGCGGGAGTTCCATTCCCCGAAAAAGAGGACAATATATCAACGAACTTCATACGATGATTTTTCTGCTTTTTCAGGAGAAAACTTGAAGTTGACTCAAAGTTCAGAAATATTCTAAAATACCAAAATTGGAGGCGATGATATGACCATATCGGAAGTCAGTAAAAAATTTGACCTTACTCCGGACACGCTCCGTTATTATGAGCGTGTCGGATTGATTCCGAGTGTAAACCGCAAGTCAAGCGGCCTCCGTGATTACACCGTGGAAGACTGCCGATGGGTTGAGTTTATCAAGTGTATGAGAAATGCAGGACTTCAGATTGAAGT
>CAXXEO010000012.1:0-95126 GCA_963664585.2 Oscillospiraceae bacterium | reverse complement strand
CGGTTGCCGCCGGTGTCGCCCTTAAGGAGATTATACAGAAAAACGGGCTTGATGCGACTGTGATCGTCTATGGATGCCCCGCGGAAGAGGTTCTTTCCGGCAAAGTGAAAATGATTGAGGGCGGATGTTTTACCGAGCTTGACGCTGCCATCTGCTGGCATCCGTATGACCGTAACCTTTCCGGTGAAACATCTTATCAGGCGCTTGATTCTATGACCTTTACCTTCCACGGAAAGACCGCCCATGCGGCGGGGGACCCGGAAAATGGCCGCAGTGCCCTTGATGCCTGTGAATTGATGAGTGTCGGCGCAAACTATCTCAGAGAACATATATCAGCGGATGTCAAAATACATTACAGCTATTTGAGTGCAGGAGAGAAGCCGAATATCGTTGCCGACTTTGCCAAAGTATGGTATTTTGTCCGTGCTAAGAATAGGAAAAATGTCGACGAAACAGTTGCCAGAGTAAAGGATATCGCCATTGGTGCCGCTTACATGAGCGGCACGCAAATGGAGTATGAGACACTTTGCAGTGGTGCTGAAACGAATGTGTCAATGGCCATGTGCAGGCTCGTTTATGACTGCATGAACAAGGTTGAGAAGCCGAGTTATGATGAGGCCGATACTGCATTTGCGAAGGCTCTTGCCGCTTCGATTAACCCTGAAAAGATGAATGGCAGCATCAATACTGAGATACCTGTGCCGACAGGCGTGGTAAGTTTCGTGGGCGGATCTACTGACGTGTCAGATGTGTCTCAAATTGTTCCAACAGCCAACTTCGCCGTGACCTGTTATCCTTCAGGCACCCCAGGACACCACTGGGGAATCACCGCTTCTTCCGGCTCGCCAATTGGACATAAGGGTATGCTCTATGCTGCCAGAATCATGGCGCTTATAGGGGCCGAACTTGCCACCGATCCAAGTAAGTTGGCCGAGGTTAAAGCAGAGTTTGCCGTGAAAAAGAAGTCCTGACTTCTTTTTGTTGTCCGCCGGTTACCCAAACAGGCTCACTTCATAAACTTATGAAATCCAAAAGGACGCCGGAATGAATCCTGCGTCCTTTTATATGGTTTTCGAATTCTGATATGCCCCTATTCTTGACTCTGTTCCCCCAGCCTTTGCTGGGGAGCAGAGTCAAAATTATCATTTAATTTAGAAGAAAAAGAAAATCGTGTTGTTTTTAGTAGCACTGCTATAGCCAATTAACTTAAAAACTGACTATAGTTAAAACGTCATTTTCTTCCCCCGCCTTCGGCGGGGGAAGAAATCACAAGCTTGTTTTCAAGTTAATCAACTATATTTTTCAGAGGATAGGCAGCGCCGGAAACGGAGAATGGAATCCATTGTAGCCTCCAGATCCTGCTTGCTTCGTCCCTTGGCTTTTTCAAATGGGATAGCTTGGCGATTGGTACTGAAAATTGCTGAAACCCCCATATCATAGGCAGCTGCGGCGTCGTCCCCAATGTCACCAACGACCGCGATTACAGGTATGCCCTGTTTAGCAGCACGACGCGAAATGCCAATAACCACTTTGCCGCGCAGGCTTTGGCCGTCCAGCTTGCCCTCGCCGGTAAAAACAAGTTCAGTTCCATCGAGGAGCGTTTCAAAATGAATCATGTCAAGAACGCTCTGGATACCCCGGTTTAAGCTCCCCACCCAAAAAGGCGGCAACCCCTGCCCCCATGGCACCTGCCGCTCCCGCGCCCGAAAGGGAAGCCACTGATATGCCGAGATTGTGTTCAATGGCGTTGGATAAGGCTATCAAATTTCGATCCAACAGCACAACCATCTCTTCATCAGCGCCTTTTTGCGGGCCAAAGATATAGGCGGCTCCGGTTTTTCCGAACATCGGGTTGTCAATGTAGCACATGGCGGAGATTTTGCAGCCATTCAGTAGTTTTTGGGTGGCCGAGACGTCAATTTTACGTATTTGCTCCAAGGTATTACCGGTGGGGATGAAAGAATTGCCAAACTCGTCACAAAAAACCACACCCAAAGCGGCTGCCATTCCGGTACCCCCCGTCATTGGTGCAGCTTCCTCCCAGACCAATGATCAGCTCGCTGGCACCATATTCCACTGCGTGGCGCATCAGCTCACCTACGCCATAGGTAGTGGTTTCGGCAGGGTTTTTGTGCCCCTCTACCAGCGGGAGACCGGCCGCTTGTGCCATTTCTATGATGGCTGTGTCGCCGATTCGGGCGTAGTGACAATTCAGAGGCTCTCCATAAGGGCCTGCAACAGTGACCTCTACCCGTTCACCCTGTAAGGCGTACAGAAAGCAGTCAAGAGTTCCCTCACCGCCGTCAGCCACAGGAACGGAAAGAATCTCACAGGATGGAAAATATTCTTTAATTTTTTTCTCCATGATCTGGCAGACTTCAATTGCGCTAATGGTTCCTTTAAATGAATCAGGAATCACCATACACTTTTTCAAAACAGTAACCCTCCTGTTATTATGCTTGAAAGGAAAAGTGTCATACGAAACCCAAATCAAAAGGCAATGATCCTGTCTCTCTTTTCCCAACTCAATCGAGGGAAGAAAGGAATACAATGCTATCTAGACAGGGTTTCTTGTCTAATCAACTCTATGTCTATCATGACCTTATTGAGCAAGGTGGTTTCCTCGTCGGTGAGCAGGCCGGCAGGAGTGAAACAAATTGGTTACCACTACCACAACCGCTATCCATATTGACTATCATACCACACGTGAAAACATTATGCTTTCTTCTTTTGAGAAGGATTTATCGATTGCAAAATTAAAAACACCGATGTCTTTTTTTGCCTCAGGAAGAAAATACAGAGTCTGAATAACGATTTATAACCTTAATAATAATAAACTAAGAATTCTGAAGATGTAAATTATTTGGCTTTCCTACACATTTATCCTAAACATTATTTGACGATGGAGACAATTATGGTATAATAATTGTTAAAGCACTTACCCCTTAATGGCATTGTCACTGATGGGCAATCATGCACAAAAAAACATTAGATGAATCTTAAATTAAATGCAAATAATTCTGCCTTTGTTTCCACCGTCTATGGTAAAGGAAATGGAGGTGGAATTAGAGTGCCAATTAAATAAGATTTATATTGTTCTGCTATTTTACAGGTCCCCAATGATGTCGATTATCGTATTGGCAAATCACGGATGAAACGGTAAAGTTCTATTTAAAGGCGGATTGATGATTCTGATTCATGATATGGATAATACCCAATTAATTGGTTCTGTCCCCAAAACGACCGGGGATGTAAAGTCGCTTCTCAGTCAGCGCGGCGAGGCAATGCCAATGGCATTTGTGCATAGCTTTGGCTGTCAGCAGAATGTTAGCGATGGCGAGCACATCAAAGGTCTGCTTGCGCAGATGGGCTATGGTTTTTGTGACAGTGCCGACATGGCTGACCTTGTTCTTTTTAACACCTGCGCCGTTCGTGAAAGTGCCGAAGACAGGGTATATGGCAATATAGGTGCTTTGAAATCCCATAAGCGCCGAAACCCAAATCTGATCATTGGCATATGTGGCTGCATGATGCAGCAGCAGTCCGCAGCGGACAAGGTGCGAGAAAGCTTTCCCTATGTCGACATCGTCTTCGGCACCGGTGCGATACACATGCTGCCTACGCTTCTCTATCAGCGCCTCAAAGGACAGCGCAGGGTTTTCTTTCATCAGGACAAAAGCGAAATCGTCGAAGGACTTCCGTCGCACCGTGCTGGAGAGGTCAAGGCTTGGCTTCCCATCATGCAGGGCTGCAACAACTTTTGCTCCTACTGCATCGTTCCTTATGTCCGCGGGCGTGAGGTAAGCCGTCTTCCCGAGATGGTTATTGAAGAGGCAAAAGAGATTCTCGCAGCTGGATACAAAGAAATTACTCTGCTCGGACAAAATGTTAATTCCTATGGAAATACACTGCCGGACAGGCCCAGTTTTTCAGGGTTACTTAGAGAGCTAAATGGGCTTTCGGGAGATTTTTGGGTACGTTTTATGACATCACACCCCAAAGACTGTACGAAAGAACTGATTGACACAATTGCCGAATGCGAAAAGCTCTGCAACCACATCCATTTGCCGGTGCAGTCAGGATCAGACCGCATCCTCAAGGCAATGAACAGAGGATATTCGACAGAGTATTATAAAGAGCTTATCGACTATGCCAGAAGTCGAATCCCCGGTGTAACCTTTTCCAGTGATATCATCGTGGGCTTTCCCGGTGAAACAAGAGAGGATTTCGAAGCGACACTCAAGCTTGTTGAGAGTGCAAAATTCAATAATCTTTATACCTTTCTTTATTCAAAGCGTGGTGGCACAAAGGCGGCAGATATGGATGATCCCACTCCACAGGCGGAAAAGTCGATCTGGTTCCGTGAGCTTTTAAAGCTCCAGGAAGGGACCAGCAGTCATATAAACGAGGCGCTTATCGGTCAAAAGGTAAAAGTTTTGGTTGAAGGTGTTGGCCGTAAGGCAGACGGGTATCTGGCCGGAATAACTGCGCATAATACGATTGTAGAGTTTTCCGGGGACAAAGAGTTGACCGGCCGCTTTGTCTGGGTTGAGGTCACAAAGGCGATGAACTGGGCGGTTGTCGGCGAGCTAGTCCTCTAGCTGTCACTCAATATGATTCCTTTGCCGCGAAAGCAAAGCGGCAGAACTAAATATAATAAATGGAGGAAACACAAAAATGGATATTATTACACTCGCCAGAGAGATCGGCAAAGAGATACAGAAGGATGAAAGGTACGAGAGATTGCAGGCGATAAGCCAGAAAAATGACGGGGATATTGAACTTCAATCGCTGATCAGTCAGTTTAACGCACAGCGCCTTGAAATAAATAAAGAGATTACGAAGCCTGAGAAGGATCAGGCAAAGCTTGCCGCCATGGATACGGATTTTAAAACACTTTACAATACCATTATGGAGCTTCCTGGAATGGTCGAGTTTAATGAAGCCAAGAACGATATGGACAAGCTTCTCTCTTTTGTCAGTCAGATCATTACCCAAAGTGCCTCGGGTGCCGATCCGGATTCAATTGAGCAGGCGGATGATTGCGGTGGGGACTGTTCGGCCTGCCACGGCTGCCACTAAGAGCCATCCAACTAAATTGAGATTAAATTCGAACTTTGTCTGACTCGTAAGCAGGATAAAGAGAAAAGATATCCCTTTCAGTAAGATATTTACTATATGAGAGTTTGTTTTGGAGTGATGAACGGGTGATCGATCAGTCCGCGCTTTCACCGATGATGCAACAGTATATGGAACTGAAAAGACAGCACCAGAATCATATACTCTTCTTCCGACTCGGTGATTTTTATGAAATGTTCTTTGAAGATGCTAAACTCGCTTCCCGTGAGCTGGAGCTTACCCTTACAGGAAGGGACTGCGGCATGGCCGAGCGGGCGCCGATGTGCGGCGTTCCTCATCACAGTTGTGAAGGCTATATCGCCCGTCTGATCAAAAAGGGATATAAAGTGGCCATCTGTGAGCAGATGGAGGACCCAAGAGAAGCCAAGGGTATGGTGAAAAGAGAGGTTGTGCGGGTCATTACCCCGGGGACGCTCATCGAGGCGGGTATGCTGGATGAGGGTATTCATAACTTTATCGCCTCTCTCTACCTTGACCATGGCTTCTACGGTCTTGCTGTAGCGGATATTTCCACTGGTGACATCCACCTCACGCAGTTTGAAGAGGGGGATGACAGTTGGGTCGAAAACGAGCTGTCTCGTTTTTCGCCAAGCGAGATCATTTTTAACAGCATATTTCTGGGCAAGAATGAGGTTGCCACCTTTATTAAGGAACGCCTTCGCTGCTGTGCTGACCTTCTTGAGGACGAGATGTATGAGCCTAAAGCGGTTGGGCGGATCATTCGAGCGCAGTTTCAAAAATCTCTGGAAGAACTGGGGCTTGCCGATAAGTCCGCCGCCTGCGCGGCACTTGGCGGGTTGATTGGCTATTTAAAAAATACACAGAAGACCGGTCTTGACCGTATGATCTCCATTGATCTCTACAGCGATACACGTTTCATGCAGCTTGACCTGACCGCGAGGCGCAATCTTGAACTGACTGCGACGATGCGTAGCGGAGAGAAACGGGGAAGTCTACTTTGGGTGATTGACAAGACGAGAACGGCGATGGGTAAGAGGATGCTGCGCATGTATCTGGAGCAGCCCCTTGTCAATGCCGCAATTATCGAGAAACGCCTTAATGCAGTGGAAGAGCTCTTCTCAGGCAGTGTGCTGCGTTGTGAGATCATTGACTGCCTTTCAGGAATATACGACATTGAACGACTGATGACGCGGATCGTATACGGCAGTGCCGCCCCACGGGAGCTAAAAAGCTTTGAGCAGGCCATTAGCCGTCTTCCTCAACTGAAAGAAAAAGTTTCGGGTACGAAAAGCCAATTTTTGCAGGAGATTTATAACCAGATCGATGAGATGAAAGACCTATGTGACCTGATCGCTAGGGCTATCGCTGATAACCCGCCCATCACCTTGAAGGATGGGGGGGTTATTAACCTCGGCTATAATGAAGAGCTTGACCATTTGCGGGGGCTTTTGTCAAACACCAAGGACATTCTGGCTGCTCTTGAAGCGGATGAGCGGGAAAAATCGGGGATAAAGACTTTAAAAATCAGTTATAACAAGGTTTTTGGTTATTATATTGAGGTTACTAAGTCCTATATGGATCAGGTGCCGGATCGTTACATTCGAAAGCAAACCCTTGCTAACTGTGAACGGTATGTTACTCAGGAGCTCAAGGAGCTGGAGGATCAAATTCTCGGCGCCAATGACAAGATCATGTCAATTGAAACGAAACTTTTTGATGATGTGAGAAGCCGCATCGCCCAGAATGTAGCGAGAATACAAATAACAGCCGCCGCGGTGGCACGTCTTGACGTTTTCAGTTCACTGGCAGAGCTTGCCGTTCTGAACAACTACTGCCGCCCGGACATCCTTGCCAAGCCGGGTGAGATCACCATTAAGGATGGCCGCCATCCGGTAGCGGAAGCGATTCTTGGCGGTGCACCCTTTGTGGCCAATGATACAAAGCTGAATAACACCGACCAACAGATTGCAATTATCACCGGACCCAATATGGCCGGAAAATCCACCTACATACGGCAGACCGCCCTGATTGTCCTGCTTGCCCAGATTGGATCTTTTGTTCCCGCGCGTGCGGCGCGTATCGGTATTGTTGACGGTATTTTCACCAGAGTCGGGGCATCCGACGACATTGCCAGCGGTCAGTCCACCTTTATGGTGGAAATGAGCGAACTCGCCCAGATTCTCAAAAATGCCACGCGTGACAGCCTTCTCATCCTGGATGAGGTTGGCCGCGGTACCTCAACCTTTGACGGGATGAGTATCGCAAGGGCTGTTATCGAATATATCGCGGATTCCAAAAAACTGGGGGCAAAGACCATGTTTGCCACACACTATCACGAGCTTACCGAGTTGGAAGAAGCCATGAGCTGTGTAAAAAACTACAACACCGCCGTTAAAAAACGGGGGGATGAAATTACCTTTCTGCGAAAGATCGTTCCCGGCGGGATTGACGACAGCTATGGCATTGAGGTTTCCAAACTGGCTGGAATCCCAGATTGGATTATCCGGCGAGCCCATGAGATTCTAGTGCAGCTTGAAGCGGCTCAGCCTGTATCCCAGCGGCGCGCGTCCGCGAGGACACTAGAAAGCCTGACGGGGCAACTGAGCCTTGCGGGGGCAGCGCCCTCGCCTGTAGAGCAGGAATTGAAACAACTTGACCCGAACACACTTACGCCTATTGAGGCTCTTACCAAGCTTTTTGAACTCAAGGGGATGGCAGGGCGTTAAATCAGGCCGTTTGGGACTCTGAGAGACTTACCCCAAAAGGCTTTAATGAAAATATTGATCTGTCTGACCGTCATTTGGTACGATAGATAGAAAGAAACAACTTCACTCTTAACAGAAAAGGAGGTGACACAATGGCTAAAATACACATCCTGGATAAACAGGTGGCTGAACTGATTGCCGCTGGTGAAGTGGTTGAACGCCCCGCTTCCATTGTCAAAGAGCTTTTAGAAAACTCGGTTGACGCGGGGGCCGGACGTGTCACCGTAGAGATACAGCATGGAGGAATCCGCTATATCCGTATCACGGACGACGGCTGTGGAATTGCCCGTGAGGATATTCACAATGCCTTTGTACGCCATGCTACAAGCAAGATACTGACAGAAGAGGATCTCGAGAGTATAGGAACATTGGGTTTTCGCGGTGAGGCGCTTGCCTCTGTTGCGGCGGTAAGCAGGGTAGAGCTTATCACCCGTACCGAGGAGGAAGTCTGCGGAACACTTTATCACGTGGAGGGCTCTGAAGAGCTTTTGCTTGCCGACGCCGGGTGCGCAGTGGGTACGACGCTGATTATCCGCGACCTTTTCTACAACACCCCTGCCAGGATGAAGTTTCTCAAGAAAGATATTTCAGAAGGGAACAGCATCTCAGCGGTCATTGACAGGATCGCCATGGCTTATCCACGACTTTCGATCCAGTATATTCGAGATGGCCAGCGCAAACTGGCTACGCCGGGGGATGGAGATTTATTTTCTGCGATCCACGCGGTGTATGGCGGCGAGTTTACCTCAGGCTTAATCCCGGTAGATGGCCAACATGGCCGATTACGGGTGACAGGTTATATCTCTGCTCCCAAAGCGGCAAGAGCGACAAGAAGCATGCAACATTTCTATATTAATTCCCGTTTTGTTCGCTCCAAAACCTGTATGGCCGCGCTTGAAGAGGCCTATAAAAATAGAATAATGACGAAAAATTACCCGTCCGGGGTACTGAATATTGAGATTCCCTATGATACTGTGGATGTAAATGTGCATCCCGCAAAGATTGAGGTGCGCTTTTCCGACGAAAAAGCTGTTTTCGATGCGGTATACTCAGCCTGCAGGGCTGCGCTTGAAAAGAGTGAGGGAAAGTCGGAAATCAAGACGGCAGCGCCCCCTATTAACCGTTTTGCACTCTCGGATTTTGACCTTTCCTGCGGACAGCAGCAGCTTAGCAATGTTAGGGCGTCCACTTCTCCTGCTTCGTTTGGCGGCTTTTCCATTCCTCCAGCTCCTGTCCCGGTTGTGAGAGAGCAGCCGACGGTGCAGAACAATGAACTTCATGTTGCCGAGACAAACAGGCGTGGAGATCGATCTGCCGATAGGATGAAACTGATTAATATTGATTACGACAACAATGTAAAGACAAATAACTTTACACAATATAAAATGACCTCAAATCAAGAATCATCAGAGGTATCTAAGTCCTTCACAAAAGCGATTGCAACGAAAACGGGAACTCATTTTTTACCGCCGGAGCAAATCTCCAAACCGCCAGAGACTTTACAGGAATCCATTTCGACTGCCAAAGCCCCGCATGTTAGATTGATTGGTGAGCTTTTTGGCACCTATTTGGTAATCGAAATGAATGAGGAGCTCCTTTTGGTGGACAAGCATGCCGCACATGAGCGATATAACTATAATCTTTTAAAGGCCGAGACTCATGATCCGGGCCGTCAGATGCTTATTTCTCCGGTTGCTGTCGTTTTGTCAAAGGATGAACAGGCTGCACTTCTCGAAAACAGCGAGCTTCTCGCTTCTATGGGATTTGTGATCGAAGATTTTGGAACCTCCAGCGTGATTGTACGCGAAATTCCACTGATGCTGGATGGTAGTGAGATCAAGGATGTGATCGCTGATCTTGCAGGGAAGCTTATGGGCCTTTCTGCCAATCCCACGCCATCTGCAATTGATGAGATATATTATTCGGTTGCCTGTCGCTCTTCTGTCATGACAGGTGACAGCTCCCATACACCAGAGCTTGAGAAGCTTGCAGAGCTCGTCCTCATGTCAAAGGATATTCGCTACTGTCCGCATGGAAGACCTGTGTTTACCTCGATGACAAAACGGGAGATAGAGAGGATGTTTGGACGATTGGGGTAGAAAACAAATTGAATATACCGCTGTTATGTATCGTCGGCCCTACCGCGACAGGAAAGACAGACCTTTCTGTAAGGCTGGCTGAACATTTTAACGGCGAGATTGTATCGGGCGACTCGATGCAGATTTATCGCCGGATGGACATCGGAACGGCAAAGCCCACCTTGGAGGAGCGCCGGGGGATACCTCACCACATGATGGATATTATTGATCCCGGTGAACCATTCAGCGTAGCTGCTTATGTGGAGATGGCACGCGCAGCAGTTCAAGATATTCATCAAAGGGGAAAATTGCCCATCCTTGTTGGGGGAACCGGTCTTTATATTAGCTCATTGATTGACAATATCCGTTTTTCAGAGCAAAGTGAGGATAAGGAGCTTCGAACGAAACTAAAGGAAGTAGCAGCAGAAAAGGGTAACACGTATCTACATGGGCTATTGGCGCAAGTTGATCCGCTGCTTGCCGACAAACTCCATCCAGGCAATATGGGAAGAATCATCAGGGCTTTGGAAGTCTATGAGATTACCGGAAAGCCGATGTCCTGGCATATCGAACAGTCCAGACAGAACCCCTCGCCTTACAACCTGTGCGTGATTGGACTTACATGTATGAATCGGGATAACCTTTATTGGCGAATCAACAGTCGTGTGGAAATCATGGTGAAGGCAGGCCTCCTTGAAGAAGCAAGGGCTCTCTTTTCGCTAAACAGCGCGACAGCCTCACAAGCCATTGGTTATAAGGAGCTTATGGGGTATTTCGACGGTAGCCGCAGTCTGGAAGAGTGTCTTGAAGAAATTAAAAAGGCAAGCAGACATTATGCGAAGCGCCAGCTCACCTGGTTTAAAAAGGATGAGCGGGTCCGCTGGCTGGAAATCGATTCCTTTCAAGATCACGATGAGCTAACAGCCGCCGCTTTGGGAATTATAAAAGTGCAAGGTTTTCCCACTTCGGTTCATTAAAATTTTATCCTTTTCCCGACGCTGTCGTGGGTAAGATTGCAGCAATAACTATTTCGCAGGAATTAAAAAAGACAGCTTGCTCTTAGAGAAACGGCAAATAGACGCACACGATTAAAAATGGCTTATCCTCTCCCGCACGGCTGGATATGCCAATAGCAATATTACAAAAGAGGAATTTGTACTCTGACTGATCTGCGCCGGCAGTTTTGTTTGATGAAAATTTCGTAAATTTAAAAATTATTAAAACCATAAATCGGTAACGTGCGGAGAAAGTGCAGGGTTATGATGAAAACTCTTAATTTACAGGACACTTTTCTTAATCAGGCAAGACGTGATAAGATCCCTCTGATTATCTACTTGACCAATGGTTTTCAGTTTAAGGGTATTGTGAAGGGCTTTGACGCATTCACCGTGATCCTCGATGCAGAGGGTAAACAAAGCCTCGTTTATAAGCATGCAATTTCCACGATCGTTCCTTCCAAAGCCATCAATGTTATGTCTGTTGAAGAGAATGAAGAGAATGATTTGAATCAATAGAGGTAAATTAGGATGAGTAATCTCTCTTGGCGAATATTGACGGTGATTGTATTTGTTTTTTTGGCATGCTATGTTTCGTTTCAGGCGTATAGGCTTTTTTATACGCCTTATACAGTTGAGACCGTTTATACGCATACGTTGTCCGATATGGTTCGTACACGCGCAGTCATCCTGCGTGACGAACAGGTGATTTCTACAAACAGCAAGGGCGTACTGCATTATCTCTTTGAAGATGGCGCCCGTGTATTGTCGGGTGCGGCAGTTGCTGAAGTTTACGCTAGCCAGGAAGAGATGAATAAGAGCTGTCAGGTAACAGAGCTCACCCAGGAGATTGCAGAACTCAAGGCAACACAGCAAACGGGCAGCAGCTATATGAGCCCTGATACAGTGGTAAAAAAGATCACCGACCAGATTGGTGAGATTTATGATATGACGTCATATGGCATTGTTACTGATGTTGGAGAATATCGCGACGATCTGCTTGATGTATTAAACCGCAGGCTGATTGTCACAGGGCGTGAAATAGACTTTTCGCAGCGCATACAATATCTTCAAAACGAACTTGCCTATACGCAAAAAGAAGTAAAGGGCGGGTATGCGAAGATCACGACCCCTGTGGCCGGCTATTTTGCCAGCACTACGGATGGATTTGAAAAGAAACTCGCTGTATCCAATATGGATGCGATCTCCGTTGCCGATTTAGATAGGGCAATCGCTGGACAGCTTGCTCCCGGAGAAGTAAACGGTGTTGGCCGCATTATTCTCAGCCACAACTGGTATGTGGCCATTTCAGTGACGGCCGATAATGCCTCAAAATTTTGTGAGGGTCTTGGTGTATCAATAGATTTTAATCAAAATGGTCTGCAACAAGTGCCTGCCTCGGTATATCGTGTTTTGGACGAGGAAAGCACTAAATCCACTGGAAGCAAGATGGTGATTCTCCGCTGTAACTATATTACCCCCGAGCTTATTTCAATGCGTACTGCCACAGTCAGTGTTTCCTTTCGCTCCTATACCGGATATAAGATCAACAGTGAGGCTGTGCGTTTCTTAGATGGAAAAAAGGGTGTCTATGTTGTGCAGGGAAAACAAGTTGTCTTTAAAACCATTGAGACGATTTATGAAGAGCCATCATTTGTGCTTTGCAATGTGGCTTTCGACGCAACCAGACCTCTGAAGCTTTTTGATCAGGTGATCATTGAAGGGACTGATTTGTACGATGGAAAATACATCGGCTGATATAGCAAGTCGAGCCAGAAGACTCATTGACCGGGTAAACGAGGCTGCTGTCAGGGCAGGCAGAAACCCAGAAGATGTCAAGTTGATGGCTGTGACGAAGACAATGGACGCGAATCAGGTCAATGAAGCAATTGGAGCCGGGATTTCACTTCTTGGTGAAAATCGCGCACAAGAGCTTGCCACACGTTACAATCGCTATAGTCTTGCGGGATGCCAGGTCCATTTTATCGGGCATCTGCAAAGAAATAAGCTCTCTTCGGTGCTTCCTCTTGTGAATATGATCGAATCACTGGATTCCATCAGGCTGGCTGAAGCCATAGGTGACCGCATGCAATCTGAGGGTAAAGTAATGGATTGTCTGGTTGAAATCAATATTGGAAATGAGAAAGGGAAGACGGGCGTTTATGTCGACGAATTGTGGGAACTGCTTCCGAAGTTGGCAAAAATAGAAGCAATTTGCATACGGGGACTCATGGTAATCCCTCCAGTGGGAGAAATATTAAAAACAGAGGGTTATTTCTGCAATGCTCATCAGCTGTTTATTGACATAAAGGCGAAAAAAATGGATAATATCTATATGGATTTCCTGTCAATGGGAATGTCCAGCGATTTTGAACTTGCAATTAAGCATGGATCGCATATTGTAAGGCTTGGACGAAGCTTATTTGGTGAGAGATCGGCGACTTTTGGCACTGGTGACACACTGTAAATAACCTAAAAGCATGGTATCACTTGCCGCAAGTAGAGTGTGCAAGTGCATGGTCGTTCTCTTGACATGAATGGCGGGCGACAGGCGCAGAGCTTACCGTTTTTCGAAGTCCTATCCTAGTGGGACAGACAATATTTCCGCTGCCACTCTGCTGCGAAAGGCAAACTGTCGGTGGAGCATAGTGGGCAACTCTTTTCATTCTCTTTTTTGTTTGATAAGAGTGTGCATTACATTGATAATTAATGCCGATGTAAAGCGGCAGAATGGAGCTTAATATGGGTATGATGGACAAGTTCAAAAACCTTATTGGAATGCCGGATGATGACTATTATGAGGAAGAGGAGAGTGATTTTATGCCCATTACTCCCCAGACCAGAGAATCCAGAGAGCAAAGAGAATCCAGAGATACTCTTGATGGCGACTTCATCAAAAAGCCGAATAAGGTTGTCAATATTGCCGCAACCACCCAGCTTCAGGTTGTGCTGGTCAAGCCAGAACGATTTGACGATGCCAGTTCAATTGCGGATCACTTAAACGGAAAACGTACGGTTGTCCTGAATCTTGAATCAACCAATAAGGATGTCGCAAGAAGGCTGATTGACTTTTTAAGTGGGGTAGCCTATGCCAACGAGGGACAGATTAAGCGTGTCGCCAACAGTACATACATAATTACACCCTATAATGTTGACTTTGTCGGCGATCTTCTGGATGAGCTTGAGAACAACGGCGTCTTTTTTTAAGAAATGACGTCTCTGATGCTTGGTGAGCTTTCACCGGATGAAAAAATACTCCAAAGTCATATCAGGGATTTAATCGAGATCTCAGGGCGTGGATACAAGGCATGTTTCTCCCGCTTTTTGACCGAGCGCGAGCAAATTGTTGCAGAAGCGGTGGCTCATGCGATGGGGTTCTCTGGATACCGCTTCTTTTCCGGACATGAAGGCGGAGAAAGGGCGGTGTTCGGCGTATCCGGGGGAGATGATGCTCCGGATGACGCTGCTTTTCCTGTTTGTGCGGTAACTGTGCGCTATCGAAAGATTGATGTGCTTACCCATAGGGATTTTTTAGGCGCGATCATGAGCCTTATGATTAAAAGGGAGTCAGTGGGAGATATACTAATTCGAGAGGGAATCGCTGTACTCTTTCTTCTTGACAGTGTGGCAGAGATCGTCTCTGAAGAGCTTGTTAAGGTTAAAAACGCCGGTGTGGAGTGTGCCGTGGGGTATCCGGCTGAACTGCCTGGTGGGCCGGAGTTTGAAGACATTGAGGGCGTTATCAGTTCCTTGCGTCTGGACTGTCTGGTGGCAATGCTGACGGACGTCTCCAGAGAAAAGGCTGAAAAGTTGATCCGGTCGGGAATAGTGACCAAGGCGGGCGTCGAGTGTAAAACACCTTCAAAGCTGGTATCAGAGGAAGAGAAAATCTCGATCAAAGGGTATGGAAAGTACATCTTTTGCGGCACAGGTGAAAAAACGAAAAAGGGCCGTATTCATATAAACTGTAAGAAATATAGATGAGGGGGATTTAACATGCTAACACCCACAGATGTGGCCAACAAAAAATTCAATAAAACAATGGGCTATGGGTACCGCATGGATGATGTGGATAGCTTTTTGGCACAGACCGCATCGGCGATGACCGAACTTGTCAATCAGAACGCCGACACCCAGAAGAAATTAGAGATTCTTGCCGACAAGCTGACCGAATACCGCGAAGATGAAGAAAGCCTTCGTACAGCTCTTCTTGGCGCGCAAAAGCTCGGTGACAGTGTGATCAGAGAGTCCAAAACGAAGGCAGAGATCTTCATGCGCGACGCCACCATTAAAGCAGAAATGATGGTGGAAAATGCTAAGAGACAAATTGAGGGTGAACAGGCGGCTCTAGATAAACTCAAAAAAGAGGTAGCCTCTTTTAAGGGCAGGCTTCTTTCTCTCTATAAGCAGCATATTGAGCTTGTAAGTGCCCTTCCCGGTGAGGAGGAGGCAAAAGTACAGCCCGATTCAGAACCACAGCCAAAGCAGGCCGCTCCTGCACCGAGTACCGAGGACGAGCCAATGACGGCTGAAGACATCCGTTCACAGGAACTAGAGGATGAAGAGCTGTTTGATGATACAATGGATGGTATCGCCCCCGCCAGAAATTCCTCTGCCAAAGCAAATGCTCCTATTCCATTCAAAACGGATGATTCAGCGCAAAGCGCCGCCCAGAGCGAGTCGAAATTTGGCCGCCTTCGCTTCGGAGAGGGTTATGACCTTATACGTGACGACGAGGGATTCGGCAAAAAAAGATAAGCTTAAATTAAGGGAGAGACATATTGATGCCACAGGATTACAACAAAACGTTGAATTTACCACAAACCGACTTTTCTATGCGTGCTTCACTTCCTCAAAGAGAGCCTGATATGCTCAAAGGCTGGGAAGAGAAGCAGATTTATCAGAATATGCAGGAAAGAAACAACGAGAAGCCCCTATTTATCCTTCACGACGGCCCTCCATTTTCCAATGGCGATATCCATATCGGCACGGCTTTGAACAAGATCCTAAAGGATTTTATCGTCCGATACAAAAACATATCGGGTTTTAAGTCGCCATACGTTCCGGGCTGGGACAATCACGGGATGCCGATTGAGAGCGCAATTATCAAAAAGAATAATCTCAACCGTAAAAATATGTCGATCCCTGAATTCCGCAGTGCATGCCACGACTTCGCCGCCGATTTCGTTGACCGCCAGAGAAACGAATTTAAACGTCTTGGCGTCATCGGTGACTGGGATCACCCGTATCTGACCATGGACCCCGCGTTTGAGGCCGAAGAGATTCGCGTCTTCGGAAAGATGTATGAGCAGGGCTATATTTACAAAGGGATGAAGCCCGTGTATTGGTGCCCTTCCGATGAGACGGCACTGGCCGAAGCTGAAATTGAGTACGCAGACGATCCTTGCACCACCATTTATGTCAAATTCCAGGTGAAAGACGATAATGGTATCCTTCGCGGTCTGTGCGACCTAAAAAACACATATTTCGTCATCTGGACGACCACCACATGGACACTGCCCGGCAATCTAGCCATCTGTCTCGGGCCGAATTTTGAGTATTCTCTGGTCAAGGCAGGCAGCGAGACATATATTTTGGCCTCCGAACTAGTCGAGTCTGTCTGCAAGGCGGCCGGCATCGGGCAATATGAGATACTGGCAAAGCTGCCCGGCAGAAGCTTTGAGTTAATGACAGCGTGGAACCCGCTATATGACCGTGACTCGCTAATCATCCTCGGCGACCATGTCACGCTGGATACCGGTACAGGTTGCGTCCATACCGCACCGGGATTTGGTGTAGACGACTTCAATATCTGCAAAAAATACCCCCAGATTCCGATGCTTGCCCCTGTCGATTCACACGGAGTCATGACGGCGGAGGCCGGTCAGTATGAGGGTCTTAGTTATACAAAAGCCAACGACGTCATTTTTGAGGATCTCGAAAAATGCGGAGCGTTGCTGGCCTCTGAAAAGATCGTTCACTCCTATCCGCACTGCTGGCGCTGCAAAAACCCGATTATTTTCCGCGCTACAGAGCAATGGTTTGCTTCGGTGGACGCGATCAAAGAAAAGGCTGTAGCGGCGTGCGAAAGCATCGAATGGTATCCCGAGTGGGGAAAAGAACGCATGATTTCTATGATCCGCGAGCGCTCGGACTGGTGCATTTCCCGGCAGCGCCACTGGGGCCTGCCTATACCAGTATTCTACTGCGACGATTGTAAAAAGCCGGTCTGTACGCAGGAGAGCATTGACGCGGTGGCCCGTCTGTTCGGCGAAAATGGCTCGAATGCCTGGTTTGAGACAGAGGCGGTCGACATTCTGCCGCAGGGCTTTGTCTGTCCACACTGCGGTGGCACTCACTTTACTAAGGAGACGGATACGCTCGACGGCTGGTTTGACTCTGGTTCGACTCACGCGGCTGTGTTGGATCAATTTTACGGCTTACGTTCTCCCGCTGACATTTATCTGGAGGGCGGCGACCAGTACCGCGGCTGGTTTCAGTCGTCCATGCTGACGAGCATCGCCGCCAAGGGAGAGGCCCCCTATAAGCAGATCATCACACATGGCTGGACCGTGGACGGCGAGGGTAAGGCCATGCACAAATCTCTCGGTAACGCGGTCTCCCCGGATGAAGTCATCAATGAGTACGGTGCGGATATTCTGCGTTTATGGGTTGCTTCTTCCGATTACCATTCCGATATTCGCATATCCAAGGATATATTAAAACAACTTTCCGAAGTTTACCGAAAGGTTCGCAATACCGCACGGTATATCCTGAGTAATCTCTATGATTTTGATCCCCAAAAAGACACTGTGCCGGATGATCAGCTCCTAGAACTGGACCGCTGGGCGCTGACTGAACTGGATCAGCTTTTGAAAACGGCATGGCAGGCTTATTCCAATTATGAATTTCATATACTGTACCATACGGTTCGCAATTTCTGTACAGTCGAAATGTCCAATTTCTATCTGGACGTCATTAAAGATCGTCTCTATGTAGAAGCGCCGTCTTCAGAGGCACGCCGTTCCGCGCAAACCGCGATTTACAGAATTCTCAAAACTTTGGCTGCTGTTCTTGCACCGATTCTTCCGTTTACTTCAGAAGAAATTTGGTCCTTCCTGCCCATTGATGAGGAAATGGATCCCCGTTCTGTCATGTATAATGATGTCCCATCCCCTTCTGAGGCAGTGCCGGATGCAGCATTCATCGCAAAATGGAATCGTATTCAAGCCATCCGTGACGATGTCAATAAGGCATTGGAAGTCGTCAGGAGCCAGAAGAAAATAGGCAAGTCCTTAGAGGCTAAGGTCATCCTCACGGCAGAGGACGAGCTTTACCGCTTTCTTGAATCCGTTCTCGGTGATCTTGCTACCATCTTTATTGTTTCCGATGTTGAGCTTAAAGAGGGAACTGGCGGTACGGCCGGAGACATCCCAGGCCTTGGGATCACAATCATCGCCGCCATTGGCAAAAAGTGTGAAAGATGCTGGATTTACAGTGAAACCGTTGGGGAAAATCCAGAGCATCCAACACTTTGCGCCAGATGCGCGGATGTCATACAAAATATTGGTTTATGATTCGTTTTTCCCACTTGTGTCGTGAAAAAAATCATGAATTGTAAAAAAATGATGCGGCGCGCTCTTTTGAGGGGGCGCCGCAAATTTTAGCATCGGGAGGAACTATGTCCATATTCATTCCGTTTTTATTATCAGCCGTCATCGTCATTGCAGACCAGCTGATCAAAACCTGGGCAAGAAACAGTCTTGCATCAGTAGGATCATTTTGGGTGGTCCAAGATGTTCTTAAGCTTACCTATGTCGAAAACCGCGGGGCGGCTTTTGGTATCCTGCGTGGCCAGCGCAATGTGCTGACCGTCATGGTTTCAATCGTGGTAATCGGAGCTGTCTATATGATTTTGTCGAAGAAGATTACCGAACCTGTCATGGTGTGGTCTGTGTGCGGGATTATCGGCGGAGGAATGGGCAATCTGATTGACAGGATCATTTTTGGGTATGTGGTTGATTATATTGATATCAACCCTTTGTTTTCTTATCCCATGTTCAACCTTGCCGACTGCTGTGTCGTGTCTTCTACTATTGTGCTCTCCATATACTTGATTTTCTTTGAGGGACGTAATCAAAGTGCCAAAGTAAACGTAGAGGTAAATGCACAGGAAAACGATATGGTAAGCACACTGGAAATTGAAAAGGAAAACGCTGACGAAAACGGACCGGAGGAATAATCAATGGAAAAAATCCAGCTGATCGTCCCGCCCGAAGGGGAGGGAAAAAGGGTGGATGTCCTCATAACCGATGCACTGCCCCATGTCAGCCGATCTCTTGCCCAGCGTCTTTGCGAAGAGGGCGGTGTCCTTGCAGGGGGAAAAGCCATTGCCAAGAACCATCGGGTAAAGGCGGGGGAAAGACTTGATATTTCTATTTCTGATCCTGTAAAGTATAACGCCTTGCCACAAAAAATAGATGTCGATATTGTATTTGAAGACGATCATCTTCTTGTTGTGAATAAGCCAAAGGGGATGGTTGTACACCCCGCCGCGGGAAATCCTGACGGCACCTTGGTCAACGCTCTCATGCATCATTGCGAGGGCAGACTTTCTGGCATAGGGGGTGTGCTGCGCCCCGGTATTGTTCACCGCATTGACAAGGATACAAGCGGGCTTCTGATTGTCGCGAAGGATGACCGTACCCATCAGGGCCTTTCCAAGCAAATCGCGGCACACAGTTTTTCAAGGGTTTATCAGGCGGTGGTGTATGGCACAGTAAAGGCGGACGAAGGCCGCGTTGAAGCGCCGATAGGACGCAACCCAATCCATAGAAAGCAAATGTGTGTCACCGATAAAAACGCAAAATCAGCTGTAACAAACTATAAAGTTGTTAGAAGATACGAAGGCTTTACCCATTTGGAGCTTCGTCTTGAAACTGGGCGCACCCATCAAATCAGAGTTCACATGGCCTATATTGGACATCCCGTCGCGGGTGATTGTGTATATGGTCCCAAAAAAGTGATCAAGGAACTTGCTGGACAATGTCTGCATGCGGGTGAAATTGGTTTTGTTCATCCCATTTCAGGAGATAACCTTTCATTTACAAGTCCGTTGCCCGAATATTTTCAGAGCTTTCTTGCGAAGCTTGGACGGAGAGAACTATGAACGGCAAAAAGATTTCGGACCTTTATTTGTTTAGTGATGTGGATGGTACATTGATGCTGTCTGGCGGACTTATTCCCAAGGAAAACCTGGCCGCCATCAAGAGATTTACCGAAAAGGGCGGGCACTTTGCGTTGGCGACCGGACGGTCCCTTCTTCCTACAAGAACCCTTGTTGACAGGGTGGGAGCCAATTCGCCCTGTATCCTCTATAATGGCGGTGCTGTCTACGATTACGAGCGGGACAGGCTTATATATAACGATTCGTTAAGTGTTAAGGCAAAAGAGGCTGTCAGGCAAGTGATTCAGAAATTTCCCCATGTCCGCGCTGCGATTTGTTGCCTTGATGGTAATTATGAGGTGGGGGCGAGGATACCTCTAGACTTTACGCCTTCCTTTGAACCGGTCTATGCCCATATCGACAATGTAAAATCAGATTGGATGAAGGCAGTATTTCATGTGCCAGTGGAAGAAAAGGCATCCATTATGCAGTGGATCACCTCTCAAAATTACCCCAAAATTAATCTTACAAGCTCCAGCGATTTTTTTATTGAAATCCTTCCTGAGGATTGTACAAAGGCCCGGGGACTGGAAGAGCTCTGCCTGAGAGAGGGTATTAACCCCGAGAATGTAGTGGCCATAGGCGATTATTATAATGATCTTGAGCTTTTGCAAACGGCTGCGCTTTCTGCCTGTGTAGCTGGGGCCCCTCCCGAAATTATGGCCCAAGCTGACGTCAGACTGTGCAGTGCCCAAGAGGGTGCCGTGGCAATGCTGATCGAATACCTTGAGAACATATGTACATAAGGAAATTTTGATAATTTGATCGCCTGTTTGATGAATCAATTATTCTTCTCCCGTCTGCGGCCGGGAAAGTGATTAACAAAAAGGAAGCGGCTATGACAGATAAGAAATATTGGAAGAGAATAATCATTGCAGGGTTTGCCGCCACGATTCTTCTGGTGGCCGTTATTTTCATCGAAAATACTGGGTATCTTTCTTATTTGCTTTATCCTGTTGGTACAACTGTAAAGATTTCTTCTTCAGAGGAACCAGTATCGCAGAGATCAACCTTATCTGCTTCTTTATCCGCTGATAGTCGGGAACAGCCATCGTCACAGACCGTTTTACCAGTTACAGCCTCTATGCAACAGGCAAGCAGTGAGGCGAGCCAATCCATAGCCACTATCAATATAAACACTGCAAATTTAGATGAGCTTTGCGCCCTACCAGGTATCGGCAAAGTGATTGCTCAGAATATAATCAATTATAGGACGGCAAACGGCGTTTTTAAGACTATCGATGAGCTAATTGAGGTCAATCGCATCGGACCGGTGGTGCTTGAAAAAATTCGTGCTTATATTACGGTAAATTAAACACTTCTCAGTCATTCTTTTCATATTTGTAGGAAAGGATGACTTTTTTTAATGATTGACTGTGAGAACCTAAAAATATAACATTTAAAAAAGTTCTCTTTTCATACCTAAAGGCAAGAAAAGAGAACCAATAACTTAAGTGAGGTTATTTTTGGTTTTCATTGACAAATGTTCTGGCATTGGTGACATTGTCATCATCGACAATTGTTACTCTGCCCTTGCTATATTTTTTTGGTTGGGATATTGCCTGAGTCATAAATACAGGGATAATTCCATAATGGTTGAGAGGATTATCAGAGCTATTTGCGTTATTTTTCTTTTTCATGAGTACCCCCTATAGATAACTCTTCAGTTTATTAATGTTTTCTTGTTCAAAAGAAATAATATCCTGCCCCAGCTGTTTTATACTACTTTCACATAAGGGATGATCATTGATTTTCTTAGTCATTTCGATAATTCCCATCGTGCTGCCGTTGATCATCAGTTCAGCAATATGAGAAGGATCTGTACTTAATAATGTGTTCGCGGTAATGCCTACTTGTGCGCTGATTCTGGATAAAGCGTTTTTGTCCTTTGGCTTTTCATTCATAATAGAAAGAAGTGTTTTGGAACAGTCTTCAAATCGTTTATATTCGTTCAATTGCTGGGAAAGATCTTTTGAAAGCTGTGAATCGATCACCTTTGGCAGAATTGACTCAATTGCCTCTCCGCCCATTTTGGCATTTTGATAAATATGATTTAATAGATTGATATTTATTTTTTCCATTTTAATGCACCTCCTCACATTTATTATTTGCAGTAGATGAACTGATATCGCAGAAATTTATTGTTAAGGAAAAATATAAAACATGATCAACATTAGAAAAATTTTCATATTGTAGTAAAAGCAAGAAGCAGAAGTAAGCAACAGTTTTTCATAAACCAAAATATTTTAATACTGTTGTAAAGCCATGTAGATCAATTAGCTTTTATCATAGTTATCAGTGAATTGGGATCAGTCGCTTACATACAGTTGTTTTAGATCAGGAAAAGAGAATGTGTTTAGGACTATATATAGCCAATTAACTTAAAAACTGGCTATATATAACGTCATTTTCTTCCCCCGCCTTCGGCGGGGGAAGAAATCACAAGCTTGTTTTCAAGTTAATCAACTATAGGTGATTTATAAGTGAGTAAACTTTAAGAAATTTTTTTATAAAGACTATGATATGAATTATCTGTTTACTTGCCGGAGGGAGCAAGGCAAAGTATCGAAAATTTCAAGCTGGTTTCATCCTTTGTATTGACAACATGATAAACAGTATAGTATAATAAACCACGTCGCCTAAAGCGGATCTTGATGAAATGATCTCTTTCGTGTGATGAAATGGGATGCATGGCTTCGCTTAGACGCCTTGCTATTCTCACAAAAGTGGCCTGGTAGTTCAGTTGGTTAGAACGCTAGCCTGTCACGCTAGAGGTCGAGGGTTCGAGTCCCTTCCAGGTCGCCAAATAAAAAAATATGAGCCTTTGTAGCTCAGTTGGTAGAGCAGTGGACTGAAAATCCACGTGTCGCTGGTTCGATTCCGGCCGAAGGCACCATAATAAGCGGGTTTAGCTCATTTGGTAGAGCGCCACCTTGCCAAGGTGGAGGTAGCGAGTTCGAACCTCGTAACCCGCTCCAAAAAAATAGAAGAGGCACCAATGAGTGCCTTTTCTGCTACGGCGCCATAGCCAAGTGGTAAGGCAGAGGTCTGCAAAACCTCTATTCCCCGGTCCAAATCCGGGTGGCGCCTCCAAAGTTTTGTTTAAGCGGGGCCGTAATGGCTCCGCTTAAATTTTGAGCAATAAACAAAGAAGCCTGTGATAAATCTGTTCTTTTTCCCCAGTTGGGAGAAAGAGAACGACCCATGCAGGAGTAGCAAGCAAATAATTATTTCACGTCCTATGGTATGTGATAAGCTTTATTGAGCTACTGGCACTCTTGTGGATTAAAACGTGGTTAAGAATCATTTTCAGTAAAGCCAATTGCGCACTATCTATAAATATGATAAAATGATAGAACATTAAATGTAAGGGTGATACGATGTCCGGACATTCCAAATGGAATAATATTAAGAGAAAAAAAGGCGCTGCTGATGGCCAGAAGGCCAAGATTTTTACTAAGATTGGACGCGAGTTGGCGATTGCAGTGAGAGAAGGCGGATCTGACCCCGCTGCTAATGGCAAGCTTAGGGATACCATCGCTAAGGCTAAGGCAAATAATATCCCCAATGACAATATTGAACGCGCCATTAAAAAGGCCGCGGGTTCTACTGACGGCGGTAATTATGAAAACATATTTTATGAGGGATACGGCCCATCCGGCGTGGCTGTGATGGTGGAGACTCTCACAGATAATCGTAACCGCACTGCAGGCGATCTGCGCCATTACTTTGATAAGTTCGGTGGCAACCTGGGGCAAAACGGAAGTGTTTCCTTCCTTTTTAATCCCTGTGGTATGATTTTGATTGACACCGGCAAAATCACCGAGGAGAAGATAATGGAGGACGCCCTTCTTGATGGCGTCACCGATTTGAAATACTCGGAAGAAGTGATTGAAATCTATACTGAGACAAGCGCGTTAAACTCTGTGCGTGATACCCTGATGGCACTGGGCTACCGCTTTATCTCTGCCGAGGCAGAATATGTTCCTTTGACTGAGGTGCAGATTACCGATCCGGATCTTGTCATCAAGATGAACAAGCTGCTGGAACTTTTAGAAGAAAACGATGACGTGCAAAATGTATGGCATAACTGGGAAAACGACGAGGAAGAGTAACCTTTGCCATACCTTGTTAAGTATCTTTGTATTGTAAATTTAACCCTTCCAGTATGTATATTACATGCTGGAAGGGCTTTTTGCGATTAGATCACTGTATAAACCATAATCCTGTCTCTGTTATCCACGCCTTTTGGAGGGGGAAAACTGGGGAATCATTATTTGCCCATAAAATGTTTGCAGCAAACCGAGAGGGCGCACTGGGCGCACAGCGGGCTTCTGGCTTTACAGACTTGGCGTCCATGTAGAACAAGGCGGTGACAGAAATCATTGGACTTTTCAGGAGGAAGACAGTCTTTTAGCATCATTTCCACCTTGAATGGGTCCTTTGAGGAGGCAAGTCCAAGTAAATTGGTGATCCGTATGCAGTGGGTATCACAAACGATAGCGGGCTTATGATAGATATCCCCCACGATTAGGTTGGCTGTCTTTCTTCCGACACCCGGAAGCTTAAGCAGCTCGTCCACCGTATCTGGTAAAACACCGTTATACTCTTCTAAAAGCATCCTTGACATACGGATAATATCATTGGCCTTGGTATGATAAAATCCACAGGGCTTGATGATCTCCTCAAGCTCCAAAAGGTTCGCCTGCGCCAGTGATGAAAGGGTGGGGTAGCGGTCAAAAAGCGGAACTGTGACTATATTCACCCGTTTATCGGTACACTGGGCCGAAAGGCGTGTAGCAATGAGTAGTTCATAAGGCTTTTCATAGTCAAGAGAGCACACAGCATCAGGATAAGCTTTCTCCAATAACTCCACAGTGATTCGCGCTCGTTTTATGTTCGTCATATGCCACCTCTTTCTTTCTGTCTGACCCGACAACGGCGGTCAGTATGAGTTCGAATTCTCTCTTTATTTGTATAGCCAATTAATTTAAAAACTGGCTATATATAAAACGTCATTTTCTTCCCCCGCCGAAGGCGGGGGAAGAAATCACAAGCTTGTTTTCAAGTTAATCAACTATATATCACAGCAGTAGTATTATTTTACCCTTGGTATCACACCTTGTCAAATGGTGTGATTTGCTTGCAAGTCACTTTATTCCATTATGTATCTACCCCCGCCTTCTGCGGGGGTAGATACATAGATAGACGCCTTATCATACTGTGTTTGTAAAGTTACGCTTTCAACGACGTTTGCTGATAAGGAAACTAATCATAAAAAAATTAAACGTCTGTAGCCGGGCCCAGTATGATTGGGCCCGGCTATAATATGTTTTATATCCTTAGTTATTAGAGTATAGGTCCTTACAACATAACCAACGGGGATGAGAGAACTCCGGCCAAAATTCATTGCGGCAGTTTGCCGGATAAAGGGCACAGCATCCGTCCTGGTCACAGCATCTTTCTACCTTTCGTTCACAAACCAGGGAATGCTCCAGAGGGCTACAATCGTTCGTATTGGAATTCGCGGAAAGCCCGGCAATAAGAGGGATTAAAAGCGATGAATCCATTCCCAAAGGCCCATCCGGTTTCTCATGTTTCCTGTGAGATCTGCAATTACAAGACATTTTATCAACTCCATCATAGTAAGGTAGACCAATACATACTATGATACGGTGAATGCCTATGTTACCGTTATGAATTACGACAATCTTTTCTCCCTCTATACGACAGGAAAAAGTGTTGACCCGTCCTATAATGATTATAAAAGACAGCGTCCGAATACAGGAGGCTAAGATGGAGACGGTAATCTATGTAGATGTACTTTTGGTCATTAACTTTATCATCAATTACCTGCTCATTTTGGGAAGCGGCCGGTTGGCAGGGCGGCAAATAAAAAGCACCAGACTAATCGTGGCATCCTTATTTGGAGCTTTTTCCTCTTTGGTCATTTTCTTACCCTTTATGGGGACTGTGCTGGGTGGTTTTTTTAAGCTTTTTGTATCGATTACCATGGTGATAATCGCCTTTCCTTACATAAATGCCATACAATGCCTTAAGGATATTTTTTTTCTGTTCGCTGTTAGTTTTATTTTTGCCGGCAGTATGCTTGCCCTGTGGCTTTTAATCTCTCCCGAAAAAATGCTTTTCTATAATGGTGTCGTATATTTTGGCATCAACGCTGTGACGCTGATCGGGATTACAACTGCCTGCTACCTTGTCGTCGAGGTTCTCAGCAGGATCTATCACCGACTTCGCGGGGAAGGGGAGATTTGCAGGTTAATTATCAGCTGCATGGGGCACACCGCAGAAGTGCGAGGACTTGTCGATAATGGTAACAGACTTATTGAGCCTTTTTCCGATATACCCGTCATTGTATGCTGGGAAAAAGAAATCAGTGATGTTGTTCCTGCACAGATCAAACACTACTCCGACATTTCAGCCTGTCAAGAGCCGCTTAAACAGCAGATCAGACTGATTCCTTATCATGCTGTTGGTAAAAGTGGCATTCTTCCTGCTTATCGCCCCGACAGTGCCATTATCATTCTGGGCGGCCACACCTTCAACGCGATGCCTGTTTACATAGCGGTCTCACCTGACCGGATTGGAAGCTCGGAATACGGCGCTATTGTTAATCCCGCAGTATTAAACCAAAAAAACGAACAGGCTTGTGTCCATTCCTAAAACTGCTATATTTTGATTTCTGACAGGCTATATCTCATTCACACGAATGAGTAGGTAATAAAAAAGACAATTAAACGCTTATCATTTCCCGCACGATCTGGTAAGCGAAAATCATATAGCGATTTAACAAATAAAGAGGAAAATTGAAATCTGTCTGCCCGCGATTGGTGCAGCTGGCAGATAGAAGTTCTGTATCGTTTGAAAATAGCTGTAGGACAAAAATGATCATACGTGCGGAGAAATGGTGATTGTATGCGCTCGATTATCTGGTCAAAAAATTCAGGGATACTGTGGTGGTTTAACAAACTTATTGAGAAAATCGGTGCGCCTAGAATACATTATATCAATGGGCCCGAGACTCTTCCGCCTCCCCTGACCCACGAGGAGGAGGAGGTCATCTTTGTCAAGCTTGAAATGCAGGACTCTCAGGCAAAACAACAACTGATCGTTCATAATCTCCGACTTGTGGTATATATTGCCAGAAAGTTTGAATCAACGGGTATCTGTGTGGAAGACCTGATTTCCATCGGAACAATCGGTCTGATCAAAGCTGTCAACACCTTTTGCCCCAAAAGGAATATCAAACTGGCAACCTATGCTTCGCGCTGCATCGAAAATGAGATACTCATGTATCTGCGAAAATGCCAGTCACTGAAAAACGAGGTCTCAATCGATGAGCCGTTAAACATCGATTGGGATGGGAATGAGCTTTTGTTATCGGATATCCTTGGTACGGACAGTGACAGCATAAACCGTCCTATTGAACAGGATGTGGAGAAAAGCATCCTGATGGAGGCAATTGGACGCTTAAACGAGCGCGAACGCCTGATTATGCAGCTTCGTTTCGGGTTTTATGATGGACAAGAGCGTACTCAGAAGGAAGTGGCAGATATTATTGGCATCTCTCAGTCTTACATCTCACGACTTGAGAAGCGGATTATAAAGCGCTTGCGCAAAGAGTTGGAGCGGGTATCCTAAAATACCGTACAGCAAAGTAATCATGCCTCTGTTCCCACCGTCTAAGACTGGGGGAACAGAGGCATGATTACCCTATCTGCACATAATAGTCCCTCTTGGCGAAGCCGGGGGGACTATTAAAATGCGCTAATCGGTTGTCACAATCGAAATATAACATCCTATTTATTTGGAAAAAACAGCTGCTGTTATGATTTTATAATAATGCCTAATAATCTGGATAAATCGATTGCCTGCTCGCGATTCACGATGACACCCTTTAAATCTTCTATAGAAACAGTAATACCCTGAATATCACATGTGGTGAAATCAATCCCCTGCAAAACTGTACGGAAAAAATTGCTCTTTATAAGAGAACTGTATTTAAATTCAGCAATGAGCTTCGCATCAGAAAAACTGGCACTATTCATATCGCAATTTTCAAACAGGAGAGCTTTCAAATTGCTTTGTGAGAAGCTAAAATATTGACAATTACACTGCGCAAATTTTATATTTCTCATATAGGCTTCATCAAAGCTGCTTCCAACCAGTTTGCAGTTTTCAAACTCCACCCGGTGCAAGACTGATTCTGTCAAATTACAGTTAGAAAGAGCGCAACCGCTAAAAATGGTATCCGTAAAACTTGCTTTTGTAAAATTACAATCAGAAAATTTGCAGTTAATAAACTTACATCCCTTAAATTCAATGGAAGCAGCATCAATATCCGTTAAAATTTCGTTTTTAAATAATAGAAATTTGATATCACTTGCATCCGCATTAAACTCAATTATTTTCTCGATGAGGCTGTGGCTTTCATCAAGTGACACATTGACATCAGGCTTTAAAATCTTCATCTAATTTCCACCTCGTTAATCGTGTGCTCTTTTCCTCGCTAACATAGGAAAGAGTAATCAGTTTATCTGTCTTAGTATCCACGTATCGTCTCAACAATGGCAGAGGATACGCCGCAGGCAATTCGGAACATCTCGAGTGAACTCGATAATCGTTCGTACTCCAACGGATTTGGCATAAAACCAAGTTCTAACAGGACAGCTGGAGCCTGGGACGTCTTAGTGACAACATAATAGGAGTCAAAGAAGCCACGGTTAAGGCTGTTCATATCTGTGGAAACATCATTCGTAAGTTTTTTGGCGAACAAGCTGCCGTTTGAGTTGTGATAGTAAGCTTCGATGCCGACAGGTTTTGAGGCGTTTGCGTTTTCGCCTACGCTGTTGTGATGAACAGAGAGGAAGAAATCTGGCCTCACCTTGTCGGCAGTCAGCATTCGATCAAAAAGGGAAACCGCTTCATCACCCGTTCTCGTCAAGGTCACCGAAGCACCCATTTGTTCAAGCTGTGTCTTAATGACATAGGCGGTGGCAAGGTTGAGATCTTTCTCTGCAGG
The DNA here is from genome assembly GCA_963664585.2 of Oscillospiraceae bacterium. Taxonomy (GTDB): domain Bacteria; phylum Bacillota; class Clostridia; order Oscillospirales; family Ruminococcaceae. The sequence goes on along the minus strand of CAXXEO010000012.1, from coordinate 65,919 downwards.
GCCACTTAAGCCTGCCGTACCAAGTGCGCCGGGATCAGTGCCGCCATGGCCAGGATCAAGCACAACAGTCACGCCCTCCAGGGGACGCCCAAACGAATTGGAGATTACTGGGGATTTCTTAAAATAAATTTGTGTGTCCTCACCAGAATAACCTATATCATACCCCCAAACCGGTTTCCCATTGGCTGTAGTGAAGCTGATGATGGTATTGCCACCTTCTTCCCGGCAGCTAATGCTGGAGAAGACAGTACTTGTCAGGGGCATTGATTTTGGAAGACCAGTAAGGTTGTAAAGGGTGATATCAATGCCGTCGTCCCGCTCAGATGCGGTATAAGTCAGTCCTGTCGCACCCTTGATCAGATAGCCTTCATTTTTATCGTTATGCGCGGTTATCATGCTGCTTGCCGTTTTCGTAACCGCCGCCTTGCCTGTAAGCACCTGAACTGTTGATTTCATAATATAGCCGCCCGACGCGAGTTCGTAGTATTCTCCAACCTCTGATTTTACAAAATCACAAGCACCCTGCCGCAGGGTGGCCTTAAATACGCCATTGATCGTATAGTCATAAGGTACAGAAGAGATATAATCAGAAACCTGTACTGCCAGAGTGGCATTCGTCCCGACATAATAGACATTTCCCTTGGAGGTGTAGCTTGTGGTAATTCCATTGCGGGTGAGAGTATAGCTGACAGGTCCCAAATTTGTAACCTCGCCGTCGGGCGAAATTGAGGGCACTTTCAACTTTCCCTTAAAGGTGGCCGCCACAGACGCATTGGCAGGGGACTGCTGGGTAAGTGTTACCGACTTGCCGAGAAAACTTGCACTAACCGAACTGCCCGCAGGGGCTGTACAAGTCAAGGTGAGTTCTCCCCCCTTCTTCACTGAGGTGGAGCTTGCGGGGGACATAACGGTGATGGTCGAAATGGTCACCGGCGTGCTGCCGGTCTTACGGGTGATGGAGACAACTTTGCTTTGTGCACCCTGCGTGAAGGTAAAGGTATTTTCACCCACTGACAGGTTTACATAGGCACCAAAAAGGCCTGTTGTAGAAGTCCGCTCTATCGTTTCGCCGTCGATTGTAAGGGGCACATCGGGATTAGAGGTGCCCATGATATAGTAGGAAGAATATGTAGTGGTTAAGTCAGCAGTCGGCCGCGTAATTGACAGTGTGCGTGGATAGTCAAGGTTGATCTTTGGCGCGGAGCTAGCGGTATGGTTACTGAATGAGGAAAGCTTCTCCAAAAGATCAAAATAGCCTGTTTTAAGATAGCTGTAGCCGGAGATTGCCGACTTGGAGATACCGGTCTGTTCATTGATATACTGCTGGAATAGGAGTTCATTACTTGACTTAATGAAAACGCCATCAGAAGAAGGGGAGAGGATACTTGCAGCCGAACTTACAGGGCAAAGCTTGTCAGCGCCGCCTGCGGCAGATATCCATGCAGCCAGAATCTTTTGGTAGCTGTCCTCATCATAGCCGACTGCAGCGCTGATCCGGGGGATAAGCAAACCGGCACTTTTTGAGATAGCCGATAGCTCTAAAGAGAGAACGCTGCTTTGGGTGCTACCAGACAGAACGACTCCTAGAACGGTATCCTTTTTTGCGCTGGATATTGCAGAAGAGAGGGTTCCAATCAGTTTGGAAACACTTGTCCCGTATCCGCTTTGATTCTTAAGAGCAGGAAGATCGACCCCGTCAATGAGAACACCGGCTAAATCGTATTTCTTTACCATTGCTTTCACATCATCAACATTAAGCTCAGCGGTCTTGGCATCCGTTGGATTGAGATAGTAGCTGTCACCTATGTTCAAAACAAGCCCTGGATTTTTTGCGCCGGGGTTTGACTTGTGCAAACTACTTAAATCGTCGCCGATATAATATGGGTCAATTACCGCATAAATATCGACCTGGGATTTCTTTGCCTCTTTGATCAGGAGCTTTAGAGGATCAATAAACGAGAAGTCGCCTTGTTTCTTTGTCAAAAAATCGCTTTTGGGAAAAATCCTCGAGCTATAAAGAGAATCACCTTGCGGACGTGCTTCGAAGAAAATGGCATTATATCCGCCTTTTCGAACCAGTGCTACGATTTCTGTAATCTCCGCTTTGATTTCTTTAGAAGACAAACCGCTACGGGAGGGAAAATCCTTGTTGTCTAGCGTGTCCACAAAGATTCCCCTTACAGAAGAGGATGTGGACGAAGCTATGGCGGTAAGTCCTGGGGCAGTCGCCGATCCACACACAATCAGGCAGGTGAGAAGGAAAGGCACAAATTTCCTGATATTTTTTTTCAATAGGTTCACCTCTTGGATAAAATTGAGGCTAATCCGGGACTAAGCCTCAGACTAGCCTATAGCAGTTTAATAAATAGATAAATAAAAGCAATTTTCTAAATATACGGGATTTTTACAATCTGTTGGCCAGCCATAGTAGGAGGAGACAGATAGTTTTCCTAAGCTATATTTCAAATTCTGATTTATCATGGGGCTTCAGGATAGGACTTCTTTTCGGCTCTCTTTTAAGGGGTGAATAAAGATAAGCACGGCAATGAAAGCTTTTTTCCATAAGACCTTTTTTTTCACACAAGACCATGGCACCATCGATTGTGAGATTCCCATGTTCACAGTATTCACAGGCTGGTTCAATGTTTTTTCCAAACAGCTTCTTTTTAAACATCCTTCCGACCTCCGAAATCGTTATATGCTGATTCTAACAGAAATTAGTCGAAAAAGCTATAAATGAATTGATAATTATGGCAAATAGAACAGGGAATATCAGGATGACTCAATGTAAATTGTGCCGACTAAAAAATCTTGCTTAACTAGTACTTTTTTATCTCTGCCAAAACGAGGAAACATTATTGTGGTTTTAATAAACTGAAATTTGAGCTCTTTTTCCCAGCCGTTTGCGGGGCAGGAAGAAAGAAAAAAGACAAGTCAAGCATTTCTTTTTTTTTGCCCATAAGTAGGTACAGATAATAGCAAAATGGCCGCCATAGAAAGCATCCCTACTGAGGTAATAGCCGTTTCGATGGTGACATGTGCTGTAGGCGCATTGGCGGGGGAAAAAACGCTGACGCTTGCAGAAAGCGCCCGATAAACGGGATACGCGATGGCAGTAGTCAGTGCACCATGGATAAATCTTGAAAGGAGAAAGCCTCTGAGATCAACTCCAGTGGCATGAAGGGCCGAAGCAACCTGGCAGATGATTGATATGCCGCCGAAAGAGACGAAGAAGCTGACGAGAAGAAAGGCTGTATCACCCGGAAGGGTCGCAGAAGCGCTGCATCCTGACGTCACCTCAAGGAAACCGGAAAGAACTGTCTCCACAAGACCGTGTGGAAGCATGGAAAGAGGGTAAATGTTTTCCAATGCGCTAATGATACCCGCTCGTTTGATGAGGGCAATCAGAGCGCAGAAAAGCACCACAAAGGCGCAGGTATTGATGAGTGCCGCCGAGGCGTTGATCACCGACTGCACAAATGCGCTGTTGAGCGACATTGGCGGCTGCGGGCGGGAAGGGCTGTCTTCCTTTTCGGCACGAGAAAGAAATGCTCCGATGATAAGAGCAGAAAGAATTTGTGCTCCCAAAAGTATCCAACCCGCATCCGTGGAACGGAAAAAGCCCCATCCCACGGCAACGACCAGAAAAGATGGGCCGGCATTGACACAGTAGCAGAGCATTCTGGATGCCCTTTGAGGAGAAAGCCTGCCGGTGGACAGAAGGGTGGCCATCGTGCGTGCCCCGACTGGGTATCCACCAATAAAGCTCATGAGCAAAACAGAAGCGGCTTCATCCGGTAAGCGCAGAAGATAGCGAGTGATAGGACGCAGAGGAAAAGCGACAAGAGGCCCTAATCCGGAAAGTGCAACAAAGCCGGACAATACCATAAAAGGAAAAAGCGAAGGAATGATCACATTTGCACAGAGTCGCAACCCTTCCATAACCCCCGCGCTGACCGAGGAAGCCATAGTCAGAAGGCCCGCCGCAATAAAAATCACCAATATAGCAATAAATCTGTTTCGCATCCGAACCACTTTATTCACCCCTTGTCACATACTCAATATTTTGCCTTATTTCCCCCGCAAAAGCCTTGAACAAGCCTTATAAGGTCATGAATCCGGACTCATCTTAAGGTAACTAATAGACTGATACTTATAGTTCAAACTTACCCTTTTCCCTCCCTGCATGCAAATTGCAAGCTATAAATTAACTTGAAAACTGGCTATATATAAAACGTCATTTTCTTCCCCCCCGAAGGCGGGGGAAGAAATCACAAGCTTGTTTTCAAATTAATCAACTATATATAACGTGAAGGAAGCCTTTAAACCACTTTTGCATTGATTATCTATGAGTTAAGGAGTGGCAGAAGCAGATAATTCTATTGACGAGGGTCAATATCATATTGCATTTCAATATAAACTATATGATGTAGGCTTGCCCGGATATAACGAGATGTGTTATTGAAGCCGACTTAATCATATACAATTGACAGGGAGGTGAGGCAATGTCAGGACACAGGGTGCAAAAAGAAAAAGGCAGGAAAGAAAATGCCTCGATGCTGGCGCGTATGTTGGAGATGCCGGAGAATGCTATGCCCGGTGGCGTATTACATATCGAGTTTACGTCCAGCCGTGAAGCAGTGATAGACGGCTGTCAAGGAATACTGGAGTATGATGAGAACAAGGTAAGGCTTCTGGCTGGACGTGTTGAGGTGACCTTTCAGGGACACAAGCTGCAACTCAAGTGTTTAACTTTGGACAGTGCCATCGTGGAAGGTAATATTACGTCTGTACAATTTTCCGAATAGGGTGATTTGATGTTTATAGTCAAAATCCTGCGGTACATCAGGGGTTATGTAAAATTTATTATGAGCGGCGCTTTTGTCGAGCGCTTTATAAACTTATGCGCCAGAGGCGGGATACCAATCTGGGGGCTCACACCACTGGGGGACAGGTGGGAAGCTTTTGCCGTTGCCTCTGACTACAAGCGCATGCGCCCCATTACAAAGCCCACAGGAGTCAGAATTAGGGTTCAATCGAAACACGGCGTTCCCTTTATCATCAGACGCTACCGCAAGCGTGCAGGGCTGTTTGCGGGGCTAATGATTTTTATGATGATTCCTATTTTCATGAGCGGTTTTATATGGACCATTGAGGTAAAGGGAAACGAAAAGCTTGAAAGCGGGATAATTCTAGAAGCACTTGAAGAGGTTGGCCTTAAGCCCGGGGTATATCGCCGCACGCTGGATGCCAGGGAGCTTGAAAGACGCATGATGCTTGCAATTGATGAGCTTTCTTGGATTGCGATCAACATACAGGGCAGTAACGCGGTAGTGAATATTCAAGAGCGTACCCCGCCTCCTGCAAAAATTGATGATGAAAAAAAACCGGCCAATGTGGTTGCTGCACGAACGGGTCAGATTAAACGTATGGAAGTATACGATGGGCAGCCTCTATTAAAGGCTGGCGATTCTGTGATGAAGGGCGAGATCATCGTCAGTGGCATTACCGAGGATAAGCACGGGAATTCGCTGGTCAAACAGGCGAGAGCCCTTGTGATCGCTTGGGTTCCGGAGAGCGTTAGTATTACGGTGCCCCTTGAGCGCGTCACCAAGCTTCCTGTGGGCGAACCGGTGAAGCATCGATATCTCGAACTGTTTTCCATACGCATTCCAATAAGCCTAAGGAAAAAACCTGTCGGCCTTTTTGATCTGTCCACCCAGTCGCAGCCACTGTCAATCATTGGGATAAATCTTCCTGTCAAACTTTACACAGAAACGAGACAATGTCAGGAGGAGCACACACAAAGTTATACCCAACAGCAGGCGAAAGAGCAGGCCCTGATTGAACTTGCACAAAATGAAAAGACTACTTTTGCCGGGATGAACATCATTGACAAAAATTTGATTGGGTATCAGCAAGAGAACAGTTTTTTTCTTCGCGCCGACTATGTTCTGGAGATGGATATTGCACAACTTAATGAAATAATTATCAACTAAACTGGTACACTCCTATGAATTATGCTATACTAATAAAATATAATGTGGCATAAAGGGGTAGATTTATGATAGAACAGACCATCAATATAGATAGAATGGAGCATGCCCTTTCCCTTTTTGGAAGCTACGATGAAAATGTGAAGCTCATTGAGAATGAGTACGGCGTTTCCATCATAGGGCGTGGCACCGATATCAAGGTTTCAGGCGAAACAGAAGACGTATATCAGGCAATTAAGGTAATTGAGGGACTTCTCTCTCTGATCAATAAGGGAGAGACCATCTCGGACCAAAGCCTTCACTATATATTGGGACTTGTTAAAGAGGGTAATGAGATGCAGATCGACGCCCTGTCAGGCGATGTGATCTGTATCACTGCAAAAGGTAAACCAATCAAGGCGAAGACAATGGGACAAAAAAGATATATTGACGCCATTCGAAAAAGCACAATCGTTTTCGGCGTCGGTCCTGCAGGAACGGGTAAAACCTATCTTGCCGTCGCCATGGCGGTTCGCGCTTTTCGTTCACACGACATAAACAGGATTATCCTTACAAGGCCGGCAGTGGAAGCGGGGGAAAAGTTGGGCTTTCTTCCAGGTGACATGCAAGATAAGGTTGATCCATACCTACGACCTCTGTATGATGCTCTTTTTGAAATGCTAGGACCTGAAAATCACCAACGGTGTGTCGAGCGCGGTAATATCGAAGTTGCACCTTTGGCCTATATGCGTGGGCGCACTCTTGACGACTCGTTTATCATACTGGATGAGGCGCAAAACACCACACCCGAGCAGATGAAGATGCTTTTAACTCGTCTGGGCGCAAATTCAAAGATTGTCATTACAGGGGATATTACACAGATTGATCTTCCAGATGCGAAAAAGTCGGGAATGATTGAAGCGATTAAGGTACTGGCGCATGTGGACGATATATCTATTGTTCACTTTTCTGAAAAAGATGTTGTACGGCACAGACTGATTCAGGATATCATTAAAGCATATGAAAAATATTACGACGATTCAAAATATCGCAAATAACAGGATGGAGGCAGGCTATTTGGGAAGTATAAAGGTTGACATTTCCAATCGTCAGCGAGAGGTGAAAATTCCTTCAGGAATGCGCTTACTCATTAAAAGATGTTGCAGCGCGGCAGCCACCGCTGAAGGAATTATGGAACCCGCTGAAGTAAGCATAAGCTTTGTAAATAATCAGCAGATTCGTGAACTGAATGCAGAATACAGGCATAAGGACATCGAAACAGATGTACTTTCATTTCCTTTAAGCGAAAATGGTGTTTACGATAGAAACCGCGAAACTGGTGCAATTTTGCTGGGAGACATTGTTATCTCTCTGCAAAAAGCGGTCGAGCAGGCGGAAATATATGGCCATGAACTAAGACGCGAAGCAGGTTTTCTCACCGTTCATTCCATGTTACACCTGATGGGTTATGACCACGAGCAAGGCGGCCTGAATGCAGCCATTATGCGTGAGAAAGAAGAAGCAATTCTCTATGGCCTGGGTCTTTCCCGGGATGTAAGCTATAAGGATTAGAAATTAAGGAGGATCTCCATTTGAGTACACGCTCGGCCTTTGTGGCTATAGTGGGTCGGCCCAATGTCGGTAAATCATCGCTTCTCAATGCCTTTTTAGGCGAGAAGGTGGCTATTGTTTCGGACAAGCCCCAGACCACCCGCACCAGAATCACTGGGATTTTGACAAAGGGCGAGGTGCAACTTGTATTTATCGATACCCCTGGTATGCACACCCCCCGTACAAAACTGAGTAAGTTTATGGTCAAACAGGTCGGCGAATCGATTGCCGACGTTGATCTGGCCGTGCTTGTTGTTGACTGCGAGAAACCGATATCCGCTGTCGACCGGTCTCTTGCCCAAAGCTTTTCCGGTACGAAGCTTCCTGCCATTCTGGCTCTGAATAAAATTGACTGTCTTAAGACAAGAGAAGAGCTTCTGCCACGGATTGCGGAATTCAGTTCTCTTTACGATTTTTCGGCAATCATCCCGATCTCTGCGAAAGAAGGCGAGGGAATAGAGGAGCTTTTGACACAAATCGAAGGCTTTGCCGAAGAGGGGCCTCATTTCTTCCCTGATGACGCCCTTACCGATCAGCCTGAAAGGGTCATCGTTGCCGAAATCGTTCGAGAGAAGATACTTCGCAACATGTATGAAGAGATCCCCCATGGAACCGCAGTTGTTGTCGAGAAAATGGCAGAGCGCGAGGGAAGTGAGATCATCGATATTGACCTCAACATCTTTTGCGAGAAGGAAAGCCACAAAGGGATGCTGATCGGCAAACAGGGCTCCATGCTTAAAAAGATAGCGACACAGGCACGCGAGGACGCAGAGGCCTTTTTAGGGGTCAAAATCAACATGAAGTGCTGGGTAAAGGTGAAGGAAGACTGGCGTGATAACGAAGTACTAATGAAAAATTTCGGATATAAATAAATTTTTATATCTCTGTATCTTCCGTCTTTGGCTCGGGATACAGAGATTAAAAAATGTCAATGATCAATAATCCTACCTTAGTTTTCACCGCCACCGGCGGAGAAAACAGAGATTAAAAAATATCAATGATCAATAAACCTGCCTTAGTTTCCACCACCACCGGCGGCGAAAATAGATATTTAAATAAAGTCAATGATCAATTACTGGAATATATAGCGTTCATTTCCTTAAATATAAACACCCCTAATGGAGAGAATGATAACATGGGGGTGTTTTAGTGAACAGTGAAAAAGCTTGGGAAATGTTTCTGGAAACAGGTGCGGTAACCGACTATCTGACATATGTAAATATAGTCGAGAACACTGTAACCTCCATCAGGCCAGTCGAAGGGAATGTGATGACAGATGCAGATCAGCAGCGATGGAATCGTAGTCCGCGAGCGTTCTGTCGACGACGACCGGATCTTGCAGATACTTACCCGTGATTATGGAGTCATCACCGCCTATGCCCGCGGCGCCAAAAAGCCGCGGGGAAAGTTGACTTCTACCACCGAGCTCTTTTGCTATTGTCGGTTTCAGATTTTTAAAAACAAGGACCGATATACCATTGACTCTGCGGATTTGGAAGAATCTTTTTTTCAGTTGCGCCAGGAGATAATGAAACTCTCGCTGGCTTCTTACATAGCCGATTTGTTTTCCGAACTAGCCCCTAAGGAAGAGGAGGCAGGTGAATATCTGCGCCTTTTGTTAAATTGTCTTCATATGCTAAAAACCGGCCGCAGAACGCCGGGGCAAATCAAGGCAATTTGCGAACTCAGACTGATGACTATGGCAGGCTATATGCCTGATCTTGTAGGTTGTCGTGGCTGTGGAGCCTTTGAAGATGAAAAAATGGGCTTTTTGGTGAAGACGGGTGAGCTTGTCTGCAGTGCCTGTGAAGCCAGCCCGGAAGATGGACAGATTGTTTTTGTGCCCCTTGGCGTTTTAGCCGCCATGCGACATATCCTCTACTGCGACTTCGAGAAGCTTTTTTCGTTTAACGTTGCGGGCGAAGGGATGAATATCCTTGGTCTCATAGCCGAACAGTACCTTCTTTGCCAGATACAGAAACGGCCCAAAAGTCTGGATTTTTATGAATCGCTGCAGACCACAGGATCAATGGCCGATCCTGTTTAGTATCATCTATGATTTATATCCACCTTCAGTGGGATATATCCGAACGGCCACACCAGATGATGTATGGCTGACTGAAAGAAAATAATTATGAATAACAGCTTATCAGTGCCCGCACGCGTTGATAAGTGGATTTTTGCTGAAGAACGATCGTATCGTGCGGAGAAACGGCAGCTTTTATGATTGAAGAAAAATATAAAAGGGTGTTGGAGCTTCCCCGCGTGCTTGAGCTATTATCATCGTATGCCGTATGCGATGAGACAAAAGCGATGGCCATAGCGATTGAGCCATCTACAAGCCTTGCCGAGGTGGATAGTATGCTTGCACTGACCAGCGAAGCACATTCTCTCACCAATCGGTATGGCTATCCGACTATTTTACGGATGAAAAACTGTGACAGCTCTATCAAAAGGGCACAAGTAGGCGGCTCTTTGAACCTTCGTGAGATGCTTGATATCGTCTCTATACTCTGTACAGTCAGAGGACTTTACAGCTGGAAAGAGCAGATAGAAAAGGGTGCGGATAAACTTTCATGGCTTTTCGAATGTCTTTCACCTAACAGGCAGTTGGAAAACCGTCTTAGTTCGGCAATTATTTCTGAGGAAGAGCTTGACGATAACGCAAGTGCCGAGCTTTCCCAGATCAGGCGGGGAATCAGGGCGGCCGGGCTTAAGATACGCTCGCAGCTTGATTCGATGATACATTCGACAACCTATCAGAAATATCTACAGGAACCAATTGTCACCATGCGTGACGATCGGTTCGTGATACCGGTCAAAGCGGAATACCGGGGTGAGGTCAAGGGATTGATCCACGATACATCCTCGAGTGGGGCAACTTATTTTATTGAACCTATGTCGGTGGTAGAGGCCAATAATGAGATCCGTGTTCTAAAATCCAAAGAGGAAAGGGAGATTGAACGGATACTCGCCGAACTGTCCGCCCTGATTGCTGACAGTGGGGACAGTATTATGTCCGGCTATCGGTCAGCTGTACAACTTGACCTTTTGTTTGCTAAATCACATCTGGCCGATAAAATGAAAGCGATGCTTCCCACTATTTCAGACAGTGGAAAGACGATGCTGCGCCGCGCAAGACACCCACTGATTTCAGATGCGGTGGTTGTTCCCATCGATATATCGGTTGGCGATGCATGGGATACCCTTGTGATCACAGGACCTAACACCGGTGGTAAAACAGTTGCTATCAAGACTTTGGGGTTATTATCCTTGATGGCTATGTGCGGATTGATGCTTCCGACAGGCGATGGCTGCCACATTTCGGTATATACTTCGGTTTTTGCCGATATCGGTGACGAACAGAGCATTGAGCAGAGTCTTTCTACCTTCTCTTCCCACATGACAAATATCATCCGTATCATCAGTTTAGCCGACCACAATTCTCTTGTGCTTTTGGATGAGCTCTGTGCTGGCACAGACCCGACCGAGGGTGCCGCCCTTGCGGTTGCGATCATACAGAGTCTTCGTGAGAAGGGTTCCAGGATCGCTGCCACCACCCACTATGCCGAAATCAAAATGTATGCCCTTCAGACAGCGGGCGTTGAGAATGCAAGCTGCGAGTTTGATATTACCACCCTGCGGCCTACTTATAAGCTGATTACAGGGATACCTGGGCGTTCAAATGCCTTTTTAATCAGCGAAAAGCTGGGACTTGAGAGCCATGTTATCGATAAGGCCAAAGAGCTACTATCTACAGAAAGCTCTCGTTTCGAGGATCTTGTCGGAGAGCTGGAGGCGACCCGTCAAGCCCTTGAAGCTGAACGAGAAACCGCACGGCTTGCTCGTATGGAAACGCAAAAACTTCTTGCGGAAGCAGGCATGGAAAAAAAGCGTCTTGTACATGATCGCGAACTGGAACTTACAAAGGCCAAGGACCAGGCGCGGCGAATGATTGAGGAGATTAAGCTTAGTTCGGAGCTTCTGATGGAGGAGCTTGAGGAGATAAAAAAGCAAAAGAGTGCTGAAAACTTTTCACAGCTTGTCAGCGGCGCTAAAACCACACAGCGCCAGATTATCCGCGAAGCTGAAGAGAGGGCAGACCCCGTTTCTGCTGCGCGTATGGACGAGAACTATAAGCTGCCAAGACCATTAAAGCGGGGAGACGAGGTCATCATACGCTCCATCGGCGCGAAGGGAAGCGTTCTCTCTGTGACGGACGATGGTGGAAATGTGGTGGTTCAGGCGGGCATTATCAAGACCACAGTACCTTTGAAGGATCTTATTCTTTCTGAAGAAGGGTCTAAACGCGTTACCGTTGGCGGTCGCGGTGTATCCACCAAAGGCGTGAGTTCGGTTGCTTCGCGCCAGTTTAAACAGGAGATAAATCTACTGGGTCTTGACAGCAACGAAGCGATTATGGAGCTTGAGGCCTTTCTTGATCAGGCCCTCTTAAGCGGAATCAAAAGCGTTCGGATTATTCACGGCAAGGGCGCTGGCATTCTAAGAAAAGCCGTTCAGCAGTATCTCAAGGGCAATCGCAGTGTAGAGAACTTTCGCCTGGGCGTTTACGGTGAGGGAGAGAATGGGGTTACCATTGCCGAGCTGAAATAATACTATTTTTTGATCAGAATACCTTCATCTTGTTTATCCCCAGCCTATGGGCAGGGGATAAACACTTATTTTAGAAAGATTTAGCCTCAGAGAATTTGCCCAGTTTGTTCTCCTTGTTATATGCATTCCTACGGACATATGATCATGACCTATTAATAACGCAAAATTTGCTTTTATTTACAATTTAATAATTTTATATTTTGTATTTTGTAGTATCATTCTAATTATATTACCTATGAAATTATTCTTAATGCTATTTTGTCCTTTTACCGGCCGCAGGCAGGGAAAGGAAGTGCTTGCAGATCCTATAATAAAAGTTCATTTAAAATCCAGCATTTGGAGGCGTTTTTTTGGCGAGAAACATGACAGAAGGAAAGCCGTCATCGCATATCATCGCTTTTGCCTTACCCATGCTCATGGGTAGTGTATTTCAGCAGATGTATAATGTTGTTGACTCCATAATTGTCGGCAAGTTTGTCGGGCCGAACGCTCTTGCGGCCATTGGCACCGCTACTGCGCCTATGATCCTGTTCATTTCACTTCTCATTGGGATGGGCGTTGGAATTTCAGTGATTATCTCGCAGTTTTACGGCGCAAACGAGCTTGATTCATTAAAAAGGGCAATCTCTACGACAGTTATTTTTGCCGCGGTTATGGTAGTGGTTATCACTGTATCTGCTCTTTTTTTGACACGGCCCCTGTTGGTTATGATGAATACACCACCTGAGATCCTGCAGGACTCGATGGACTATCTATATGTGATCTTCGGCGGGCTTGTATTCATGGTCATCTACAACTGTTATGAGGCTTGTTTTCGAGGTATCGGGGATTCCAAGACGCCTCTGATGTTTCTGATTATCTCTGCTCTCTCCAATGTCGGTCTTGATCTTCTGCTAGTTTTAAAATTTAATATGGGCGTTAAGGGAACTGCGATTGCCACCGTGATATCACAGGCGATTTCCGGTATACTTTGCTTCTTTTATGTCACTCGCTATGTCCCTGTGCTTAGACTCAAGTTTTCCGAGCTTGTCTTTGATAAAGAAATGTTTAAAACCATCGTCCGGTTTAGTGTGCCAAGCGCCATTCAGCAAAGCATCATCTCTGTGGGGGTCATTTTGGTGCAGTCGCTCGTCAACTCATTTGGAGCCCCCACAATGGCTGCGTATGCCGCCGCTGTCAAAATCGACTCTTTTGCCACGATGCCGGGCATGAACATCGGTAATGCCCTTGCCACCTTTGTCGGGCAGAATATCGGTGCGGGCAAGAAAGACCGCGTCAAAAGCGGGTTATTTACCGCACTGAGAATGCAGTGGGTTCTCTGTATCATCGTCAGTGCTGTCGTCATCTCTCTGTCCAAGGTGCTGATGTTGATCTTTATCAACTCGTGGGAGACAGAAGTGATCGCTATTGGCACCAAATACCTTATCACGGTCGGCAGCTTCTATCTTTTGATGGGCACGATGCAATGCTTCTCGGGGCTTTTGCGTGGTACCGGAGATATGACAAAGGCGATGGCCATGAGTTTTGTCAACCTTGGAACCAGGGTAGTCGGCGCGTACAGCCTCGCATATTGGGGCTGGTTTGGCGCTAGGGCGATCTGGTATGCCATCCCTCTGGGATGGGCCGCCGCCGCCTTGCTCGGCTTTTTAGTGTATCAAAGCGGCCACTGGGGCAAGCGTGTTGTCAGCAAGAAGGCGGCTGAAGTCGAAGTCACTGATTTGCTGAGCGAGGAATAAAAATAGTAGTTTACTAAATAATGGAGTAGACAGAGCTCGATTTTTTCGCATCGCGCAAGAAAGCGAACAATAAGTGATAAGCATAACAAAGCCAATCCGCATGCGTGAAGTGCACCCCTAAAGTTAGACAGTATGATATACTGAAATAACTTTGGGGGTGTTATTCTATGCCAAAAGGGACTCCGTTTAGCGGGGAGTTTAAGCAAAAAGTCGTAGAAGATATGCGAACAAATCATCTAGGCTTTCGAGAAGCAGCGAAGAAATATGGACTGCCAAATCATGAGCCGGTGAGGAAATGGGAGCGGATATATCTCGAAGAAGGTCCTGAAGGTCTCTATGTAGATAGGCGCGGCAGGGCCTGCGCTGGCAGCGGTACGCGAAAAGGGCGTCCGTCAAAGCTGGACAAGAAGGTAGAAGAAGATCTGATCGCCGAGAACCAGCGTTTAAGAGCAGAGGTTGATTACTTAAAAAAATTGAATGCCTTAGCATCCGAGAGGGTACAGCGAGAGAAAAATCACAAGTCGTAACGGAGCTAAGGCAGAAACACAAACTCGATGTACTCCTCGACGTAGCGGAGCTATCGCGCGCCACGTATTACTATCATCTTAAGAAACAAACAAACCAAGATAAATATAGTGAAATCAAAGTACAGATTAAATTGATTTATGCGGAAAACAAGGGCCGGTACGGCTATCGGAGAATTACGTTGGCACTGAGGAATCGGGGTTATGTTGTAAATCATAAAACTGTTCAGAAGCTGATGAAGGAACTAGGTATCATTTGCTGCGTCAGAATGAAGAAATATCGCTCCTATAAAGGCGAAATCGGCAATGTCGCGCCGAATCTTCTAGATCGTGACTTTAAGGCGGAAAAACCGAATCTGAAATGGGTTACCGATGTTACAGAGTTCAATTTGTTTGGTCAGAAGCTTTATCTGTCACCAATTCTGGATTTGTGTAGCAGTGATATCGTCAGCTATACGATTTCGGACAGGCCTGTTTTGTCCATGGTGACTTCCATGTCGGAAAAGGCGTTTGCGACAATTCCGGATGGAACAGGCCTCATCCTCCACTCGGATCAGGGTTGGCAATACCAACATAAAACATTTCAACGGGTACTCAAAAAGAAGGGTATTCGCCAGAGCATGAGCCGTAAGGGCAACTGCTTGGATAACGCTATGATAGAAAATTTCTTTGGTCTGCTCAAGAGTGAGCTCCTCTACCTGCAAAACTTTGAATCTATAGAGCATTTCATCAACGAACTCATTGAATATCTTGATTACTACAATAATCACCGTATCAAGGCAAAACTGAAAGGCTTGCCGCCCGTTTTACACAGACAGCAAGCCCTCTCGGCCGCTTAAACTAAATATTTGTCTAACTTTTTGGGGTCATATCATGCGCTGGGGATTGGCTTTATGTTTATTTAATTCGGGATTAGCATGACCTGTGCACAAAAAACTATTCTGTGGGGCATTAGGACAAAGCACACTTTTCTTCCAGCCAAGTCTTTGCATTTATAAACCAAGAATGCGGATATAATACCATATTGTTTTCGAGCGCATAATGGATAAAAGCGAGAGAAGCATGTGTTATAGATTGATCTAAGGCCGATCGCATCAAATCATGAAGTGGCAGATTTTCGTCCTGATCCCAAGACAGTTTATCAGAAACAAAAAGAATCATATCATACTCTCTTGCTTCTGATTTTAAGGTCGAATGACACTCGATTGCCGATAAAATCGTTTTATCCTTAATTTCAAAATAATCTCTGGCTATAACAGCCGATAAACGCTGATGAAGAATAGAGGGGTGTCGTTTTTCCGCTTCGTCCAGTTCCCATTTATGAGTAATAGAATATTTAAGCATATCTTCGGCTTTCATAATGTTCGAAATATCATGTAGAATACCCGCTGTCCCAGCTATGTCGGCATCTAATCCAAAGCGTAAAGCAAGTGTCCTGCATATTTTTGAAACGCTCAAAGAATGTGTTGCAACCTCATTTTTTCCATTTGCTATAAGAAGGTTGATTGCGTCTTTCTCAGTTTCTTTGGATAATTGACAACAAGTTATATATGGTAAGCCCATTAAATCTTTGATTTGCATAAAGTCACTCTTAAATACTTAAACAATGTGTATTACATAGAGTATATATTTTTATTGATACAAATCATAACCATTGAATAAAGGCAGTTTTATCATTGCGATTATAGCCTGACCTTTCATAAAATCCAAGTGTGCTTTCCTGTTTAGACCCAGTTAATAACATGATTTTATAGCAGTAGTTTTTTTTAGCTATGTCTTTTGCAAAGCTTAAACAAGCAGTAGCAAACCCCTTATTCCTATAGTTACTATCTGTAATCACATTTTCCACAAGTGCATATGGGCGTTGGTTATGTGTTAGATTTGGGATAACGATCAATACACAGGAGGAAACAATCATATTTTTTTCTATTGCCAAAATAATATGGTGATTTTTATCATTTAATATATTGCTCCAAAGTGCCAATAGCGTTACATCCATATTGGAAACTGGATTATTGTGCAATTGGGCATACAATTGCAGCAATTGATTCAAATCGCTTTCCAAAGCTTCTCTGACCACAAAAATCACCTCACAAAATATTATTAAAACCTGCTTAAATTATTATTTAACACCTATTCTTATGATAAATCGGTATCCTTTAAAATCAGTGAAGCGTAAAACCATCTGTTTTATTATTTAGCAATAAGATCACAGAGATGTAAAAGAACAGCGTGTATATTCAAACGCATATAAAAGCTATCTTCTCTGCTCCATGAACTTAGGTGATACCCATTCTTGAACGGTAATCAGCTAGGAGAAGATCCACCATACGTCCATAGCTTTGTACCCCATCCGACTGTTTGTTCATTTTAAGATAAGCGTTATTCACCGCGTTCGAAACCTCGGCGGGTTTTCCCTGATGCCGTTTCCAAAAGTCGGAAGAATAGCGCAAGTCAGTGATCAGCCCTTGGCTATAGGATGAAACAGTTTTAAAATACAGTTCTTGGTCCGTGTCATACAGGGCATTTGTGCTGTAGATCAGTGCCAGAAGCACACCGCTGTAGCGTATGTCAGCACTTTTGGACTCATGACAGGCCAGATAAGAGATAAAATTGGCTTCGTCTTCCCTCATAAAGCCTGAGGTGTGCGCGAGCTCATGACAAGCGGCAAAAGGAATTTCTTGATCGGGCATATCAACATTGATATTTGCCTCACCGGTATAGGGAAAGTAATAGCCGGAAAGGTTAAGATAAGAAAGAATTTGAGAGACTGCGAAGGGTTTTGGAGTTGAACGGCTGGCAGAAAGGATAGTATATCGTTCGGATAGGCTTTCATAGGCTTTTCGTGCCGCTTGCATTGTATCTGCGGTTTTCTCAGTAGAAAGCCGCATGACACCGTTTTCGTCAGTGTCGACTTGAGAGCGAAGCAAATTAGCCTGTCCGATTAATTCACTGCAAAGCCCGGCTAGCTCTGTGGCACTTGAGGACTTAATGGTGAGGCCGGAATAGGTCGTAAAGGAATAACGGTAATAATTCGGAGCGCAAAGAAGACAGAAGAGAAAATAAAGTGAGGAAGCAGCGCCAAGGCAATAGAATACCGTGTTTTTGGTAAAGCCCGAGAAAATATCTTTTCTTTTTTTTATATTTAAAAACAAATACAGGATCATTAAAATCACGCTGATTATCATTCCCGCCTGGATGAGCTCGGCCAGTGAAAAGGGAAATAGAGAGGTAAAGCTACCCAAGAAACCAGTAAGCAAAGGGAAGATATGCCGGGAATATACATTCTCAGTCAGATCTGGATTCATCCCAGATGCAGTTACGATCAAAAAGCCGGCAAACGCCGGCAAAAGTGAAAATATAAGTTTTTTACAAATAAATTTCAATATTTCACAACCTTAAAAAAGGATAATTGTAATTCCCATATTTCCTCTGGCATAATCCTTGTCTTTTGACAGGCTGGGACAACTTTCGATGGCCTGTCTTGCCCCTGCAGAAAAGGGAGAAAAGTCCTCGCCACGGATAAAATCCCTAATACTGCCTTCTCGTTTTTTCTCGGTCAAAAGTTGGAGCAGACGCGACTTGATTACGCCACCCTTCCCGCTTGAGCCATAGCCATGGATCACTTTGATACCAAAGGCTTTTGAGGCTTTTGCGTTTCTCATCCCTTGGCTGAGACGTGCAAGGGCGACCTCGGCCGTTGGCATGCCGCTTTCAATATTGATGATTGGATACGACATGCTGATCACTCCTACTGATTTGTTAAAAAGGCGAGAAACCCGCATATGATGGTAGAAGAAAGAACGGCTGAAAAAAGCGGTGAGGAAGAAAGCCGTTCAATAAGGCGTCCTGTCATCACCGCAGCGATGAGGGCAAGCAGACACTTTACCGCAAGCGCCAGTGCGGGGAACATCCCTACCGGAAGAAAAGCGGCAGCAAAAAACACAAGGGGATAATACCGTGTCAGTACAAACAGGAAGCCACCTGTTATTCCCATGCCTAGGCTCTCGACCACAAGGCATTCAGCGCTGATTTCCAGAAAAACGAGTACCGAAAAGGGAATGATAAATGCGAAATACAAGACGTGAAATGCATTGGTAGTCGCTGCCCAAAATCCGGTATAAGCAAGTGCAATTCCCGCTAAAGAAACAAAAGCCGCAGCGATCAGAGCGAGTGAGAAACCTTGAATCGTGCCCCGGATTTTGAGCCGTTGTGGCATCTTATGCACACCGGGCATGTATCCGGTTCGGTAGAGTGCCGCGCTGATGGCTGAGGAAGCGAGTAAATAAGCAAAAAAAGCGACCCCAATGGTGGAAACAGGGAGGTCAAAGGATAGAAAACTAAACGCCAGGACAGCGGCGGCTAATGAGGAAATCAATCCGAATACCACACGGAAAGCGATGAAACGCCCGGGGTGGTTAATTGCGGTCGATACGACTGAATAGCTGCCGTTAAGCATGGTAAAAGAGGAAATCAGATAAGCAGAAGCCAATGCGATGATCAGTGTCACTCCCAAAGCGATCCAGCTTGCTGTCCTCAAAGTTAAAAAGGGAATAGCAGAGCAGGAAACTCCCAGACGCAACCCAAGCCAGTTGCCCAGCTCGGTAAAAAAGTGACCCGAAAAAACGGCACCGGACATGGCTACGGTCGGTGAGACAACAAGTGAAATACTCTCTCGTTCGGCTTTATAGGTGCCTCCGGTGGTCTTTATATTGTCGGAAGCGAGAAGATTATATAGTCCAGTCATTTTATCTGCATAATCCGTGTCGCCAATGATAAGCGTGCGGGGCGATATATTATTCTCGTTTAATAAGCCTTTTTCAAGTAGGGCATCTGAATTCGATGACACCTGCGCAAGCACTGATCCCATCACCGGACTGGTAAGTGAGGGCAGGGAAACTGCAAGCCGTTCACCGGCTTTGCCGCAGCCGACAAGAAGTGTTCTCGCAGAAGGAACAGATAACTTTTCCTGTATTGAGCTAAGAGCATTTTCAACCGTCTCGACACTGACATCCGCTGTATTCAGTAAGGCAATGTTGGCGTTATTTCGAAGAAAAAAGAGTGTGAGATCACGCGTGTAGGATGAACTCAGAGAATCGTCACTAATGATCAATACAGCGAAATCTACACTGCCCGCCCTACATCGAATTTTGTTATTTGAAGATTCTATTTCTGACCAACCGGAAAAAAGCCCAAGATAGGGGGCGAGCAGCACACAGATTGAAAGTGTGACTGCTATCAGGGAAATCATAAGAATATTTTTTAATTTTTTGATGTCTAACATATGACCTCCAAACAGATGAACCATATTCTTATATTATACCATAAAACCCGTAGGACTTATGATTTAATTGGCCATCGCCGTCGGTTCCTTTGAAAAAAAGTTTACCGATCGGTAAAAAAAGCTCTTTAATAGGAGAAGTCGATGAGAAATAAAAGGTAATGAACTGTGCTTATATGACCCGTAAAACAGTTTTATAAAGTGCATTACAGATATTATAACATACTCGTTCGATGAAAGGGAAAGAGAAGAAAATGAAAAATCAGGGAAATAGTGTTTGATTTTTACATGGTATGAAAATATAATAAGAATTAGCGTGTGCTGTAAGGATGACTGTAGCAATTATTTGAATAATCGGAATTTCTTTCTGTTTTTTTGCCCCCCGCGGCGGCGCAGACATAGTTTAAATCTTTGTCTTTATTTTACCAATTGCTATAATCAATATTTTACCAAAATCAGCACCGACAATAATACCAACATCATGTAAGGAGTGAGTCTATGAACATCAAAGAACTGGCCATTGAAACAGAAGACTATATTATCAAGCACAGGCGTCATATTCATGAAAATCCAGAGCTCTCCGGGCGTGAAGAGAATACCGTTGCCTATATCATAAATGAGCTTGAAAGTCTTGGAATCAAGGCGATAAATGTTCCTCAGGGCGGCGTAATCGGTGTGATCGAAGGCAAAGGTCCCGGTAAAACCGTGTTGCTCAGAGCGGATGTCGACGCATTGCCCATCAATGAATCACCCGTTAACCTCAAAGGACCTAAAAACTGTATTTCTAAATGCCCCGGAGTTTCCCACATGTGCGGGCACGACTCTCATACCGCCATGCTTTTGGGGATTGCTAAGATTCTCTCAAAAAATACAGATCAGTTTAATGGAAGAGTGATCGCCGCCTTTGAGAGAGGAGAAGAGGCCGGACACGGTGAGGTGATTAACCTCATCAACTATATGAAACAGAACGATCTAAAATATGATTTCTGCTGGGGCATGCATGTCATTGACACTGTCCCGGCCGGTCAGGTGCAGATTGCCAGCGGACCCGTGAACGCAGGATACTATCTGTTTGAGTATGCTATCCGTGGCAAAGGTGGCCATGGCTCACGTCCTGATCTCTTCAATAACCCCATTGACTGCTTTGTCGCCATCTATAACAGCTATAATACTCTGCGCTGGCGTCATGTTGACCCCTTCGATCCGCTTACCTCTTCCATGGGCATCCTTACCGCCAGCAGCAACAAGACCAATATCATTCCTGACGAGGTGCGCTTCGGTGGATCGCTTCGCTTCTATTCGGAAGAGAAAGGCGCCATCCCCTTTATTGAGGCATTTAACTCAATCATTGAGAATACTGCCAAGATGTATAACTGTGAGGTAAGGCCAATCGAGCTGATTGGACCTAATCCCAGCGTCATCAACGATAAGGCCGCTGCCCAATCCGCTAAAAAAGTGCTTGCCGGTATTCTAGGAGAAGATGCCGTACATGAAGCAACTCCGTCCATGGGTTCGGAAAGCTACGCCTATTTCATGAAAGAAGCTCCTGGTTTGTTTATCACTGTGGGTATTCACACACCAGAAAAGGGTACAGGCGGTGGTATGCATAACGCCCTCTTCGATATGGATGAGAGTGGCCTGAAATATGGAGTGATGGCAGCACTCGCCGTCGCTCTGGATGTTTTGAGTAAATAACTGCAAAAAGTCAAGCGAAAGGGATCGGTTTTATAACCGGTCCCTTTTTCATTATCAATAATAAAGAGAGAGATTATCTCTGCCACGCCATAGGTGGGGCAGACAGATATGGCCAATTAACTTAAAAACTGGCTATATATAAAACGTCATTTTCTTCCCCCGCCTTCGGCGGGGGAAGAAATCACAAGCTTGTTTTCAAGTTAATCAACTATAGAAATAAATTGTATTTATTTAATTAATTGCTTTAAAAGCATCATCGATACTGATTTAGCGCACGATTTACTGTACTCACAGAAAATGCAAGTTGAATATAATGATTTTAAAGTAAGTTTTCAATTTTTAACTCAAATTCATTCTGAAACGGCGGTGACGCCGTCCGTTGGAGGCTTTATGCGCAGATTTTTTATCTCCCGGCAGGCGTCTTTACTTTTTCGGATGAGCATAATACCCCTTGTTATGTTCATAGCCTTAATATTTCTTGATTCAAAAATCAGACCAATTGTTAAATCAGTGTCCTCGTATCAGGCAAAGGTGTATGCCACCATTGCCATCAATGATGCAATCAAAGATGCCCTTGCCAGTGAAAATATTACTTATGATAAAATTGTGAACGTTACTTTCGGTGAAAATGGCGAGGTCAGTTCCATTCAAACCAATATGGTCGCCCTCAACTTAATCAAGGCGAAGCTGACCAATACGGTTTCCAAACGCATCGCCGAACTTGAGCAGCAGACAATTCGCGTACCCATTGGGACTTTGCTTGGGGGTGAGCTCTTTTCCGGCCGCGGCCCGAGAGTGGAGTTTAGAATCATCCCCGCTGGATTCGCACAATCACAGATTAAAAACTATTTTGATTCGGCTGGAATCAATCAGACCCGTCATCAGATTTTTTTGGAAATGAATGTAACGATTACGGCGATTGTGCCGGGCTATAGCGTGTCCACTGAGGTAATCACCAATGTATGTCTGGCTGAGACAGTCATTGTTGGTGTGGTGCCCGGCTCGTTTACAGAGGTCACCGGGGATACCCGATCAACAACTGACCAAATATTTGACCATAGCAGTAAATAGAGCCTAAAAGAATTTCTTAAATGAACGGGATTTATTTATTTGAGGTGTAATAGTGGCATACCACTCAAACCGTTAAAATATTCTATTTTTCCCTGATAACAGTATGCAAGGCTTAATGGTCTTATCAGCCATCAAGCCTTGCATTATATATCTGGAAATATCTCTTCAAACGCGATCACAAGGTGTATCAATCAGTTGAATCAATTTGGATATCGCATTAGGTACAATCCTTTATGATACATATAGCCAATTAACTTAAAAACTGGCTATATAGAAAACGTCATTTTCTTTCCCCGCCTTCGGCGGGGGAAGAAATCACAAGTTGTTTTCAAGTTAATCAACTATAATCACATTTTCTCTTTTTGGGCCGTTGCCGATATAGAGAATGGGAACACCCACGGACTTGCTGATTGCCTGCACATATTGCCTTGCGTGCGTGGGCAATTCGTCAAAGCTTTTGCAGCCGGAGGTGTCCGTCATCCAGCCCGGCAGAGTTTGATATACGGGCTTAACACGGCACATATTGGTGGTGTTGGGCATACTGTCAATGACCTTGCCATCAAGCATATAGTCCGTGCAAATTTTGATTTCCGACAGTGTATCAAGTTTGTCCAGCTTTGTCAGGACGAGTTCGTCAAAGCCGTTTATCAGGCTTGCGTATCGCAGAACCGGTAAGTCAAGCCACCCAATACGCCGTGAACGTCCGGTTCGGGCACCATATTCATCGTCAGGGTTTTGTCCTGTCCCGCGAAGGCGTGCCGCGTCTATTTCCGGCATTTCAGTCGAAAACGGTCCGTCGCCGACCGCGCTGGAAAATGCCTTACAGACGCCGGATATGCAGTCGATATATCGTGGTGAAAAACCGCTGCTGACCGCAGCATAAGCCGCGACAGGGTTTGATGAAGTGACAAACGGATAGATGCCAAGATCAATATCCTTCATGACGCCGAGCTGCCCCTCAAATAAGATGTTTTTGCCGGTGTTGATATGTGAATGTACCATTTCAAGCGGGTTGCAAAGCATTAATTCCAGCTTCTCCTGCCAAAATGTGTATTTTTCTATTACGCCTGCTATTGACACCTGCTCTGCATCAAAAAAGGCAAGCTGTGCGTTTACCATTACAAGGTGAGCGGTAAGCCTTTCTTTCATACTTGTCATATCCCGCAAATCCTCCGCACGCAGGTTTTTACGTAAGAACTTATCAGCGTATGCCTGCCCAATACCGCGTTTTGTTGTACCGATTCCGCCCGAGCGTTCCATTGCTTTGTCAAGCTCAACATGCCACGGCATGATCAGCTGTGCCTTTTCGGACAGATACAAGTTTGAAGTATCAATACCGGCTGATTGGAGCATTTCTATTTCTTCAATCAGCACATCTGGATTGACAACTGTGCCAGTTCCAATCAGGCATTTGCATCTTTCGTGAAATATACCGCAGGGTATGATGTGTAGCTTAAACACGCCATGTTCATTGATGACGGTGCGCCCCGCGTTATCGCCGCCTTGAAATCTGACAACTAGATTTGCGTCATTTGCGAAATAGTCAACCATCTTGCCTTTGCCTTCGTCCCCGAACTGCGCCCCGACAACTACCTTTACCATAAAATCACATCCTATCAAAAGATTACGATTATAAGCTTAACGCATTGACAAGAATAAATAAAATGAATAATATTGATGATATCAATAAATATAACTTATGGATGTGAAAATGTGAAAGGTATTTCTCTTGAGCTGTATAAGATATTCTTCGAAATCGGCAAAGCACGAAATTTGACACACGCGGCTGAAAACCTATTTGTTACCCAGCCCAATGTCAGCGTTGCGCTCAAAACACTCGAATCACAGCTTGGCGCAATTCTTTGCGTAAGGACAAAAAAAGGTATCACACTCACAAAAGAAGGCGACGCGCTTTTTTCTGAGCTGAAAGCTGCGTTTTCACATATCTCACTTGCGGAGATAAAGGTTGAAAAGCTTGTCCATCTTGACAGCGGTAAAATTTCGCTGAGTGCAAGCGATACCATTTGCAATTACTTTTTGCTTCCATATATTACAAGCATGACCAAGCAATATCCCGGCATAAGATTCGAAATAACGAACCGCACCTCACTGGAAACCGCAGATTTAGTGAAAAGCGGGAAGGTTGACTTTGGTTTTGTCAACCTTCCCCTTAACAACGATCTACTTATTACTTCGCATTGCTTGGGGATTCAGGATGTGCTTGTTGGCGGTACAGACTATCAGAGTTTAGTGAAAGCAAAACTCTCACCACAAGAGGTTTCCGTTTATCCCCTTGTCATGCTTGAGCGCAAAAGCAACAGCCGTATTTGCCAAGACAACTATTTTGCTAACCACGGCTTGCAATTGTCTCCAATGCTTGAACTTGGCAGCCTTGATCTCATAATCAGTTTTGTAAAAAACAATATGGGACTTGCGTTCATTCCGTTTGAGCTGTGCGGGAATTTTATTGATAATGAGTCGGTATTTCAGATTCCGCTTGCCGAAAGCCTTCCAAAGCGGGCACTTGGACTGATTGAGCGTAAAGACTCGGTTTGCTCCATAGCGGCGCAGAAGTTCAAGACAATTGTACTGGGACTCGGATAATCGTAGTCATCAAGTTGCAAAGTGATTTTCTAGTTGCAAATGGCATTTTGCTTATTTATGGCATATAAGTCGCGTAAACATCTATTGCGTCTTTATCGGATGGGTTTGTGTTTGAAATCGTATAAAAAACCAGTGAGTTCCCCCTATTGTAGTATAAAAAAATATATCGCTATCTTAACCCGATCTCTATTAACACAATTTATATAAAGGCTTTGAGTGCTGTAAAAAATGGGAATACTGTGGTATAATCATCCACATATAATGGCAAATCCATAAAACCCTTATCTTCGATTTTGACTGGAGAAAGAGCTTTGCGTGAATACACACATAATGGCAGAACATATAAAACCCCTTTTAGGCGGTAACTCTTTTATTGCTGCAAGGCCGAGAGTGGATAGTTTAAAACAGTAAAAAGGATTTTTGAGGTAGATGTGATGGAAACAGAAATGCCAAAAGTAAGGGCAGCTGAGCTCCGAAAGCTGATCAAGTACCACGGCGACCTTTATTACAATCAGGATAATCCCCAGATCGAGGATTATGAGTATGACAAGCTCACCCAGGAACTTCGTGAATTGGAAGAACGCTATCCTGCGCTCGCCACCGCTGATTCACCTACAGCTATCGTGGGTGGACGGGCAATGAACACTTTTGCCGAGGTGAGGCACAAAGTGCAGATGGGTTCGCTTCAGGACGTGTTTTCATGGGATGAGCTGATTGCCTTCGACCAAAGAGTGCGTTCAGTGGTTCCAATACCCGCTTATATTGTTGAGCCGAAGATTGATGGGCTTTCGGTATCCTTAGAATACGTTGATGGGGTATTTATCCGCGGATCAACCAGAGGAGACGGCTTTGTTGGCGAGGACGTGACCGAAAACCTGCGAACGATCAAGCATATACCCAAAAAACTCAAGAGTCCTTTACCTTTTCTCGAAGTCAGGGGAGAGGTCTATATGCCAAAAGAAAGCTTTCAGTCTCTAGTCGCCCAGCAGGAGTTATTAGAGGAGAATCCCTTTAAAAATCCTCGCAATGCCGCCGCCGGGTCTCTGAGACAAAAGGATCCGCAGATAACGAAAGGTCGTATGTTGGATATATTCGTGTTTAACATCCAACAGATTGAGGGCAGAACGCCAGCATCTCATGACGAATCCCTTGATCTTTTGAAGGACCTGGGTTTTACGGTGTCACCAAGCTACAACCGTTATGACAATATTGAGGATGCCATTGCGGAGGTCAAAAGAATTGGTGAAAACCGCGATTCTTTTTCCTGTGATCTGGATGGGGCTGTTGTAAAGGTAAATAGCTTTTCACAAAGAGAGCAACTGGGAGCTACGACGAAATTTCCCAAATGGGCGGCTGCTTATAAATATCCGCCCGAAGAAAAGGATTCAAAGCTTTTAGAAATCGAGATCAACGTGGGACGTACCGGCGCATTAACCCCTACAGCCGTCTTTGTGCCGATTCATTTAGCGGGAACTACAGTAAGCCGTGCGGTACTGCATAATCAAGATTTTATTAATGAAAAGCAAATTGGAATCGGCGATATTATCACAGTGCGCAAAGCGGGAGAGATTATCCCGGAAGTAGTAGGAGTCAAAGAGCATGCCGCCGATTCACAGGTTTTTGTCATCCCGGTTTTTTGTCCCTCTTGCGGACAAGCCGCACAGAAGAGTGATGATGAAGCGGTGCTGCGTTGTGTAAACTTGTCCTGCCCCGCACAGCTTTTAAAGCACATTATTCATTTTGCCAGCCGTGACGCGATGGACATTGAGGGGCTTGGGGAAGCCAATGCGGAAAGCTTTCTTTCCGCAGGGCTAATCAGCACTCCTGCTGACCTTTATGCGTTAAAGGCTGAGGATGTTGCCGTTCTTGCGCGAATGGGCGAAAAGAGCGCTGTTAATATTATAGCTGCCATCGAGAAGTCAAAGAGCAATAATCTTGGACGTTTTATCTTTGCCTTAGGTATTCGGGGAATCGGAAAGCGTACCTCAGAGCTTCTGGGGTTGCGATTTGGTAATATTGATGCTATTATGGACGCTGAGATTACCGCTATTGAATCAATAGACGGCTTTGGACATGTGCTGGCTGAAAGCGTAGTGGCCTTCTTCGCGCGCGAACAGAACCGGCGGTCTATTGAGCGGTTCAGGACTTATGGCGTTAATATGCAATCTTTGGCTGCTCCCCGTTCAAACCGGTTTGCGGGATTGACCTTTGTCCTCACCGGCACATTGCCCTCTTTAAAGCGGGATGAGGCTGAAGAAATGATCCTGTCTTTGGGTGGCAAGGTATCCTCATCAGTTTCCAAAAAGACAAACTTTGTTTTAGCCGGGGAAGACGCGGGCAGCAAGTTGACGAAGGCCAATGATCTTGGAGTCGAGATAATCGACGAGGCCCGTTTTAAAAATATGATCGGGCAGACAGAAAATATCAACACCAAAACAATAGAGACATAGAATGCAGCATTGGCGGCGCAAGTATTTTGAGAATAATTAGATTGTCATCTAAGCCGGATAAATGCGTATGTCTGCTAAGACCGGTAAATTTATCTTTAATTCAAATCATATATGCAAATATATCAATACGATAGCGAGGTATAAGGATGGAGATTGACATCATGCGTCTGGCGAAGCTCGCACGGCTGAGCATGGACGAAGTTTCTGCGAAAAAATTTGAGGGCGAGATGTCGGACATCATCGCCATGGTGGACAGACTTCCCGAATTGGAGGGAGATGACACAGGGTTAAATCCCGAAAATCCGATGCTTCTCAGGCCGGATGTCCCCAAGCCTTCTTTCAGGCGTGAGGACATGCTTCAAAATGCCCCCCAGGTGCAGGCAGGCTGCCTTGTGGTGCCAAAGACTGTTGAACAGGGTTAAGGGGGAGAGTAAAATGCAGTTATATGAGAGAACGGCGACTGATCTTGCCGTGATGTTACGTCAAAAAGAATGCAG
The DNA here is from genome assembly GCA_963664585.2 of Oscillospiraceae bacterium. Lineage (GTDB taxonomy): Bacteria > Bacillota > Clostridia > Oscillospirales > Ruminococcaceae. The sequence goes on along the minus strand of CAXXEO010000012.1, from coordinate 37,861 downwards.
TGCAGCTGAAATCGCAGTCTCGGTCTTTGAGCGAATTGAAGCAGTAGAGGAAATGGTTGGTGCTTACATCACCCTGACCAAAGAAAGCGCTATGAAACAGGCCGCCGAAACCGATCAGAAAATAGCCGCTGGTGAAACTCTTCATCCACTGGCAGGAATTCCTGTGGCCATCAAAGACAATATGTGTACAGAGGGCGTGTTGACCACTTGTGCCTCAAAAATTTTATATAATTTTATTCCTCCTTATGATGCCACTGTCGTAAAAAAGCTGAAAGATTGCGGCGTCACCATACCCGGAAAGCTTAATATGGATGAGTTTGCGATGGGATCTTCCTGCGAGAATTCATCTGTAAAAAAAACGCATAATCCCCATGATCTGAGTAGGGTACCGGGCGGTTCATCGGGTGGTTCGGCAGCGGCAGTGGCCTCTGGTGAGACGATTCTCGCGCTGGGCTCCGATACCGGCGGATCGATACGCCAGCCGGCGGGCTGTTGCGGCATAGTAGGCCTCAAACCTACCTATGGTTCGGTCTCCCGTTATGGCCTTGTAGCTTTTGCCTCATCTCTTGACCAGATTGGCCCCATGGGACGTACGGTTAAGGACGTAGCAATGCTTTATTCGGCAATATGCGGTCGTGATCCGATGGATGCCACCAGCGCGGTCCGCGAATACCCAGACCATTCTTCACTTCTGGGTAATGGAGTTAAGGGATTAAGAATCGGCATCCCTCGCGAATATTTCGGACCGGGTGTCGTTGATGAGGTGCGCAAAAGCGTGCTGACGATGGCCTCTGCTTTGGAAAAAGAGGGTGCAACCTTAATCGATATGAGCCTGCCCAGCACTGATTATGCCCTTTCTGCCTATTACATTATCTCTTCCGCCGAGGCTTCGTCTAATCTGGCGCGGTTTGACGGCGTACGATATGGTTATAGGGCCGAAGGTGCAAGCTCCCTCCTCGAGCTTTATGAGCGCAGCAGAAGTGAAGGTTTCGGCGACGAGGTCAAGCGCCGGATTATGCTGGGGACCTTTGTTTTAAGCTCCGGCTTCTATGACGCCTATTATAAGCGCGGCAAGCTCTTGCAGCAGAAAATCGCTGCCGAGTTTGCCACTGCCTTTTTGGACTGCGATCTGATTCTTACTCCCACCACTCCCACCACGGCCTTTAAGATGGGCGAAAACGTCTCAGACCCGCTGAAAATGTACGCCTCGGATATCTGCACCGTCACTGTCAATATCGCCGGGCTTCCCGCCATATCCATACCGTGTGGTTATGACAGCCAGTGTCTTCCTATCGGCATGCAGCTGATCGGACCCCGTTTTTCAGAGGATGTGCTTCTGAATGCGGCAGACTGTGCTGAACATATTTTTGGCGGCTTTAACAGGCTGCCTGTAATTGGAAAGGGGATATAGGCATGGAATATGAGATTGTCATCGGCCTTGAGGTCCATGCGGAGCTGAACACTCTGACCAAGGCCTATTGTTCCTGCAAAAACCAGTTTGGCTCTGAGGTGAACACCAACTGTTGCCCGATCTGCATGGGAATGCCCGGCACACTGCCCACGCTCAACGAAAAGGTTGTAGATGATGCCATTCTAATGGGGCATGCCCTTTCCTGCAAGATCAATGGGGTTACCAAGCAGGACAGAAAGAATTATTTCTATCCGGACCTTCCCAAGTCCTATCAGATATCTCAGTTTGACATTCCACTTTGTCAACATGGCCATCTGGACGTCATACTTGACCAGAATGGTGCGACAAAGCGTATCGGTGTTACCAGAATTCATATTGAAGAGGATGCGGGAAAGCTGATCCATGATGAAAAATTTGCCGGCTCTCTGGTGGATTTTAATCGCTGCGGCGTCCCACTGATTGAAATCGTTTCCGAGCCCGATATGCGAAGCTCCGCCGAAGCGAAGGCATATCTTGATGGAATCAAAGCGATTCTTTCTTATCTTGACATATCCGATTGTCGCATGCAGGAGGGCTCGATACGCTGTGACGTCAATGTCTCCGTAATGCCAAAGGGCTCTAGCCAGTTTGGTACTAGGGTTGAGATGAAGAACGTCAACAGCTTTTCCGGCGCAGTGCGGGGAATCGATTTTGAGGCCGCGCGTCAGATAGCCGTTCTCTCCGCCGGAGGTACTATCAGCCAGGAAACTCGCCGCTGGGACGACATGAAGGGAGAAAGCTTCCTTCTTCGCTCGAAAGAGGATGCCCAAGACTATCGCTATTTCCCTGAGCCTGATCTTGGCACCATTTTTATTACACCAGAAAGAATAGAGGCGCTCAAAGCATCTCTTCCTGAGCTGCCCAACCATAGGCTAACCCGCTATCTTTCCCACTATGGTCTGCCCTTCGCTGATGCTGAGTTGCTTGTAAACAATCCTGATAAAGCAGACCTGTTTGAAGCCTGCGTCGCACAGAAGGCCTCTGCCAAGGCGGTCGCTAATTGGATTCTAGGGGATGTTTCACGCCTGCTGGGTGAAAATCGCTGCCAGCTTTCCACAACAAAGCTTGATGCCAATAAACTGGCCGAAATGGTCAGTCTGATCGAGAGTGGACAGATATCAAACACTGCAGCAAAGACAGTCATTGAAGAGATTATGTTTACCGATAAAACCGCCGGACAAGTGGTGGAGTCCATGGGACTTTCACAGATTAGCGACGAAAGCGCGTTAGATGAGATCGTTCGCTCTGTCCTCGAACAGAATGAGAAGGCAGCGTCAGACTACCGTGCCGGAAAGACAAATGTCCTGGGTTTTATCGTCGGACAGTGTATGAAAGCCTCAAAAGGGAAGGGAAACCCTGAAATTCTTCGCGCCATTGCGCTAAAAATTCTCGGTTGAATATAACTAATTCTGTAGCTAAGGAGAATGAAATGAAAGTCGATGACTGCATTATTAAGCTTTATCTGGCTGACAAACCATACTCTGAATACTCAGATCACTGGGTATACCATGAAGTCCAAAAAGATAAGTATTTGTTTGAAAAGCCATCTCCCAGCCGTAGTGTCGAAGTCGAGGACTGCTACAAGCAAATAATAGAAATCTGCAAAAGCTTTGTATTTCGGAATAATGACCTGGTATGCCATGTTTTTGATGGTGTACCAGTGATTATCGAACATGCTACCGTACTGTTTACAGTTGGGTTACCAGGGCTATATGATGCATTAGTTTTGGAACACGAAGGCTTGGCGTATATTATAATTGACTTGATTCATTTTGCTAATTATATTAAGAATGGGCGCGGCCTTGTTGAGCTAATCAATAATTTTCTCACGCACGAGTTGATTCACGTGTTAATAAATACTAAATATCCTAGAGAGAATTTTTCCTACACCGAGTACCTAGAATTCATAGCCTTTCACGAGGGCTTTGCACACTTATTATCCTTTAAAGAGAATATTGAACAATATCAACTGGACAATACTCTTAAGGATCACTTTCATACTGCGAAAACCCGTCTCATTGACGCAATAAACGAAAAAGATCCCACTTTACAAAAGAAATACACATATGATGCGAATGGCGGAAAATATTGGGACAAATTTGCTTCTGTAGCCTCTATGTTGTATTTAATGAAGCATATCTCTACTTTAAAGGAAATTTACGAAAATGGCTGGAAAGGCTATACGCAATTGATTACAAATTATTCATGGCAATAAAGCTGTTAAATCATTGCGCTTAGCTCGTTGCAAATGTGATCTGCCTATACAGAATGCACTGTATTTTGCTATGCCTCAAAATATATTTCTGGACTGTAAAGTGCATGAAAGCCTCAAAAGGGAAGGGAAACCCTGAAATTCTTCGCGCCATTGCGCTAAAAATTCTCGGTTGAGTATAAATAACGAAAAAACCTCACACCAGTGGTGTGAGGTTTTTCTGTTATGTTCAGATAACACATGTTTTGCCTTCCGCAGGCTGAAAAAAAGCAACAGTTTATTATCGTTTAGTTTAAAGTAAGTATCATATAGTTGATTAACTTGAAAGCAAGCTTGTGATTTCTTCCCCCGCCGCAGGCTGAGAAAAAATGACGTTTTAACTATAGCCAGTTTTTAGGTTAATTGGCTATATCTGCTATGGGCCGGTAAGCTGAAGGCTGATTTTTATCTTTCCCTCAACCGGTATGTGGTTTTTTCTTTGTTCTAAAATAGGACAGGCGTCAATATCTATAGAGCAAGGAGGTGAAAAATATGGAAGTTCAAACCCAGACACAAAGGCTGAGCGACCTTGCTCAGAAGTTGTCGCCTGGCATCAAGCAACTGGTGCTCTATCTAAGAAACGATATCAAGGAAAGCCTTGCGGAGATCAGGCTTCGTGTGGGACAACCTCTGGCACTTTACATATCAGGAAAACAATACTATGTTCGCTCAGACTCATCTCTTGCAGATTTTGCGGGGAGTGACTGCTATATCGTGACACAGAACGAGCTTTTGGCCTGCATACGATCACTTTGCGATTATTCGATCCATACTCACGAGCAGGAAATTAGAGAAGGTTTTATCTCCATACCCGGCGGACACAGGGCCGGAGTCTGCGGAACGGCTGTGCGCAAAGAAGATAGTTTTTTTACTGTTAGGGAAATATCCTCCATTAACATTCGCGTGGCTAGACAAAGCCACGGGTGTGCGGAACGAATCTTATCTGAAATCCTCGTGAAAGAGCTCTGCGGTATTCTGATTGCGGGTCCGCCGGGAAGCGGAAAGACTACCATTTTAAGAGAACTGGCGCGACAACTTTCCACAGGGAGGACGGGGATCGGCTATCGTGTGGCAGTTGTGGATGAAAGAGGGGAGATCGGCGGCGCCTATAACGGTATCCCACAAAATGATCTTGGCCCTTCCACAGATCTTTTAAACGGGTATCCCAAAGGTGAAGGGATACTGTCAGCGATGCGAAGCCTTTCCCCCGATCTTATCATCTGCGATGAGATTGGGGCCCCCGAGGAGATCGCGGCCGTATCTGCGGGTGTAAATGGTGGTGTTGCCATTATCACAAGCATACATGCCTCATCAGTGGATGAGCTTTTACGCCGTCCGCAGGGAAAAGGATTGATTGATACAGGCGCGTTTAAAAAGCTAGTTCTTTTAGAGGGTGCAAAATCCCCCTGTAAGATTAAAAGTGTGGTGAACATCATTGATCTTTTGGATTCGGGCTTCAGGGGCGGCGATGCTGATGGCAAGCGCATGGCTGACCGGGTATATCCTATCGGCAAGGGTTTCCAGGCGGGTATATGAGCTTGAACGGTGTGTCTCTCTGCTGGGAGCGTTTAAACATCAGCTCGAATACACCCTTTCCACCATTGAGCGCATAGGATATGAGCTGAACATGCGTGAAGAGTACTTGAAGATTGATATCTTGCCTGCATTTTTGGAGGCGGTGGAACAAGGAACCCCTGTCCCTAATGCATGGAGACAGGCGTCGAACGGTACCCAAATGCTATTGACAAAAGACGAAAGGACACTTTTAGCCGACCTTGCGGATATTATCGGTGCGGCGGAGCTCCACGGCCAGCTAAACGGTATAGAATACTGCAAGCTAGTTTTAGAAGATCATCTGAAACTGGCAAGAACGGAAAAAGAAAACCGGACAAAGCTTTATCAGACCCTCGGCATGCTTGCCGGAGCTGTCATTGCAGTAGTCCTGATTTAGGAGGAAGAAGATGGACGTCGACCTGATATTTCGCATTGCCGCCATTGGGATCATTGTATCCGTTCTCAATCAGGTGCTGATTCGTTCGGGCAGGGAAGAGCAGGCCATGATGACCACCCTCGCCGGGCTAATTGTTGTTCTGATGATGATGATCTATGAAATTAGTAATCTATTCGAAACGGTGAAAACCGTTTTTAAACTTTAAAGCCATGGAGTTTTTTAGCATCATTGGAATTGGAATTATCGCGGCCATACTGGCGATAGTACTCCGTCAGATGAAGCCGGAGTTTGCCATGCTGATCTCTCTGATGGCGGGCGTGGTGATCCTGTTCGCTATCATTGGCAGCATCGCACCTCTCATAGAGGAAATCCAGAACATTATGTCAGCGGCCAGCCTGCCCACAGAATATGCGCAGATACTTCTTAAAGCACTGGGAATCTGCTTTATCACCCAACTTGCATGTGACAGCTGCCGCGACGCTGGGGAAAGCGCGATTGCCTCAAAGGTTGAGCTTGCCGGAAGGATTGCCGTGCTTCTGATCAGCATCCCCCTTTTCAAGGAAATATTGACGATCGCAAGTTCCTTTTTCGGATTGTAGGAGAGGATATGAAAAGAACCATTGCAGCGGTCATTGTGATATTTTTACTGACAGTAACCGTCCATGCGACCGATGGTAGCGTGGACATTTCGTCCGAACTTGAACAGTTCGGGATTAACGAGCTTTTAGACAAAACACCGGATCAGGCCCAAGAACTACTTGAAGACAACGGACTGGACAAGCTGGATCTGGGGACGCTTTTGGCAATGAGCCCGTCGAAGCTGCTTTCCGTGATGGCCAAATATGTCTTCCATATGATCGAGGAAATCAAGGGGACCTTATTCTCTGTGATCGGAATCATTCTTCTCTGTGCGATGCTGGAGGCCCTCAAATTTGGAGGGATGGAAAGCGCAACAGCATCTGTATTCAATTTGGTCGCAACCCTTTGCGTAGCTGCAGCTGTATCTGTGCCGATTACAGACTGCATCACTGCGGTTGCACATGCTATCAGAGACAGTGTAACCTTCATGCTCTCTTATATACCGGTTTTCGCCGCGGTCATCACGTCCGCTGGGATGCCCCTCACAGCAACTGCTTATAATATGGCTCTATTGGGAGCGTGCCAGTTTATCGCGCAGATCACCTCTACTGTTCTTGTCCCACTGATGGGAACATATGTTTCTCTGTGCTTGGTCGGAGGGATTTCTTCAAATGAGGGGATTTGCCGTGTCGCCGGCGCCATTAAATCCTTTGCTACCTGGACATTAACCTTTCTGATGACGATCTTCGTCGGATTTCTCACCATACAAAGTTTTATCGCCACAGGGGCAGATACATTGGCTGTCAAAACCACAAAGTTCCTGATAGGCAGTTTTGTACCTGTTGTGGGAAGCGCTTTGTCCGACGCATTTATGGCCGCACAGGGCTGCATGCGCCTGATTAAAACCACGGTAGGCAGCTTTGGAGTTGTCGTGGCCCTTTTTACCTTTCTGCCAGTACTTGCGCGAGTTTGCGTATGGTATCTTGTCTTTTTCGCCGCAGAGGCGATTGGAAGTATGCTTGGTATCAAGCAGGTCGCCACTATCCTCAAGGCGTTGTCTGAGGTGCTTTCTGTGTTGATGGCAATTGTGCTTTGCACGGCGCTTCTCATGATCATTTCAACGGGTGTTATGCTGACGTTGGGTTCTGGTTAGGTGATGAGTCATAAGGACATGGTGAATCTGTATTTTTTATGCCGACACAATTGGTGAAGGAGGCTTAATATGGATATGTTCAGACAGTGGACCTTCTCTTTGTGCGCGGCGGGGGTCATTTCGGCAATCATAGAAGCGGTGTCGCCCAGATCCGGTCTCAGCAAGCTGATGCGCATGGTAACCTCACTTTTTATGCTGTTATGCATTGTTTTACCCATATCCAGGCTGACCTCACTTTCTGTTGATCTTTCAGATGGCTTTTCAGAATGGGGAAGAGAGGAAGCCGGGGCAAATGATGAGATCTATGATAAAGTCTTCTTGGATGCTGCCCAAAAAAACCTTGAAGAACTGTTAACGGACAAATTGAGAAAAATGGGTATAAATCCGATAGACATTAGAATAAACATTAGTATATCTGAGGACGAGATTGCCATAACCGATGTAGAGCTTTTGCTGCCATCCAGTTGTCGTGACAGCCATGACAGCATTCGGTCAACACTTCAAAGTGAGCTTGGTTTGGCTGTAAAAATCGGATATCAATAGAGGTGGACAGATGAAAACCGCAGAAGAAAAAGGTACACTCATAAGTATTTTTAAAGGCTTTGTTGGAGCAGAGCGAAAGGTTAAAATTGCGGTCGCAGTAGGGCTGGCGGGGATGATGCTTGTACTTCTTTCTTCATTTATCCCAACCGGGTCGGCAAAAAAAGCCATCAAGGGGGCGGATGATGTAAGCTCGAAATACATTACGCAGTTAGAGGACCGCATGATGAGCATTGTGTCCTCAATAGAAGGGGTTGGAAAAGTTAAAATCCTTGTGACTTTGGAAAACGGAACAGAATATGTTTATGCAGAAGAAGGAAAAAGCAGCGGTGAGCGCAGTCAAAGCTTTGATCAAGGCCAGTTGGTAAAGTCCGAGGAAAATGCGAGCACTGAAAAGAAATACATACTTTTGGATATTGATGGTACAGGTGAACAGGCGCTTTTACTCAAACAAGTTGAACCAAAAATTAAGGGGGTCGTGGTGGTATGCGAAGGAGCAGGAAATCCGGTGGTAAACCAGAGGGTAACAACGGCGGTAACCACCGCATTGGGGATTTCATCAACCAGAGTATGCGTAATAAAAATAGCATAATAGATCAGGGGGAAAAATTGATGAATATGATCGTTGGAAAGAAGCAGATTATTTTAGCAGCGCTTATCCTGGGACTATCCATCGCTGTCTACCTTAACTGGCAGTATGCAGATTTGAGCAATGGGCTTGAGGTCACCGGAAAAGTAAATAATGTAAAAAATTACGGTGACGCACAGTATGTTGACAAAACGTCAACTACTACCAATGCCTATTTTGCCGAAGCAAAGCTAACGCGTACAAAATCACGCGATGAAGCAACTGAGGCAATCAACACCATGCTGAAGGATCAGAATATTACCACCGAGCAGCGTGCTGCCCTTACAACAAAGGTTTCTGAACTTGCCGACTCGATTGAGGCAGAAGGAAAAATCGAAAATCTAATTAAAGCAAAGGGCTTTAATGAATGTATGGTTTACTACGACACGAAAAATGTGGATGTTGTTGTACATTCGGCAGGGCTTCTAGCCAATGAAGTCGTACAGATGAAAGACATTATCCTGAAAGAGGTAAATATCCCAGTTGAAAATATCTCGATTGTCGAGATAAAATAGTTGTGCATTAACAAAAATATTGATATAATAATAAATCAAGAAGTTAATATTAAATACGGTTAAGTAACTCGTATGATCAACTGCCGTAAGGACTAAAAAAAGGCGTTCCGCCGCCACAAAATGCGGAACCGCGCCGTTTGAGATCGTTTTTGAAGCTGCTATGGCAGGATAAATGGTGTCATCGGACGGGGACTCGTGGAGGTTTCTTATGCATAACAATCTACCAAAACAGCCTGTGGGAAGTTTGCGAATTTCCCGCGATGTCATCGCTACCATTGCGAGCAACACCGCCCGCGAGGTAGAGGGTGTGCAGGGACTTATTCCATTCAGCTTAAAGCTGTCCGGCTGGACGAGTAAGAATCAGCTTGCAAGAGGCGTGGTTATTGATCTGGTTGATGACATTGCCGTCATTGATATCCGTGTAACCCTTAAGCAGGGCGCAAGAATACCGGATGTCGCCGGACAGATTCAAGTCGCGGTCAAAGAGGCGGTTCAAAGCATGACCGGAATTGCCGTTTCAAAAGTCAATGTAACCGTAGCGGGGGTCGCTTTTGAGCCTCAGACACCGGTACAAAAAACAAAAATACAGTAAAAACGCGGCCCTCCTGCAATGCCGGAGGGTGCGTTTTTTCGCGGATGCGGCACTTCTGGCGCTTCGGCATTTATCATTCTAGGACCATTGGATGAATGGACAGAATGCCACAAGCGCTGTGCAATAAGCACTGCCAATATGAAAACTGATAAAGCGCTTTGCTGTTTGCCCTCCGGTTTATCTTTGGGTGGCAGCGAACTAGAGATGATAGACAGCTTATTATCATTACCCAGCGGCAGATGATAATAATTCTTCAGAGCGCGATGCTCCTGCCGCTGGAGAAATGGGACACGGTATGAAAAGACATGACGCCAGAGAACAGGCTATGGCCCTGATTTTCGAGAAATCCTTCCGGGATGATGATAATATATTACAGATCATAACGGACGCTTTTGAAGGCAGGAATGAGCAAATAGATGACTTTGCGAAAAACCTGTCCCTTGGTGTTGAAGCCAAAATGGAGGATATCGACAGGAAGATTACGATAAATCTCACCGGGTGGAAAATTGACAGGCTTTCAAGGGTTGCTCTCGCCATCATGCGTGTTGCTATCTGTGAAATTGACAGCTTTGATGATATTCCTGTCAGCGTAAGCATCAACGAAGCGGTGGAGCTGGCCAAAAAGTTTGCAACCGATGAGGATGCCGCCTATATAAACGGGGTATTGGGAGCCTATGCTCGAAGCCAATTACCCGAGAAAAGCTAAGATATGTCGGGCTATCTTGGCATTGATACCAGTAACTATACAAGTTCTGCTGCCCTTTATGACAGTGAAAAAAAGATTGCAGTGGGTGAAAAACGCCCGCTTACCGTTAAGGATGGTGCCGTCGGCCTCAGGCAGAGCGACGCCGTTTTTTCGCATGTCAAAGAACTTGGCAACGTGGTCGAGCGGCTGATGACCCACTCAGCCCAAAGGCCGGCCGCAGTCGGCGTTTCCACTCGCCCCAGAGGAGTGGAAGGCTCGTATATGCCATGCTTTTTAGCTGGTGAGATGGCTGCGCGTACGGCAACCGCGGCTCTTGGGGTTCCTCTTCACGCCTTCACACATCAGGACGGACATATCGCCGCCGCCCTCTATTCAACCGGCAGGCTGGAACTTCTAGGCTCACGCTTTATCGCAATGCACATTTCCGGTGGAACAACCGACTGCCTTTTGGTGGAAGGGGATGGCAAGCGTTTTTCTATCTCCACGCTTGCCTCCACGCTGGATTTGAACACAGGTCAGGCTATTGACCGCATCGGGTCTTTCTTGGGACTTTCCTTTCCCGCCGGTGCCGCACTGGACAAGCTATCACTCACCTCAAACCAAAGCTATCGGATTCGTCCGTCCTTTGTGGGGAAAAACCCAGCCATTTCTGGCCTTGAAAATATTTGCAAAAAAATGATTGGCAGTGAAGAGCCGCCCGAAAATGTGGCAAAATACTGTATAGAGTATGTCTGCTCAGTTGTCGCAAAGATGACAGAAGACGCTCTGAAAGACTGTGGAAGCCTGCCCCTGATCTATTCGGGAGGGGTCATGGCCAATTCTATCATCCAAAAACGAATCGGTGAAAAATATGGTGGTTTTTTTGCCGAACCGGCGCTTTCGACTGATAATGCCGTCGGAATAGCACTGCTGACTGCCGCCGCTGAGGATATGTTATGAGCAAAATTGAACTTATCACAGTATCCCAACTCAACCGGTATGTGAAATCCATTCTAGAATCTGACAAGGTTTTGCGTGAGGTTTTCCTGCGCGGAGAAATCTCCAACTTGACCGTTCAACGCCAATCGGGACATTTTTACTTCACCGTCAAGGACGAGAGTGCCTCTATTCGGGCGGTAATGTTTAGGGGAAACGCTCAAAGCCTTCCTTTTATACCCGATAACGGGCTTGCGGTTATCCTCAGGGGGGCAGTATCCCTTTATGAAAAGGACGGGGGATACCAGTTTATCGTCTCGGATATGCAGCCAGACGGGTTTGGAGCGTTACATCTCGCCTACGAGCAGCTAAAAAATCGTCTTGGGCTAGAGGGCCTTTTTGACAGCAGCAGAAAACGTCCGATCCCGGAGCTTCCTCAAAAAATCGGAATCATCACTTCTCCTACCGGGGCGGCCATTCAAGATATGCTTAGCATCCTTTCAACGAGGTATCCCATCGGAACGGTTCTTTTTTTACCAAGTCTGGTGCAAGGGAGAGGGGCAGCGGATGAAATAGCTAAAGGTATTGCCTATTTGAACCGAAATAAGCTATGTGATGTGATTATCATCGGACGCGGCGGCGGATCTCTCGAAGAGCTGTGGGCATTTAACGAAGAGCCTCTTGTGCGGGCAGTGGCATGTTCAAGTATCCCGGTTATTTCTGCCGTTGGACATGAAACGGATTTTTCCCTTTGTGATTTTGCCGCTGACCTTCGAGCGGCTACCCCCACGGCAGCTGCCCAGCTTGTCGCCCCCGATATAGCTGACCTTGCCGATCGTCTTGAACTCCTAGATAGCTATTTGCGGGCTGCTTCTCAAAAAATGCTAAACAGGAATGCAGAGCGTCTGGATCAGATGATGCGATCCGCGGCGCTTGTCAAGCCAATATTTTTTGTCGAACGAAATAGACAAACTCTTGACAATTTGATAGAATTACTTGGTAAAACATCTAGGCGTCTCCTGAGAGACCAGGAGACAAAATTATCGGGAAACGTGAAACTTCTGGATTCACTAAGCCCCCTAAAGGTTTTGTCCAGGGGATACACGATCACCCTGGACGAAAGTGGCAAGCATGTTGCCATAAGCAGCCGCTCGATTGCATGTGGAGACCGCATGGTTACACGGTTTGAGGACGGCGAGATCCTGTCGGTGGCTCTAGAAAGGCGTGATATTTGATGACAACACAAGAGTTAAATTACGAAAAAGCAATGGCAAGACTCGAAGAAATTGTAGGACTTCTCGAGTCTGGCAGAATGGGACTTCAAGAATCACTGGGTCTTTTTAAAGAGGGTGCGGAGCTTACAGCCTATTGCAGTGGTGTGCTGCAGAGTGCTAAGCTTCAGATAGAGGAACTCTTTCCACAGAAGGAAGGCGAGGATATTGGACTTTAAGTTAACCCTTGAAGGGTATCTGAAAGAACTCGATATAGCGCTTTCAGCCGCGACCTCTTATCCCGAGACAATCCCCCAAATTGAGGTTGCTAATGCGGCCAGGTACAGCCTTTTGGGTGGGGGGAAAAGAATCAGGGCAATACTCGTCATCGAATTCTGCCGTTTGTTTGATGGAGACACAGCCATGGCGATGCCCGCGGCCTGTGCGGTGGAGATGATTCATGCCTACTCGCTGATTCACGATGATCTTCCCTGTATGGATGATGACGCACTTCGCAGGGGAAAACCCACTTGTCATATACAGTTTGGCGAAGCGATGGCTCTCTTAGCGGGCGATGCCCTGCTTACAGGTGCTTTCGAGCTTTTATCTTCTGAAAAAACGGTAGCGCTTATAGGGGCACCAAAGGCAATCAGGCTATGCAGAGAACTCTCAAACGCCGCGGGCATAGAGGGTATGATCGGCGGTCAAGTAATCGATATGGAAAGCTTCTGCGGTAAGATGGGTATTGAGAGTCTAAGCCATATGCATCGTTTGAAAACAGGCGCACTGATTAGGGCAGCTGTGATGATGGGATGCATATCAGCCAAAGCGGATGAAGATAAAATGAAACTCGCTTCAGAATATGCATTAAAAATCGGACTTGCCTTTCAGATCACAGATGACATTTTGGATGTGATAGGCAATAAAGAACTTCTCGGCAAGGACGTCGGACGCGATGAGAAAGAGCATAAAGTGACCTATGTCACGCTGCTGGGAATTGATGAAGCGAAACGACGGGCAGATACCCTATTTGCTGATGCAATGGAGTTACTAAAAGCAATTGGCACTAAAGATAGATTTTTATTTGATTTAACATATCAATTATCAAAACGCAGCTCGTAAGAGGATGATTTAAATGAATAGCTTGCGCTTATTGACCAGCAACCCACTTGTTAATCTTAGTTTTATTTCCTGGGCAACTGCTCAGCTTATTAAAACCATCCTTGACTGGACAGACAAAGGATCGCTGAATACTGAACGCCTTGTGGGATCTGGGGGAATGCCCAGTTCACACTCTTCCTTGACCTGTGCACTTGTCGTGGGAATTGCAAAGTCAGAGGGCTTTAGCTCACCGCTTTTTGCCATGGCACTTGCCTTTGCTGGCGTTGTGATGTATGACGCGATGGGCGTACGTCGTGCGGCAGGGGAGCAGGCGAAAGCACTCAACAAGATGATGTTTAATTTTCGTGATATTACCCAGTTTTTTCTGTATCAGAAGGATAATATCGGTGATGACAGTAACGACGAAAATGATGAGGAAGACGCAGATGATCTTTCTCCGAATGATTTAACAGATACACAGATGACAACCACAAGTACCAAGCATGAGGCGCCGATCGAAAAGTCATTAAAAGAATTTTTAGGTCATACTCCAATGGAAGTGCTGGCGGGTGCCCTTTTGGGCATATTGATCGCCACTATTTATCCCATCGGACGGCCTTAATAAAGGAATGAAGCTGTTTGGCTATTTTAGATACACTTACAGGCCATGACGGCTTGAAAAATTTAAATTTCAAAGAACTAAACCGACTGTCGGAAGAAATTCGTGCACTCATCATATCTACAGTCTCTAAAACGGGCGGCCATCTTGCCTCCAATCTGGGGGCGGTTGAGATAACAATTGCCCTTCACCGCATATTTGATTTACCAGACGACCAGATTGTATGGGATGTAGGGCATCAGTGCTACACACATAAAATTCTCACCGGACGGCTTGACCGATTTTCCACCCTTCGTCAAGAGGGGGGGATTTCGGGTTTTCCAAAATCTGAAGAGAGTGAATTTGACTCTTTTATCAGCGGGCACGCAAGCACTGCCCTTGCGGTTGCTTATGGTATCTGCAAGGCTAAAACACGGCAGGGCAGACCGGGCCATGTAGTTGCCGTCGTAGGCGACGGTGCCATGACAGGCGGAATGGCCTTCGAGGGGATTAACAATATAGGTCGAAGCGGTGAGAATATCATTGTGATTCTTAACGATAATGATATGTCCATCTCTAAAAGCGTAGGTGCTTTTTCAAGATATCTTTCAGTGATACGCTCGAAGCCCGGATACTTTCGCATCAAAGACTGGACAGAGTCCACTATCCGCTCGATTCCATTTGTAGGAAAACAAGTTCGTCACTTTCTCGCGGAATCAAAAAGTGCTTTGAAGCATGCCCTTTATCCGGATACTTTTTTTGAAGAGTTCGGTTTTGTTTATCTAGGTCCTGTGGATGGACATGATATTGAAGCCTTATGTGATCTGATGACGAGGGCAAAAGCAATTGAAAAACCCGTCATTATCCATGCCCAGACTGTAAAGGGAAAGGGATATTATTTTGCGGAAAAAGACCCCGGAAGCTTTCATGGCGTTTCGGGCTTTGAGATAAAAACAGGAGCACTGCATACATCTTCGTCAAAAACCTTTGCTTCGGTGTTTGGCGAAGAGCTGGTCGCACTGGCAGCCGAGGATAAACGTATCTGTGCGATTACAGCGGCGATGGAGAATGGAACCGGTCTGGATGCTTTTTCAAAAGAATTTGGCCGCGAGGGAAGGTTTTTTGATGTTGGAATCGCCGAGCAGTTTGCCGTTACTTTTGGGGCGGCCCTTTCGGCCGGTGGAGAGCTGCCGGTGTTCGCGGTTTACTCCACCTTTCTCCAGAGAGCCTATGATCAACTGATTCAAGATGCCACCATTGAAAAAAGACATCTTGTTCTGGCGATTGATAGGGCTGGAATCGTCGGTGACGATGGAGAGACGCATCAAGGGATCTTTGACATTCCCTTTTTAGCCACCATACCCGGTATCATCGTCTATTCACCTGCCAGTTACATTGAGCTTGCCGCTACGCTTCGGTCGGGATTTTACAGTCACGATGGACTGGTGGCCATACGATATCCCCGTGGCAGCGAGCCCGAAGCATTGTCAGGCCACTGCGCTGATGGACTTTCCTATGATATTTCTCAGGTAAAGGACGCCGATATTCTTCTTGTCAGCTATGGACGTATCGCGGCAGAAGCGTTGGGGGCAGCCCAAAGGCTTACTGCAGCAGGGACACCGACAGATTTGCTCAGGCTTAACCGCGTAATTCCCATAGATGAAAAGGCAATCGATTCTATCCTGGGCTATAAAAGGGTTTTCTTTATCGAAGAGTCCTATATAAATGGCTCAATCGGACAGTCTTTGGCGGCAACCTTGCTGGAAAGAGGCTATACCGGTCGATACCGACACAGGGCGATTACAATCATCCCCCCTCAAGGATCACCTACATCAGTTTTTGCAAAAACGGGGTTGGACAGTGAGGGAATCTATACCTTTGTAAATGAGGAAGACAGTTGAAAAAACGATTAGACGCTGTCCTGATTGAACGGGGGCTATTTTCAGGGCGTGACAGAGCCAAGGCCATCATTATGTCCGGTATTGTATATCTCAACGGTCAGAAGGCAGATAAACCCGGTACACAGGTATCGGACAGCGACCTTATTGAAGTTCGGGGTGATACCATGCCCTATGTGAGCCGTGGGGGCCTAAAGCTGGAAAAGGCCATAACAAGCTTCGGCATTGAACTTGATGGCGCGGTATGCTGTGATTTTGGGGCCTCAACGGGGGGCTTTACAGACTGCATGCTGAAAAATGCTGCTGCCAGAGTCTATGCAATCGATGTCGGATACGGCCAGCTTGCCTGGGAGCTTCGAAATGACCCCAGAGTGATCAACATGGAGCGTACCAATGTCAGATACCTTACAAAAGAAGAGATCAGTGAGGATATCGATTTTATATCCATGGATCTTTCCTTCATTTCTTTGACGTTGGTGTTGAAAACGGCCTGCATGCTGCTAAAAGATGGATGTAAAGCATTATGCCTTGTCAAGCCACAATTCGAAGCAGGACGGGAAAATGTGGGTAAAAAAGGAGTCGTAAAAGATCCCCTCATTCATGTGCAGGTGATTGAAAAGGTGGTCGATTTCTGCCCTTCCATCGGTCTTTCACCGGTAGGCTTGGATTTTTCACCAGTCAAAGGGCCACAGGGAAACATCGAGTATCTTCTTTTGGTTCAAAAAGGAAAAACCGAATCCTCTATGAATACTGAGAAAGTCAAAGAAGTGGTTAGTCTGTCCCACACCCAATTGAATGGAGAATCAGTTGTTTAACGCAAATTTGGTTGTTTAATAAAGGTCTGTTAATCGATTGCTGTGAATAATACTAAATCAAGAACAACAGTCATCTATCACTAGTCCCGCCGTAAGAAGAAAAAAGAGTCAACGCTTTTTTTGCTTCAAACAGCATTAGCCATAATAAGGGGGCTCTTATGAAAATATTGATTATGCCAAACACCACCAAACCCGAGGCAATCAACTGTGCCGGTCGTGTTTGCGCTGAGCTTTCACGCCTTGGTGATATTCCGATGCTTTCTTTGGAGACGGCGGCCCCCCTCGGTATCGACTGTGCAGCAACAGGCTGCTTTGAGCATCTTTTGGCCGACTGTGACATGGTATTGGCTGTAGGCGGGGATGGAACAATTCTCCACTGTGCCGCATATGCCGCCCTTGCTGATAAACCTGTGCTGGGTGTAAACGCCGGAAGTCTGGGTTTTCTTACCCAAATGGAAGGTAAGGATCTGTCACATTTATCAAGACTTTCTCGTGGCGATTACACCATTCAAAGACGAATGATGCTCAAACTAACAGCTTTAGATTCTCTGTGTGATCAGGCTTATTATGCGCTCAATGATATTGTTCTTTCACGAGGTGCACATGGTCGTATTCTCAATATAACGGTCTCGTGTGAGGGCCGTCAAGTTGGCAGTTACCGTGCAGACGGTATCATTTTCTCGACGCCAACGGGTTCTACCGGCTATTCTCTTTCTGCTGGGGGACCGGTTGTCGACCCAACGATTGATTGCATAATGATGACGCCAATCTGTCCGCATTCGCTTTTTAACCGGACCATTCTTTTTTCTGCTGACAAACAACTTCTCGTGAGAGAAAGTTCTGCAGATGTGGAGGATAATATTCATGTGACTGCAGACGGGGCAGAAATCCCATTACTATGCACCACGCCGATTATCATTGAGCGAGCCAAACGCTTCGCCAACTTTATTCGATTTCCTGAAAGAGACTTTTATGATGTGTTAAATGAGAAATTAAAACTTAGGGGGTAATGCGGTGAAATCCAAAAGACATTCAAAAATTCTTGAAGTGATCACAAGCAACGTAGTAAGCACACAGGAAGAGCTGATGCAGACTCTTATTGACCAGGGCTTTGATGTCACCCAAGCTACGATCTCAAGGGATATCAGAGAGATGGGAATCGTCAAGGTACAGACAGCTACAGGCGAGTACAGATATACAACGACAGCAAAAGAACGTGATGCGAAGATCCCTGTGCGCTTCACAACAATCTTTTCAGAAGTGGTTACAGAGGTTGACTGTGCCAAAAACCTTGTTGTTGTGAAATGCCACACCGGCATGGCCAATGCCGTTTGCGCCGCTTTGGACACAATGGAGTGGGATGAAATAGTGGGTACAATTTCCGGTGACGACACCTTTCTGATCATTATGAGGGATGACCATGGCGCGCAGACCATGACGGCGCGCTTAAAATTAATTGGCAAGTAGGTGAGGCTTTATGCTGTCCGCTC
The DNA here is from genome assembly GCA_963664585.2 of Oscillospiraceae bacterium. Classification (GTDB taxonomy): domain Bacteria; phylum Bacillota; class Clostridia; order Oscillospirales; family Ruminococcaceae. The sequence continues at coordinate 19,468 of CAXXEO010000012.1, read as the reverse complement.
TTTATATTCAGAATGTCGCGGTGATACAAAAGGCCACTATCGACTTTATCGATGGTCTGAACGTATTTACAGGTGAGACAGGTGCGGGCAAAACTGTCCTGATCAATGCCATTAATGCCCTGCTTGGCGAGCGTACCCCCAAAGATCTCATCCGTACCGGACAGGAAAAGGCGATTATCACCGGCCTTTTCAGAAAGCTTTCTCCGGTGGTTATCAGATTGCTTGCGGAGCTGGGATATACTGTAGAGTCCGATGAAGAGTTGATGATTCAGCGGGAGATCGGGACTTCATCCAATACATGCAAAATCAACGGACTTCCCGCGACAGTGGCGATGCTCAAAAGTATCGGCGGTGAGCTGATTAACATACATGGACAACAGGATAATCAGATGCTGGCTTCGGCAGAAAGTCACCGGCGGTTTATCGATAGCTTCAGTAAACTGGAAACCGAGCTTACTGCGTACGCAGAGGTGTATCATCAGATGCAAAAAGCTTATCAGGAGCTTTCTGCTCTACATATGGATGAAAGCTATAAAGCACAGCGCATAGATATACTCAATTATCAGATCCGCGAGATTGAAGCCGCTGCCCTGACAGCCGGGGAAGAAGAAGCTTTGACCACCCGCCTGACCATCGTGAAGAATGCCGAGAGAATTATTCATTCTCTGAGTGAAGCAAAAGTTTATCTGGATGGTGATGATGACAGGGAAGGTGCTGTCGGACTTCTTGACGGCCTGGCTGGTCAGCTTCGAGCTGCTGCCCGATATATCGATACCCTTTCTGGCAGTGCAGAAAAGGTGGATTCCATGCGCTATGAGCTTGAAGAGCAACAGCGACAGGTCAGAGAACTTCTCGACAGTATGGATTTTGATGCAGGTGAACTGGATCAAATCGGCAGCCGGCTGGATTTTTTGTACCGGCTGAAGAAAAAGTATGGAGCCTCAGTAGCTGAAATCATCATCTTCGGTGAAAAAGCGAAAGCCGAGCTTGATACAATTACATTTTCTGAAGAGCGTCAAAAAGAGGCTCAAAAGCGATACAATCATCTTCATGAAAAGGCTGTAAAGCTCAGCGCAGTGCTTACTCAGCGCAGGAGAGAAGGGGGAAAGCTGTTTACAGAAAGACTCCGGGAGGAGCTTTCTCAACTTGATATGCCATCAGTACGGCTGACCGTCGCGATCTCAGTCAAAGAGCTTTCACCGGACGGCGCAGACCGACTTGAGTTTTTGATCAGCACGAATCCAGGCGAAGAACCGAAACCTTTGTCCAAGATAGCCTCTGGCGGTGAAATCTCACGCACCATGCTTGCGATTAAAAGCGTACTGGCAGACTGTGAGGACATCGATACCCTAATCTTTGATGAGGTCGATGCGGGAGTCAGTGGGCGTGCCGCACAGCGGATCGGAGCCAAGCTTAAAGGCGTGGCCAAAGCCCGGCAGGTTATTTGTGTAACCCATCTGGCGCAGGTGGCCGCCTTCGCGGACAACCATCTGCTGATTGAGAAGTTGGTGGAAGGTGACAGAACCTTCACGCAGGTTCGCACTCTTGACAGAGATGGACGTGTCAAAGAACTTGCCCGCATTATGGGTGGTGAACGCCTTACCGAGCTGTCGTTAAAGAACGCCGATGAAATGCTGACGCTCGCAGCTGAGCGCTATTGACAAAACGAAGTTAACGTACTATAATTTTCGCGAATAGCTATGAAGGAAACAAGTAACCTGTCTACCTTCCTTATAGAGAGCCCCTGGTAGGTGAAAAGGGGTGGGAAACGACGAGGCGAATACATTCCTGAGCTGCCGCTCAGAAAGGCCGACAAGCCCTGTATGAGTTGTCGTGTGCGCACGTTACAGCGTGGGGGTTATTTTCGACCCTGCCTAAGGCCGGTTATTCGGCGAACAGAGGTGGTACCGCGTATTTTACGCCCTCTGCCCAAAATGGGCAGAGGGCTATTTTAATGATTCACTGTTTGCGTGTATCACTTATTCCACAGAATATATATAGCCAATTAACTTAAAAACTGGCTATATATAGAACGTCATTTTCTTCCCCCGCCGAAGGCGGGGGAAGAAATCACAAGCTTGTTTTCAAATTAATCAACTATATAATAACATTTTTTAAAGGAGTACAAATTGACATGAATGTTTTTGAAGATTTTTCCCGCCGTGGGCTGATTGCACAAATGACGAATCCAGAAAAAATTGAAGAGAAGCTGAGTAACGAAAGGGTTACCTTCTACACAGGTTATGATGCTACGGCGGACAGCCTTCATGTCGGCCATTTTTTCCAGCTTATGATGATGCGCCGCCTTCAGCTGGCGGGGCACCGTCCCATTGTTCTTTTGGGTACGGGTACGACCATGGTTGGCGACCCGACCGGCAAGACCGATATGCGAAAGATGCTTACCATCGATGAAATTAACCATAACGCCGAACGCTTTAAGGAGCAGATGTCAAAGTATATCGATTTTTCCGAGGGCCAAGCCATCATGATTAAAAACGGCGACTGGCTTTTAGAGCTAAACTATATTCAGCTTCTCAGGGAGGTTGGTGTTCATTTTTCTGTGAACCACATGCTAACCTTTGAGTGCTTTAAGTCCCGTATGGAGAAGGGACTTTCATTCCTTGAATTCAACTATATGATTATGCAAAGCTATGATTTTCTGCACCAGTTCCGCCACTATGGCTGCACAATGCAGATGGGCGGTGATGACCAATGGGCCAATATCCTGGGCGGCGTTGAGCTTGTGCGCAAGGTGGAGGGCAAGGAGGTCTATGGCATGACCTACAAACTTCTCACCACCAAAGAAGGTAAGAAAATGGGCAAAACCGAATGCGGCGCCATATGGCTTGATCCCAAGAAAACCTCACCCTACGATTTCTTCCAGTACTGGCGCAACGTGGCCGATGCTGATGTGATTGACTGTCTGAAAATGCTGACCTTCCTGCCGATTGAAGAGATTGAGGCCATGGAAGCATGGGAAGGAAGTCAACTGAACCGTGCTAAGGAGATTTTGGCCTATGAGGTGACCAAGATTGTCCATAATGAGGAAGAGGCTAACAAAGCATTGGAAGCAGCACGTGCTCTCTTTGCTGATGGTGCAGACAGCGAAAATATGCCTTCAAGTGAAATACCATCCGCACAAATTACCGATGGCGTTAATATCGCTGATCTCTTGGTTACTACAGGTCTTGCACCCTCAAAAGGTGAGGCCAAAAGACTGATTGCGCAGGGTGGAATCATGATCGGTGATGAGCGCGTAAATGATATTTCATTCACAGTCACCGACAGTTATTTTGCAAACGGATATGCGATCATTAAAAAGGGCAAAAAGATTTTTCACAAGTTAATAAAGGTATAGAGAATAAATACCGTCAATGCAGGAGGACAACATGGAGAGTAAAAAGCAGGCGCAGGAAATCAGAGAATATTTTCTCATGCATCAGCAGGAGATGCTTTCCGATCTTGAAATGCTGGTGAAGGCGCAGAGTCCCTCAAACAATAAGCAGCTTTTGGATATCTGCGGCTGTGTGCTTTAAAACTGTTCAAGGAAAGGGCTGGAGTTCAAGGCGTGATTCACGAGCAGGAAAACAACGGCAACCATCTTTCCTTCCGGTATGGCGAACACAGCGAGCAAGTGCTGATTGTGGGACATTTTGACACTGTATGGGACGTTGACGCCATTCCCTATGCTGTCAAGGATGGTGAGATATACGGCCCGGGCGTTTATGACATGAAGTCAGGGCTTATTGAGGTCATCTGGGCCTTTAAGGCCTGCAAGGAACTGGGCATTCCCCTCAATAAAAGCTTTGTGGTTTTGTGCAACTCGGACGAGGAGATTGGAAGTCACAGTTCAAAGGGTTTGATTTCTGAATTGGCGCTTAAAAGTGCTGCGGCGATTATATGCGAACCCGCGAGTGATGACGGAGCTATTAAATCGGCCCGCAAAGGATCCTGCAGCTTTAACATTAAAATCACCGGAATTGCCAGCCATGCCGGTTCAGATCATGCAAAGGGCAGAAGCGCTATTGAAGAAATGGCTCACCAGATTCTATATATACACTCTTTGACAGATTATGCAAAGGGTACCACCCTCAATATAGGTGTCGTCGGAGGCGGTACAAGGCCTAATGTTGTGGCTGACACGGCCACCATGAAGGTGGATATGCGCATGACCACCATGGCTGAAGCAGAACGGGTAATTCCCCTTGTCAAGGGAATCAAACCCCATAGAGATGGTATTCAAATTGAGGTCAAAGGCGATTTGGGGAAACCACCCTTTGAGCGTACAGAAGCAACAATGCGGCTTTTCTCCATTCTGGAGGAAGCTGCCGAGGATCTCGACATGAAGGTTACTCACACCATGGTCGGCGGCTGCAGCGACGGAAACACAACCGCTGCCCTCGGTGTACCCACTTTGGACGGTTTGGGTGCTGTTGGGGGCGGGGGTCATGCCCTTCATGAGCACATCATTATTGACCAAACTATCGAAAAGGCCATCCTGTTTACCCAATTTATCACGAAATTATAGAATGATTTGCTATTATAGCCAGTTTTTAAGTTAATTGCTACATTGTAAAATGAAATGCGACAGAAAAAAGATAGCCCAAGGCAGCCAAAACGTGTAGAATAGAGTTTGCAACAACAACATTCACACAAGGAGGCAGCCATGAGCCACCACCATTTTACAACATTCGAACGAGGAAAGATAGAGGAACTCCGTCAAATCGGATATACGACCCGGAAAATCGCATCACGTCTGGGATGTCACCACAGCAGTATCGCTAGAGAATTGAAACGTATTTACGGTGCCCGAGCGTATAACGCAGAAGAAGCACAACTGGATTACCAGAAGAAACGGCACAACAGCAAACCTCAAGGGAAATGGAACGAGGAGTTGTGCGCAGCTGTGGCAGAAAAGCTGAAAGAGACCTGGTCGCCAGAACAAATATCACATACCGTTACTTCAAGCCAACTGAGCTTTAAAACAATATACAACTGGCTTTATGCCGGACGACTGAACGGACTCACCGCAGATGTGCTGCGCCGTAATGGAAAAAAGAGAAGCTGTAAAAATCTTGCGCATTATGCTCGTGGTACTTCTATCCGCAAGAGACCGAAAGAGGTATATACCAGAGAAACATTTGGGCATTGGGAACTTGATACGGTGGTTTCCTCTAGGGGTTCCAGTAGTTGCTTGGCCACCTTTGTGGAACGAAAAACAAGGTTCTATACAGCCGTTCCCATTCCTGATCGAACGGCAGCTTCCATGGAAGCTGCAATCAAGCACCTGCACACTTTATTGCCACAAGGCACATTCAAAACAGCAACAACAGATCGTGGCGGTGAATTTGCCTGTTATGATGTAATCCAGAAAGATCTATGCTTAACTCTTTATTTCGCTGATCCATATTGTCCGCATCAGAGAGGAAGCAATGAGTACGGTAACAGTTTACTCAGAGAGTTCTTTCCGAAAGGTACTGTTCTGTCCACTGTTTCTCATCAAAACCTGTCTTCTTCTCTTCTGCTTATAAACAACAGACCCCGAAAATGTCTTAATTGGAATACACCTTCCCAGCTCTTTCTACTCGAACTGTCGCATTTGGCTTGACAATGTAGCGATTAACTTGAAAATAATGCTTTATATATAGCCAGTTTTTAAGTTAATTGACTATAACTATAATAGAACCAACAAGAAATTTAAAGTTCGAATTTCACTGTCAGTGCATTCATGGCCTCTTGCACACGACTTCCGGAGACCAGAATGGAGATATCCACTTCAGACGTTGTGATCAGCTGTATGTCTACGCCTGCATTGGCCACAGCGGATATCGCAGCTGAGGCAACACCGTGCATCGTTCTCATATCATCGCCGAAAAGCTGCAGCTTGCAGTTTTCACTGCTCACCATGGGCTTGATTTCAGGATGCTTCTTAGCCATCTCGTTGATCGCGGTAAGTGTGGTCACGAGATCGTTATCAGATATGGAGAAAGACAGGTTTATATTATGTGAATAGGGAGCTGTCTGAGAAATCGCGTCAATGTTGACAGAGGCTTCATCAAGCTTCTCCAAAAGGGCACAGATCAACTTGCCGTCATCAGGCATCCGATGAAAGGAGAGGACGGAAACATTCTCGGTTACAGTCAAATTTGTCACACCGTACATGATAAGCTCCATTCCGCCGCTTTGCGTCGGCATAAAATGAAATCAAACGTTTGCCCTTACCACGCAAAGCAAAAGAATGATAAGAGTTTCATTGGCCTTACTGGGTGGTGGCCGTGAAGTAGTAAAGGGGATATCCGGCTGTGTATTAATTAAATAATATCTTTCATGCTATAAAGACCGGCTCGCTTTTCAACCAGAAATCTTGCAGCCGCAAGTGCGCCTGTGGCGAACACCTCTCTCGATTGGGACTGATGGGTAAGGGTAATCACCTCATCTGGACCGGCAAAAATAACATCGTGCTCACCTACAATTGTGCCACCACGGACCGAATGTATACCAATTTCCTCACGAGAGCGCTTTTTGCGTACACTGTGCCGGTCGTAGGTGTAGCTCGCGTTGTAAGGGAGGACCTCGGCAACAGCATCGGCAATCATTATGGCAGTACCTGAAGGGGCGTCCACCTTTTGATTATGGTGCCTTTCTATGATTTCGACATTAAAACTATCACCAAGAACGGCAGCGGCTTTTTTGGCAAGCTCAATGAGGAGATTTACGCCAAGAGACATATTAAAGGTGAAGAAGATGGGGATGCTCAGTGAGGATTCCTTGATTAACGCAATATCAGCTGAGCTCATTCCTGTTGTGGCAATGACAAGAGGAAGTTTTCTGGAAATAGCATAATCAAGTACTCCCATAAGGGCCGAGGGATGTGAAAAGTCTATCATGACGTCTGCATTTACATTGCAGCTTTTGATATCTGTATAAACCGGATACGATTGTAAAACCGAGTTATCACGGTCAATTCCGGCGACCAGTTTGAGGTCTTCGCTTTCAGCAATACGCTGTGCGACAGCGCTGCCCATACGTCCGTTTGAACCGACAAGTATCGTCCTAATCATTTTACCTCCATACGCTATGCGCACAATTGATTGAAAATCCAGGCACCGCTCGTGACGGCGGGAACCTTAGCAATAAAGCAAACGGAGAATTAATTGTCTGTCTACCCACCATAGGCAGGTAGGCAGATAGAAAAAAGCTCCATTTATTTATGAAGTCGCAATAGAGTCAAGGGACGAGAGAGTTATCCGATCAGATTACGCGCCTTCATATACGTTTCAAGGAGAAAATGCGTTTTATCAGACATCTCCACTAGCGGCATGCGGCATGGGCCAGCGGCAAAGCCCATTAAATTCAGGGCTTCCTTGACAGGAATCGGGTTGACATCTGCGAAAAGGGCGTTGATCAAAGACAAATAGTCTAACTGAAGCTTGAGGCTTTCCTTTATTTTTCCTTCAAAATACAGACTGCACATGTCATGCATTTCTTTTGGAAGAATATTGGCTGCCACCGAAATGACTCCGATTCCGCCTAGTGAGAGGATCGGAACGATCTGGTCATCGCAGCCCGAGTACATCATTAGGTCATCACCACACAGCTGAAAAGTCTGCGCTATTGTGGAAATATTACCGCTTGCCTCTTTAGTAGCAACGATGTTGGGATGTTTAGAAAGCTCCAGATAGGTCTCTGGCTTGATGTCCATCGCAGTTCTGGGGGGGACATTGTACAGGATTACCGGGAGATCTGTGGCGTCGGCAATCATATTGAAATGCCTGATAAGGCCGGTCTGTGAGGTCTTGTTATAGTAGGGTGTAACATGTAAAAGTGCATTTGCACCCGCCGCCTTTGCCTCTTTGGAAAGCCATATCGCATAGGCGGTATCATTGCTGCCAGAACCTGCAACAACGGGTATTCGCCCTGCAACACGCTTAACAGCATACTGGATGCAGCTGACATGTTCCTCATCGGTCATGGCAGCCGATTCACCTGTGGTACCGCAGATAATAATCGCATCCGTTTTGTTTGCAATCTGAAATTCAATCAGTTTTCCCAGTTCGTCAAAGTTAATAGAAAAATCGGAATTCATTGGAGTCGCAATCGCAACACCGGAACCGGTAAATATTCTTTTCTTCATAGTAATCCACCTTTTCTTAAGCAGTGTTCATTTGAAGCTTACGGTGACAAGACAGTTTTAGTCAAAATAGCCTTTGGCGGCAAGATACTCTGCCATGAGAACACCGCCGCCCGCAGCACCACGCAGTGTATTATGGGAAAGTGAAACAAATTTGTAGTCGTATTGGCTGTCTTCGCGAAGACGTCCTACCGTGACGGCCATCCCTTTTTCCAAATCTCTGTCAAGTGCAGTTTGTGGTCTGTTTTCCTCTTCAAAATAATGGATAAACTGCTTAGGCGCGAGCGGAAGAGAAAGTGCCTGGGGCTCTGCGGAAAAATTCTGCCAGCAAGATATGATCTCTTCCTTTGTGGGCTTATGCTCGAAGTCAACAAACACAGCGGCAAGGTGTCCGTCAGATACGGGAACGCGTATACACTGTGTCGTGATATTGGGAACAGTTGCGTTAACAATTCCGTCGCCCTTAATTTCTCCCCAGATCTTGAGAGGTTCACGCTCGCTTTTTTCCTCTTCGCCGCCAATGAACGGGATAACGTTGTCGATCATTTCAGGCCAGCGATCAAAGGTCTTTCCTGCACCGGATATAGCTTGATAGGTACAGGCGAGCACACGCTTGATGCCAAACTTACGCAAAGGATGCAGCGCGGGCACATAGCTTTGTATAGAACAATTTGATTTTACGGCAATAAAGCCGCGTTTTGTGCCAAGTCGTTTTCTTTGAAACTCAATCACAAGTGCATGCTCAGGGTTAATCTCTGGAATAATCATCGGAACATCAGGTAAGTTGCGGTTGGCATTATTGTTTGATATCACCGGACATTCTGCCCTTGCATATCTCTCTTCAAGAGCTTTGATTTCATCTTTTTTCATATCCACTGCACAGAAGACGAAGTCCACCATAGAAACGATCTTGTCAAAGTCGCCCACTGCATCAAGGACAATCATATCCTTTGCATAGACAGGCATTGGCGTTGGGATTGCCCAGCGTCCCCCAACAGCATCCGTATATTTTTTTCCAGCCGAACGGGGAGAGGCGGCCAGCACCTTCACCGTAAACCACGGGTGGTTTTCCAAAAGGGAAATAAAGCGCTGTCCGACCATGCCGGTCGCGCCGATTACACCTACATTATAAGATTTCATATTTATAACCTCCATCGTATATTATCATTATGAAATAAAAAAACCGGTTGAAAACCGGCAGACACTACAATATAATAGAAGTATTGACTCCGCAAGCACCTATCATTCAGGTGCACTGCGAACATCGATAGCCCTCCATCATATACAGTGATGGCAGTCGTACACCTATTCGATGCACACCCAGGTCGGATGGCTGCCCTGCCAACACCTTCGGCAACTTTACCTTTCACCGAAGCTTAACGATTTGGCAATCTCGCTTTCGGATACTGATTAAAGATGCGCCTCTACCCTTGATTTTCTTTCTAATATATTATCATTATGCTGCCTATATGTCAAACAGATATTTGATATTTTTATGTTGTTAATCTATGGCTGTATTCCCCTTATCACGAAATATTCTCTGCAGTATATGTTATGCGAAAGTATGATTTGTGGTATGCTAACTCTCGGGCGGACCAGAACTAAAACTAATTACAGATTGAATGGTATAATCCGCCTCGCCAGTCGCAACTGGAATTCTATTTATAATGATTGTATGACGTCATTCGGTGTGATGGAGCTAGTGCATTTTTAAAATAAATGGGACTTCAAACGGATATCCTTTTTATTTACAAATTTGCATAGTACGTCCCTCTGCTGCCATACAGAAGGAGCTACCCATGTTAAAAAGCGATTTTTTTTATGATCTACCTCAGGAGTTGATCGCCCAGACGCCGCTTGAACCCCGGGATACGTCCCGACTGATGGTAGTAAACCGCACCGATGGTCAGATTCAACACAAACATTTCTATGATATTATTGACTGTCTCAATCCCGGAGATTTGCTCGTTCTCAACGACACACGTGTGCTGCCCGCCCGACTCTATGGTGTGTGCGAAAGGGGAGGGCATGAAATGGAATTTCTTCTGCTGGAACAGAAGAGTCCGGATTGCTGGGAGGTACTGGTTCGACCTGGCAAGCGGGCCAAAGAAGGCGATATTCTTATTTTCGGCGGAGGTATACTGACTTCAAAAGTGCTTTCTGTTTTAGAAAATGGAAACAGGTTGGTTCAATTTACCCATGACGGAAGTTTTTATGAGATTCTGGATCGTATCGGCCAGATGCCCCTACCGCACTATATCACTACCGAACTTAAGGACCAGGAACGCTATCAGACTGTATATGCAAAGGAAAGAGGTTCAGCGGCGGCGCCAACTGCGGGCCTCCATTTTACGAATGAGCTTCTCGAAAGGATCAAAGCCAAAGGGGTACTTGTAGCTTTTGTCACCCTTCATGTTGGCGTGGGTACTTTTAGGCCTGTAAAGGTTGATGACATCACGGATCACAAAATGCATTTTGAGCATTACTTAATGCCTGATGAGACAGCTAGACTGATCAGGGCGGCAAAGTCAGAAGGCAGGCGGGTTATTGCCGTCGGAACAACAAGCTGTCGTACGCTTGAGGCGGTGGGACAGCGTGGTGAAATATCGGCCTGTGAGGGGAGCACCAATATTTTTATCTACCCAGGCTATCACTTCCAGGTGATTGATGGCCTGATCACCAACTTTCATCTGCCGGAAAGTACCCTGATCATGCTTGTAAGTGCATTCTGTGGACGCGAAAATATCTTGAATGCCTATCGTGTAGCGGTAGAGGATAAATACAGGTTCTTCAGTTTCGGAGACGCTATGTTTATTCGTTAAAGGACGTTATGCCCGCTCGGATATATAATCATCCAAATCAAACAGGTGAGATTTTGAAGACTTTCTCATTATGACATCATTCCAACAAAAGGCCCGCTGTCAAACAGCGGGCCTTTTGTTGGAATGATGAAGGGGATTAAGGGAAAACTGAAATTATGGCACTCAATTATCCATAAAAACAAGCGTACTAAAAAAATTAATTTGACAGGATGCCCATATATAGTTGATTAACTTGAAAACAAGCTTGTGATTTCTTCCCCCGCCTTCGGCGGGGGAAGAAAATGACGTTTTATATATAGCCAGTTTTTAAGTTAATTGGCTATATGTTATGCAAAAATCATTATTTTTTTCATTTCTAACTATACTGTTGATTCTTTTTTTGTTTAAAATATCGATTGATAACATCAACTGATAGGGCTATGATAATTTTGCATTATACAAAATCATTTATCATTGTTACAATAATTTATATATTATTTCTATATCATTTTTAGGCTCTTATTAATACATTTATGATGTAATTAATTTTTAATCATATCATATCGTTAAAATATGATCATTTTACGAAAGCTAAATCACAATACTTAATTTGTCAAATAAGGGCTTTATCTTGAACATGCAGAATAAGTATTACTGGGATCTGCCTATATTTTGCTTTTTGAAATTAATCTAGGGAAGAAAAGCAGTTCATTAGTCATTTCAAACGTTTATTTAGTTGAACAAGCTATCTATTCGTAAAGAAGCGTTACTTTTATTAATCATGAGCAACATAGATTTGCGACATATCTTAACGTTCTCTAATAGTAACCCAATTTAAATCCTTTCATGCAAGCGTTTGTCTTTTTAGTTATATAAGAAGTTATTTCTATGATTATAACTGATAGAGAGACAGTAAAGACGTCGTGTAGAAATATAAACAGACAATTAGTCTGCTTTGTATTAATTGCAACAAGGAGGATCTATGATGAAAAAAGGGAACCCCATTTCGATCTTGGCATGTCTTTTAGCGTTCTCACTAGTATTGTCCAGTTGCGGCTCCACTGGAGGCTCGCAAGCGGCTGCCACCACAACATCAGGTTCGAGTTCGAAAAGCGCAACCCCCAAGATTTTCAACTGGTCTCAACTTTCGCCGATTGGAACCCTCAATCCTCACACGACTGAAAAAGCAATTGAGGTCGAAATCATTGATTTATTACAGGCCTACCTTTATCAGTGGAAGCCATCTAAAGACGGCAAAAGCGGCTATCTGGATGCAAATCTGGCTTTAGAGAAGCCCACTGCCAGCGCGGACGGAAGCACCTGGCAGATTAAGATCAATCCCAAAGCGAAATGGTCAAACGGCGATCCGATCAATGCGGACACCTTTATGTACTCCTGGAAAATGGCGCTGGATCCCAAGATGCTCAATTCCCCTGGCGGCACCACCTGTGGGACCAATTACATAAAAGTCGAAAACGCCATGGCATATTATACCCAGGTCTCGACCGGCAAGCCGGTGACTTGGGAAGCAGTGGGCTTTAAAAAGGTCGACGAATATACGGTGTCAATCAAAACAGAAGGGAAATTTACACAGCAAGAAGTGATGCAGCACTTTGCCTGGCGGACAACAGGCCCGGTGTATGAAAAACTGTATGAGGCTGGAATGGATGCTTCAAAGCTTACAACCAGATACGGCACTGATATCGATAAATTTGTATGCAGTGGACCCTTTATCTTAAAAACATGGAGTAAGGGCTCAGAGCATATTCTTGAAAAAAACACCAATTATCTACATACCGAAAACACGAAGCTGGACGGTATGAGGGTGCGTGTAGTTGCCGACGAAGGAACAAAGATGCAACTGTTTGAAAAGGGAGAGCTGGATTATATCCTTCTGGCTACAAGCAGCTTGGATAAATATGCCGAAGACCCAAGAGTCAAAACCTTTGATTCAGCGCTAATCCGTGATATTGAAATCAACAGAACGAACCCGGATAAGCCCATATTACATAATAAGAACTTTTTGAAGGCGATGTTTTATGCCATGGACAGAACGGCAATGGCTAAGCTCGTCTATGGAATCCCTTCACCATTTATTGTATCCACCAGATCAATGGCCTTAGACGATGGCACCAAGTTTAGGGATCTGCCAGGAGCAAAAGCATATCTGGCTCCAAACAATGGCTATAACCCCACTCTGGCCAAAGAGCTTTTCGACAAGGCACTGGTGGAAGAAAAGCTGACAAAGGTGTCTTTGCAACTGCTTTACACCGATGCGACAGAAGCGACTAGAATATTGTCTGAATATATGCAGAAGAAACTTCCAGAACTATTTGGCGCCGACAAGTTTGAACTCAAGCTCCAGGCGACAACAACAGGGCTGGATATCATGAAAGCATCACTTAAAACCCAACCCAATTCTTATGATCTGTGCTGGATAGGTTGGAATCTGGGGGCAGAATCCTTCTCACCGGCATCCAAGTTCCAACTTTATTTAAGTGATTCTTCACGTAGATGCGCAAATTATGGGAATAAGCAAATCGATACACTGTACGCGCAAGCGTTAAGCGATGAGATTCGTGGGGACAAGAAGAAGGTCGCTGAGCTTGCAATGGAAATGGAAAAGACCTTCCTTGAGGAAGTGTTAAACATTCCTATTTTCCAAGTCACTAGTTATGCAATGTATGCAAACAGAGTGGCATTGTCTGTGAATTCCAACTACCCTGGCATTGGTTGGGGATGGGAGTTTATGGATATCAAGAGTTAATCATTTCGCCTCTGATCATTTGGCAATTTCGAAGAACCCAATCGGTCCCATTTCATCGCTAATGAGATGCTTATATAGTTGATTAATTTGAAACAAGCTTGTGATTTCTTTCCCCGCCGAAGGCGGGGAAAGAAAATGACGTTTTATCTATAACCAGTCTTTAAGTTAATTCGCTATACTTTGAAGGATATTAACTGAATCAGAAAGGGCCAGGGTTCCGTATCTATTTTACGGAATCCTGGCCTATTAATCGGTTATTCCTTATACAGAAACATTAGCTCTTTTGGAAAACGACCTTTCCACCCATCATGGTCAACTCTACCGTGATATCACGGATTTCATCAGTTGGGATGGTGAAAATATCATGATCAAGGATAATCAAGTCCGCATATTGACCTGGCTTGATCCTGCCCTTAACATCTTCTTTGAATTCCGCATAGGCGCTGCCGACAGTATAATGGTCGATGGCCTGCTCAACGTCGACACACTCCTGAGGATAGAAACCACCCTTGGGATATCCTTCAAGATCCTTGCGAGTGACAGCGCAGTAAATGCAGGGGAAAGGATTGCAATTTTCGACCGGAGCATCGGATCCATAAGAGACAGGAGCCCCCAGCTTCGCTAATGTGTTAAATGCGTAGGAGGTACTGGACAGCTCTTTGCCGACACGGCTTTCGACAACATGCATGTCATAATGCAAAAAGATCGGCTGAACAATTGCAACGATCCCCATCTGCGCTATGCGTTGTAGCATGGGCAGGTCGGTGATCTGACAATGGACAACACCGTTACGAAGCGTATTTTTACCACCCTTGATAATTTTTTCGTAATGGTTGATTGTTTCTTCGACAGCAGCGTCACCGATCACATGAGTGATAACCTGCATTCCGTTTTCAGACGCAAGACCACACAAAGCTTCCATTTGTGCAAAGCTGAGGGCAGCAACGCCAAAATTGCCGGGATCATCCTTATATTCCTGCCGCATCAGAGCAGTACGGGCGCCCAGCGAGCCATCTTTGAAAAGTTTGAGCGGTCCGATCGCCAGGGTTTGATCGTATTTGCCATTTTTATACTCAGTAGAAAGAAATTCTTTAAACTGATCGATTTTCAAAAAAGCACACTGGTGGCGGTATCGCACCAGCATTTTACCTTCATCATTGAGCTTGTGCAATAGGCCAAATGTCTCTTTCCAGTCGTTATCGCGCACATCGTTGGACTGTACGGAGGTCAGGCCGACGCTGGTGGCGTATCGCATTGCGCTAAGGAACATCTGCTCTTTCTGCTCAATGGTCGGGGCGGACAGAGCCTTCATAATTTCGCCGGTGGCATTTTCCTTGAAGACGCCATTTGGTTCTCCATCCGCACCCAGATCAAAAACGCCGCCATCAAATTGGGGTGTTTTGCCAGTGATACCGCGCAATTCGATAGCACGGGTGTTGGCGGCGACAATATGTCCGCACGCGCGCTCAAATACAATAGGAATTTCTGTAGAAATACGGTCGAGGTCATGACGGTTAAGCACGCGTTTCTCATCGGTGAAATAATCCTGATTGTAACGGATGCCATGCATACCGCTCTGAACCATTTCTGGATGTTCTTGCATGAAGCGCCGACCGCAGTCGACAACCTCACCGATCGAACGCGCACCACTCAGGTCGCAAAGTGACAGATATTCTCCGACATAACCGAGGTGCTGATGCGAGTCGTTAAGCCCGGGCAGAATAGTTTTACCACCGGCATCGATCTTCTTACAATCCGCACCCGCTGCTGCCAGAATCTCCGTATTGTTGCCGATTTTTTCAAAAAGACCATCGGAAATAAGCACCGCCTGTTCAAAATGTCCGCGATCCACATAGATTTTTCCATTGTAAATAACTGTTTTCATAGTAACCCTCCCAATTTGGATGCCCCCGTACCGCAATGGGTACGGGGGCACCAAGATAAAATGATTAACCCTTGCTTTTCTTGAGCTGCTTATCAAAATACAGATATACCACACAGCCGACAGCGGGAACAATAAGACCGATCAACGCGGTAGTGGGGTCTTCAATAAAGGTATTGAACATTAGACCTAGGAACAAAATAACTGTGATGAACACAGTGACCGGATAGCCCCAAATTTTATATGGTCTTTCCATATTGGGAAATTTCTTGCGGTAAAGTAAAACTGCCAACACAGCCAGACAGTTATAGAGCATGCTGGTGAAGACAACCAAAGAGGTGAGCTGATCAAGGTTGCGAAGCAAAACCAGGATAATCGAAATGACGCACTGGCCAATCAGGGAAACAGAGGGAACTTTGTACTTGGGATGCAGCGTACCGTAAGCCTTAAAGAAGTGACCCTCGGCCGCCATGGCGTAGTACACCCGCGGGAAGGCAAGGATCATACCATTTAAGCAGCCGAACATTGAGATGATCATGCCGGCCGTAACCAGTGTGCCGCCGGGGCCGCCCAGCATACGCTTTGCAACCTCAGTACCCAGATAGTACTGTTTGTTTCCAATCAATTTAACGATATCGGCATAGGGCAGATAACGGTAAATCGCATAGTTAAAGAGGGTATAAATAACAGTGATACTGCCGATGGCAATGATCAGGGAGAGAGGCAGATTTTTCTTTGGATTCTTGACCTCTTCGGCAACAGAGTTCAAGTTGGTCCAGCCTTCATAGGCCCATAATGTGGCCACTGTGGCGAAGGCGATCATGCTGATGATCGAGCCGAAGGTGGCTGTGGTGCCGTCGCCCGGGAGCAGGCTGAGGTTGGGGGTCTGCTTGCCGAACATTAACGCACCGACAAGGATGATCGTAATGGGGATCAGTTTGGCGACCATAGAAACGTTTTGGAGCAGCGATCCGAGCTTGACGCCAAAGTAGTTATAAATGGTCAGGCCGATAATAAGTGCGATGGCGATGCCCTTGACGGCTCCGTCACTCAGGTTGAAGAAGGCCTTAAAGGCGGTGGGAAGCGCTATGGCAACGGCTGCGATGGAGCCGGCTCCGCCTAGAATCCAGCTGGAAAAGCCATTCAAAAAGCCGACGATCGGATGAAAGGCCCGATTCATGTAAACAGTCATGCCGCCCGCCCTCGGGTCGGAAGCACCGAGCTCCGCAAAGCACAGGCCGCCGAGAAGAGAAACGATGCCGCCGACGATCCAGCACAGCAGCGCAAGCCCCAGGCTCATGTGGGTGCGGATCAAAACGTAAGATCCGAGATAGAAGATACCGGAACCGATCATAATACCGCCGAGAATGCTGACGCCGCCAAACACTCCGATTTCACGCTTAAATCCGGATGCGTTTTCAACTTGCGTCTGGGTTTCCTGTTCCTTGTTCATTTCTATACCTCCTGATTTTTTGGCTTGCAGCCATCTACCCCAATGACGGGGCTTACGGCTGTAATTATCAATAGAAAACAAAAAAACCGGTTTAAAAACCGGTAGACACTACAATATAATAAGAGTATTGACCCCGCAGGCCCTTTGCGTTAAGGTGCACCGCAAACATCGATAGCTCTCCATCATACACAGTGATGGCAGTTGTACACCTATTCGGTGCACGCCCAGGTTTGATGGCTGCCCTGCCAACACCTTCGGCAACTTTACCTTTCACCGTAGCTAAAACGATTTGGCAATCTCACTATCGGTTACTGATTAAAGATGCGCCTCTACCTTTGGTTTTCTTCACCACATATATTATCATTATGAGGTCTGTATGTCAAACAGATATTTGTATTTGTGATTTCAATTTGTGGTTGTTTTCTCAGAACTCAAGGACCATGAATATTAACATGCCTATTCGAGTGGCGATGTACGAAAAGTACCAAAAAAAAGAGGGGATTATTAATAAAATAAATACAAATTATTTTATTGATTGATAATTATTATAAAACAATGTAATATTACTTCAGTTAATGGATAAAAGGAGAATGCATATGGAATCAAAAGTGAATAGACAGGTTTATTTAGCGGCAGGCATCGTCATGATGCTTTTTGCCGGTATTATTTATGCGTGGTCTATTTTGAAAGCCCCTTTAGCCACAGAATTTGGTTGGGATAAGGCAGCTTTAGGATTAAACTTCACGATTACGATGAGTTGTTTTTGCGTAGGCGGAATTCTTGGCGGGATGATTACAAAGAAATTGTCCCCCAGATTGACAGTTATTTTATCAGCCATTCTGGTATTGATCGGTTTTTCAATTTCTGCCGGTATGCAGGGAAATATTTTGGTTTTATACTTCTCCTATGGCGGCCTGTGCGGATTAGGGATAGGTATGGCTTATAATGTGATTATCAGTGCGGTGACAAGCTGGTATCCTGACAAAAGAGGCACAGCATCAGGTGCTATGATGATGGGGTTTGGGGCCTCAAGTCTTGTTTTGGGCTCAATTGCAGGAAATTTGATCAATACGATGGGCTGGAGAACTACGTATTTTATTATGGGTGTGTCCCTGGCGACCGTTTTAGGCATTGGTTCTTTCTTTATTAAAACAGCGAGTGCCGATCATATAAAGTTGTTGACGCCAAATGCCAAGAAATCATCAGCTGAAGAAATCAAAAATTATACAACTGCTGAGATGGTAAGACGTACATCGTTTTGGAAATTCTATATTTTAACGATACTGCTGTCTTCAATTGGATCCTGTGTGATCAGCTTTGCAAAGGATGTATCGCTAAAAGTTGGAGTAAGTGAATCTATTGCCATCATGCTTGTTGGTGTATTATCAGTCTGCAATGGCTTAGGACGGATCATTATGGGTTCGCTGTTCGATCGAATCGGCAGACGCAAAACAATGCTGCTGGCCAATGTTGTTGCTATCATTGCTCCAGTCATTATGCTTCTGGCGGTTATGAATCGCAGTGTATCTTTTCTTGTCATTGGACTGATTCTCATCGGTATCGCTTATGGATCTATGCCACCGATCAGTTCAAGTTATACAAGTAGTTTTTATGGTACGAAAAACTTTGCACTTAATTTTAGCATTGTAAACACTACATTGTTTCCGGCTTCTTTTTCCGCTACTATCGCAGGAGCAATGATTAGTGCTACCGGAACATATATATCAGTCTTTGCCATGCTGTTTTGTTTTGCAGTTGTCGGCTTTCTAATCAATCTTACGATTAATAAAGCCTAGTACAATGAAACAACTTAACCTTGTATATTCCCGTCGCATACGGGGGATATACAATGCTAAGATTTTACAGACTACCAGTCAATAATAATATGAATCGGAAATTACATGATAATAATTCTGTCTCTATTCCATCGAGACGAAGATACTATGCCGTTCAGAACAATTTGTTTACTAAATGAGGTATATACCGATGTATAAGCTACTATCCAAGGACGGCCTTGCCCGCCGGGGAGAGTTTTGTACCGTTAACGGCACATTTCAGACTCCCGCCTTTATGAATGTGGCAACATCAGCCGCAATTAAGGGTGGAATATCGGCTTTTGATCTTGTCAATCTCGATTGTCAGATTATGCTTTCAAACACCTATCATCTTCACCTGAGGCCCGGCGATGGGGTGATCAGGCGACAGGGGGGGCTTTCTGGCTTAACCGGCTGGAAGGGGCCTACGCTCACGGACAGTGGAGGTTTTCAGGTTTTCTCTCTGGCCTCTCTTCGGACGATCAAAGAAGAGGGCGTTCATTTTCAATCCCACATTGACGGACGCCGCATCTTTATGGGTCCAGAGGAAAGCATGCGAATACAATCCAACCTCGGCTCATCAATTGCCATGGCCTTTGATGAGTGTATGGCCAATCCAG
>CAXXEO010000011.1:0-38244 GCA_963664585.2 Oscillospiraceae bacterium | reverse complement strand
CCTGTTGAGATGGAGTAATTCTCATTTTCGACAAAGGTATCAAAAACATCAACATGAATTTGCAGGAGGAATAGAATATGAAAATCGAACTGAAGACAGAGTTGGACTGGGAGCTATATCAAGACTATGAGCTTACACAGCCAGATTACAAGCCTATAATCGACATGCCTGTCGAGATGGAGTAATTCTCATTTTCGACAAAGGTATCAAAAACATCAACATGAACTTGCAGGAGGAATAGAATATGAAAATCGAACTGAAGACAGAGTTGGACTGCGAGCTATATCAAGATTATGAGCTTACACAGCCGGATTACAGACCCATTATAGATATGCCTGTTGTGATGAGTAAAGACCTCCATTGAGAAGTGCATTGCATGATAGTTCATCTGTGAGGTAACTGCAGAAAACAATCCTTTCATTTTCATTTAGCAGGGCAGTGTAGAGAGAGCACTGGCCTGCTTTGCGTATGAGGAAAAATGGATACATAAAATATCGCCATTTTTCTCCAGTGTTGAATTTGCTGAGCAGGAAGAGGTCTCTTCTGTTTTTTTGAACTGCTCTGACAACCAAAGCCCACGGCGAAGTCATAATCTGAAAAGACTTCAAAGCAAGAACGCCTATTAAAAATAATGACAGAGTGCATAAGAGCTTAGAAAAAGTTAAGGAACCTAATTTTTGGCTTCAAACTTCATATCAGTAATAAATGATAGAGTTTATGAAAGCAAAAAATGATGAAATGGACTGTTAACACTTTGTAAATATGATATACTATTATAAAAATATAAATCAAAAGGACTGTGGCTGTATATTTGGTAGGTTACCAGTGTCATATAGGGAAATAACCGAGGAATGAGGAAGGGTGACTTATGCAATGGATGTGTACTGTCCTTCAATTTAATGGTCCGAGATCGAATCATGGAGCTTGTCGAGCCTCGTAAGATCATCCTTTTCGGCCTAAAGACGTTAGTATCTGGAGAAACAAGTTCCTTCAAACTCTGTGTGGTAACAGATAGCGAGGATCGCCTTGCTATCGAGAAGATGATCTACATCGAGATTGATTGTGAGATTCCCTTTGATATCGTGGTGTATACTACAGCAGAATGGAACACCCTGTCAGTAATGAAGGGTACTTTTGCCAACCGTATATCTGAAACCGGGAGTGTGCTTTATGGCTGATTACAGACGTCATAATACCACAGACAGCAGACGGTATTACGATTGGCTCGACCGCGCAGCCGAGGATATGATGGCAACCGAAAAATTGGCAGATGACGAGTTCTGCTATAATGCTTGTGCTTTCCATTGTCAGCAGACCATTGAAAAAGCACTTAAAGCCTATATACTTCTGAAGACAGATCGTCTTTTAGATGGGCACAACCTTACCTGGCTGTGTAAACAGGCGGCAAGATATGATGACCATTTTTTCCGACTGGATGCGAGAAAGTACCGCACTCAATCGCTGCTATATTGAGACCCGTTATCCCACCGACATTCCGGTTGAGTTGGGTGATAAACAGGTGCGGGCTTTTATGCGGATGGCCGGTGAGATGTACATATTTATTTGCGAGCAGGTAGATGAAGAGCTGGACAGGCGTTCGGAGCCTTTGAATGAGCAGAAATTTAAACTAAAAAGAGCCAAGCAAAAATAAAATTAGGCTGATACGTTTTTAAATGCAACCATAAGACGTGCTTGTCGTGAGTTTTTTGAAACTAAAAGTAAAGGCGTTGTAGGACATATGCATTTGCCTATCTCCTGTTTATCCAGCCATTAAGGTCATAACACATTTAGGAGTAAGATGACGCGAGCGCATGTTGTCGGACTTACATGCCCATGAATAAGGGTTTAATTTTGTTTTTGCTTTTGCGCTAGTTAAGGCGTCCATCCCGGATGCCTTTTTGCATATGCCTATTAAATAAAATATAGCCAATAAACTTAAAAACTGGCTATATATAAAACGTCATTTTCTTCCCCCGCCTTGGGCGGGGAAGAAATCACAAGCTTGTTTTCAAATTAATCAACTATATTAAAGAAATCCGCCCCATCTGGTGAAACCGGGGAAGCAACTTGGACAATGTTCTTCAGTCATATTTCCAAAATAAGGGGCGTGTTATCTCAAAATTATACAAAACTTCTGTATTGACATAAAAACCAAAATTTATTCGCATTTTTTGGTAAGCTTTCAGAGTAATATCAGCCAGTTTTCACATTGAAATCGGAAAATGATAAAAAGAAAAGTATAAGAAATGTGGGGGGTACCATTGAGCTTTGTTAAAAAATATGGCCGCTGGATCGCATTGATTCTTGTGGGGGCCATGGCAACTTATGGGGTCAGGTACTATTACACAAATAAAACGGAAACCGTTGTGACAAAAGCGGTTTATAAAGAGAGTAAAATCACTCGTGGCAACCTCACCGTTGGCGTCAGCGAGACGTGTACGGCCACTATCGGTTATCAGACCGTCCGCTCGCCCGTTGATACAAAAGTGGACGTGGCGGCCGTCTATGTGAAGGCGGGACAATCGGTAGCCGTTGGACAAAAGCTCATCAGTCTTGATGTTTCGGACCTCAAGGATAGCCTTAGCGATCTCCAGTACGATTACGATACCGCGAAAATATCCTATAGCCAGGCCCTTCTGGATCAGAAAACCGGTCTAATGAACGCCAAGTATACTCTGGCGCAAAATCAGCAAAAGGGCGAAGCGGCAGAAGATACATATGACATGTCCGTTGAAGATTTAAAGAACTCAATGGAAGAATCCTATTACGACATCGATGATATAGAGGAAGATATCACCTATTATTCTCAAAAGCTACTCAATCTCGACAGTGCGTATGATCTGGACGGCCTGGAAACTGCCAAGAATGAAGCTGAAACAGCGCTTGGTGTTGCCCAAAAAGCTTACGATGCAACCCCAACCGCAGACTTGCTTGTGGCACTTAATGCGGCCAAGACAGCGGCAAGTGAGGCTAAAATAGCCTATGCAGCCGAGTATAAAGACTATCAGGATGACCTAAAAACATATAGCGACAAGGTAACCTCCCTGGAAGATAGCTATGAAACGGCTGAGTCTAAATTTGAAGCGAGTAAGCTAAGCTACACGCTTTCGACTCTCGAGGCAAAACAGACGAAGGACGAGACCCTCTTTAGCAGCGAAAATGCTCAGGCAATTTATGATATTACGGTGATGACCCTTGACCAGACGGTTTCATCCAAAAATATAGCACTGCAAAAACTCGAACTCGAAATTGCAGATTTGAAAACGCAAATTGCTGCGGGCGTGGTCACTGCCCCCTATAGTGGGCTTATTGAGGCCATATCGGTCAGCGAAGGGGGTTCCCTTGCTGTAGATGGAACGATTTTGACGATTGCGGACATGACCAAGGTATACATGTCGGTGACGATCTCACAGGAAGATATCACCAGTCTTTCCATTGGTCAAAAGGCGGATATTACCTTTGATTCCTATGAGAAGAAAACCTATGAGGGCGTTGTGGATTCTATCTCGGTGACGCCGCTTCGTGCGGGTGCGTCTACCGTCAACTATTCGATTACTGTAATGGTTAAGAACCCGCCTGCTATTGTTTATGAGGGAATGAGCGGCAATGCAACCTTCATTACCCGGCAGCAGGAGAATGTACTGATCGTTTCAAACCGTGCTGTAGTGACGGATAGCGGCAAACAATATCTCCTCATCAAGGGGGCGGACGGCCAGCCCGTCAAGACAGAGGTGACCACCGGTTTTTCGGACGGTGTTAACGCCGAAGTTATTACCGGTGTATCAGAGGGAGACATCGCCCTGATAGAAAGCAAGGTGTCCAAGTAATGCGCTTAAGCGAGATACTCTACCTTGTATGGGTCAACATAGCTCAGAATCGTTTTAAGGTTGCGTTGACTTCGTTGGGCATCATCGTAGGCGCCGCAACCATCGTTATGGTTATTGCCATTGGCCGCGGAGGCCAGATGGATGTGGAGGAACAGTTTAAAAACCTCTCGGCGGGGTCAATAGAGATTAGTTATAATGAGGAAGCCTCTCGGTCAAAGACGATGAGCGCTATGGGCGCGATGATGGGGGGACCTCCCGGTGCTGGGGGCGGCTCAACAGGTGGTAACGCGAACAGGAACACGATCATTCAGACTATGCCAAAGAATTTGCAGGTCTCTCTCTCCGCAACGGATGTGGAGGATCTGAAGCTTTTTATTCCACAGATTTCCACTGTTTCTCTGTACGCCAGTGGCAGTACAACCATAACCGGTGGGGATGTGGAGGATGACGAGACAGTGACTGCCGTGGGTACAATGGCAGATTATGCCCAAATCACCAACCTTACCCTTGCGGTGGGCGAGTTCATCACCGAATACGATCAGGAAAACAGCACGAAGGTGGTCGTTTTGGGTTCAGCTCTGGCCGAAGAGATGTTCGATACTGCTCTTGAGGCTTTTGACAATACCGTGGAGATTGACGGTAGGACTTATACCGTTTGCGGTGTATTGGAAAGCATGGGACAAGTGGTTTCAGGCGTATCCCCCGATAAAGCGATTTATATCCCCTATTCCACAGCCAAAAAGTATGTTCTGGGCAGACAGGACAGTTCCAAGATCACAGCAGTAGCCACCAATGTAGATGAGGTCCCTGAAATTATCACGGATGTAAAAACCGTCCTAAACCAGACTTATCCCGGTGCTACCTTTACCATTACGGATGCAGGTGAAAAAATGGAGGCGGCGACAAAGAGTGCCAATACCCTCTCCAGCCTTTTGACAGGTGTAGCCAGTATTGTCTTCATCGTCGGTGGAATTGGGATCATGAACGTCCTGTTCGTTTCGGTAAAAGAGCGTACCCGCGAGATCGGGATCCTAAAGGCACTGGGAACCTCCCGTATCGACATCTTGCTGGAATTCTTACTGGAATCCAACTTTATCAGCACCATGGGAGGGGCGGTGGGCGTCGGTATCGCCTATGCCATCATCCCTCTGATGGGCTTTACCGGAATGCGCTTTGAACCATCGCCGATGGGTGGCGTCATGGCTATGCTTTTCGCCGTGGCAACAGGAACAATATTTGGCTTTTATCCCGCGCTCAGAGCCGCTATGCTGATACCCATTGAGGCCCTCAATCAAGAATAAGTATTTATAAAATTCTATTGAGGTTCTTAAATGAGCATATATATTTTTGACAGTCAAGAAAGGAAGATCACATGAAAATCACCAAAGCAGCAATCCCAGTTATTTTAGCAGCGACCCTTATCATTGCGTCCTGCGGTGGGACTCAGGCGGCATCAACGTCGTCGTCTTCATCCAAAGCGTCCTCTACATCTTCAGCATCGTCTGCGGCATCCTCAAAGGCAACTGATTCGACCACGAAAAGCTATTATGGTAAAGTCACGGCCGCCAGCGGCAATGAAATAAAGGTACTGATCGCAAAAACCCCTGCGGGCGGTGGAAAGAGACCTGGGGGCGGGTCAAGCGGAGCCTCAGGAAGCGTACCTTCAGGCAGTATGCCATCAGGAAGCGCAGCCTCAGGCAGTATGCCCAGTGGTTCTGCTCCCAGTGGTCAGATGAAGTCTGGTGGAAGCGGCGCGGCTGGTGGCGGTATGACCCTTGAATTGGAATATACCGAAGAGACCAAAGCATTTACCATACCGGTTGGCACCCCTGTATATACCACTCTTTCCAAGGACACAGCAGTAGACTTCAACTCCATTACTGTAGGAAAAATCATAGAAATAAAAGTTGATTCGTCCAGTGGCACAGAAAAAATCACCACAGTGAATATAATGTCTTAATTGAGGAGGCCGGGAAGTGACAGAGGCAGAAAATATCATCGATATGCGTGGGATCGTCAAATCTTATAATATGGGCCAGGAAAAGCTCACCGTCCTGCGCGGGATAGATCTGCAGGTTCAAAAAGGCGAATTTGTCGCTATCCTAGGCCCATCCGGCTCAGGTAAATCCACTCTGATGAATATTATTGGCTGCATGGATCTGCCTGACAGCGGAGAATATTATCTTGATAACATCAAAGTTCACGGTTGCGGGGATCATGAGCTCACAAAGATACGCAACCGCCAGATTGGATTTATCTTTCAAAAGTATCAGCTAATTCCGAAATATTCTGTGCTTCAGAATGTGGCAATGCCACTTTTGGTACGCGGACAGAGCAGGAGAGAAGCTTACAAGACGGCCATGGAGCGCATTAATGCTATTGGCTTGGGTGACCGTGTCAGCCACCATCCAAACGAGCTTTCGGGCGGTCAACAGCAGCGTGTGGCAATTGCCCGTGCACTTGTGGGATATCCCGCCGTGCTTCTGGCCGATGAGCCCACCGGCGCCCTTGATCGCAATACAGGCCGCGAGGTACTTGCCCTTTTCGAAGAGCTCAACAAGCAGGGGAACACCATCATTATGATTACCCATGACCAAAATGTGGCCTCTTTCGCCCACCGCGTGGTTAATATCGTGGACGGCGAGATCAGCTGACATCCCCCGTATATAAACGTAAAAAGAGCAGGCCTCCTCAGGGAAGGCCTTCTCTTTTTATTTGCAATCACTATTATAAACCTCGGTTGATATAGCCAATTAACTTAAAAAATGGATATATATAAAACGTCATTTTCTTCCCCCGCCGAACGCGGGGGAAGAAATCACAAGCTTGTTTTCAAGTTAATCAACTATATAAAGAATGCGTTTTTACCCATTCTGAACATAAACGGCTAATTCCTTCTCTAAACGGGCCAGAGTACTTCTTTCAACATCTTCCATCTGCCGTAAGTTTAGCATCACACCGTTTACTTCGCTTTGGACGTTGTTTACACTTTCCAGCGAAGAACTGATACGTGATTGAACTACCCAATCAGCAATTAAGCCGTCAAAGAAAAAGTCTGCGAATTTAGCAAACCCTTCAATGTTAATCTCAATTTGAGACGTGATCTTTACATCGTAAAGTTCTGTTCGAAAGCGGTTTAATAACCTTTGCACATCAGAGACGGCTTCTCGCGCATCGTCGATATTGGAATGCTTGGCTAAGTCTATAAGAAGGCCTCCGCCGAAAAATGTATCCCATATTCCAAAGCCTTGTGCGCTGCCAAGACTTTGCTCAACGCGACTTATTTGCTGCATGACGCTGTTTCCCGCAGAAAGCGCCTCTTCCAGCTCTTTGATCTTGGATTTGCAAAGAGCGATATTTTGTTCCCTAATGGCGATATTCTCTGCATTGATACTATCATACTGTCTGAGCAATTCATATTTTTTTTGGTATGTTTCCTGATATCTGCTTTCACATGATGCTAATTCTGTTTTTTCAGCTTCCAGCATAGATATCTGACTTTTTATATCATCAATTTGTTTGACTGCGTCATCATATTTTAACTGTGCCGCCAATGCTTCCTGCCGTTCTTTTTCCATCTGTTTTTCTTTGCTTCCCAGGATGGAGTAAAAAACGGCTGTAAGACTCATTCGACTGATCTTTTGGACATCGGACTCCTCTTTTTTTAATTCTTGCAGGCAATCTTGTATTCGATCTTCTTGTGCTTTTAAATGGGGGTAAAGATTATCAAGCATGGATTGGACTTTTTGATATCTATCTATGCCATATTGCAACTGTTCAAGTTCTTGATTGATCTGTTCGTACATTGCAATTCTCCTTCTGATCAATATTCCAATTCGGCGGGAGTGTCCTTCTCGTCAGGGGGGATAAGCTCATCCTCGGGAAGCGAGTCTGCCCCCACCTGATCAAACCGCATTTTGATGTACCGGCCGGTGGCGGTGGCGGCAATCTGGCCGTCGGGGAGATATAGCTCTCCCGCGGTTTCGAAAAGACGACGGTTATCGTGTGTTACCCGTCCGACTGCGGTTAGACGGCCATCCAGGGTGACTGGCTTCTGATAGCGGATGGACAGCTCGACAGTAACCCCCCATACTTCAGGTTGGGCTAGATTGATGGTTCTTCCCATCACTTCATCCAAAATAGCGGCTGTAATCCCCCCGTGCTGACGCCCGGGATAGCTTTGATATGACTCATCCGGGGTGTAAATCCCGGCAGTGTCACCATTGACAAGGTCAAAAAATTTCGCTTTTAGTCCCCAAGGATTTTCAATTCCGCAGACAAAGCAGTGCTTACTAATCCACTGGGGTTTTACCACCGTATGTTTCAAAATTCAGTTCTCCTATCAGTTATTATATTATATAATTTTAAAGTTAAAAGAATGTTGATTATATCTGTTTTCCTCGTCTGAGGGTGAAAAAGAGATATAAAGCAAAAACAAAGCGCAGTAAAATTATAGTTGATTAACTTGAAAACAAGCTTGTGATTTCTCCCCCCGCCGAAGGCGGGGGAAGAAAATGACGTTTTATGTATAGCCAGTTTTTAAGTGAATTGCTACATTGTCAAGCCAAATGCGACAGTTCGAGCAGAAAGAGCTGGGAAGGTGTATTCCAATAAAGACATTTTCGGGGTCTGTTGTTTATAAGCAGAAGAGAAGAAGACAGGTTTTGATGAGAAACAGTGGACAGAACAGTACCTTTCGGAAAGAACTCTCTGAGCAAACCGTTACCGTACTCATTGCTTCCTCTCTGATGCGGACAATATGGATCAGCGAAATAAAGAGTTAAGCCTAGATCTTTCTGGATTACATCATAACAGGCAAATTCACCGCCACGATCTGTTGTTGCTGTTTTGAATGTGCCTTGTGGCAATAAAGTGTGCAGGTGCTTGATTGCAGCTTCCATGGAAGCTGCCGTTCGATCAGGAATGGGAACGGCTGTATAGAACCTTGTTTTTCGTTCCACAAAGGTGGCCAAGCAACCGCTGGAACCCCTAGAGAAAACCACCGTATCAAGTTCCCAATGCCCAAATGTTTCTCTGGTATATACCTCTTTGGGTCTCTTGTGGATAGAAGTACCACGAGCATAATGCGCAAGATTTTTACAGCTTCTCTTTTTTCCATTACGGCGCAGCACATCTGCGGTGAGTCCGTTCAGTCGTCCGGCATAAAGCCAGTTGTATATGGTTTTAAAGCTCAGTTGGCTTGAAGTAACGGTATGTGATATTTGTTCTGGCGACCAGGTCTCTTTCAGCTTTTCTGCCACAGCTGCGCACAACTCCTCGTTCCATTTCCCTTGAGGTTTGCTGTTGTGCCGTTTCTTCTGGTAATCCAGTTGTGCTTCTTCTGCGTTATACGCTCGGGCACCGTAAAAACGTTTCAATTCTCTAGCGATACTGCTGTGGTGACATCCCAGACGTGATGCGATTTTCCGGGTCGTATATCCGATTTGACGGAGTTCCTCTATCTTTCCTCGTTCGAATGTTGTAAAATGGTGGTGGCTCATGGCTGCCTCCTTGTGTGAATGTTGTTGTTGCAAACTCTATTCTACACGTTTTGGCCGCCTTGGGCTATCTTTTTTCTGTCGCATTTCATTTTACAATGTAGCAATTGGCTATAGCACATAAAGCCGGTATAAAAAGCGCTTTTAACACATTATACCATATGATTTAATCAAAAGAGAAGAGACAACCTTTTCAATGGAAGCCATTTGATCTCACGGGCAAAAAAAACCCCTGCCGGATGGCAGGGGCAGTTCAGAAACCGTATTAGCCGATGATGCCTGCGATGGTTTTGATTACATAGTCTAAATCCTTACGGGTAACATCGTTGTTAGTGACAAAGCGTGCGATGTTGGGTGCACGCATGCCGATCTTAATGCCCTTTTCCAGCATCAGCTGAGGAAATTTACGCATAAGCTCAGCAGATCTGTCGAAATGAATAAAAGCCATATTAATATCCACACTCTTGGCTACAAGACTCACGTCGGAAAGTTTTGTTAGTTCACAAGCAAGATAACGGGCGTTTTCGTGATCGTCTGCCAAACGGTCAATCATCTGATTGAGTGCGACGATACCGGCTGCTGCCAGAAAACCGGCCTGACGCATGCCGCCTCCGAAGGCTTTTCGATTTTTTCTGGCCTTTTTGATGAAGGCTTCTTCCCCAGCCAAAACCGATCCAACAGGCGCACATAATCCCTTTGAGAGGCAGGCCATGACGCTGTCCGCACGGCTGGTGATTTCCTTGACGTCCACGCCCAGAGAAATGGCGGCGTTAAAGACTCGGGCGCCGTCGAGATGGACGGGAATACCACGGTTCTGCGCCAGCTTGTAAATCTCATCCATGACGGATACAGGAACCACGGATCCGCAAGCAAGGGCGTTTTCAAGACAGATCAGGCCCGTGTGAGGATAATGAATATTGTCTTCGCGAATGGCTTTCTCGATTTTATTGACGTCGGGGAGATCCTCGGCATAGGCGAGTGCACGGATCGAACAGCCAGACATCATGGCGGCGCCGCCGACCTCAGCAGAAAAGATATGGCAGTTGTCACTGCAGATAATTTCATCCCCGCGCTCGGTATGAGTCATGATGGCAATCTGATTGCCCATGGTGCCAGAGGGAACAAAAAGGGCAGCTTCTTTCCCCAATTTTTCAGCGGCTAGGCGCTCAAGGGCAATGACGGTAGGGTCATCACCATAGACATCATCTCCGATTTCCGCGATGTACATGGCGTCACGCATGGACTGAGTTGCATTGGTCACGGTATCGCTTCTCAGGTCAATGTACCTCATGGCAAATCTCCTTTCACGAATAAACCCGTTTTCATTTCTGGTTGGTGCAAAGGTCGGATAAGATCAATCTTAAACAAGGCTCGCTATATCTATAGTTGATTAACTTGAAAACAAGCTTGTGATTTCTTCCCCCGCCTTCGGCGGGGGAAGAAAATGACGTTTTAACTATAGCCAGTTTTTAAGCTAATTGGCTATACAAGTGAAAAACAAACCGGTGAAGCACCGAAGCACTCAATCCAAAAGTTGCCTAGCCCTTGTACGGCGAAAACAGTCAAATCATTTTTTGTGTAAAAAGCGAAAAATAATAGTTTATCCGTTTAAAACATCCAATGCATACTGAAGCATAGCGCCCATCCCCAGAGGGATAGTATCCTCATCCACGTCAAAAAGAGGATTGTGATGAAGACCGTTTGTGCCTTTTTTTGGATCAGCAATACCCAGATGCGCCATAACGCCCGGCCAACGCTTCAGATAATAAGAAAAGCTTTCAGAGGCGAACCACGGGGGGATATCCGCCAGCACTTCGCTGCCTGCGATTTTTGTGACGGCCTCCTCTGCGAGCGCTGAGCAGGATTCATCATTGGTACAGGAACCCATCCACCCGATATCAAGCCTTGTTATACGGCAACGGTGGGCTACCGCGGAAGCCTCGATGATGCGCCTGAGTGCGGCTTCTGCCTTTTTTGCCTCGTCGATGTCAAAAAAGCGTATCGTACCGGAAAAACTCGCAGTCTCGGGAATAATATTGGGCTTTTGCCCCGCATTTAAGGTTCCAAGACCCAGCGTCACCGTCTTGGTGACGTCAATTTCGTTAACCCAGGCATTAGCCAGATTTGTAAGCGTATAGGCTGCGGCAAAGATGGGATTTATCGCCTGATCGGGGCGAGAGCCATGTCCGCCCTTGCCGGTAAGCTCAACCTCAAAGGTAATGATGCCGGCCATACGAGGGCCAGCCTTTACACAGATCTTTCCACTTTCAAGCGCGGTGTAAACATGCATGGCAAAGCAGGTGTCAATCTTCTCATCTGCGAGAACGCGCATCATGGCGCCGGCCCCTTGACTAGGAAGATAGTTTAATCCGATGCAGGTTTCTTCTCCGTCTTCAAAGCAGAAGATAATCCGGCCACATAGCTGTGTTTTAAGGTCATTTAGGATGCGCATGACCCCCATCAGCATGGCGGTATGCATGTCATGGCCACAGGCGTGCTGGATACCCGGTCGTTGGGACACGCTGATCTTGGGACCGATAGTATTGCATTTGTCCTCGTCAATCGGAAGAGCGTCCATGTCCGCACGAAGAAGGATGGTTTTTCCTGGGGCAGCGCACTCCATGATTACAATAAGCCCGGCGGGCGAGGGGTGGATCACCTTTAAACCGAGCCGCTCGGCCTCGGCAGCCACCATAGCAGAGGTTTCAAATTCTTGGTTGGAAAGCTCGGGATTCTCGTGCATCCACCGGCGGCGCCCAATGACATAGTCAAGCTGTGTGGCGATCTTCTCATGCAAAAAATTCGGCGTACAATTCATGTTTCACCCTTCTTTGACACTAATCTTTGTGAGCAATAACCTCAATTTCCACAAGGGCAGCTTTGGGTAGGTCAGCCACAGCGAAGGCGGCTCTGGCCGGACAGTCCTTGAGAAAATACTTAGCATAAACGTCGTTCATCGCGGCAAAATCAGAGATGTTTTTTAGGTACACGGTGGCTTTAACCACATCGGTGAAAGAATAGCCGGCGGCTGTAAGTATCGCCTCAAGATTTTTGAGAGACTGGTGGGTCTGGCTGGTGATGTCATTGCCGGCAAATCCGCTTCCATCCGCCAGAAGGGGAAGCTGACCCGACACGAACAGGAAGTTGCCTGCCTGAACCGCTTGAGAGTATGGGCCTATTGCCGCCGGAGCTTTCTCTGTAGCAAAAATTTTATTCATATGATATTCTCCCTGCCGCCGCACGCGGTATAAGGCTGTAACCCCAGTGTGCGGATTATTTTGGGGTGTCGCCATATCAACATCGGTTTGCACAAGTACATACTATAAACTTAACATGCTTAAGTAATATTAGCAATAATAAAAATAATAATTGCAGCAAAAAAATTTATTAATGTTTCAACAGAGCGTACTTTAAAATGGCCACCTGTGTCTTTCCATCCGGTATCGCACCGGAGAGCACCATGTCCAGGGCTTGTGTAAAGGGGATACGTTCAACCTTCAGGAATTCCCCAGGGTCAAGATCCTGACCTACAAAGGAAAGGTCAGCCGCTGTATAAATATGAATTCTCTCAGAGAGATAGCCAGGAGAGGGAAAGAACACACCAAAATAGTTAAACTGAGCAGCTGTATAGCCGGTCTCCTCGCGTAGTTCCCGCTGACCGCATGTGGCGGGGTCCTCTTCTGGTTCCAGTTTGCCTGCAGGCAGTTCGAGAAGAGTTTCACCGAAGGGGTATCTGAATTGACGCACCATCAGAAGGTTGTCATCCGGATCGAGGGCAAGGACGCAAACCCCACCCGGATGACGCACAAGCTCTCGTTTTGCTTCCCTGCCATCGGGAAGAAGGATTTGGTCAGTGAACACAGAAACAATTCGGCCCTCATATAGTACCTGCGAGGACAGCGTTTTTTCAAAAAGCTCCATGAAATTCTCCTTTTAAATTTTGGGACTTAGGC
Organism: Oscillospiraceae bacterium; assembly: GCA_963664585.2. GTDB lineage: Bacteria > Bacillota > Clostridia > Oscillospirales > Ruminococcaceae. The sequence continues at coordinate 24,966 of CAXXEO010000011.1, read as the reverse complement.
TGATGAGGTAGAGAAATATAATCATCGATCTCGGTCTGCACGAAAGACTTTAAGATCTGTATTAAAATTAGCACGTCCCCATGGATAAAGCCCCCTAAGACCATCATATATTTTCCTAAGAGTGCATCCAGGTTACAGAGGAGGCGGTTACCATAATGATCGACCAGTTTTATCAAAACCCCCCTGATTATCAACGCATGATGCAAAAGATATATGAAATAAAGGGGGAGGGGCTTGGCCGAGTTAAGGCCTTTACCATAGGGAGAAGCATTCTGGGGAGGGGAATATTTGCCCTTACCTTGGGTGAAATACGCGGTTCTACCCTTTTTGTAGGCGGACTGCACGGGCAGGATTGGATCACTACCTTGTTAATACTTCGCTTTTTCGAAGATTTGTTGATTGCACTTCGAGAGGGAAGTGAACTGGGGGGAATTGATGTATCCAGAGCGATGCAGGGGCGCTCCATAACGGTGGTGCCCTGTTTGAATCCAGACGGAGTGGAAATTGCCATCAGAGGGGGACAGGGGGCTCTCCATCTGGGGGCCGAAGCCCAAAGGATCAGTCTGGGGGATTACAGCGGATGGCAGGCCAACGGCCGCGGAGTTGACATAGAGCATAATTTTGACGCAGGATGGCAGATGTTGCGTCGTCTTGAGGCCGAAGCGGGCATCAAGGGACCAATGCCGGCTTGCTTTGGCGGACACAGTCCCATGAGTGAGCCGGAGACCAGGGCAGCCGCAAATTTGTGTAAAACTTTTGAAATCAGCAAGCTTTTTACCTTTCATTCTCAAGGAGAGGAAATCTATTATAACTTCGGTGAAAATACGCCCATGCGTTCGCGACTGATGGTTGAAGTGCTTGCCGGTGCTTGCGGATATACGGTCAAAGAATCGAAGGGAATGGCTGCCTATGGAAGCATGAAGGACTGGTTTATCGACAAGCTGGGACGTCCTGGTTTTGCGGTGCATGCAGGCCGAGGGAATGTCCCTCTTCCGATTGAAGAGCTTGTGCCCATTTATGCCCGCCTTGTCGAGATGCTTCTTTTGGCTGTTTTTATTTAAGTGTTAAAAGAGGGTTGTTTTTGCGATAGGCAAGATAGCTTTCCAGTATAATCACGGCAGCCACGGCGTCAACCACATTTTTACGCTTTTTTCCGCGGACATCGGTGACATTGAGGATGTTATGGGCAGAGACAGTGGTTCCCCGCTCATCCCAAAGCTGTACCGGAAGGGACAGAAGCGCCTTGAGTTTCTCGGCAAAGGCTTCGGCAGCCTGGGCCCTTGGCCCCAGGCTGCCGTTCATATTGATCGGATGACCCACCACAACCATGGACGCATTTAAATCCCGGGCAACTTGTGCAACCCGGGACAGCAGGTGTTCAGGATCCTTTTCATGCAAAACCTCAATAGGGCTCGCGAGCATCTCCATCTGATCGCAGCAGGCAAGGCCGGTTCGGGCATCTCCCAAATCAACAGCTAAAATTTTCATAGCAAGATTCCTTCCGCCGCTTTCTGCGGACACTTTTTTCTTCCCGTTTACTTCGCCGTAGGGTGCGCAGAGAGTTCAAATTGTCCTCTTCACGTGTAGAATTTTAATAGAGCAAAATAATAAGGACTTTTATGATTTCTCGTTGATAACCTTTGTGATGCAGCAGCGAAGCGGGTGTAGCCAACTCAAAGGCACATAAATAATTGAGATAGTTTTATTCACCCGAGGTTGGTTTCGGTGCAGAATTTACAGATTTCTTTTGTCCAAAGCAGGTTTTTCGATTTATAAGATGCTATTAAATTCTACCTGACCGAAAGCATGAATACAAGGGGAAAATAAAAACGAATTCCTTTTTGTGATGTGAAAGTTCAAGAGTCGGCAGTGACAAGATTGCTTTTGTGGCCGAACCTGCCCTGTCATTTTCTTTTTTTAATGATTAAGAGAATGTTGCGCCATCGTGGCAAATAGAGTATAATCTATAAATTAAAACAGATGTTCAACACGAAAGGAATTTAATATAATGACCTCACAGCGAACAAGAACGATCACAATCTGCGCCATGATAGCTGCGCTTTATTTTGCACTTGGCCTCATCTTCTTACCTATGACTTTCGGGGCGGTGCAGGTGCGAGTGGCTGAGGCACTGACACTTTTGCCCGTTTTCTCTCCCTATGGCACGATCGGCGTTACCCTGGGCTGCGTTCTCACCAACGCCTATGGCGTCGCTGCCGGTGCCGATATCCTTGGCCCGATCGATATTATTATCGGCTCTGCCGCCACACTGGCCGCTGCGCTGATGACCCGCCGCCTTAGAAATGTACGAGTGGGCAACATCCCCATCCTTGCCCCACTTCCACCTGTACTTGTCAATGCGGTGGTTATCGGCGGTGAGCTTACCTTTCTGATGGCGGGTGGCTTTGATTTAAGACTCTTTCTGATCAACGCCCTGCAGGTAGGCGCCGGACAGTTTCTCTCCTGTTATGTAATCGGTCTTATTATGGTCTGTGCAATCGAGAAGGCCGGACTTGATAAAACGCTGTTCAAATCTTCTGGTAGAGTATAGGTGCTGAAAAAAATCTTGACTCATATGCATAAAAGGTCATGATCGGCAAGACAGTTCTTGTCGATCATGACCTTTGCTATCATTGTATAGTTGATTAACTTGAAAACAAGCATGTGATTTCTTCCCCCGCCAAAGGCGGGGAATATACAAGTCTAAGATGAGACAATATACTAGACAATGTGAACTGATCTTTACCGGTTCAGCATGATCGCCTCGGCCGCGAGCTTTCGGATATCCTCAGCCGAGGAGATCTGACCCGCCATACGCCGAAGCTGTGCCGCACCAATCAGCCCTCGCATGTACCAGGCAGCGTGCTTTCTTGATTCGCGAAGACCGGTGTACTCTCCCTTGTAAAGGCAAAGAAGACGCAAATGCTGTTCCATAACTGCCATGCGCTCTTCCACAGAGGGATCAGGGAACAGCCGCCCTTCTTTAAGCCATACAGCAATCTGCGTAAAAATCCAGGGCGTGCCGAGTGCGCCCCTGCCCACCATTACCAGATCGCAGCCGGTATGCTTAAACATCTTGCTGGCATCTGCTGCTGAAAAGATGTCCCCATTACCGATGACAGGGATGGAAACCGCCGATTTGACTGCCGCGATGATGTCCAGATCCACAGGGGGAGCATACATCTGCTCTCGCGTGCGGCCATGGACAGTAATGGCCGCGGCTCCGCTTTTCTCCATCAGCCTTGCAAACTCCACGGCATTTACCGTATCCTCATCCCAGCCCTTTCTGATTTTTACGGTGACGGGGATATCAACTGCTGCCACCACCGCTTCAACAATGCGGGAGGCCAGCTCCGGGCGGCGCATCAAGGCTGACCCTCCGCCATTCCCCGCGATTTTAGGCGTGGGGCAGCCCATGTTGATATCAATGATGTCAGGACGGTGCGAAAGGGCCGCCTTTGCCGCCTGAGCCATGGTCTGGGGTTCATCTCCAAAAAGCTGTATGGCCATGGGGCAGCCGCACTCAGCCAGTTCTAACAGCTTACAGCTGTTGCTGTTTTCCATGACGATGCCCTTCGAGCTTGCCATTTCTCCTACCAGATAGGAGGCATCAAACCCGGCACAGATCTCCCGAAAGGCGCGGTCAGCCACGCCCGCCATTGGAGCGAGAGCTGCCGGGCCATTTATTTTAACATTCCCGATCTGCAAAGGGGAAACCTCCTCGTGATCTATATTTACTTATATAAAGTCCTGTTAAAATGCTATGTTGTATTCTTTTCCCACCGTTGGCGGAGAAAGAATACAATGAACGCAATTTCTGTTTTATGTCCTCTACGATATACCAGCCGGCTTATAGCAGTTTTTTAAATAAACAAGATTTCTTATACTAATTCCATATGAAAAGGCAATAAAGCATATCTATTTTCCCGCCTGTGGCGGGAAAAATAGATATAAAATTAGTAGTTTTTTAAAAAAGAAATTAGTATTATTATCGATCTGCCACGCAATATACGTATTTAAAGACAAGTTTAAAAAACAAAAGGACCACGGATTATTTTATCAAAAAGTCTACGAATATTCAATAAACATCAATGCTATGATATAATCAACATCATAGAGTACGAGAAGATGTCCTGTTTTATAACGGCGCATGATCAGCCACTTACCCTTTATCAGCGGCGGGATAAGTGGTATATTGCTAAATAATCCTTATGCCGCTGAAGAAAGAGCGTTTATGAAGAAGCTTTTAGCGGTTGACGCAAACAGCGTCATCAACCGGGCCTTTTATGGAATTAAGCTGCTGACCACAAAAGACGGCAGCTTTACCAATGGCATATATGGTTTTCTGAATATCTTTTTTAAGCTTCTGGAAGAGGTTAATCCCGACATGGTTGCCTTCGCTTTTGATCTGAAGGCCCCAACCTTTCGCCATCAGATGTATGACGGTTATAAAGCCCAGCGCAAAGGAATGCCCGACGAGCTGGCCAGCCAACTTGTCCCCCTCAAGGAGTTGCTTTCCGCCATGGGCTATCGGATTTTGGAGCTACAGGGCTATGAGGCAGACGACATTCTTGGGACACTGGCAGAACGCTGCTGCAAGGGGGGATTTCAGTGCGTCATCGCCACTGGGGATAGGGACAGCCTTCAGCTTGTGGACGATTGTGTTACCGTACGACTCACCTCCACCAAGATGGGACGCCCTGAGTCAGTGGTTTATGATACCGCCGCCATCCAGGATAAATACGGTGTTACGCCCCCACAGCTCATCGAGGTGAAGGCCTTGATGGGAGATCCCTCAGATAATATCCCCGGTGTGGCTGGTATCGGTGAAAAAACCGCTCTTGACCTGATCAAAGAGCATGGTACGCTTGCCGCGATTTATGATAAGCTTCAGGAACTGGAAATGCGCGGTGGCGTGAAGGCGAAGCTGGAAAAGGACAGGGAGATGGCTTTTTTAAGCCGGAAACTTGCTGAAATTGATAGAAATGTTCCTCTGAATGTGGAACTAACCGAATTGATTCCTGACCAGATGGACGCGGGTACTGTATACAGACAGCTTTCTCGTCTAGAGATGGCAAGCGTTATCAAACGCCTGGGTCTCGTACCGCCCACGGGGGGTGCTCCCTCTGAAGCGGATACCAAAGACGCAGCCGAAGAGCCCTTTGTGGGTACGACCGCCACTCCGGCCTTGGCCGGTGTACGGGTCACCTTAGGTGACCCCACCGCTTTTGGACGGCTGGCGGTTGGGCCTGTGCTTGATCTGTTCTGCGGCTTTGACGGTGCAGAGATCCGCTCAGCGGCCATAGGTGTGGGCGGTGAGATTGCCTGTCTGGACGATACCGACCCTGCGTTTCATTCGCTACTGGCAGCATTTTTATCGTCTGAAGTCGCCAAACGCACGAATCATTCCAAAAAAATATATGCCTATGGGTATAATCACGGTTCTAATATACGAAATATTATATTTGATGTAGAGCTTTCTGCCTATCTTCTCAATCCGAACGCCAGTGAATACGATTTGGAGAGACTGGCGATAGGCGAATACGGAATCGCTGCCCCCGAGCTTGCCGGATTAAGCGACGTTGCCATTGATGGGATTTCCAAGACGGACAACCTTTCCATGGAACGTCTGGCCTATCACGCGTCACTGCTTGGTCCTCTTTGCGACCGCCTCGAGGCCGAACTTATGAAGACAGAACAGCTTTCCCTTTTTCGAGAAATCGAGCTTCCTCTTTGCCGTGTGCTTGCTTCGATGGAGCATGTTGGCTTTCGTCTTGATACCGAGGGGCTTGCTGCCTTTGGCCGTACGCTGGATGGGCAGCTTCAGGAGATGACGGGGCGAATTTACTTCTCTGCGGGCAGTGAATTTAATATTAATTCCCCCCAGCAGCTTTCAAATATTCTTTTCAACGAGTTGGGACTTCCTACCCGCAAAAAGATAAAAAGCGGCTTTTCTACTGATGCCGAGGTGCTGGAATCCCTGAAGGGCAAGCATCCAATCATTGAAGATATTCTGGAATATCGCAAGTTGGCCAAACTCAAATCCACCTATGTGGAGGGGCTTCTGCGCCTTGTGGACGGAGACGGGCGGGTGCGGACCAGCTTCCGCCAGACCGAGACCCGCACAGGCCGCATTAGCTCTATTGAGCCGAATCTTCAGAATATACCGGTACGCACCAAACTGGGAAGCGAGCTGCGTAAGTTCTTTATCGCCGACGAGGGTCACACGTTGATTGACGCCGACTATTCCCAGATCGAGCTTCGGGTTCTCGCCCACATTGCAGGTGACGAGCATATGATCGAGGCGTTCAGAAATGATGAGGACATTCACACTCTCACCGCCTCACAGGTCTTTCATATGCCCCTGTCCTTTGTCACCCCCCAGATGCGAAGCCGCGCAAAGGCGGTCAACTTTGGCATCGTCTATGGTATCGGTGCCTTTTCACTCTCACAGGATATTGGTGTCACTGTGGCCGAGGCGGACAGCTATATTAAGGGCTATCTTCAAAGCTATAGCGGGGTCAAAAAATATATGGACGAGACAGTGGCCTCTGCTAAGCAGGCTGGCTATGTGAAAACACTCTACGGACGGCGCCGTCCGGTACCCGAACTGTCCGCACAGAACCATGTGACCAAGATGTTCGGTGAGCGTGTCGCCATGAATACTCCCATTCAGGGAACGGCGGCGGATATCATCAAGCTGGCAATGATTCGGGTCTATAACCGCCTACAGGCTGAGGGGCTTGCCTCCCGCCTGATTCTCCAGGTGCACGATGAACTGATCGTGGAGGGACCAATTCCCGAAGCTGCCCGCGCTGGCCTGATTCTCCACGAGGAAATGGAGGCTGCCGCAATGCTCTCCGCCCCCCTTCGTGCAGATGTGAATATGGGCCAAAGCTGGTATGATGCCAAATAGGCACGATAGGAGGTTATTTCCATCGAAATTGTGAGAATGAATATAAATCATATCCCTGTCCTGGCAGAGCTGGAAAAGCTCTGCTTTTCCCACCCATGGAGCTGTGACGGGTTGGCGGTCGAGTTGGAAAAACCGGAGAGCATCTTTCTGGTTGCCGAAGAGGAAGGCATCCCTGTCGGTTACCTAGGTCTTGAAGGGGTGCTGGATGAGGGCTATATTGCCAATGTCGCCGTGCATCCAGGCTATAGGAGGCGGGGGATTGCTTCCATCCTTTTAGAAGAGATGATACGTCTTGGCCACGAGAAAGAGTTCTCCTTTCTCACCCTGGAGGTGCGCCCCTCAAACCATCCAGCCATCGCTCTCTACACCCATCAGGGGTTTAAAGAGGAAGGAAGGCGGAAGAATTTCTATTCTGACCCCAGGGAGGACGCCCTGATCATGACAAAACGACTGAAGGAGATGTCCCTGTGAAGATATTAGCCATAGAAAGCTCCTGCGACGAAACCGCTGCCGCCGTAGTGGAGGACGGTCGCCGGGTGCTGAGCAGTATGATCCATACCCAGGTGGAGGAACATGCTGCCTACGGAGGCGTGGTGCCAGAGATTGCCAGCCGTCGTCACACTGAGAATATTGTAGAAATTACCCGCCTTGCCTTGGAGCAGGCGGCGCTTTCCCTCGGGGAAATAGATGCCATCGCCGTTACCTGTGCCCCCGGCCTTGTGGGGGCACTTTTAGTGGGTGTCAGCTTTGCCAAAGGGTTGGCGCTTGCCACGGGTAAACCACTGATCCCCGTCCACCATATACGCGGGCATATCGCAGCCAACTACATCGCCTATTCCGAGCTTGAGCCTCCTTTTGTCTGTCTCGTAGCGTCGGGGGGGCACAGCCATATCGTGAAGGTGGAAAGCTACACGGATTTCAGAGTGTTGGGCCGCACAAGGGACGATGCCGCAGGCGAGGCCTTCGACAAAGCTGCCCGTGCCATGGGCATGGGCTATCCCGGCGGTGTTTATATGGATAAAGCCGCCCGCCGGGGCGATCCCACGCGCTACATTTTACCCGAGCCCAAGGTGGATGGAAGTCCCTTGGACCTAAGCTTTTCAGGCCTGAAAACGGCGGTGATCAACCTTGTCCATAACGCTTCGCAAAAAGGGGAGGTTTTGGATATGGATTCGCTGGCGGCGTCCTTTCGAAAACCGTGTGGCGGGCATGCTTACTGACCGCTTAGTCCTCGCCGCTAAGCTTGAAAATTCGGCAGCTATCTCCATCGCGGGTGGAGTGTCGGCCAATACCGGCCTTCGAAATTTGATCACCCATCGCGCCGCTCAGTGCAACCTAGCCGTTTATCTCCCTCCGCTGTCCCTTTGCGGAGACAACGCAGCCATGATCGGCTCGCAGGCTTACTATGAGTTTCAGGCAGGAAATATGGCAAAAATGAACTTAAACGCATTAGCAACGAGGGATATTGAGCGCTCATTTTTGTCATAGCTGACAACTTGTGTTTTAAACTGTCTGTATATATTGAAAACAATCGCTAAGCGGCGTATAATATTTTTAGGCAATATTTTTTTACATATACGCGAAAGGGGAATTGGATTTTAATGACAAAAAACAAAACAGTTCTTGCTTGGATTGAAGAGGCTAAAGCGCTCTGCAAGCCGGATCAGATTGTCTGGATGGATGGAAGCGAGGCACAGTTGGACATCCTGCGAAAAGAGGGGCTGTCCACCGGAGAGCTGATCAAGCTCAATGAGGAGCTTCTGCCCGGGTGTGTCCTGCATCGCAGCGATCCCAACGACGTCGCCCGCGTGGAGCACCGCACCTTTATTTGTTGCAAGAACAAAGAGGACGCAGGTGCCAGCAACAACTGGATGGATCCTCAGGAGACCTACGCAACACTTCGTAAACTATATGACGGCTGCATGAAGGGCCGCACCATGTACGTGATTCCCTTCCTCATGGGTCCCCCACGGTTCCCCCTCCGCCAAGGTGGGCGTTGAAGTGACCGATTCGATCTATGTCGCCACTTCGATGTGCATTATGACAAGGGTGGACGAGCAAGTCTGGGAAGAGCTGGGCGACTCCAATGACTGGGTGCGCTGCCTCCACTCCAAGGCACAGCTGGACGAGAATCAGCGCTATATCTGTCACTTTCCCGAAGACAACGCGATCTGGTCAATCAATTCCGGCTACGGCGGCAATGCTCTGATGGGCAAGAAGTGCTTTGCTTTACGCATTGCCTCTTACCAGGCAAAGCAAGAAGGCTGGATGGCCGAGCATATGCTGATTCTGGGTATCGAGTCACCTGACGGCGAGGTCAATTATATCGCGGCCGCCTTCCCCTCGGCGTGCGGAAAAACGAATCTGGCCATGCTGATTCCCCCCGAGTTCTACCAGAAGAAGGGATATAAGGTCTGGTGTGTTGGTGATGACATCGCCTGGATGAGAATTGGAGCAGATGGACGTCTTTATGCCATCAATGCTGAAAAGGGCTTTTTCGGCGTTGCCCCAGGCACAAACTCCAAATCCAATCCTAACGCGCTGGCCACGACACAAAAAAATACCATTTTTCACCAATGTGCTTCTGAACACAGACAACAATACTGTCTGGTGGGAAGGACTAGATAAGAATCCCCCGAAGAACGCCCTTGACTGGCGTGGAGACAAATGGGATTCGACTTCCGGAAAACCGGGTGCGCACCCCAATTCCCGTTTCACTGCACCGGCTGAGAACTGCCCTGTAATTTCCCCAGAGTTCAACTCGCCCCAGGGGCGTTCCTATTTCTGCGATTGTCTTCGGCGGCCGCCGCGCGAAAACAGCTCCGCTGGTCTATGAAGCAAAGAACTGGGCGCACGGCGTGTTTGTAGGATCGATCATGGCCTCAGAGACAACTGCAGCCACCACCGGTGCCGTCGGCGTTGTCCGCCGCGACCCTATGGCTATGCTTCCCTTCTGCGGATACAACATGGGTGATTATTTCGGCCATTGGCTGGAGATGGGTGAGAAGCTGGGCGACAAGGCGCCTAAGATTTTTAATGTCAACTGGTTCCGCCTCGATGAAAACGGCAAGTTTATCTGGCCTGGATTTGGCGACAATATGCGTGTGCTGATGTGGATCCTCGGCCGCGCCAAGGGAACTGCGAAGGCTGTAGAGAGCGCCATCGGCTATCAGCCCGCCCCTGAGGATATCAATCTTGAGGGACTGGAGCTGTCTATTGAGACACTGAAAGAACTGCTGACCGTTGATCCCCAGCTTTGGCGTGAAGATGCCAAAAACATCAGCGAGTTCTATGCAAAGTTTGGCGACAGGATTCCTAAGCGCCTGATGGATGAGCTGGAAGCTCTGAAAAAGAGGCTTGGCTAAGTCCGACGGACGTGAAGTCACCCTGCCGGTGTACATAACAGGAGATTTTGATGCACTGTGATACGATTGTAACCAAAAACAATCTGTGGAGACCGTTTGTGGCATTGGTTATGATGTCTTTTGGTTGCGGATGTTTTATCCTCAGCTGTATTACCGCCATGGTGGTAATGAGCAAGGATTCATAATGAGTTAAGTAAAAAGGCTCCCACGATCAAGTGGGGGCCTTTTGTGATTATATTTGTAAGTCTAAAAAATTTTAAATTAACATGCCCCCTTTCTATCTGTATGTCCCGCTGTATAGCCAATTAACTTGAAAACAAGCTTGTGATTTCTTCCCCCGCCTTCGGCGGGGGAAGAAAATGATGTTATATATAGCCGCTGTAAGATCTAGTACTTTATAATATCTAAATCTTTATGGCAATGGGTTAAATATACAAGTTTAAGATGTTACATTGTACTAGTATGCAGACTGTTTGTGTGTTAAAAAACGAATGAAAAAACGTATATATTAAAATTCTGAATAATTTTTTAATTTTAGCCAATATTTTTTAGTGTTTGATTTGGTAAATGTTGTAATGACGAATAAAATCACATAATCATATACCAAACCATATCATAACTGTGATATAATGCCTGTATTAAAAACTTTTTCGCAAGGAGAATGATTAAATGGCGAAAACGATGTTTACAATGCTAAGCGGAAAAATGATAGCTTCCATTGTCGCTGGAACCGTGCTTTTAGCTACGGTAGGCATTGCGGGCGGTGTTCTTATTGTTCAGGGAATCGATGCCCCCGCTGTCAAATCCATATCGTCCTCTTCCAGCCAATCTCTATCTAGCAGTACCTCCGAATCGAGCGTGCCCGCATCCTCTTCTGATGTATCATCTTCCTCCGCTGCATCCTCCGCCGCGTCCTCATCAACTTCTGCCTCTTCATCAAGCAAACCGGTATCATCTTCTGCAGCCTCTTCGTCAAGCAAACCGGTATCTTCTTCTGTCGCACCGGTTAAGTTTGACGCGGCCACGGTGGGAAGCACCGGTGCTGCCAATATACCCGGCTGGCAGGTGATTAATTCGGATGTGGTGGGATGGCTCAAGATCCCCAACACCAATATCAACTACCCTGTTGTCCACAAAACTGATACGCTTACTACCTTGAGCGTGACTATTATAAAAACTCCAGTAAAAACGGTGTCATCTGGGCGGATCAGGACACGGTGTTCGGTACTTCGAGCCAGATATCCAAGAACAGCGTTGTATACGGGCACAACTGGACCAACTATTCAGCGACGCCCCGTATTGGCAACGCAAGCGATGTGATGTTTGCCCAACTTACTTCTTTCCACCACCTGAGCTTTGCAAAGATCACGCCCTATATACATTATTCCACTGCCAGTCAAGAGATGACTTGGGTTGTTTTTGCCGCCTTTTATACCGATACAGGCTTTAATTACATTGCTTCCAACCCCGACAGTGCCGGCATGAGTGCTCTGATTGCGGGTGCCAAAGCGAGAAGCCGCCATATTTATGATGTAGATGTAAATTCCTCTGATAAAATCCTCACACTTTCCACCTGCACTCGTGCCTATGGAAAAAGTGATGAACAGCGCTTTGTGGTTATGGCGCGCCTGATGAGAGCAGGGGAAACCATTAAAGAAATCAATATCACCGCAAATCCCAATCCTGTTCTTCCCAAGCTATAATAAAGGATTTTTAAACGCAAAAGCTCAGTGCAAATGCTGCGTCTGTTTGTGCGCCACCGGCGGGGAAACAGACGCATTCATATAACTCAAAAGAGTAATATGAATGGATAGAGGCTTGTCTTTTTATTAGACAGGCCTTTTTTGCATCACTATGAGGATCTGTTTCATCCCTTCGGAAGGGATAAACCTCACCAAATGTCGGATAATAACTGATATTGAAACAGTATTGGGAGGGCAGAACTTGATACAAAATATTCGTTTAATGGAGAATTCCTGGGGTGAATTTGATATCATCATTGATCTGGACAAACTTGATGCCGAGTTTGCACCCGATTTTTTAACTTCTGATAAGGTTTTCAGAAATGCGGACAAGCGTCTGCGTTTCTTCATTGAACACAAAGCAAGGGGCCTTGTCATCGGAAGCATTAAGTTTGCCGTAACGGGGGTGATCGTGGGTACGATAGCCTTTTCCAGTTATATGGCGCTATACGCCTCAGCGGACGATCTTACAAGCCTGGGGTATCTGTATTCAGGTACGTCCTCGCAGCAGATCAGCTATGTCCAGCGGACGGGTGGCGGAGTCGACACCGTCTCACCCAGTTATTTTTATCTGAACGCAGACGGAAGTCTGAAAGAGAACTGGATCAGCAGCCAGTTCATTACCGCGATGCATGCTGATGGGGTCCGGGTGGTACCTCTTTTAAGCAACAATTGGGATAAAGCGCTAGGGATTGCCGCGATCAATAATATGGCAAGACTTACTGATCAAATTGCCGACGCGGTTACGCGCTATGATTTAGACGGTGTTCATGTTGACATCGAAAACCTCTCGGAGATTCAGCGGCAAGATTATGTCAAATTCGTCGCCATGCTGCGGGACAAGCTGGGCCTCAGATAAGGAGCTTTCCGTCGCCGTGGCGTCCAACCCTTCTGGCGCAACTACCGGCTGGGCGGCCTCTTATGATTATGAGGCGTTGGCAGACTATGCGGACTACTTAATGATTATGACCTATGACGAGCACTATGAGGGGGGAAGCGCCGGACCGGTGGCGAGCCTCAGCTTTGTGGAAAACTCAATTAAATATGCCCTAAAAAAGACTACAGCGGATAAAATCATGCTCGGTCTTCCTTTTTACGGTCGCCTGTGGAGCTCGGATGGCCGCTTTAATGGTAACGGCATCAATCTCACCAAAGCGGAGGATTTAATTTCCGACTATGGCGCCACTGTTACCTATGATAGTTCAAGCGGTTCAATGAAAGCACAATTTACAGTCCGCTCGGGAAGCGCTGCGAATCAGGTAGGTGGAATTACATTGAAAACAGGAAACTATACCCTTTGGTATGACAATGAAACAACCCTTGCTAAAAAAATGACATTGGTGAGTAAGTACAACCTCAAAGGGGCGGCTTGCTGGGCCTTGGGACAGGAACCGGTATCCCTGTGGAAGAACTACACCGGGTATCTGCATGGAACCACTCCGGTTCCCGCAATTACCACAAGTGTAAGCTCTCAAAGTCCAAGTCCGTCAAGCAGTGCGGCGCCAGTCAGCTCAAGTAAGCCGGCGTCCAGCGCAGCCACCAGCTCAAAAGCGCCGTCAAGCTCAAAGGCACCGGCTTCCAGTGCGCCTCCCGCCAGCTCAAGTGCCACTTCTGCAAAATCCAGCGCACCGACCTCGAGTGTACCACCCGCTAGTGCAAGCACTGAGCCTGCCAGCTCAAGTGCGCCTGCCACGATTTCTTCCTCCTCCCAGCAGGAGACAGTGGAATCTGTGCCCGCAGTCCCTTCTCAGGAGGAAGCATCTTCTGAAGCTCCAGAGGTAGACGATGACAGAGAACTTATTGGTGAAGTGAAATGGACCTCGCGACTAAGCCTTTTATATATGCCCGTCGCAGGCGCGGTGATTATCGCCAGTATTATGGCGGGCGAGAGGCTTCTTGTTCTGCGCAAGGTTGGTCGCGGATGGTACAAAGTGCGACGAAAGAACGGGGAAGAGGGCTATGTTGAAAGTCGCTTTATTTCACTAAAAGACAATGAGAATAACGGAGAAATGGCCTGAGCACCGCTTATTTTTGTTTCTGTTTCCCCCACCTTCGGCGGGGGAAATAGGAAAGGGGTTATAATGCAATGCGTGGCTATCAACAATTCGATTCATGCCCGGATATTGCCATTCTTACGTATAGTTGATTAACTTGAAAACAAGTTGTGATTTCTTCTCCCGCCGAAGGGGGGGGAAGAAAATGACGTTTTATATATAGCCAGTTTTTAAGTTGATTGGCTATAAAAGGCTGTCCCCATAAAAAGTGATGCGGTCACAAAAAACGCCCTCCAATGATTGGAGGGCGTTTGATATGATTTCTATTTGACTTTGCCCATTGCCAGCAGGGGATCAACCCATTTCCCGGATTCCTTCATCTCAAAATGAAGATGTGGCTCAAGAGAAATCTCTGCGGGGACGCTGTCAGTGATGCCGATAGCGGCTTTTATTTTCACCTTATCCCCCTTTTTGACGGTCAGATTGTCGGCCAAACCGCAGTATATCGAGGTAAGTCCGCCCTGATGCTCAATCTCAACCACAGAGCCCCAAAGGGAATCTTTGCGGACAGACTTCACCACGCCGTCGGCCACAGCCATGACTGGGGTGCCCTTGGTGGCCTTGATGTCGATACCATTATGGGTGCGCCACTCGTTGAGGGTAACGTTTTTCACCAGTTCACCGCCTGAGTAGGAGGCGAATATTTCTCCATTGATCGGCAACACGAAAACCAGCGGTGAGGAGGTCTGCTGTGCGTTGGACGAGGTTAAGGGTTCTGATACACCGGCAGATGCCTGCTGTTCCGGTGTAGAGGATGGCTGCGTTCCTGAGGAGGCAGATGACTCGGAGGAGAGACCGACTCCGCTCTGACTTTTTTCCGCCTCCTCTAAAAGAGGGAAGCCCCAGCTTGTCCCTTCGCTTGATGCCTCTTCCTTCACAACACCAGAGGATGAGTCCATCGTTCCGGAAAGCGTGCGGTTTACGGCGGCCCATGCTGCTGTTCCCGTGCCCACAAGGCAGATGGCCAGCAGTAGGTAGAAGCCCTTTCCGGCTATAAATTTTGCAAATTTGCTGTTCTGAAATTCATTATTGGCCATATTTTTAATGCACCTCCGATTCTATTTTGAGCAAAGAAAGGGAAGATTATGCCTAAGATTTATAAAAAGTTGAATAATAAAAAGCCTCTCCGCCATCAAAGATGGGAGAGGCCATAATTATGACGTTTGTGCATAAGGCGCCAATCCAAATCGACTGAATAAACAGCCTTTTTAAAGCGACCGTTAAAGTCTGTCTAAGCAAAAAAATGATGATGCGCGCCGGACTGTCGAGAAAATCTCACAATCAGACGCGCAGAGATAACAAAATATATGATCCCCGCCATGCCGTCCCACCGCCGATATAAAACCCGTCCTCCGACAGGTTGGGTGTGGCCCCGCTGTTTTCTCGCTCCCTTCATCCGGCAAAGCCGGGAGGTCTGCAGTCCGACAGAGGAGAGCCACTCCCGAAAATAAGGTGTTGGATTATAAAAGACGGCAGACAAATCGCACACAGCAGGGATGTATTGCTTTTTAATCTTTAATTTTAACGGAAGTTATTCGTCATCCGAGACTTCGTCGTCATCCGTGTCCGCGTCCTCATCTTCATCCTCAAAGTCATAAGTGTCCTCGAGACGTTCCATAAAAACATCGGCCATGCGGTCAAACTCTTCCTCGTCCTCAATGGCTTCTAAAAATTCCTCACCATTCTCTTCAACGACTTTCAAGATCACTAGCTCGCCACTGTCGTCCAAAAGCTCGTTAGCGTTCGCGGGGACAGGAATCAGGGCAAGATATTGTTGTCCATCAACATCAAGGGTATCTGCAATTTCAAACTCATGCTCAACGCCATCCTCATCAACCAGGGTGAGGACATCGGTTCCATACTCCTTTTCATCCATACAAATCAACTCCTTTTACAACTACTATTGTCAATATTAAATCATTAGGAGCTATAAGTCAACACCAACGAGGATTGTATCTAAAGGTAATAAAATATTTATTTTTTGATTAAAATTATTGACAAATACTACATATAATACTATAATAAAGACAGGAAAGAAGAGAAAGATATACACTTTCCAAAGAGAGGGGTGGTTCCAATGTACGATTCAGAACAACTTAAGGCGGATGGGACTGCCGGCAGGCTTGCGTAGCAGTAGGAGCATAGCCTAGGGAATTAAACAATCCTATACCCATCGGTGTTTACCGTCGAAACTCCAGTCAAATTCGTTGCCAGGCTAAGGACAGAACGCCATCCGCAAGATAAAAACTGCAAACTGTTTTAACACTATTCCAAAGGGAAATAATGCCTCATTAGGCAGAAAAGGTGAGTCCGGTGATTTAACCGGGAAAACAGGATAAACAGATCATATGAAGGCCAGGACGATTCGTCCTGGCCTTTTTTTATAAAATTGTTGTCCGGTTCACGATTCTCATCAACTATTTTAAAATTGATTGCTATGGTCTTAATGAGCTATAGTTGATTAATTTGAAAACAAGCTTGTGATTTCTTCCCCCGCCTTCGGCGGGGGAAGAAAATGACGTTTTATATATAGCCAGTTTTTAAGTTAATTGGCTATAAAAATTAGAACTTCGCTGAATGTCAGGTAATTTGGCATGCTCTCCAAATAATGAAAAGAATCTGAAATCCCCTTTAATCGCTTGATTTAGGGGCGTATTGTGGTACAATAAATACCATTGACGCATTTTAAAAAGGTATAGAGGAGAGAATAAATTGAAAAAAAATATAGCAATACTGCTATTGATCACTCTGGTCATTTCAGGCTGTGCAAAGGGAAGTTCAAATTCATCATCCGTCTCATCATCAAGCCAGGCTGCAACGGTACCGCCGGGCAGATATATTGATTGGAACAAGGTGAACCTCAAACAGCTTACACCCCCTGCAAGCGGTACAGAGATCGCTGTAATGAAAACCAGCATGGGAAATATTAAGATTATGTTCTTCCCGGTCGAGGCCCCCAAAGCGGTAGAGAACTTTATTACGCTTGCTAAAAAGGGCTATTATAACGGACAAAAATTTCACCGTGTCATCAAGGACTTTATGCTCCAAAGTGGGGATCCTACAGGTACGGGGACCGGCGGCGAGAGTATTTGGGGCGCACCCTTTAATGACGAGTTTTCTCTGAACTTGTACAATTTCCGCGGGGCTCTTTGTATGGCCAACTCGGGTGAAAACACCAATCAAAGTCAGTTCTTTATTGTCCAGGCTCCCACTGCAGCTCAGTCTTATATTGATCAGATGACTGCTAATGAGTATGGAAAAAAGGTTATTGATGCCTATACTAAACTGGGTGGCGCTCCTTGGTTGGATGGGGTTCACACTGTTTTCGGCCAGGTTGTCGAGGGGATGGATGTGGTGGATGCGATAGCCGCAGTGCCCACGGAAAATGACGCTCCCAAAACGGATGTGACCATCATTTCGATTACCTTTGAAAAAGTATAAATCTATTCTTTCGCCAATGAGCAAGTTTTTATACCATGTTACTTTCCAAGCAGGCGCGCAAATCAAATAAGACGAGTAATTGTTAAACGAGCCAAGAGAAAGGAAACGTGATTCTAAATGAAAAACAAAATCAAAAAGCTGATGGGAGATCCCAAAATTCAGAAGGCTCTCGCCCAGATTGAGGCGGAGGCCCAATGGACAGTTGATCGCCAGCTTGAGCTTTGTGCGATCCGGTCGCCATCCAACAATGAGGGCGAACGCGCAAAACGGTATTTTGAGATGTTCCAGGAAATCGGCTTTGACGAGTGCACAATGGACGAGGTAGGAAACGTGCTTGGCGTCATGAAGGGAACCGGAGACGGCCCCACCCTTATGCTTTCCGCTCACACGGACACCGTATTCGACATAAATACGGATTGTACCCCTGTTACACGGGACGGCCTTATTTGGGCACCTGGCATTGCTGACGACACTCGCGGCATGGCGGACGTCCTCGCTGTAGCACGCGCCATGAAGCATAATGGAATCCGCCCTCAGGGTACCATCATTTTCTGCGGTGATGTGGGCGAAGAGACATTGGGCGCACTGCGCGGCATGCGTCATCTTTTTAATACTCATCAGGAGATTGACGGACTGGTCTCAATCGATGGCACGGGGATGGGTTCTATTACCTACAATGCGGTGGCCGGTAAGAAAGCGCGTATTACCTATACAGGTACGGGCGGGCATGCCCTATCCATGTTTGGTTTTCCCAATGCCAACAATGCTTTGGCGCGTGCCATCGCTAAAATCGCTGACATTCAGGTGCCGGTAAAACCGATCACGATCTTTAATACCGGATCCTCAAAGGCGGCACGGGCATCAGTTCAATACCTACCGAGGCGATGGCCTTAGTGGATATGCGATCTCTTTCAAGTGTGGAACTTGACAAATTGTGCGATCAAGTTGAGTCTGCTACGAAAGCGGGCTGTGACGAGGAAAACGCGCGATGGAACCATCCTACCGAGCGCGTCGAAGTTAAGTTCGAAATATTCAGTTCGCGCCCGGGTGGAGAACAGTCTCGCGAAATCGATATCGTACAGGCTATGGCAACATCAAGCGAGCTCTTCGGAATCGAACCGAAATACGGCGAAGCGGCCAGCACCGACGCAAACGTCCCGATCAGCCTTGGGGTTCCGGCTATCGCCATCGGAGGGCAGGCATGTCGGGGAATACTCACACAGTGAACGAATGGTATGATCCCACGGACGCTCACAAGGGAATCGGACGCGATCTGGTTCTGGTTCTGGCACTCGCCGGTTATGAGGGTATCTGTGAGCCCGTTCTTGCGGTAAGAAAACGCTAGAATCCGTGCGTGGACTGGATTACACCTGACAAGTGTCTTTCATTGTATTAAAAGCTGCAAAGGTCACTCTTCGCCTTTTGCGGTTTTTTATCGCCAAATCCAGACTGTACGCGCGTCTCACAAGAAATTTACAGGGCTTCTAGTAAAAATGCGTTTAATCGTATGTATATTCAATTAACTTAAAAACTGGCTATATATAAAACGTCATTTTCTTCCCCCGCCGAAGGCGGGGGAAGAAATCACAAGCATGTTTTCAAGCTAATCAACTATAATTATTAAAGCAATTTGTGACAAGCCATGGTATGAACGCAATTGGGCAAAAAATCTTAAACGATTTATCTTTAGACCAATACTCCGAGTGGTTTTTAAGGGAGAGTTGTATTGCCTTTTGTGTTTCAATATAGTTTTATATAGGCGCATGGTTTATATGAGATCTTTAAAGTCCATGTGAAGTTGTTCAAGAGGTGTTTATGAACATAGTGCTTGATGTAATCAATGCGTTCAACAGGATGGTTTATTCTGAATTAGAAATAGGATTATCGCAGTATATGAGCCGTACTCGCCCAAATCGAGCGGATACTTGTGACGAGAACAGCTTGTATTGGAGATACATAGTAGTCGATAATAGGATGTGTGGCAGCATCTGGCTGGAAAAAGAAGATTTGACTGCGAGGTTTGCCACCTTGGGGATTTTTATATCATCGCAAGGTGATCGCGGTAATGGAATTGGATCATTTGTGATCAATGAAGCAATCCAAGAGGCAAAAAAGAGTTTAGCCATTTCTTCAGTTGTTCTCCGGGTACGCGCAAATAATCTGCCCGCATATCATTGTTATTTGAAATGTGGGTTTGTTGAGAAAAAGCGATTTATAAAATCAACGGCAGAGGGAGAAATTGAAGTGATTTATATGGTAAAAAATATTAGTTGAGCCTGCGCTTGAAATTGATTTCTGCTAAAAGACAGCAATATTCTCATTTCCCGCCAATGGCGGAGAAAAGTGAAAATAATGAAGATTAACAGGAAGTATAGTTGATTAACTTGAAAACAAGCTTGTGATTTCTACCCCGCCGAAAGCGGGGGGAGAAAATAATGTTTTATATATAGCCAGTTTTTAAGTTAATTGCTATAAACTGCGACAAACTGAATGAACAAAGCCATCAAGAGAAGAAACACTTCTTTCCTGATGGCTTATTTTGTTCACTGAAAAAATGGAATAATACATATAATTGGATGTTTGAAGGTCGTTGTAAAAACTTTTGCTTTTTCTGCTCTGGTTGCAGAATAATAATTTTTAATACGGGGGTTTAAAGATCTCGCCTGTATCTTACCACGGATAGCTCTTTGCCAAAATCCATCGTCTTTTTGGCCCCGTCAAGGTAAAAGCCATTCTTTTCGTAGAATTTGCGTGCCCGCTGGTTTTCTGCCAGGACCCAGATAACCGCCTGCTTATATGAAGCGCTTTGAAACCACTGAAGGGCATACTCAATGGCGGCCTGCCCCAGTCCTTTTCCCCAATAGGGGGACAGGAAATAGATGGCGGTCAGGTCCCCGGCGTCCGGTAGATCTTCGTCCCGGCATTGCATCAAAATCATCAGTCCAGCGGGCTGGGTGTCGACAAAGATAAGGTCGTATTCAACGTCTGGATTTAGAGGGATATCCGTTCTAAAACGTTCGGCTCGCTTTTCAGGGGTAACAGTTTTTAGATAATCATCTGGGATAATCCCAGCATAAGCTTGCCGCCAGCATTCTGAAATGAGCAGTCCCAATGTATCCGCATCCTGTACCCCTGCATTTATGATTTTTATGTCCATCCCAATAGTGTCATTTCTATTTTACCATGTTACCCTTTACAGGTAATTTTAGTTTTATTTCTACTATTTGGCAAGTATATCAGAAGCGCTCAAACGATTATTGTCACTTGTAATGTATGAAGCGCCGCAAACTGACAACTATAAAATTATCAGTCAATACTAATTTCATGTGAAAAGGCAATAAAGCATATCTATTTTTTCTGCCTTTGACGGGGTTAGATATAAAATTAGTTGTTTTTTAAAATGAAAATAGTATCAGTCTGCAGGGTGCAAGGCAATGATACAAAAGGACAGGGGGCACAAAAGATGAAGAAAAGCAGCAGTCGAGCCTTTTTAGCGGCTTTTGGCCTGAGCTTTATAGGACTTTCGCTTGCGGCTCTGGGTGTGGTATTCCTGTTGAGCCCAACCACAGAGCTGTTTACCGATGCCTCTATTACAGATTATCAGCCGGATGAAGAAGATGCGCTAACCGTTCTGTTTTTGGGTGGGGAGAAAAATCAAGCGCCTGCGATTTGCCTGCTCGCCAGAATGGATCCCGTCAGAGGAAAGATATGGGTTTCAACCCTATTGCCTACTCTTGCGTTAGAGGGAGAGGGTGGATGGAATACCCTTGGAGAGATCTGTGAAAAAAAAGGAGGGCGCAAGGCTGCGGATGCCCTTAGCGCTACTCTGGGGATACCAGTTGATCGCTATGTCCGTATGAACGCTGAAGGATTTTCTAAGGTAGCAGATACGGCAGGAAGCATAGAGTATGTGCTTCCCTTTTCAATCACTCTTACGGGGGGAATACAAGTGAAAAGCGGCCGCCAGCAGATGGACGGGCGCAAGCTTGTGGCGGCAATTCTTAATCAGAAGTATGACGACGGAGAAAGGCAGAGGATACTTACTCTCAACGATTTGACCGTGGCGACAGTAAACCAACGGATAAATGTTGTAGCCGGCCCTGCCGGGGAGGCTCTTTTTAAGCTTTCTGTCAATCTGGCAGACACAGACTTAAGCTATGCCGATTATGAAAAGGCCAGAAGCGCTTTAAATTACCTCGCGAACCTACCAGAGAAACCTGCCAACCCGATGGTGACAGAGGGCAACTATAACCTTACAGGAAAAAGCTTTCTCTTATCCGCACAGTCAATGGCAGATATTAAAGAGGCGTTTGGCAAGGATCTTGCCGTAACAACAGGGAAAACCGCAATTTTAACGAAAAAAAAGAACGCCTGACGGAAACCCGGTCGTTTTAATCGTTTTATTCTTCCAGTTCTGGTATGAAAGGGATGATTGTTTCAGATGAGCACATGAAAATTTCTTCTGCCTCACATTGAGCGTTTTTGCAGCATTTCAATCGTTTTGCTCATTTGGTTAAATAAAATATGATACATTTTTTGATAATCCGGCATAAAACATCTTCCTCTACAACGATATTGCACCCATATGAGTGCAATTATAACACAGAAAACTGCTACGATCAATATATCCTGCACTGAAAAAAGTGCAAAAGAGGTGCTGACGCGTGGATTTTGCATATGATAAGAAGATGGGTAACAATATCCGAAGAATCAGGGAGGAGAAAGGCTTTACGCAAGAGCAATTATCCGCCCGGTTACAAACTTGTGGCTGTGATATGACCAGAAGCGGCTTAGCAAAAATTGAAGTAGGACAAAGACACATTTATTCTTTTGAAATCAAACAATTGAAAGCAATTTTAGAAGTGTCCTATGAAGAGCTTTTTGTATAATACTAATTTCATATGAAAAAGGCTGGCTATAGATAAAACGTCATTTTCTTCCCCCGCCTTCGGCGGGGGAAGAAATCACAAGCTTGTTTTCAAGTTAATCAACTTTATTTTTCGCGCCACAGGCGGAAAAAATAGATCAAATTAGTTGTTTTTAAAAAAAACAGTATAAAGTCTTCCATAAACAAAAAGCTGGCGTAACGCTTTCGGAGCGTTACGCCAGCCTTTTGTTTTTTTATCATTGAGCAAAGACGTTTATTTTATCTATCTTTTTGCATACATTATGATCAAAAGAAAATTGAACAATCCACGGCATGAGTTTTACGATAGCTTTGAAATCGTCATATCCGAAAGATGGATCATAATAATTGATAACCGTACTTAAAGCAGTTCCATGAGTGGCAATGACAATCGTCTTGTTTTGATGCGCATTCAGTATGTCCTTTAACGCAATTATGTTTCTGTTTTGTACTTCTTGTAAAGATTCACCATCTGAAAGCTTATAGCGGAAGTCATCCCATTGCATCTTAGAGAATTCTGAAAAATCCTCTATCCATGCACTGCTAATACATCTTTCCTTAAAAGCATCTAGACGCTGAATCTCCGCATTGTTTTTTTGCGCTAAATCAGTCACAGTATCAATCGCTCTTTTGTATGGACTTGAGCATATGAAATCGATTCTCTTTAAACTAAAAAATTGCGTCACAAGAGCTCTATCCTGCATCCCTTTACCAGTTAACGGTCTGGTGATATCATCATGGATGTTATTATCAGATTCTGCATGTCTTACAAAATATACTTCAGTCATTCTAACACCGCCATATAGCAATAATTGATTTATGCCTTGACTTCACACGGTTGCTGGGACTAGGCAGAACAGAAAAAATATAATAGCAGCAAAAAGCAGGGCTCCTGTGATCGTGACAGTTTAGCTGGGTAAATTTAAACTGTCCACACCGACACGGCCTAAAGCTTCTTTTTGGTGGCCTTGCCATGTGGGTTATACAGTATACCGGTTTCAGTCATCTGTGAGGAGCTCTTACAGCGTTTTTTTTGTAGAAGAGCATGCCAACGGTATCAGGACCGCAGTGTGTGCCTACCCCTGCGCCAATTGAATAGGTTAGGAATGAGGGGAAATCAGCGGGATCGATACGTTTTTTGAGCTGAGCCAAAAAATCATCGAACATACGTGGATTGCCGGCATGGGCAACACCGATGGGAAGGGTGTAGTCAACTTCTTGCTGAAAGAAGCAGTCAATCATCCAGTCATAGGATTTGGTGAGACCTAGGCTTTTGTGTACCACAATGATCTCGCCATCAATGATGCCCACTGTAGGTTTGACGTTAAGCATGGTCCCCACGGCAGCGCTGGCGGAGGAAAGCCTGCCCCCCAGCTTCAAATATTTAAGATCGCCAATGACAGACTGCATGACTGCACGATGGCGCATCTCCTCAAGGACGGTTACGATTTCGACAGCGCTTTTCCCCACATCTCTCATCTGTGTTGCGCGGATGACCAGGGCAGAAAAGCCTAAAGTAAAGGTAAGGGAATCAACCACATGGATCCTTTCAGGGGCGACCATTCCCGCCGCAATTTTCGCAGCCTGAATGGTACCACTGAGCTTATGGGATATAGTAATGACAACAAGCTCGTCCTCTTCACATTGAAGAGCGGTACGATAAGCGGCCTCAAACTCCATGACGCCCACCTGACTGGTGCGGGGCAGTACACTGGAGCTGCGCATGAAACGGTAGAACTCTTCATGAGTCAAGTTAGCGCCATCCAGATATTCCTGACCGTCGAGGTTTATGTGCAAGGGAAGAATGGTCACACCAAGACGTGCTGCATCACTCAACGGAATATCACAGGTGCTGTCCGCGAGGATTTTAACTGCCATAATGCCTCCTTACCTACATTGCCATAGGTGCTTGAATTTTCAGAATTCCCAAAACATTTTTAATAACTGTTTTTGTGGCAAGACAAAGGGCGAGCCGGGCCTGCATCAAGGATTCATTTTCGCTTTTTACGCGGCAGTCAGTATAAAAACGGTGAAACTGTGCGCACAGAGTGAGAAGATAGTGCGTCAAGCCAGCAGGGTCATAATTTTTTGCCGCGGATATAATTTCATCGGGGAGCATAGCAAGAAGTCGGATTAAATCAAGTTCCGCCGGGTCGGTGAGAAGGGAGAGCTCTGCATCCGTACACGGGCGGGGAACGATCCCTTCGCCAGACAGGTTTTTCAAAATACTACAGATACGAGCATGGGCATACTGGACATAATAGACCGGGTTCTGGCTGGACTGCTCGACGGCGAGATCCAGATCAAAGTCCAAAGAGGAGCCAGGTTCACGCATATTGAAGAAAAAGCGCGCGGCGTCCACCGGCACATCATCCAAAAGATCACTGAGTGTGACCGACTTACCCGAACGTTTGCTCATACGCACTGGTTCGCCACCTCTGGTCAGACGGACAAGCTGCATAATGATGATGTCCAGCTTCTCGCCGGAAAGCCCGATAGCATCCATGGCTCCTTTGAGGCGAGCCACATGACCGTGATGGTC
>CAXXEO010000010.1:0-46398 GCA_963664585.2 Oscillospiraceae bacterium | reverse complement strand
TTCATAGTCCTCCCAAGTGCGGTCATGAATTTTAGAATGATATCACTCTGTTTACATTATATCAATAAATATTATAAGTAAAATAAGAAATCAATAAAACAATCATAAGAAAATCATTGTATTTTTACTCATAAACTCAATATTATGTCGTCTGTGCCGGAATTTAACGATATTTACTATTGTTGTTTTAAATAAAACATTACTATTATGATTTATTGATATATTCAGCTTGAAAGATTGTGATATATTGCATTATATAATTTAATATGTCAGTTGAATAGGACGGTTTTGTATTATTTTACGAATATTGCAATTATAATCTGCAAAAGTTATACTTTAAAAAGACACATCTGATGATATGGAGATGAAATGCATGATTTAAAGGAGCAAAAATATGTATGCGCTCTTGCAGATGCCGGAAGCCTTACCCGCGCAGCGAGCAAACTGAATATCTCGCAGCCGCGCTTAGCCAGTATATAAGCAATCTGGAAAATTCAATTGGCGCAAAGCTTTTTGATAAAATTGGCAAGCGCCTTGTGCTCACCTATGTGGGTGAGCTTTATGTTGAAAAAGCGCATAAAATGCTGGAGTTGGGCAGTCAGTTTGAAGCGGAGCTCAGCGATATTATGGACGGTTATAAAGGCCGTTTGCGCCTCGGTATGCAGGAATTTCGATCTCCATTCATCACAACATCGATTATCAGGGCCTTTTCTTCGCAATATCCCAATGTTGAAATCGTTTTGCAGGAAGGCAATTATACAGGGCTTTGTACTATGCTTCTCAACAATGAGCTCGATCTGTTTTTTTGCAACTGTATTCCCGATAATCAAGAGCTGGAATCTGTTACTGTGTATCGTGACAGCGTTTTATTTGTTGTCCCCGCCGGCCATCCTCTGCTTGCCAAAAAAAAGTATATGGCAGGCAGTCAGTATCCGTGGATCGATCTTAAATTATTCGAAAACGAAAAATTCTTACTTCAACATGTAGGACAAAGTATCCGGGTTTCCAGCGATGAGATTTTGCGAAATGCAGGCGTCTACCCAAAAAAGGTTTTTCTTGTTCGCAGCCTCGCTACTTCGGCGCAAATGACCGCTGCCGGTATGGGTGTATCCTTTTGTAACGATAGTTTATATTCCCTACTATAATTTTTAAACGCCTCCCGCCTATCTGAATGTGGGCAGTTATGTAAAATATTCCGATTTCAGGGCGGTGTATGTGAAAGACAGATACATGCCTCCATTCACCAATGATCTTATACAAATGGTAAAAGATATAATGTCATAAAGTGTCATTTGTGATTTTTTAAACGAACAATCGCTATTACGCCATCATCAATGTATATTGTTAACGAAAACCTTTCCCCCGCTTGCGGTGGGGGAAAGGTTTTATAATAGACATTTGTTAGTCTGGTTCTCTTTTTCCCGCTCGAAGCGTGGAAGCTACATTGTAAAATGAAATGCGACAGAAAAAAGATAGCCCAAGGCAGCCAAAACGTGTAGAATAGAGTTTGCAACAACAACATTCACACAAGGAGGCAGCCATGAGCCACCACCATTTTACAACATTCGAACGAGGAAAGATAGAAGAACTCCGTCAAATCGGATATACGACCCGGGAAAATCGCATCACGTCTGGGATGTCACCACAGCAGTATCGCTAGAGAATTGAAACGTTTTTACGGTGCCCGAGCGTATAACGCAGAAGAAGCACAACTGGATTACCAGAAGAAACGGCACAACAGCAAACCTCAAGGGAAATGGAACGAGGAGTTGTGCGCAGTTGTGGCAGAAAAGCTGAAAGAGACCTGGTCGCCAGAGCAAATATCACATACCGTTACTTCAAGCCAACTGAGCTTTAAAACCATATACAACTGGCTTTATGCCGGACGACCTGAACGGACTCACCGCAGATGTGCTGCGCCGTAATGGAAAAAAAGAGAAGCTGTAAAAATCTTGCGCATTATGCTCGTGGTACTTCTATCCGCAAGAGACCGAAAGAGGTATATACCAGAGAAACATTTGGGCCATTGGGAACTTGATACGGTGGTTTCCTCTAGGGGTTCCAGTAGTTGCTTGGCCACCTTTGTGGAACGAAAAACAAGGTTCTATACAGCCGTTCCCATTCCTGATCGAACGGCAGCTTCCATGGAAGCTGCAATCAAGCACCTGCATACTTTATTGCCACAAGGCACATTCAAAACAGCAACAACAGATCGTGGCGGTGAATTTGCCTGTTATGATGTAATCCAGAAAGATCTAGGCTTAACTCTTTATTTCGCTGATCCATATTGTCCGCGTCAGAGAGGAAGCAATGAGTACGGTAACGGTTTGCTCAGAGAGTTCTTTCCGAAAGGTACTGTTTTGTCCACTGTTTCTCATCAAAACCTATCTTCTTCTCTTCTGCTTATAAACAACAGACCCCGAAAATGTCTTAATTGGAATACACCTTCCCAGCTCTTTCTGCTCGAACTGTCGCATTTGGCTTGACAATGTAGCAATTGGCTATACATAAGCCATCAATTTTGCTCATGCTTCGGAAATTGTGAACCACACCATCCAGTTCTTCCACCACAGGGTCGATAAATGAATATTTTCGGGCATATTCCTGTGTGGCAGCGTCACGCACAACCGGTGATTTATGGTGCTCTAAAAATTTGACAATTTCATAGACATCAATCCAGATTTCATTGTTGCTCTCTTTTTGCGATTCATCGAAAATAAGCTGCATTCCAAAGTGAAGATGAGGTATTTTCATTCCATTGACATTTTCCTTGTTTGAATAACCCGTCATCCCCAGATACCCTAACACGTCGCCCGCTTTAATGACAGAGCCTTCTTTCAGGTCCTTATGGTAGGGGTGCCCTTTTCGCAGGTGAGCATAATAGTAGTATCGCTTTCCATCAAAGCTTCTTATACCCACCCGCCAACCTCCATAACGGTTCCAGCCCGCTACCTCCACCACCCCTGATTCTACGGCAATAACAGGTGTGCCGACACGGCCTACCAGGTCGTTTCCCAGATGGGTACGTTTAAAACCAAAAGAACGTGAGTTGCCAAAGTCGTCATAATGCGAAAAGATGTAGCCATAGGCAATCGGAGAGTAGGCCTTCAATCCGTATTTTTCCTCCATTTGGACAGTCCCATTTTTTAGCGACTCCTCTGTCTGAATCTGGTATGTCCCCACCATGCCTTCCAGCACAGCACGATAAGCTTCAAGGTAGTAAGAATAATACTTCATGTTTGAAGTCAGATTTTGAATCGATTCTCCTCCGCGGAGCTTTTGCGCCAACGCATCCATATCTTTGGCTTTATATTTTTTGAAATTACCGCCATACTTTGTCCCCAGATAGGCAAGAAGCTCGACCCAATCGAGGGGCGTCTCGGTTTTTTGGCTTGCGATGTCCAACTTTAGCGCCTTTTCCATCGCTGAAGCCTTGACGTTAAAATCAACCCATTTTAACGGCTCAGCCGCTGCCGGTGTATTTACCTTGACGAGTAGAGAAGCAACGGTTGCCACAATAAACCCGCTAAGCACCAGAATGGCTATTGTATACCACGAGGACTTTTTTTGTTGCAAATTATATCACCACAGCATCTATGTTTTATTTCAAATTATGTTTTCTCTATACAAAATAGAAGTGATTTCCCTGCATGCACAGAGATTAACTTACAAATACAGAAAGAAATAACACTGAGTCTTTAGCTCTTAAGCTAAAAGCAGAGAAACCCGATAGCATGACTGGGGGTATTTTTTGCGTATTCGATTACGAGGTCAAAGCGAAGCTGGTTCATTTACGATTGATTTTATAATTTCTACGTGGATCAAAATCCATCCAAAAAATCAAATTGATTGGGTTTCTAGTACTTTGTTGCAACTAGACCCTATATGACAATGGGTTAAATGCGCTTGTATGTTCCCCCGCCTTCGGCGGGGGAATATACAAGTTTAAAATGAGACAATATACTAGCAAAGAAAAAGGCCAAATATATCACTAGTGTATTTTATAAAAGCGGACTAAATGGCCCCACATATAAAATGAGTGAGGCAATTGAAAGCAAATCACCCTTTTTGGGTGACGCCATCCGAAGAAAAAAACAATATGATTAAACTGATATAATTTTTGATAATACAAGGTAGAGGAGCGATAGAAAGGAATTCCGTTGTTTCATATTATATGGTTAATTGTAAAGGAGGATAAACATGCCCGGCAAATTTTGTATGAATTGCGGTGCAGCACTTACGCCAGAAAGTCTGTTTTGTCTTAACTGTGGAGAAAAGGTGACAAAGCTTCAGGAAAAGCCAACAGAGGATCAAACCGTCCACTCGTCGGCAGTACCCACCAATATTCAAAAACAACCTGCCCAACCAAAGCCTCAGGTAGACTCGGCTGCTGTGACAAGCGCTGTCTTGTCTGCCACAGCGCAGCTTTTTGGCAATACGTCAGTTGCGCTGTCATCGGGAGGAGAGATGGCCTTTACACAGACCATTCCTTCAGTAGGAAAAACGCTTACCGCCACTCTGGGTCCCCTCAAGTATCTGCTTAACGGTGTGCTGGGGCTGTTCAAAGGATTTCAAGCAGCCATAAAGGATAAGAAAAAGCTGATACCGGCTATTGTTCTGGCGGCGATCTGGTTTTTATTTACACTTCTGCCCGCACTGGGCATCAACCCGCACCCTGTAAAGTTGCTTAGCTTTTTGACTTTTGCACAGGGCGGCGTCGGCACAGGGATTTGGGGTACGATCGGCGGCATAGTCGGGAAGGGCGTGTTCGCTTATTTTATTACTTTAATGATACCAACATCGGGTAATAAGCCAATCTCAGGTATTGGCAAAGGATTGAAAAGCCTGTTTTCATCTTTGACTGCGAAGGGAAAAGGGACGGCTGCGCCTTTGCTTCTGGGTATGGGGACGTCATTGATCGCCTATCATTTTATGACGGGTAACGCTTCGCTTCAAAACAGTATGGCTGGCATAGCGGCCTTTATCCTTTCTCTGCGGGCGATGTCGGGTAAGGTCAGTTTTATACAAGGATTTATTCTGTCGGTCGGTCAAAAGTTGCGAAAAGGCAAGGCGCCCGACATTTCCCTTGTGAACCGCGTGATGGCAGGCTGCACGACCGGCTTTGCCCTGGGCGTTGCACTCAGTGCTGCCCACTTTGGATTTATCTGCAGTGTGGGCGGTGTCTTGGCAATTATTGCAGCAATAATCTTCTTCTTGGTGGGCAAATCAAAAAAAGGAGTGGCTGCGACATGAAAAAAAGAATTTTTGCCATATCAGCTATTTGCTTACTATTTATGCTTTATTTATCCGTTCCTGTGTTGGCATGGGGAGATAAAGGCACTATCAAATTAACACTCATCCAGAAAACCGACACTACCAATTGGGGTGAAAAAAAGGTTTTGTAATCATTACTATTTTATCGATAAGGGTGGTAAGGAGTTTATCCCCAAAACCCTGTTTCCCAACGACGCGACCACGGTCATAGAACTGCCGAAAACCAATGAAAACTATACAATTCGCTTTGGCTTTGATGGGGTGTACAGCACAGGACAGCCGAATCCTTTTGATATGGCAGATCTCGACCATACATTTCCGGGCAACAAGAGTTTAAAGCTAACCTTTGACTGCAGTTGGAACGGCGCTGCTCATGGGCTGATGAACCTGAATGGTTTTTCGCTGGGGTCCGCGATTTTAAATTCTGATGCCAGCACGTCCGCCGGTGAGACCGCCGCGACAGTGCCCTCTGCCATTGCGGTGGGGCTTGCCGGCGTTGCTGCTGCAGTAGCGGGAGTTGGAGCCTCGGCGGCGGCAGGTGTTACAGCCTCTGCATCTGGTGCTTCAGGCAGTTCATCTGAAGGTGGCTCAGAGGATAATGCCGAAACAGAAAGCACCTATAAGATGTACATATACAAGGATTTCGGCGATAAAATCCGGTATGGCGACAATCCCGTTTTTGTCTATGCGCGGATGGCAGAGGTGACGGCGAAAGGGGAAGAAATAGAACGGCCAGATCTCACCGGGCAGATCGAAATCTTCTCGCAGAGTGGCGTGCTGGAGGTCGGCGCATCCACAATGGCCGGCTCGTATATGGGCGCTTCAGTCAGCGCTTACGCCGGTGGCCAGCCGGGTGCGCCCACCGAGGGTGTGATCAGCTTTAAATTTAACGGTAAAGGCGGAATCTTCCAAAATAACGTAAAATTCCAACTGATAGGAGAAGCCGTCATCCAGATCGACGGCGGAAAGCTTTTTGCTCTCGCTGCGTCGGGTCGAACCTTCCAAATCCCGTATCAGTTGCTGGACTTTATGGATTCAGCCAATGCTAAAGTATCTTTGAACTGCATGCAGGACAACGTCCCCTTTACGTTGGCTCTTGGCAAAGATAAGACCGGTAATCCTTTGATCATCGCAACGGATTGTGCTGAAAAGAAACCGTTTGAGCGTTTCTTTGACAGCTATAACTGTGAGATCGTCGCCGAAAACGAGAAGGAGCACGCCCGTACGGTATTCTCAGTCGTAATGTGCTATGAAGGGCTGCTTCCTGACTTTTTGGGCAAGCCGAAGGAGATACGCGGTTATAAAAACAAAGAAGGTGAGATGGAAAAAACCCTGATTGCCTTTAAACTGGGTGTGTGGAACGACAGCGAGCAGACACTCGTCTTTGTCAAGCCAGCAGATCTTGAAATTGACTATGACGATGATGACGGTATTTTTAAGGTAATCAAGCTGGGGCATGAGATAGACCCCGATATGGAGACCGACGATCACATCACCTATATTTTCAAGGCGGAAATATCTTTCCCGTCGACTGCACCGGTCAAGGGCACACTATATGGGTCCTGTACTTATAATCAAACTGCAATTGAAAGCGAAACGGAAATATCGCTGATTCCGGATGTCCAGGAGTATTATGACAATCTGGATAAGGAATATGAAAAATGCAAATACATCATCAATACCTACATGACCGAGGACTGGCGCGAGAGAAAGCTGGCACAGTTGGAAAAAGCACGCCCGAGCTTTGGCATTAAGGACTATCAGATTTTTCGGACAAAATGCTGGGAGTTCGCGCAGAACCTCATTATGCAGGAAAAGGAAAGTTATTTACTCAAGTCCTATTCTGCGGATATCGCCATCGCCTATCTGGAGCTGTATGTGTATGTTGGGGATGTGGCCTTCGATATCGCTATGATGCCTGTGGGCGGGCCAATTGCTGGATTTTTAGTAGCACAAGTCAAAAGCGCCGCGTTGGAGCTGATCACAGTACGCATTGAAAAGGGCAGCATCGGCTATGATGAGCTTTGTGAGTTTGTGTGGAAACGCATTGAACAGGCGACGGGTCAAGCCGACGGTCTGGTTACGATGCCAAAGCCGAGTGAGCCACAAAAATTATTAGTATGGCTTGCTTGCTTTTTCCTGTACCGCTTTGTCTGGAATTGGTATTGGGGCAAGGATGAACATGATCAACCGATTGGCATTGCGGGCGCCTTGGAAAAGGCGGCGCTGGATTTTCGCCGGTAAGGGCGCTGCAGGGCTGCTCGGCAATTATGTTGATCAAATAGCATCCCGAAGCAATTTTGCCAATGCGGCGAAAAAGTTGTACAACAAAGAAAAGGACGACGCGCTGTCCAAACCGGTTACCGACGTCGGTGAAAAGGCGTTTAACGAGCTGATTGAGATGCTGAACAGCTTGCTTGAAAAAATCAAAAGCGGCTTACTGTAGCCGGTAAAATCCTGCAATCTATCAAGGGGGCTTTAGTGCACTTTTCAGATTAATATAGTCAATTGCTACATTGTAAAATGAAATGCGACAGAAAAAAGATAGCCCAAGGCGGCCAAAACGTGTAGAATAGAGTTTGCAACAACAACATTCACACAAGGAGGCAGCCATGAGCCATCACCATTTTACAACATTCGAACGAGGAAAGATAGAGGAACTCCGTCAAATCGGATATACGACCCGGAAAATCGCATCACGTCTGGGATGTCACCACAGCAGTATCGCTAGAGAATTGAAACGTTTTTACGGTGCCCGAGCGTATAACGCAGAAGAAGCACAACTGGATTACCAGAAGAAACGGCACAACAGCAAACCTCAAGGGAAATGGAACGAGGAGTTGTGCGCAGCTGTGGCAGAAAAGCTGAAAGAGACCTGGTCGCCAGAACAAATATCACATACCGTTACTTCAAGCCAACTGAGCTTTAAAACAATATACAACTGGCTTTATGCCGGACGACTGAACGGACTCACCGCAGATGTGCTGCGCCGTAATGGAAAAAAGAGAAGCTGTAAAAATCTTGCGCATTATGCTCGTGGTACTTCTATCCACAAGAGACCCAAAGAGGTATATACCAGAGAAACATTTGGGCATTGGGAACTTGATACGGTGGTTTCCTCTAGGGGTTCCGGTGGTTGCTTGGCCACCTTTGTGGAACGAAAAACAAGGTTCTATACAGCCGTTCCCATTCCTGATCGAACGGCAGCTTCCATGGAAGCTGCAATCAAGCACCTGCACACTTTATTGCCACAAGGCACATTCAAAACAGCAACAACAGATCGTGGCGGTGAATTTGCCTGTTATGATGTAATCCAGAAAGATCTAGGCTTAACTCTTTATTTCGCTGATCCATATTGTCCGCATCAGAGAGGAAGCAATGAGTACGGTAACGGTTTGCTCAGAGAGTTCTTTCCGAAAGGTACTGTTCTGTCCACTGTTTCTCATCAAAACCTATCTTCTTCTCTTCTGCTTATAAACAACAGACCCCGAAAATGTCTTAATTGGAATACACCTTCCCAGCTCTTTCTGCTCGAACTGTCGCATTTGGCTTGACAATGTAGCAATTAACTTAAAAACTGGCTATATATAAAACGTCATTTTCTTCCCCCGCCTTCGGCGGGGAAAGAAAATATAAGATTGTTATCAAGTTAATCGACTATATAATACAAGGAATATTCGCTTTGTCTTAAGGGTATGTATCTTAATTGTTTAAAGAGGCTTATCGCTATGGTGATAAGCCTCTTTAGATTACAGACCGTACTGGCCGGATAAGCATAGAAGAAAGAATGCAAAATGTGTTGTAAAAAAGATCCTAAAATACAGTTTAAATGAAGGCCCCACACCTAAAATGAGTGAGGCAATTTAAGCAAATCACCCTTTTTGGGTGACGCCATACGAATTGAAAAATAATATGATTAATCTGAAGGAATTTTGCATCATACGAAAGCCTGTTTAAATAGCACTGAATTCTATAGTTGATTAACTTGAAAACAAGCTTGTGATTTCTTCCCCCGCCGAAGGCGGGGGAAGAAAATGACGTTTTATATATAGCCAGTTTTTAAGTTAATTGGCTATATCTCTGCTTTCCCTGTCTCTGGCGGGAAAAATAGAAATAGGATAATTGCCGTTTGATTTAGGAATAGAATCATACAAGGTGGGATGTATAGTGTGGAAGCAGCTGGGTGAATCGTTTTTTGCTCCCGTAAGCAGCTCTTGTTTGCTGATTTTCCAAAAATCAATTCCATATCTATAGTAATGGTGAAAGTAAAGGAAAAACTGTTATCAGACTGCCCGTCATAGGCAGGGCAGAAGATAGAAAGAAGTACCGTTTATCAAGATAATTTTTTATATTAAATGGTTGATTGTAAAGGAGGATAAATATGCCCGGCAAATTTTGTGTGAATTGCGGTGCAGCACTTATGCCAGAAAGTCTGTTTTGTCTTAACTGTGGAGAAAAGGTGACAAAGCTTCAGGAAAAGCCAACAGAGGTTCAAACCGTCCACTCGTCGGCAGAGCTCACCGATATTCAAAAACAACCTGCCCAACCAAAGCCTCAGGTAGACTCGGCTGCTGTGACAAGCGCTGTCTTGTCTGCCACAGCGCAGCTTTTTGGCAATACGTCAGTTGCGCTGTCATCGGGAGGAGAGATGGCCTTTACACAGACCATTCCTTCTGCAGGAAAAACGCTTACTGCCACTCTGGGCCCCCTCAAGTATCTGCTTAACGGTGTGCTGGGGCTGTTCAAAGGATTTCAAGCAGCCATAAAGGATAAGAAAAAGATGATACCGGCCATTGTCCTGGCGGCGATTTGGCTTTTATTTACACTTCTGCCCGCACTGGGCATCAACCCGTACCCTGTAAAGTTGCTTAGCTTTTTGACTTTTGCACAGGGCGGCGTTGGCACAGGGATTTGGGGTACGATCGGCGGCATAGTCGGGAAGGGCGTGTTTGCATTTTTTATTACTTTAATGATACCGACATCAGGTAGAAAGCCATTTTCCGATGTCGGTAAAGGGCTTAAAAGCCTATTCTCCTCTTTGACTGCGAAGGGAAAAGGGACGGCTGCGCCTTTGCTTTTGGGTATGGGGACGTCACTGATCACCTATCATTTTATGACGGGTAACGCTTCGCTTCAAAACAGTATGGCTGGGATAGCGGCCTTTATCCTTTCGCTGCGGGCGCTGTCGAACAAAGCCGGTTTTTTGCGTGGGTTCATTCTGTCTGTCGCTCAAAAGTTGCGAAAAGGCAAGGCGCCCGACAGTTCCTTTGTAAACCGTGTTATGGCAGGCTGCACGACCGGCTTTGCCCTAAGCGTCGCGCTGAGTGCGGCACACTTTGGCTTTATCTGTAGTGCTGTGGGAGTATTGTTATTTATTGTGGCGATAATTGTGTCGATTGCAGAAGAAAACAAAAGAAAGAAGGGTAAGGCAGTATGAAAATAATCAGAAAAACATCTTTTGCTTTACTGACCCTTTTGATAGTAGCTTTCCTTTCAATGCCTGTAGTGGCAGCTACAGAAGTCAATTCAAAGGTTGGCGGAACATATACCGGCACAATAAAAGTTACCAGCTATAATGAAAGCTATATTCTGTCGTATCATTCACCCGGTTTTAAAAAAAATCTTGCAGGATTATCCGCCGAAACAAAGGAAGCATCTATAATTGATTATCAAAACAGGATGAAAATGATCGTGGCAGGCTATAATAAAATTAGCAATATTGATACTAATTTTGTCATTTTTATACAGAGAAACACAAATAAGAAAGATATCATCAACAGTGATTATATCGTTGATACAAGAAATTCAACGTTCGGCGGATTGTATTTTTCATGCCTGCCCACAGCAGGAAATGATAGAGGATATTGGGCACAATATAATGATAAGAGATATGGTGAAACGACTGTCAGCATATCAAATAGTTCGATTAATCTCGTAAATACGATAACAAGTGAGTATGATGGCAAAAGAACATATACCCTTACTGGTAAGATAAATGGGAAGAAAATCTCGGGAAGTTGGTCTCAGCAATGGGATGGTGTAGAAGTGATCGGCGGCGTGTTTGAATGTAACAAGACGGCGAATGAAGAAAACGTTGCTTCGGGGACGATACAGGGCGTGAATACAGACGCCTCTAAAACTTCAGGCGAAACCAGTATGCCGGTGCCCGCCGCCATTGCGGTGGGGCTTGCCGGTGTCGCTGCTGCGGTGGCAGGAGTGGGGGCCGCGGGAGCGGCAGGCGTTGCAGGCGCTGCATCTGGTGCTTCGGGCGGCTCGTCGGATGGCGGCAGCTCCGAAGAAGAAACGGAAGCTGAGAGCACTTATAAAATGTACATATACAAGGATTTCAGCGATAAGATCCGGTATGGCGATAATCCCGTTTTTGTCTATGCGCGAATGGCTGAGGTAACGGCAAAGGGGGAAGAATTAGAACGCCCAGATCTCACGGGGCAAATCGAAATTTTTTCGCAGAGCGGCGTGTTGGAGATCGGTGCAGCCACGATGGCCGGCTCGTATATGGGTGCTTCCGTCAGCGCGTACATTGCCAACCAGACAAATGCGCCTACCGAGGGTGTGATCAGCTTTAAATTCAACGGTAAAGGCGGAATCTTCCAAAACAACGTAAAATTCCAACTGATAGGGGAAGCCGTCATCCAGATCGACGGCGGTAAGCTTTTTGCTCTCGCCACCTCGGGTCGTACATTCCAAATCCCGTATCGGTTACTGGACTTTATGGATTCAGCCAATGCAAAAGTATCAGTGAACTGTATGCAAAATGACGTTCCCTTTACACTGGCTCTCGGCAAAGACGCGGACGGAAATGCCGTGATCGTTGCGACAGATCATGCTGAGAAAAAGCCATTTGAGAGCTTTTTTGACAGCTTCTCCTGTGAAATCGTAGCCGAAAGCGAGAAGGAATACGCCCGTACGGTGTTCTCCGTCGTGATGTGCTATGAAGGGATTCTGGCCGATTTTTTGGGCAAGCCCAAGGAGATTCGCGGCTATAAAGATAAGCAAGGCGAGATGGAAAAAACTCTCATCGCTTTTAAGCTGGGCGTGTGGAACGATAACGAGCAGAAACTTGTCTTTGTCAAACCGGGTGACCTTGAAATCGACTATGATGATGATGAAGGTATTTTTAAGGTAATCAAGCTGGGGCATGAGATAGACCCCGATATGGAGACCGACGATCACATCACCTACATTTTCAAGGCGGAGTTGTCTTTCCCGTCGACTGCACCGGTCAAGGGCACACTATATGGGTCCTGTACCTATAATGGAGGCTCGTTTGATAGCGAAACGGAGATTTCCCTAATTCCGGACATTCAGGAGTATTATGACGATCTGGAAGAGGAATACGAAAGATGCAAATACATCATCAATACCTACATGACCGAGACTTGGCGCGAGAAGAAGCTCGATCAGCTTGAAAAGGCACGGCCAGGCTTTGGTGTCAAGGACTATCAGTTGTTCCGAAAAAAATGCTGGGAGTTCGCGCAGAACCTCATTATGCAGGAAAAGCAAAGCTATTTGCAAAAATCCTATGCCGCAGACATCGCCATTGCTTATATGGAACTTTATGTTTATATCGGTGATGCGGCCTTTGATATTGCAATGATGCCTGTGGGCGGACCAATCGCTGGATTTTTAGTCTCGCAGGCGAAAAGTGCGGTGCTTGAACTGATTGCGGCACGAATTGAAAAGGGACAGATTGGCTGTGATGAGCTCTGTGCGTTTGCGCGGAAGCGCGTTGAGCAGGCATCGGGTCAGGCTGATGGCATGGTTGCAATGCCAAAGCCCAACGAGCCTCAAAAATTGATTGTCTGGCTTGCCGGTTTTTTCCTCTATCGTTTTGTCTGGAATTGGTTTTGGGGCAAGGACGAAAACGATAAGCCAATTGGCATTACGGGCGCTTTGGAAAAGGCGGCACTTGATTTTGCCGGAAAGGGAGCGGCGGGACTGCTCGGCAATTACGTCGATCAAATAGCGTCCAAAAGCAATTTTTCCAATGCAGCGAAAAAGCTGTACAGCAAAGGAAAAGATGATGAGTTGTCCAAACCGGTTACCGACGTCGGCGAAAAGGCGTTCAACGAACTGATTGAGGCGCTGAACAGTTTGCTTGAAAAAATTAAAAGCGGCTTGTTATAGCACACCGAAAACAATGATCAATTTTGTGTGTTGGCAAAACATCGATATTATCTTTTTAATAAACAATAAATCGGCCTTTCTTTTCTCCGACGCAGGCAGTGAAAAGAGAAAGAATTGTAAAAGCATCAGGCGTTTTTGTTGCCTTCAAGAGATTAGTAACTAATAAAAAATGACACCTGTCACCAGAAGGGCGGCAGGTGTCATTTACATTTTTAAACAATAAAAAGGGATGCACAGCTTGGTCATTATTTATAATTCCTGAAGCATGATGCGGTAGATTACTATAGTCGATTATCTTGAAAACAAGCTTGTAATTTCTCCCCCCGCCGAAGGCGGGGGAAGAAAATGACGTTTTATATATAGCCAGTTTCTAAGTTAATTGGCTATAGAATCTTCTTCGCATCACTTATTTTTGGCTTTCTGATCTTTCTATTTCCTGATTCACTTCCTCAGCGATTTGCTTCATTCTAGCCATATGCGCTTCTTTACCCCAGGAATACTGCGGAAGATCCCACACCATCTCTTTTAGATTATTTAGTATCTCAGGAAGCACTTGGTAGGGAATGGATAAGAATAAAAGCCCCTCGGGAAAGGTGTGCCTTGCCTTCATTCCATGATGTAAACCTGTAACCATCATATTCAGTTCCCCTGTGATGTAGGGATACATATACAGGAAGGCGCAGCCGGCAACCGACGTACCCTTGGCGTTCCATCCTGAGCCATTTCGATAACCTTTGGCTCTAAGAATCACCTCGGCCTGTGATGGCTTCGCGGTGATGATTAATACATCAGGGTCAAAATCCATTTTATTCACAGAGGCAAAAAGTGTGTAGTTTGCCGTGTCCCTGACTAGCTTGGGCATATCCAGATAAATTCTTCTGTTGGCGCGCGGATCGCTGTATACACCTAGCTTTGGTCCGACCTGTCCGCTTTCAAAGACCGGATCTGGATCAACCTGTCCAAGGAGATAGGGCCCGACCTTACAGGCATGATTGTCGACGGTTGCATAGAACGCATTCTCCAGCTGTGCCTCGCGCAGCATTTCACAGATAGCAAGTTTTTTCCCCAGTTTTGGCATACCTGTGGGCCTGATCAGAGAGTATTTCACTCCTACAGCAGGATATTCAAAGCCGAATTTGTCCAGAATTGATAAGTCCAAATAGCTCATTTTATGGCCCCCTTATATAATATAGTTGATTAACTTGAAAACAAGCTGGGGAAGAAAATGACGTTTTATATATAGCCAGTTTTTAAGTTATTGGTTATATTGCGTCAATTTGCATGGCAAAATGATATGGCAAAACATATTTAAAAATGGCATATCTATAGGACAAAAAATATATCCAAAATTCAGCGTTGACGGGACTGCGAATTTAGTTTATTCAATCTCAGGTTTTAGTGCAGATCAAAAGCCTTAAGCAAGTACTTGACGTATTTCTCCATGGCCTGCCCTAGATCATAGCCTGCGTCCTGAGTACACCAGTTATATACGAGGCCGCGGGCAGAGATCATTAGAAACTCAGCAATGGTTTGCGGCATCTGGCCGCAAACGGTGCCTTCTTTTGATATGTCTTGTGTAATGAGTGAGGTCAACACACGGAGCATGCCGTAATTGCCTGGGCGTAAAAAATATTTGTTGTTTGGATTATAAAGTAGCTTTGTCAGTTTAATTCCTGTTACCTCAGCGTTGTAATAAGCATAGCTTTGAAAGAAATGAAGTATTCTGTCCGCGACATTGCTCTCGGTTAGATGAGGGGCGACTTCGTTTTCAAAATAGCTATCAGCGATTGTATAAGTTTCATAAAACACATCCAGCTTGGAAGGAAAATACACATAAAAGGTTCCGATTGAAACGCCGGCACGAGCGACAATGTCACGAATGGTAATATCAGAGAAATCTCTCTCTCGCAGCAGAGCGAATGCTGCCTCAAACAATCGTATTTTTGTTTCTTCAGCTTGAAGCTGGCGCCGCTTTTTCTCTTTTGAATTACTCGATTTTTGCAATTTAATGATCTCCCTTATCAATTCTAAAAGATTTGAGTTTATTATACGGCACACACATGATTTGTCAATTGAAACTATAGCCAATTCACTTAAAAACTGGCTATATATAAAACGTCATTTTCTTCCCCCGCCTTCGGCGGGGGAAGAAATCACAAGCTTGTTTTCAAATTAATCAACTATATTTACTGGCGAATAGATCATTTTAATTTAACTAATTCACTTTCTGCGGCGTTGTGAAAGACATCATAATAGTCAGCCATTCAAACAGGATTTATAGTTTGATAGGACCTACAGCAAGCGATTTGAACAAAAATAAATAATTAACAAATGCAAAAAAACATATTGATGAAATAACCCTATAATGATAGAATACTATTTATAATGAATATGTTCAATGAGCGTGTTCAATAAAATTGCCTGACTATATTTGTAAGAATTAACAAGCAATATAACTGTTCAAAAAAATAATGATCAGGGAAGGAACAATTGTATGAGAAAGTTTATCACTGCGCGTGAAGCGGCATGTCTTATCCCCGATGACAGCACGATAGGCGTTGCGGGTATGGGATTGTCGGGATGGGCGGAGGAAATCGCCCAGGAGATGGCCAATAATTTTAAAGAAACCGGCCACCCCTGCAATCTTAACATGAAACAGGGCAGTGCCATGGGGGATTGGAAGGAACGGGGAATGACGCGACTTGGGATCGAAGGACTGGTGTCGCGCTGGTCTGCCGCGCATATTGGTTCAGCCTTTGCTATGTGCGATTTAGTGCGTCAGAATAAAATGAAGTGCCACTGTCTTCCGCAGGGCGTCATCGTCAATCTTTGGAGAGAGATCGCCGCTGGCCGTCCGGGGCTTATTACGAAAGTCGGACTGGGTACTTTTGTCGACCCTCGGGTTGA
Source organism: Oscillospiraceae bacterium (assembly GCA_963664585.2). Taxonomy (GTDB): domain Bacteria; phylum Bacillota; class Clostridia; order Oscillospirales; family Ruminococcaceae. The sequence goes on along the minus strand of CAXXEO010000010.1, from coordinate 30,069 downwards.
GGGCGGCCGGATGAACGAGATTACTACAGATGATATTGCCGAACTGATTGAATTTCAGGGAGAGGAATATCTTTTTTACAAAAGCTTTCCGCTAGATGTGGCTCTATTGCGCGGAACCACCGCGGATGAGGATGGAAACATCACCTTTGAGAAGGAAAGCGTACTTAATGAGGGACTTTCTGTTGCCCAGGCCGCCAAAAACAGCGGTGGGATCGTGATTGTGCAAGTAGAATATGTTGCGAAGAGGGGCACCATGCACCCCAAAGAGGTCAAAATCCCCGGTATTCTCGTTGACTATGTTGTGGTTGCCAGTAAACAAGAAGCATGCTGGCAGGCGGAAGGTGTTTATTACGAGCCAGCTTTTTCGGGCGGCCTTAAAAAACCGCTGAACATGATACCCAGACTGCCGCTGGATGAGCGCAAAGTCATTGCCCGCCGCTGTGCGGCTGAACTGAAACATGGGGATGTCGTCAACCTTGGTGTGGGTATGCCCGCGGATGTTGCCAACATTGTTTCTGAAGAAGGCTATACTGAGGAGATTACACTTACCGCAGAGGCGGGCGCGGTTGGTGGTATTCCGTCAGCTCTTCCCAACTTTGGCAGTTCCTACAACCCTCAAGCGATCATCGAACATGGTGCCATGTTCGACTTCATAGATGGCGGCGGGCTGGATATAACCTGTCTGGGGCTAGCCCAGGCAGATCAATATGGCAATATCAACGTCAGCAAGTTCGGACCCCGTCTGACTGGACCCGGTGGATTTATCAACATCACGCAAAGTGCCAAGAAGGTTATTTTCTGTGGCGCTTTCATGGCAAAGGCCAAGCTTAAATTCGGAGGTGGCACCATGAGCATCCTCGAAGAGGGAACCGGCAAAAAGTTCATTCAGCAGGTAGATCAGATCACCTTTGCTGGAAAATACGCCAAGACTACACAGGAAATCATGTATATCACTGAGCGATGTGTGCTCAGGCTTGTTGATGGAATGATGACGATTGTTGAAATTGCACCCGGTATCGATCTGAAGCGCGATATTCTTGCCAATATGGACTTTGTGCCAAGCATTTCAACCAGCCTCAAACAGATGGACCCGATGCTTTTCTGCGAGAAGTGGGGTGGGCTGGGAGAAACCATTCTATCAAAACAAGACAATGCATAGGAGGTAACGTATGATATTCACAGAGCAACATGAAATGATCCGGAAGCTTGCACGGGATTTTGCTGAAAAAGAGCTTGGGCCTATCACACCACAAGTGGACGAAAGCGGTGTATTCCCCCAGGAGCTTATCGACAAGATGGGAAAACTGGGATTTTACGGTATCAAGATGCCCAAATCTCTTGGTGGCGCGGGTGCTGACCAACGCTCTTACGCCATCGTAATGGAGGAAGTATCGAGAAAAAGCGGTATCGCGAGTATTTATATTTCCTCACCAAACTCACTGATGGGCACACCTTTTCTTCTGGTCGGAACTCCTGAACAGAAAGAAAAATACTTGCGCACCATGATCAGCGGCGAAAAATTCTATGCGTTTGGACTCACTGAGCCGGGCGCGGGCAGCGACGCCGGCTCAATGACCACCAGCGCCGTGCCAGATGGAGATTATTACATTCTTAACGGGCGCAAAACCTTTATCACAGGCGCTCCACTTGCCGATTACACGGTGATTTTTGCCAAAACAGATCCTTCGCGGGGAGCCAAAGGAATCACGGCTTTCATCGTTGATATGACACTTCCGGGTGTGTCCTGCGGCAAGCCAGAAAAGAAGATGGGTATGATTGGATGTCCCACCAGCGATGTCATCCTGGAGGATGTGCGGGTACATAAAAGTGAGATACTCGGCGAGGTCAACATGGGCTTTATCACGGCGATGAAGACTCTAGATGTCGGGCGTGTCGGTGTTGCCGCTCAAGCACTCGGCCTAGCGCAGGGGGCGATGGACGAGGCGATCAAGTATGTCAAGGAGAGAAAGCAGTTTAAAAAGCGTTTGGCTGACTTTCAGGGCCTTCAGTTCATGCTTGCCGATATGGAGACAAAGCTCAACGCCGCGCGGCTGTTAGTATATAACGCTGCTTACAAGATGGATTGTGGTCAAAATGCGAGCAAGGAATCGTCGATGGCCAAGTACTATGCTGCCGAAGTCGCCAATGAGATTGCCGGCAAGGCATTGCAGTTGCATGGCGGCTATGGCTACATTAAGGACTACAATATTGAGCGAATCTACCGCGATGTGCGTGTAACGACCATCTATGAGGGCACATCACAGGTGCAGCAGATGGTTATTGCAGGCATACTGCTCAAGTAGGGAGGATAGGCAGATGAAAATTTTAGTTTGTGTAAAGCAGGTCCCCGATACCAATGAGGTCAAAATTGACCCTGTTAAAGGCACACTGATCCGTGAAGGGGTTCCAAGTATTTTAAATCCGGATGATGCTAACGCTCTGGAAGCGGCTCTTCAGATCAAGGATATAAATAAAGATGTGACAATAGTTGCTCTCACAATGGGACCGCCCCAGGCTGTGATTATGCTGCGCGAATGTCTTGCGATGGGCGCTGATGAGGCGATACTCCTTTCGGACCGTGCCTTTGCAGGGGCGGATACTTGGGCTACCTCCAATACGCTGGCCGCCGCTATCCGCAAGATTCCTGATGTGGACCTTGTATTCGCCGGACGCCAGGCGATCGATGGTGATACCGCCCAGGTCGGCCCGCAAATCGCCGAGCGTCTTGGGATACCCCAGGTCACTTATGTACAGGATATTCAATTGAATGACAGCAAGCTTATCGTTGAGCGTCAGCTTGAAGACGGCTATGAGGTAATTGAGGTAAGAATGCCTGCGCTGCTTACCGCTGTCAAGGAGCTGAATACCCCCCGATATATGACTATTGGCGGCATCGTCGATGCTTTCAAAAAGGATGTGAGTATCTGGACACTCAACAATCTTGGCATCAGTGATAAGGAAGTGGGTTTGAGCGCCTCTCCTACACAGGTGTTCCGCTCCTTTGCGCCGCCGCCGAAAGGCAAGGGCGTCATGCTGGAAGGACAGTGCAAGCAGATGGCTTGCCAGATCGTCGCTGAACTCAAGGCGAAACATATAGCCAATTAACTAAAAACTGGCTATATATAAAACGTCATTTGCTTCCCCTGCCTTGGGCGGGGGAAGAAATCACAAGCTTGTTTTCGAGTTAATCAACTATATCATATAAGGGAGCGTGAAACGATGAGTATCCATGTTATAAAAGAAAAATGCAAGGGCTGTGGCATTTGCATCAAAGCCTGCCCTTTTAATGCGATTACGATGGTGGATAAAATTGCCCGGATCGGCGATGCCTGCACCGTCTGCGGAGCCTGCGTCGACGCATGTCCATTTCATGCCATCGAAAAGACAGAAGAAGACCGCGAAACGGCAGACCTTAGCGCCTACAGTGGCGTATGGGTGTTTGCTGAGCAGCGCGAAGGAGTGCTGACTCCGGTGGTGATCGAGCTGCTTGGCGAGGGAAGAAAGCTGGCGAGCGCAATCGGTACATATCTCGGTGCCGTTTTTTGTGGGCATGATGTAACCAATATGGCCCAAGAGCTGATTACCTATGGCGCCGACCGCGTCTATCTCTGTGAACATGAAAAACTTGCGGTGTATACGACTGAAGGCTATACCATGGCGATTGACAGGGCGATTAAATGCCATAAGCCGGAGATTGTTCTATATGGTGCCACACATATTGGCCGTGATCTTGCCCCGCGTCTAGCGGCCAGAGTGAACACGGGCCTGACGGCGGACTGCACCAAGCTTGAGATCGATCCAGAAGATAAAAAAATCCGTCAGACACGACCTGCCTTTGGTGGTAACCTGATGGCAACTATTGTCTGCCCCAACCACCGCCCACAGATGTCAACTGTCCGTCCGGGCGTGATGGAGAAGGCTGTTTGCAATCCAAATCATAAAGGTGAGATTATTCCAGTGGATGTTTCAATTCGCGACGATGAAATCCGCACCAAGATATTGAAGGTGGTCAAGACTGCGAAAGAAGCCGTTTCACTCACTGATGCCAAGATCATTGTGGCGGGCGGCAAAGGACTTGGCGGTCGCGAGGGATTCGCGCTGTTACAGCAGCTTGCAGATAAGCTTGGCGGCGTAGTTGCCTCCTCGCGCGCCTGTGTCGACGCCGGATGGATTGATCATGCTTATCAGGTGGGCCAGACAGGTACTACCGTCAAGCCCACGCTTTATATTGCCTGCGGTATTTCGGGTGCGATCCAACATATTGCTGGTATGCAGAATTCTGATTGTATTATTGCAATTAACAAGAGCGAAACGGCACCGATTTTTGAGGTGGCGGACTATGGTATCGTTGGTGACCTCTTTACGGTAATCCCTGAGATCATCTCTCAACTCGGTTAGCTCCCTCAGGGCAGGCCAGGCTTTTTCCTGCCAGCTGCCTTTCATGGACTAAATTATTGATTTTGAGGAAGTGAAGCCGTGATGCGGCCATTTGATGACCGGACCATCGGGGAATGTCTTGAACAGGTGTCTCAACAGTATACTGATCTCACCGCCATTGAATACCTAGATCAGCGTTATAGCTGGGCGACGCTTAACACATCCGCTGATGAAATCGCGAAAGGGCTTTTAGCGCTGGGCGTGAAAAAGGGAAGCCATGTTGGCATATGGTCGGCCAATAAGCCAAATCTGGTATTGTGTTTTTACGCAATTGTCAGGATGGGAGCGGTCGCAGTGATGCTGAACAGTAGCTGGCGGTCGGATGAACTGCACAACGCTCTGGACGGTGCGGATGTGGAGTACTTGTTTTGCGACAGCGGGTTTCATGATGTTGACTTTATAGATATCTGCAACCGGTTAACCGCAAACTGTATTGATGCAAAGGGGGAGATTTGCTGTAAGCAACTTCCCCTCTTCAAAAGGATTATCGCGACTGACCCACAAAAATCTGGCGGGTATATGACCCTCGCCGATTTAGAAAAGCTTGCGTTGCATATGGAAGCGGATAGGCTGACAGCGGTGAAAAAGACTGTGCACCGTGATGATATAGCGACCATATTATTTACTTCGGGCACTACTTCCAGGCCCAAGGGTGTGATGTGCACTCATTTTTCTCTGGTTAACAACGCCCGTGAGCTTACCCGCAGTTTAAGGTCGTCAGAAAATGACAGATACTGCGTTGCCTTACCATTGTTCCACTGCTTTTGTCTTGCTTCAAGTATGCTGGCCTGTCTGCACAGCGGCGCCTGTATGGTGCTGCTTAGAGATCATAAAAGTCTCTATATTATGGAGGCTCTTGACCGCGGAAAGTGTACTGTACTCAATGCGGTTCCCACCATGCTTCTAACTATGATCAAACGGGAAGACTTTGAGAGCTTTGATATTTCCAGTCTGCGCACTGGTATCATAGGGGGTTCCTATTGTCCACCGGACCAATATACGCAGATTTGTGAGCGGATGCATTTTAACAGGCTGATGGTATCGCTTGGCCAGACGGAAGCGACGGCAGGGATCACCATGTCCCACTATGACGATCCGATGTCGATTAAGATGCAGACGGTGGGACACTTTATGCCCAACACAGAAGGGAAAATAGTGGATTTTCGAAGCGGAAAAGATGTCGGGCCGGGTTGCGTAGGTGAGATTTGTATCAGGGGCTATCAGGTCATGCAGGGTTATTATAAGCTCCCCGAGCTGACCAAGCTGACCATCGACAGTGAGGAGTGGCTGCATACCGGAGATTTGGGCCTTTTGGACGAAAACGGTAATATCAGACTGAAAGGCCGGATCAAGGAACTCATCATCCGCGCAGGAGAAAACATAAGCCCTGCCGAGGTTGAGGAATGCCTTTTAACCGATCATAGAATCTTATTGGTAAAAGTGATTGGCGTACCGGACGACCATTACGGAGAGCAGCTTTGCGCTTGTGTGGTCGTAAAAACAGGCAAGAAACTACTCGTAGAAGAGGTTCGTACTATTGTCGCCAACCGGTTGGCCAGTTATAAAATACCCAAGTATGTACTGTTTATGGATGACCTGCCTTGTTCTTCCAGTGGAAAGATACTGCTGACGAAATTGCGTGAGCAGGCTGTAGCTGAACTCGCATTATAGTCAACGAAATGTTATGTCTCTATCCCCTGCCTACGGCAGGGGATAGAGACATATTCATATAAACTAAATTAATCCGCCTCTGTTTCACCACCAGATTCGGCGAAACAGAGGCGGATTTACAATATCTTTAAATCGAATTCATATCAGTATTCACGCCTGCGGGGGGAAGATAGGAATCAGTTTCCGATTCATAACATCCACTAACCCCAAATCACTGAACTTTGCCGTTGGGATAACCGGAAGCGCCATTGTCGCAATGCGAAGAAGGGGATTTTTTTGTGGTAGTCCGAGATCATTGAGCGCCTTTTTCATGGCATTCGACTGAACAGCGAGCTCCTCTGGGCGCAAATCGGACATCAGTCCCCCCACAGTCAGTTCCAGCACGCCCGTAATTTTTCCTGCATTGGCGCAGGCCATACCGCCTTTGCAGGCAGTAAGCGTCTCGTACACTGCAAAGCCGGAAGCCGCATCTTTAAAAACAATCGAGAGATTATGGCAGTCGTGCGAGACGGTCGACCCATTTGCACCCATTTTCAAGCCAAAGTTTCGCACAATACCGAAGGCAATGGAGCCAGTACCATATCGATTGATAATCATTGCATAACAGAGCTCAGGATCCCCCGAGATATTCACAAAACCCTCTTTTACCGGCAGTTCTTCGGTCACTGCGTTTGTATAAGAAAGTTCCGCAGAGGTATAGGTGAGGACGTTGATCTTCACGGTATTGCCGGAAACCGGCGATCTAAGTTTAAAGTCATCCAACGTGAGAGAGGGGACATTCATCGAATTGCGACTTTCGATCGGGTAACTCTTCTCACTGATTTCTGCAATCAGTTTGCCTTCTTTTGCGACAAGCTTGCCGCCGAAGAAGACCGAATCTACTTTGAAATCCACCAGGTCATCGACAAGCAGCATATCCGCCACATAGCCCGGTGCAATGGCACCCATGTTTTCCATATGAATTTCTCTGGCCGTATTCAGGGTGGCGCATTTTACAGCATCCACACCGTCCATGCCGTTTTTCACCGCCTGACGCACCACCTCATCCATATGGCCAACGTAAAGGATGTCATCGGCCTCGCGGTCGTCAGTACAGAAGCAAAGGGTATCATGGTATTTATAGTTTCCGATCCCTGCCAAGATATCTGCCATATTGTGTGTAATGGAGCTTTCGCGAGCATCGACTGTAATGCCTGCGCGCATTTTGTTGATAGCTTCATCTGTATTTCTGGTTTCATGGCAGGTATTGGGGCCGCCGATTAAATAGGCAGAGATAAGCCGGGGGTCATTAATGGGCAGATGCCCCTGCAGGTATAGTCCGTTTTTCTCTGCTACGCGGATGATATCAGTGATTCTGTCATCGTATTCGACAACACCAATAAAGTCCATTACTTCAGCGAGGCCGATGACATTGGGAAGCTTAGCAAGACGGTCCACAGCATCAGCGTCCAGTACAGCGCCTGCTGTTTCAAGACCTGGCACTGCGGGAACACAGGATGGAATGTCAATATACTGATGCATCGGCAGATCACAGCCGCTGTCATGCATATAGACGATTGCCTCTTCACCAAAAACGTTTCCAATTTCGTGCGGGTCAGTCACCACGGTTGTAGTACCACGGGGCACAGCTGCACGTGCGAAGTTGCGGGGCGTTAGCATAGAACTCTCAATATGAATGTGTGCGTCAATAAAACCGGGTATTAGGTATTTGCCGTAGGCATTCACAACTTCTTTTGCCAGCTTTGGATCGGCTTCGGGCTGGAATGCTTCCACATGAGCGACAAAGCCCTGATGCACATAAACGGTTGCCGGATAAACTTCGCCTGTAAAAAGGTTGACGTACTGTGCGCCTGAAACAGCCAGATCACAGGGGATGCGTCCCAATGCGGCCTCTAGCAGTTCTTTTTTATTCTTGGAAGCTATTTTCATGATGATTCTCCTTTGCAAATAGAGCAGAGACGTTTTATCTCTGCTCTACTCAAATTTAATAAAGTTGATAGCTTATCTGTAGATAAAATACATCATAAGCGGAATAGAAAGAATATACATGCCGGGATGAACTTCCTTAAAGCGGCCAGTTGCTGTTTTAATGAATACATAAGCTAGAATACCACTGGCAATACCTGTAGCGATAGAACCAGCAAAAGCTGTAAACATAATCATCACAAAGGGACCAAAAGCTTCTGTAAAATCGCTGAAATCCACTTGTGTTATACCGGAAACCATTAAAAAGCCGACAAAGATGAGGGCAGGACCGGTGGCCGCGTTGGGAATCATCAGGAAAAGCGGGGCGGCAAAAATAGTAGAGAAGAAAAGCAGGGAGGTTGTGAGAGAGGTAAGACCTGTGCGTCCACCCGCCTCGACGCCTGAAGTTGACTCAACAAATGTAGTAATTGTGGTACAGCCACAGCAAGCACCAACACAGGTGCCGATTGCGTCAACCAGGAAAGGCTTTTGTATTTCAGGAAGATCTCCGTTTTCATCTAGCATTTTAGCCTTGGCACCCACGCCAAGTACGGTGCCCAGTGTGGAAAAGAAATCGCCAACAAAGACGATAAACATCAACACGGCAGTTTCAGGTGTAAAAAAGTTTGAAAAATCAAAGTTTAAGAATATATTACCAACTTCGCTAAAATTTGGTGTTGTAAATAAAACGCCGGGAACCTTTGTTACACCAAGGGGTATACCGATAATGGTAATTGTAACAATACCAACGAGAAGGGCGCCAGGCACTTTATATGCAGTCAGTACGCCGATAAGAACCAAGCCGAAGATTGCAAGGAGCACTGCGGGTTTTGTAAAATCGCCTAAGGCAATTCCATTTACATAGGTACCAATACCCGAATTCTTAAATCCGATATACGCAATGAAGAACCCGATGGCGGTGCCGATGGAAATTTTAATGTTTTTAGGAATCATGCGTACAATAAGATCCCTGACTCCCAATGCGCTGAGTGCTACGAAGATGAGTCCGGATATCAGAGTAATTGCCATGGCTCTGCCCAAGCTGCAGTGTCCTGATTGGATGAGTGCACCAAACATGAAATTGGCGCCAAGACCTGTGGATAGTGCAAAGGGCATGTTGGCATAGAATGCCATTAGCATTGTGATAATGGCGCTCACGAGCGCACACATAATCATAATGGCCTGTTTGCTGATCAATACGCCCGCCACGTCCGTCAGACTGCTGCCTGCGCCGTAACCCACGATGCTGCCTGGCTGTACAACAAGAATGTACGCCATGGTCATAAAGGTGGTGATGCCAGCGATGATTTCTGTCTTGACGTTGGTATTTCGCTCCTTGAGCTTAAAAAACTGGTTGAAATTCACTTATACGTCCTCCTTAAAATAGAAGTACCACATTCATTTTGAATGTGGTGTCAATAGTCGTTATGACATAACTTCCATCTAGGAAAGACACGAAAACACAACCATTAGCTGCTAGGATGCAACCACGTTCATTTTTTCGTATAAATTTGTCATAGTGCCTCATTTGCGGTGAGGCGTAGAAACTGCCCGCCATATTCGAGCGATATACGACAACAATTGACAAATTAATTATACAGAAAACGGGCAGAAAAGGCAACGAATGTAATTGTATAAAATTGTGAGAGAAGTCTGTTAATAATTTATTAAAATTGATGAAATAAACTGCATTGCAAAATCACTTATTTCAAATGTAATATTGGTTATTAAAAAAGGACTGTCAATTTTTATGTTTATTTTTGTGGAATTTCGCTGAAACTGGCTTTGCTTTGTTTAACATCCTGACAGAAGGATGTGTTAATTTGCTCCTGAATGGCGATATAGATTTTCAATTCTTCATCCGTGAAACCGACCAGATTAGCACAATTGCGCTCATAACATTCCTGGTCAAAGCGCTCATGGTTCTCAAAGATGATCCAGCCGTGTTCTGTCAAATGCAGATTGTACTCACGATTGTTGCGGGAATTGCGGTTTTTCTTAATCCAACCTTTTATACGCAGCTTGCGTATAATCTGAGAGCAGGCACTGGGGGTTTTCTTCATAACCGTTGCAAGATCGGTCACAGTGATACCCGGATTTTTACCTACCAACTGGATAGTGTGGGACTCAGCCTGATATAAGGTGTCCTCGCCATACTGATGTGGAAGAGCATCATATTCCTCCATTAGCTGACAGCCTACATCCAAGGTTTCAAGTAATTTACAAAACAACGCGTATCTGGCTGCATTCATACCTTAATGGTACACTCCTTTAGTTGTCCTGCCACACGATTTTTGTTATCATTTGGCGGTTTTATCTAATTTTAGTTACTTACATATAGTGTGTAATTATTATAGCATTCAAAGAAAGCAAATGCAATGTAAGGTTAGATGCGTTGACAGAAAAAGCCACTCTCCATCAAATAAGTGTATGTCGTATTAAATTAAACGCGTCTTCTTTCTAGCTGTCGGCTTGCGCGCAAGTTGGCAGACAGAGTTTATATTACTATTATAGCCAATTAACTTAAAAACTGGCTATATATAAAACGTCATTTTCTTCCCCCGCCTTCGGCGGGGAAAGAAATCACAAGCTTGTTTTCAAGTCAACTATAATTTACTATTTTACTTAAGCATCAGTTATCTTCTGATAAAAAGAAAAATAAGATTAGTTGACGGAGATGACAATTGTATTATAAGTATTATATTGCTATAATTATATAAAATTCAGATGTGGTTTTGATGCTTTTCAAAGCCTTTTATACTGATTAGCAGGGAAAAAAGCAGGGATGATAAAAGATGAATAATATAAAAAGTAGGATGCAAGATGAAATTATATAAAACACAAGTATCTGATTTTAGAATTCGCTTTGCAGAAGAAAATGATGTAAGCATTATATTGGATTTTATTAAAGAATTAGCTGACTATGAAAAACTATCCAGTGAAGTGGTCGCTACAGAGGAAATCCTCTTTGATTCTTTATTTACCAAACATCAGGCCGAAGTTATTATTGGCGAGTATAAAGGAAGCCCAGTGGGCTTTGCTTTGTTCTTTCATAATTTTTCAACATTTTTAGGAAAAGCGAACTTATATTTAGAAGACCTTTTTATACAGCAGCAGTTTCGTGGACTTGGACTTGGTAAAGCCATGTTTTCCTGTCTAGCAAAGATTTGCGTGGAGCGAAATTGCGGGCGTTTAGATTGGTGGTGCTTAGATTGGAACGAGTCATCTATAATGTTTTACAAAAAATTGGGTGCCAGACCAATGACCGATTGGACGGTATATAGGGTTGACGGACAAGCCCTTATCGATTTATCGAATCAGCTTAGATTTAATTAATTGAAAAGAAGACACTGACTCCCAAAAGTGGAGAAGTATAACCTAATGCAATTTGAAATTGGTATAGTTGATTAATTTGAAAACAACTTGTGATTTCTTCCCCGCCGCAGGCGGGGAAGAAAATGAAGTTTTATATATAGCCATTTTTTAAGTTAATTGGCTATATATTGCTGTGGTCTTTCGAAATGGTGCCTCCCGATAAAATGAAACACACCGCCAAGCAGCCATGATTGCCTGCTTGGCGGTGTGTTTGCGCTTCCAAAGTTATTGCGCCGGTTATAGTTGATTAATTTGAAAACAAGCTTGTGATTTCTTCCCCCGCTAAAGGCGGGGGAAGAAAATAACGTTTTATATAGCCAGTTTTTAAGTTAATTGGCTATATCTTTCTATTTTAAGTGTTTTGCAAACCAGTCGTTCATTTCCGTGAGTCTTCTCACCCTGTGCTTTGGCTTGCCACTTCTGGACAACTCGTGATTTTCTCCTTTGAACATGCAAAGTCTGGCTTCTATCCCAAAATATTTGAGGGCTGTAAACATCTGTATTCCTTCACCAAGCGAACATCTATAATCTTCATCAGAATGCAGAAATAAAGTGGGCGTTTTTACGTTTTCTGCATATTTAAGCGGAGAATGCCACCACATCTTTTCGGGCTTATCCCAAGGTGTCGAGGCTTGTTGATCCGCATTGAAAGAATATCCGATGTCGGTCGTTCCAAATTTGGACGACCAGTTCGAGATGCTCCGTTGTGACACCGCACACTGAAACCGGTTAGTATGGCCAATAATCCAGTTGGTCATAAAACCGCCGTATGAACCGCCGGCAACGCCCAATCTTTTTACATCGATCTGTGGATACTCGGCCAGTACAGCGTCTGTAAACCGCATCAGGTCATCATAGTCTATCGTGCCATACTTTCCTCTGATATCGGCGAATTCATTGCCACGTCCGTCGCTTCCTCTGGGGTTACAGTAAAAGACGAAGTATCCCTCATTGGCCAACACCTGCATTTCGTGGAAAAAGACACTGCCGAAAGTACCCCTTGGTCCACCATGAATCATCAGGATTGCGGGGTAGCTTTTCTTTTCCTCATAATCCACCGGCTTAAGTACAAAGCCCTCTATCAGGGTATCGTCATTTATAATATTCAGCCTTTGTGGAATCAAGATTTTTTTATTTTCGACAATAGATTGATTTAAAGAAGTGATCTGAGTTTCTGCATGACCCTTTACTGTATATATTTCTTGGAGTTTACTTCCTCTCATCCCATAATAGAGGATTTCATCATCGCAGAGATCAAAGCCATCTGTCGAGCCTTCACCCTGAATCATAATTTCAACGGCCCCGTCTCTGGATATCCTTTTCAGCAGTGTATCCGTATGCTCCGCTACCGTGTAGTACACGCTGTCTTTGTAGGCCTTGATCTGCGTTCCAGAGCCATACCGACAATCGGAGCCGACTATGCTGCCTGGATGCTCATCCATCTCGTGCAGTAGGCTGATTCTGTGATCTTGTATCAAATAAAAATGCATGTTTTGACCAAGGCCGTATTTGCTCATATCGCTTCCGAAAAATACAATATCGTCCTGCAAAAAATCAACAAATTCAATATTATATAAATCATCTTTTACAAGGTTCTCTAAAAGCTGGCTCTGAATGTGATACAGATAAACGCCTGAGGTTGATCCTTGTTTATCAGTAAATCTGTTGGCTGAAAATACAATTACATCTTTTTGCGCTTTATATGTGATGATATTTGTGTATTCATCCGTAATGGGAACCGCTTTGTTTTCCGACTTGCTGTACAGATATAATCTGTTTCGCTTTTTGTTGGTAAAACCGATTCCGTTGCGCCAAAAAGGTATCTCGTCAAAAACTTCATAGTCTTTTTCTTCTTTGATTTGTTCATAAGCTTTTGCTTTTTCAGTATCAATCAAGGTGGCAAAATCAATACCATTATGATCATATTTGCACACCATGGCAAATTTGTCTTCATCGATTAACGTGATGCTATTGACCGCGAATGGGACCTTAAAGAATTCTCCAGCCTCACCGCCATGTATATTGATCTTTTGATAGGCTGTGATTCTTTCACCATTTTCTGCCTTCTTTTTGTCACCGCTGTTTCTGAGAGCGGGGAAAATAAGGTCTTCGTTACTAATCCAGATAAAGGATTTGCTGTCACCCACGTATGTAAGCTGTCTGATATTCTTTTTATTTTTATCATAAATATAGATAAAAGAATTGTATTTGTTTTCGTCAGTATTGCATTTGCTTACAACAAAGGCTGCATGTTTTTTGTCAGGTGAAAATTTCAGCTCTGAAATAAAGCTATAGCCTAAAAAATCAGTTAATTTCAAATTCTCCATAAATTCTCCTTCTGCTATATTTATAGCGATTTGTCGAAAAGATTAGTGCCTTGTAAAATCTAAATTTTTTATGATAATGGGTTCAATATATAGTTGCGAATAACTTGAAAACAAGCTTGTGATTTCATCCCCCACCTTCGGCGGGGGATGAAAATGACGTTTTATATATAGCCAGTTTTTAAGTTGATTGCTACATTGTCAAGCCAAATGCGACAGTTCGAGCAGAAAGAGCTGGGAAGGTGTATTCCAATTAAGACATTTTCGGGGTCTGTTGTTTATAAGCAGAAGAGAAGAAGATAGGTTTTGATGAGAAACAGTGGACAGAACAGTACCTTTCGGAAAGAACTCTCTGAGCAAACCGTTACCGTACTCATTGCTTCCTCTCTGATGCGGACAATATGGATCAGCGAAATAAAGAGTTAAGCCTAGATCTTTCTGGATTACATCATAACAGGCAAATTCACCGCCACGATCTGTTGTTGCTGTTTTGAATGTGCCTTGTGGCAATAAAGTGTGCAGGTGCTTGATTGCAGCTTCCATGGAAGCTGCCGTTCGATCAGGAATGGGAACGGCTGTATAGAACCTTGTTTTTCGTTCCACAAAGGTGGCCAAGCAACCACCGGAACCCCTAGAGGAAACCACCGTATCAAGTTCCCAATGCCCAAATGTTTCTCTGGTATATACCTCTTTGGGTCTCTTGTGGATAGAAGTACCACGAGCATAATGCGCAAGATTTTTACAGCTTCTCTTTTTTCCATTACGGCGCAGCACATCTGCGGTGAGTCCGTTCAGTCGTCCGGCATAAAGCCAGTTGTATATTGTTTTAAAGCTCAGTTGGCTTGAAGTAACGGTATGTGATATTTGTTCTGGCGACCAGGTCTCTTTCAGCTTTTCTGCCACAGCTGCGCACAACTCCTCGTTCCATTTCCCTTGAGGTTTGCTGTTGTGCCGTTTCTTCTGGTAATCCAGTTGTGCTTCTTCTGCGTTATACGCTCGGGCACCGTAAAAACGTTTCAATTCTCTAGCGATACTGCTGTGGTGACATCCCAGACGTGATGCGATTTTCCGGGTCGTATATCCGATTTGACGGAGTTCCTCTATCTTTCCTCGTTCGAATGTTGTAAAATGGTGATGGCTCATGGCTGCCTCCTTGTGTGAATGTTGTTGTTGCAAACTCTATTCTACACGTTTTGGCCGCCTTGGGCTATCTTTTTTCTGTCGCATTTCATTTTACAATGTAGCGATTGGCTATATATAATCTTGTTTTTATGCAAAGTGACATGCTACCCAATGCCCTGAACCTTTTTCAATTAATTCAGGCTCTTCTTCAAAACATCTCTGGGCCGCCATGCGACATCTTGTATTAAATCGGCAGCCTTTGGGAATTTTTGCGGCACTTGGAATTTCTCCTACAAGCACGATCTTTTCTTTGCCAGAGCGGCCGGATAATATTGGTATCGCGGAAAGAAGCGCCATGGTATACGGATGTGCCGGGAATTCAAACAGTTCCTCTGTGTTTGCAAATTCAACTATTTTGCCAAGATACATGACCGCCACTCTGTCACTGATATGCTCAACAACATTTAGTGCATGAGAGATGAATAAGTATGTCATGCCATAGGCTTCTTTCAAATCCATCAGCAAATTAATAATCTGTGACTGAATGGAAACGTCAAGTGCCGAAACGGCCTCATCACACACCAAAAACTCAGGCTGAAGAGCAATCGCTTTGGCGATCGCAACTCGTTGACGCTGTCCGCCAGAAAACTCGTGCGGATAACGCTCGGCATAGATGGGGCTTAGGCCTACCTGGCTCAAAAGTTCTCCGGCATGTTCATGAGCTTCCTGTTTAGTCATTCCCATTTGCACCGTTAACACTTCTCCTAAAAGGCTCTTGACGGTATGACGTGGATTGAGCGACGAATAAGGGTCCTGGAATATGATCTGGAACTTTTTTCGCAGCTTGCGAAGCGGTTCGCCCTCCACATCCAAAAGATTTGTTTGGTTATCAAAAATGATCTTGCCGCCGGTAGGCGAGTTGAGACGGACGATAGCCCGTCCTATTGTCGTCTTACCGCATCCGGATTCGCCCACCAGACCTAAAGTTTCTCCCTTACGAATCGCAAGACTCACCCCATCGACTGCCTTGATATGACCAACTGTCCTTTGCATAATTCCAGCCTTGAGGGGGAAGTAGACCTTTAAATCCTCAATGTTCAGAATACAATTACTCATTTTCACCACACCTCAAAAAGCAACTGACCCTGCGGCCATCTTTCACAGTTTGCTCCGGTTCCTTTTCTTTACAAATTTCCATTGCATAGGGACATCTGGGCGAGAATCTGCATCCCTTGGGAAAGTTGAGGGGGTTGGGCACGGTGCCTGCAATCGCCTCCAGACGTCCGCCGCGAGTGACCTTTATACCCGGAATGGACAGGATTAGAAGCTTGGTATAGGGATGCCATGGATCCGCAAAGATGTCTTCAAGCTTGCCTTCTTCCACAATCTTTCCGGCATACATGACAGCCACCCGGTCCGCAATTTGAGAAACGACGCCGAAGTCGTGGGTAATAAGCAGAATGGACATGTTCATGTCCTTCTGAAGTTCCTTTAAAAGGTCAATAATCTGCGCCTGAATTGTAACATCCAAAGCAGTTGTGGGCTCATCGGCTATCAGCATTTGTGGGTTCGAGGCCAGAGAAATAGCAATCATTACACGCTGGCGGAGACCGCCGGAAAGCTGATGAGGATACACCTTAAGGCGCTCTTCTGGGTTAGGCACTCCCACTTTCTTGAGTATCTCTAATGAGCGCTCTTTTACCTCGTTTTCCGCCATTTTCGGATTGTGCAAACGGAAAACCTCTCCAAGTTGCTTTTCAATTTTGTACACTGGATTGAGCGAGGTCATGGGTTCTTGAAAGATCATCGATATTTTTGATCCTCGTATTTTGCGCGCTTCGGCTTTCGTGAGTTCTATGATTTGCTGGCCATCGAGCTCAATATAATCCGCCTTAATCACGGCGGTATCAGGCAAAAGGTGAATGAGGGATAGCGACGTCACTGTTTTTCCACATCCGGATTCGCCTACCAGCGCCAGCGTTTCACCTTTGTTTATCGTGAAAGAGATACCGTCCACCGATTTGACAACACCCTCGGGCGTATTAAACCAAGTGCGAAGATTCCTTACTTCAAGAAGTTTTTCTTTTGTCATGACTCTTTGCACCTACTTTCTCATTTTGGGGTCAAATGCGTCCCGTAAACCGTCACCCATCCAATTCATGGCAAGGACAGTAACCGAGATCGCAATACCGGGGATTGTTGTCAGATAAGGGGCCAGACGCAGGTAGTTGCGGCCCTGGCTGAGCATGAGACCCCAATCAGGAGCAGCTGCGTCAGCACCCAGTCCTAAATAGCTCAGACTTGCTGCCGACAGAATAGCTTGGCCAACAGCAAGCGTTCCCTGGATGATCAGAGGACCCATGCAGTTGGGGAGAACATGGTGAAAAATAATACGCATGTTCTTAAATCCTGCGACCCTGGCTGACTCTACATATTCGGTTTGCTTGACTGCTAACACCTGACCGCGGGTAAGCCGTGCAAATCGCGGCCAGCCAACGATAGCCAGAGATATGATGACATTGCGCAGGCTGGAACCCAAAGCTGCCATTATAGCGATGGCTATGATCATAAATGGAAAAGACAGCATGATGTCAGTAAAACGCATCAAAATACTTTCTATAATACCGCCAAAATATCCGCTGAAAAGACCAATCGTGATGCCTACGCCAGCGGAAATAAGAGCGACAGACAGACCGGTAATAACTGATGTCCTACCGCCATATAAAAGTCTGCTCCAAATATCCCTGCCAAGGTCATCTGTACCCAGTGGATGTCCTGGAGTGAAAGGTTTTTTCAGCATATCCACGAGGTTCATGTCTATTACGGGGTCGTAAGGAGTGAACATCGGTGCGAAAACGCACAGGATAATAATGATGAACATCATCACTAATCCCACCACTGCAATTTTGTTTTTCAAAAAACGTCGTAATACATCCGCCCAATATGTAGTGGTCGGCAGCGACTCAATTCCCAATTCTGTTTGAGGAGCGTTTAAAGTTGGCTCTATTACTATTTTGTTTTCAAGTTCGTTCTTCATCATCAACTTTGCCCCTTAAGCTTTCTTATTCAGACGGATACGCGGGTCTATTCCCGCGTAAACGATATCCACCAGAAGATTGATGAGCAGATAACTTGTACACAGCATCAAAGTAATTCCTTGTATCATCGGATAGTCGCGCTTGGCAATCGAGTTAACCGCCAAACGTCCAACACCGGGCCATGAAAATATGGACTCTGTTACGACGGCCCCACCCAGCAGGGCACCAATTTCGCTGCCGATGACAGTGATGACAGGGATCATGGCGTTCTTTAACGCATGTCCCCAGATGACCACTTTTTCCT
Source organism: Oscillospiraceae bacterium (assembly GCA_963664585.2). Taxonomy (GTDB): domain Bacteria; phylum Bacillota; class Clostridia; order Oscillospirales; family Ruminococcaceae. The sequence goes on along the minus strand of CAXXEO010000010.1, from coordinate 11,833 downwards.
TAAGGCCTTTGCTGCGGGCATACCTGACATAGTCCTGACTTAAAACGTCCAGCATGCTGGAACGGACCATGCGGGTCTGTGTCGCCGCCATTCCCAGTGACAAAGAAGCTACCGGAAGGATAATAAATTTCAAGAATTCAACAAGGCCATCTTCTCCAATCGTGGCAGAGCCTGTACTGGGAAGCCAGCCAAGCTTTAAGGAAAAAAAGATGATCAACACAAGTCCAAACCAAAACCTGGGCAGTGAAACACCGACGGTCGCAAGCGCTGTGGCCATTGAGTCCCATATGCTATTATGCTTTAGTGCCGCTAGTATGCCCAAAGGCACCGAGATAATGATAGAAAATAAGATGGAGTAAAATGCTAACGTAAAAGTTGCTGGCATTCTTGCCATGACGCTTTCAAACACCGGCTTTCCAGTAGCGTATGAGGTGCCCAAATTGCCCTGCAATGCCTTAAGGACAAAGTCTACATAACGAACGAAAAACGGCTTGTCCAGTCCCCATTCCTGTTCAATCAGCACTTTTTGCTCTGGAGGTATATTCTGATCCTCAGTACCCATAATTAATTGTATCGGATCTCCAGGGGTAAGGTACAGGAGTGAAAATACTAAGAAAGATATGACAAGCAGAGTGGGGATTGCTTGCAATACCCTCTTGACAATGTAAGACCACATAAAGCTGCTCCTTTTATAAAGGGAACCCTATAAGGATTTGTTTATTCCCTATAAGATTCCCTGATGGATAATATGTCTCTGGTTTTCTGTCATGTGAATCCCAAATTAATCGGAATAATCCTGCCTCTGCTTCCCTCGCTGGAAGCGGGGGAAGCAGAGGCGAATATTTAGTGCGATTTAAATTGGATTTAGTATCAGCCATTATGCTGAAATACCAACATTTCTCTCTGTACTGCACAGAGCCTGATAAATCGATGCATAGTCAAAATCTGTGACGCGTTTGTTATAGCCAATCATAGAATACTCAAAGTAGCCGCCGAGGTGAGCCGACTCGGAGACGAAGATGCAGCTAGCCTGAATCAGTAGCTCAGAACGAGCCGCATAATCTGTGGTTCTCCATGCCTGATCCAGCAAAGCGTCGACTTTTGAGTTGGAATAGTTGCAGTTGGGGCTGAAAACCTTTGCGTCAGAGTGCATCAGGCGCATGGGACCGTCAAGGTTGCCATAGCCGCCCAGGATATACATCTCGACATTGCCTTTTTCAATATCGGTGGTATGGGCACCCCACTCAACGGTCTTTGCGGTACACTCAATACCGATGGCCTTGAGCTGTGACGATACGATGACAGCCAGTTTTTCACGGTTAGCATCATTATTGCCCACTTGCAGTATAAAGCTGAAGCGTTTTCCACTCTTGGCATAAATGCCGTCGGCGCCTTTTGCCCAGCCTTTTGATTCCAGAATCTTTACTGCTTCCTTGGGATCATAAGTGGGGGCCACTGCTTTCCAGCGTTCCTGACTGGAGCCGGGACGCTCAATTGGCGTGGGACCATATGCTCTTATGGCCAGTTTCATATTGGCGTCGTTTTTAAAGATAGTACTAACGGCTCCGTCCATGTCAATGGCCATAGCCAGAGCACGACGGATTTCGGTATCCTGGAATAGCGGATTGGCACAGTTATAGCCTATCCAACGCAAAGAGCCTGTACCACTGTCATCCATTTTAAGATAATCCTTCTTTGCAATAGCGGAAACCTCGGTCGGCAGAATAGCCAGAGCAATGTCGATTTCTTTATTCTGCAGAGCGATAGCGGAAACGGATTTATCAGTGATGATCTTAAATGTAATTTTATCCAGGGCAGGCGCTTTCCAGAAGTCCTTATTCTTTTCAAGGACTACGCGGGTGTCAACGACGTGCTCGACAAATTTATAAGCGCCTGAGCCTACGGGGAAAGAGCCAAAATCCCATTTTGACTCGACGCCTTTGCGGGGAATAATATAGTTTTGGTACATTTTGTATTCGAACAGGACGTCAATATCTTTCGTTACAAATTTTATGGTTGTAGGATCTACTACCTCAATGCTATTGATTGTACTAATCAAATTTGAGTAGCGCACCGACCCATTCTCGGGTTTTAAATAGTATTCATAGGAGTATTTTACGTCCTCTGCCGTGACCTTGATTTTTTCATTGTTGAAGAGTTTGTTTCCAGTCTGCCAGTAGATGTCATCTCTCAGATGAAAGGTCCATGTCAGCCCGTCTTTGTCGCATTCCCAGCTTTTTGCAAGGCTTGGCGTGAACTCGGACTTTTTGTTCATTTCCACTAGAGTGTGATAAATCTGACGGATAATATAACCGTCGCCGTCTGAGGTGGTTTTCCATGGAACCAGTGTCGTAACTGGCATATACGAGCCAATGATAAGCTCTTTTGCCTTTGTGTCAGCGGCTTTTGAAGCCGATGATCCCGAACCACTTGCACTGACAGCAGATGTACTCGTGGATGCGCAGCCTGAAAATAGCATTGACAACACAATTAAAAATGCCAAAGATCTTACGATAGTTTTGCTCATTTTCTTCCTCCTCATGAATGAATGAATTATCTGAGGTATCCTGCAAAACAGATACCGCCGACCATGTTTAACCGGACAATTCCTGATGTCATCTTCATCTGGACTTTAAACGTTATTATGATGTTTGAGCGGTAAAACGACAGCATTTCTCTCAATAAATGGCCCTTCACTCGATCTTGCTGCCTCGCCGCAGGCAGGGATAAAACTATGTATGGCTTTTTTTACGCCAAAATTATAGTTTGTTGTGAACAATCTCTCCATCAATCATGGTCAGTACACACTCGGTCATATTGCTGAAAGGATGACCGTTGAAAATTGCGATGTCAGCATCTTTCCCTTCTTCTATGGAGCCGATCCTGTCTTCCAACTGCATCACCTTCGCCGCATTAATCGTCACTGCTTCAAATGCCGTCTTTTCGGATAAGCCCTTTCGCATGATGACACCGACATGCGTGGGAAGCCACTCGGTTTCAGTCGCACCGTCGGCTGTCAAGCAAACAGTAACGCCGGCTGCGTCAAGTAGCGCGGGAGTCTCCTGCTGTAACTCCCACAGCTCCATCTTAGCCGGTGCCAGCAGAAGCGGCCCAATGACACATATCACGCCTTCTTTTGCCAGGACATCGGCAACTTTATAGCCTTCGGTAGCATGTTCTAGTGTAAAGTCCAGGTTGAACTCCCTGGCAATGCGAATGGCGGTGATAATATCATCTGAGCGATGGCAATGGATACGGCATCTCATCTCTCCCCGTACGGCCTTGACAAGCGCGTTCAGCTTGAAATTGTTATCCGGTTTTTCACCCTTGCCATTTTCAAAGTTCATAAGCTTATCCGAGTAATCTTTGGCAGCAGTCAAGGTTTCGCGCATAAGTGCTGCTGTACCCATTCTGGTCACAGGCATTTTGTTTTGCAAACCATAAAATCTCTTGGGATTTTCCCCAAGAGCGAATTTCATCTGCTCGCTGCCTTCAATGGCCATCTCTTCTGCCGTGTGGCCTCGCAGCTTAATACTGATTCCGACGCCACCGATTACATTTGCCGAACCAGGTCCGGTATAACAGGTTGTAAACCCGGCTTTTCTCACGCGGGCAAAGGCTTCATCAAAAGGATTTAATGCGTCAATCGCCCTGACATGCGGCGTAATGGGGTCAGAATATTCATTGCCGTCCTTCACTCCCGGATTGGTTCCCAAAGCTGAAAAAGTAGACAGATGTGTGTGACAGTCAATAAGGCCGGGCATTACCCAACAATTTGAGGCGTCAATCACCTCAGTATTTTTGGGAATTTCAATACTGTTCGCAACCTTTACAATTCTGCCATTCTCGATTAGAATAGAAGCATCCTCTTTTATGCCGCTTGTTATTGTCACTACTTTGCCATGCACAATTGCTTTCATGATTATCCTTCTTTCTATTGTAATTTTTTTTGACGATATTTTTAGTCGATATATAAGCGAAAAAGAAATTGCATTCTAAAAATTATTATTTATGTGCTTGCCTTATACATGAAACAAGGAGAGTTGATCCGCATGGCATCTATTCAAAACATAAAGGAGCAATATCAGACCCTGACGCGTAAGCAACGGGTAATAGCAGATTTTTTATTAGCCAACCCCGAGGATATTTGCTATATATCTCTCAAAGATTTAAGCAGCCGTACCACTGCTTCAGAAATCACTATATTACGCATGTGTAAAAAACTGGGTTTTGAAGGCTACATGGATATTAAAAATGCATTTCGTCAGCATACGCAACAGCTTGTTAAAAAGCTCTGTGAACCAGACTATTTCGTTCCTGATATGCCATCAGCGGAGCAAAGTGACAAGATCGATTTATTGCGTCAAATATGTCAGAGTGATTATACGAATTTTTCTGATTTTTATAATATAATCAACATTGATGATATTTTTAAGACTGCAAGGCAGATTTTGAAAGCAAAAACAGTCTTAATTTGCGGTCATGGGATTTCAAAGATTATCACTGATTTTTTTCATCATCGCTTAAATGCCCTTGGCATTAATGCTATTCCTCTCAGTCCCGAGGATATGAGCAATGTTCAAGCTCATCTCACAAGGCTGCAACCCGGAGATCATTTAATAGCCATTTCCTTTCCTAGGTATTACTCACCGATACACAATATAGCCAAATATGCTGAATACAAGGGTGCGACGGTTACAGCGATTACTGATAGCCTTATGTCGCCCGTCGTCACACAAAACAGCAACAATATTTTTTGTAAGACCTCTTCAAAAGTATTCCACAACTCGCTTACACTGCCCATTGCGCTTGTTAATCTTATTGCTTCGTGCGTAGTGATCGAAATGGGTCCGCAATATGATAAACTCATCGCGGATACCCACGAAGTCGCCGACTTTATCAAACAATGATTTTTTGATAGCAATTTTCTGTATAATCTGAACTTGTTTCTATCTGTGTGCCCAGCCTTCGGTGGGAAACACAGATAGAATTTTTTTCTTTATTCGGCGGCTTATACATGACTAAAAAATCATCAATGAGTCAGTCTTATCAGATCGTATCATCGTTTATGATATCAATTTGATTGACTTGTTTTTATGTATTGATTAAATGAAAAGTGTCAAAACCATCCCAATTGGTATTGACACTTTTGTCAATTTATTTTATTTTTAATAAAGATGGAAATTTATAAAGCATTTAGAAACTAATTATTGTATTATATGTAAAATATACCATATATTAACAATTACAGTCAAGCAAAAAACAACATTTTTCTGATTGTCATAAAGTAAATTACATCATCTGTAATTATTGCATTTTCAGCAAACGATTTAGTCAGCGGGGAAATCGAGTGATTTATTTACATAAAGGAGAAATAGTGCATGAATAACAAGACAACATTTATTGCGACCGGGGATTCGTTCATGACGCGGCGTCTGCCACAAGAGGGCTATGAAGGCTTTCAGGAACTGTATAAGATTATTGCACAGTACGAGGCTCGTTTTAACAACCTTGAAATTACCATTCACAACCATGAGGGCTATCCGGCTGCGTTTTCAGGTGGAACCTGGGCAATGGCCGAGCCTGAAATTCTTGATGATCTTAAAAGCTATGGCTTTAATCTATATAACACCGCAAACAACCACTCCTGTGACTATAGCCACGGTGGGTTGCTTGCGACAATTGAAAATCTAAAGAAGCGCGATATGCTGTTCGCAGGTACAGGGCACAACCTTGCCGCGGCGGCGGCCGCGACTTACCTTGAGACTAAAAACGCCAGAGTCGCGCTTATCGCTGCCTGTTCTTCCTTCCACGAGTCAGGTGCTGCAGGAAATCAGCGTCTGGATATGCAAGGACGCCCGGGGCTAAACCCCTTACGCTTCAAAACAACCTATCATGTTAAAAAAGACTACTTTGAAACCCTTCAAAAGATCGCTGATCAGACAGAAATGAATGCCAGCCAGATGCATTCGATTAAAAACGGCTATTCCCCTGCGCTGCCGGAAGGTAAGCTCAATTTCGGCGGGCTCAGCTTTCAATGTGATACTGTCGACGAAAAACATACAGATCCGCTCAAAAAGGACATAGACCGTATCGTTGCTTCAATTGAAGAGGCACGGCGTCAGGCTGACTATGTGCTGGTCAGCATTCACGCTCATGAATTCGCTGGTGAAAACACCGCAGAACCTGCTGAATTTCTTAAAAAATTCAGCCATGCTTGCATAGATGCCGGCGCAGACGCAATTCTTGGCCACGGCCCGCACGAGCTGCGAGGTATTGAAATCTACAAAGGCAAGGCCATCTTCTATAGTTTGGGTAACTTTATTTTCCAGACAGAAACAGTGGCATTGCAGCCGGCAGATGCCTACGAAAACCACTCGATGCCCAATACCACCATGGTTGGCGAATACATGAATAACCGCAGCAAGAACGGCACACGCGGCTATGGCGTTCAACCAAACATCTGGTGTTCGGTTATGGCGGGGTTCACGGCGGTAGACGGAAAGATCACACAGATCCAGCTTTATCCAATCACACTGGGCATGGAACTGCCGCCCAGCCGTAAGGGGTTGCCCAGACTGTTACATGACAACGAAGTGCTTAATTATCTGGCTGAGCTGTCTGCACCGTTTGGCACCAAGCTCCATATCAAAAACAGCGTGGCAACTATCGACCTTTGATTTTTTGTAGTGTAAGTGAAATGTACGAAAAATTTCAAATTATATTCTTTTAAACCCTAATGAGTTGCTTATTTGTCCTTTTATTCGCTTGGGGTGGGCGAAAGGATAAAGCTTAATTTTATTTCATACAGTAATAAATGCAAAGGGTAATCTTTAGATAGATTACCCTTTGCATTTATTGTGAAGACTTGTACAAGGCCTATTTTTCGTAGCTGTTTTGGATATCTATTTTCGATGTAGCAGTTGTTACAAAACCTATCACTATAAAATGTTGAAAGGATGACTTTTGATATTATTCAAATTATAATGACAAATATAAAAACATATGTTAATATAATATACAATATTTTAATATGTAATTAATATTAAAGTAAAAAACTGATTGCAGGAGTGATAATAATGCAAATCTGGACCCCATTGTTTGGCTTCGCGCTTTTTGCCATCATTTTTGGTTTTGGAGACTACATATCCAGCAAAACAAAAGGACTGATTTCGGGACTTATTGTAGGTGCCCTCATCTACATGGTCGGTTTTTGGACCGGCATCATCCCGAAAGACACGATCACCGTCACTGGTCTTCCTGCTGTCATGAGTGCCTTTGGTATCCCCCTAATGATCACCAGTCTTGGTACGATGATGAATTTGGAAGAGCTTGCAAAGGAATGGAAAACCGTACTGATTGCACTGGCCGGTATCGCCGGCGTTGCCCTTATGTGCTTTACGGGCGGTAGTTGGATTTTTGGACGGGTATATGCTCTGGCCGCCGCAGCTCCTATATCCGGAGGTATCATAGCTGCAATTATCACTTCTACTGCAGCGGTAGCGGCAAAACAGCCTCAGATTGGTGCCTATGCCATGCTCATCTGCTCATTCCAGATTTTCATAGGTATGCCTGTAGCTTCCTATATGCTTAAAAAGGAAGCGCAATCTCTTTTGAAGTCAGGAAAGCTAACGGCCACAGAAGCGACTGGCGGCAAAAAGTTTAATTTAAGGTTCATTCCCGAAACGCCCAAATCCTTGCAGAGTAGCGCATTTATTTTAGGTAAGCTCGGGATGGTTGCTTTTTTGGCGGCGACCATTGCAAATATGACCCTTATTCCCGGCTCTAAACCCGCAAATTATTATTTCCCTGCCGCTGTTGCATATTTGGTTTTCGGTGTTTTATTTACCGAATTTGGACTTCTTGAAAAAAATGCCCTAAATAAGGCTATGTCATTTAACTTTTTAATGCTTGGAACCTTTTCTTTGATCCCAGGAAGCTTTGCCACCCTTTCTCCCCAGCAGTTCGTTCAAATGCTGGTTCCTCTCTTTGGCATGCTGATTCTCGGTGCCTTTGGCATTGTCATAGGTTCTCTTGCCGTCGGTAAACTTGTTGGCTGTTCCATACCGCTTTCCATTGCGATCGGTGTAACTGCTATGATCGGCTATCCCGGTACGCAGATTATCACTGATGACGTGGTAAAGAACCTTGAAGCCAGTGATGCAGATAAAGAGTTGGTATCCAAACAGCTGCTTCCCAAAATGCTGGTTGGTGGGTTCGTAACCGTTACCATCGCCTCTGTCGCATTTGCGGGGATTATTGCTCCTATGATTTTTAAATAAGTTTATTAATTTTACATCTGTCATTCCCCGTTGTAGTTGGGGAAAGACAGATATGATTTATTCAAGTTTAATATTTGGAATGATAGTCTTAAAGAAAGTAAAATTTCTTTAGGACTACACCTTCGGCGGATACCCTTTGGCTCACCCTTTGAAGAGCCGCCGAGGGGTAACAGAAAGGCTCTTATTATTTTGCTTTGCGTGATAAGAGCTTATTATCATTTTTGTGCCGACGCAAAGCGGCGGAAGGGAGCTTGTGATGAAAAAGGTTATCAACTGCGGACAATTTTTTAGTGCCATTGATGAGACCGTACTCAAAAACATTTCTATTGTTGTAGAGAATAATAAGATCATCGATATCAAGCCTACTGCCGAGATCAAATGCGACAGCAACTGTCAGGTTATAGATCTCAAAGATAAGTTTGTCATGCCGGGTCTGATTGACGCGCATGTTCATACGACCATGTCAGGTGCGCCAGATATGTCACTGATGAGTACGGCCACAATAGGCGACTATACCCTTTGGGGTCTTGTGAATGCCCAGAAGGACCTGATGGCGGGCTTTACGACCCTGCGTGACGAAGGCGCCTTCGGCTTTTCTGATGTATCCATTAAAAAAGCCATCAACTCTGGTCTTGTTTGGGGCCCCAGAATGTTGGTAAGCGGCGTTGCGATTGGCTCTACCGGCGGTCATTGCGACTCGCATTATAATCCTTACATTACCGGCCAAAGCTCTTTTGGTAATATTGTAGACAGCCCCGAGGCCGGCCGTCAGGCTGCACGCTACACATTTAAATATGGTGCCGACCAGATTAAAATTATGGCAACGGGCGGCGTTATGTCATTCGGCGACGAGCCGGGCGCTCCTGAACTCACATTTGATGAAATGAAAGCTATACTTGATGTTGCCAACTCCAGAGGCCGCATATCCTCTGCGCATGCCCACGGTGCGACAGGAATCAAAAATGCCATTAAGGCCGGTATCACATCAATCGAGCATGGTATGCTCATTGATGATGAGGGTATTGATATGCTGGCTGAATATGGCACCTACCTCGTCCCGACCATCATCGCCGCGTACCAGATTGTCGAATTTGGAGTACAAAGTGGTATTCCTGACTATGCTGTTGCGAAGGCAAAGCAATGTTTAGAGAATCATGGAGCAGGGCTTAAAAAGATGCTCAAAAAAGGCGTCAAAATATCTTTCGGAACCGATGCCGGCACCCCTTTCAATAAACATGGAGAGCAAACGCTTGAATTTGAACTGATGGTAAAGTACGGCGGCTTTACACCTGCACAGACCCTTATTGCTGCGACAAGGACCAATTCGGAGCTGCTTAGATGGACCGACAAGGTGGGTACTCTTGAAGCGGGCAAGTTTGCAGATATTGTAGCCTTTAATGAAAGTCCGCTTGAAAACATACAGGTCATGAAGAACTGCGCATTTGTAATGAAAGATGGCGTGGTTTATAAAGCATAGTTTGTAATTGAATAGCAACAGGCGGACATAAAGGATTGTCCGCCTGTTGTCATATGTGCGGTACTAATTCGCCCCCGCATACAAAGAAAAGAGAAGCTATAGCCAATTAACTTAAAAACTGGCTATACATAAAACGTCATTTTCTTCCCCCGCCGAAGGCGGGGGAAGAAATCACAAGCTTGTTTTCAAGTTAATCAACTATAATGGATGCGATTCATGAAAAAAGTCAAAAAACGAATCTGTACAAAAAGACAGAGTGAGGCTGTTACGAAATGTCGGAATGGGTTAGTTAGAACCCGTTCCAACATTTTTTTGTGTATAATAAGCTGACATGACCTGAGAGGTATTATTCATCATCTTTTTTGTATAACTTACCTTTTCTTCTTGGCTCAAATCTGACCACGGGATGGTCTTGTCGTCAGCTATCAAAAACGCCTCAAATGTCAGCACAGTTCTTTTGGCCATTGCGATCACCTCGCTGAATTTTATGTGTGCGATGTTTTGTCCTATGCCATTATACGCTTTACTTTCTTGCCCTTATGCGCAGCCTGTAAGTACCTTGTAATATCTAAATCTTATATGGCAATGGGTTAAATATACAAGTTTAAGATGTTGCATTGTGCTAGGAAGAGCAGGCTGCGCAGCACTATTTTTATGTTTTATCATCCAATTACAGTGTCACACGGCGCGAGCAGGTCGTCCCTGTTTCGCTGATTTTCGTCCAAATATTATGATTTGCAAAATTTGCAGGGCGACATAACTTCTGGTGATCTTTCATATGACTTGACAGTACGACAAATAGCTAAGCTCAAAAGTATGCGCTTTTCACTCCAAATGTGTAGTGCAGGGAAAGAGAGGCCAATTTGAAAACCGGTGCGGCATATGTGAGAGTCAGTACAGAGGACCAGATTGAGTATAGTCCTGACAGTCAAATAAGGTTAATCAGGGATTATGCTAAAAAAAACGATATTATCATACCTGATGAATATATCTTCGTTGATGAGGGCATCAGCGCCCGGACAGCTAAAAAGCGCCCCGCTTTCATGCGCATGATCGGGATGGCCAAATTAAAGCCGAAACTCTTTGATTGTATCCTGGTATACTCTCTTTCTCGTTTCGCCCGCAGCAGAGAAGATAGTGTTGTGTATAAGCGAATGCTGCGAAAGGATCTGGGTATAGAGGTAATCAGCACCTCACAGGACTTTGGCAACGATAAAATGTCAATTTTAATCGAGGCACTTCTGGAGGCTATGGATGAATACTACAGCATCGACCTTGCTGAAAATGTAAAGCGTGGCATGACAGAGCGTGTGAGCCGCGGCGAGCCGGTCAGTATTCCTGCTTTTGGATATGCAATCAAGGATAAACAATATATTATAAACGAGGAGACGGCACCCATTGTACAAATGATTTTTTTGGATTTTGCTGACGGTGCAGGATACCGGGAGATTGCTGCCAAACTTAACGCAATAGGAATTCGTACTACGCGAGGGAATCCTTTTGAGAATCGTACTGTTGAATATATCCTGCAAAATCCGGTCTATATAGGTAAAATACGTTGGAATCCTGAGGAAAAGACCCGCCGCAATTATCAGAGTTCCCATATAATGATTGTCGATGGCTCTCATCAGGCGATCATCGATGCGGATATTTGGGAAAGTGCGCAACAAAGAATGGCGGCCTTGCAAAGGATGTACCCTAAAAACAGTAGGATAGCAAATGAGGATGATCTTATGCTGCGAGGGCTGCTTAGGTGCAGCAGCTGCAGCAGCACATTGACAAAATCAGCCTCCAAATCCTATCAATGCTATCGTTACGCCAGAGGTTGCTGCCATGTATCTCATTCCATTACCGTTGGCCAAGCGGACGAACAAGTCATAACCGCTATCGAGTCAACATTGCAGGGTGGTCAATTTCAGTTGACCCAGACAAGCAAGCATGCTGATTTCTTATTGGATACCGCCAAGCTTCAGCTTCAGCGTGAGCGACAAAAACTTCAAAGGATTAAAGAAGCCTATGAAAATGGGATAGACTCATTGGATGAGTACTGTTCAAGAAAGCAGAGAATTATCGA